>JAWOCT010000034.1:0-53653 GCA_046483675.1 Cyclonatronaceae bacterium
AACGCAAGGTTAACTTTGTGCTTGTCAATACCACCGATGAATTGTTCGACATTGACTCGTAATAATCAACAAACCTGTTGATTTTGGGAGCGTCATAGTGAGCAAGATTTTGAGCCCAGCGATAAGCGATTGGCTGGTAATATAATCTGGCGGTTATTTTGAGCGGTCCCTCGGCATTGGCCAGATCCACACGATACCGCACCCGGTCGCTGCCGCCAAGGAAATCTTTATCTTCATCAGCAAAGCCTTGTACGGCGATATCTTCATCGGCTTCAGTTTTATCAAATCCCCTGGGCAGCATCCGGTTATCTTTAATAAAACGGATGCCGGTCAGCAAACCGGTCGTGACTTCATCGTGCTGGTCAGCCAGGATGGCCTCATAAATCTGGACCTGGTCCTGATTGGTAATCTCTGTGTGATGCCGTTCAAATGTACGGTCATCCTCATCGTTGTCATTGCCTGCTATAGAGCCATCAGGCCGAACGGCTCCTGATTCGAATACAATATTGTCGTTTTGGTCCTGAACCGTAAAATGTATCCAGCTTCGCCGCGATGGATAGGCTGTCGGCAATTTATGACCTGCCAGATTTTCTATTACAACATCCGCAATAACCTCATTTCCGGCAATTTCAGCACTTTCAATGAATATTTGTGCAGATTCCGTTTGAAGGTGATCGATGGTGCGGTTAATGGCCTTGTCCATTTCCTGGGGTAAAGCCTGGACTCCCAGCTCGCTTCTGTACCTGTTGAGTATACTCATCATGAAGAAATTGCCACCCCGGAATGAATGCCTTGAAACGTCGGCGCGTGACTGCCCCCATACAGATGATATCGGCATATTTTCTTGAACAGCAGGCATATGACAACTTTGGCAACTTCGATTATCAACAAAACTGCTGTGGCGCCATTCCAGGTAGGGAACCTGTTCGGGAAGTTCGCCGATCACTTCCCCTTCGGGACCAAGCGTATGGGTGTACAGGGTGTGACATGTGGCGCAAAGCTCCGACTGCTGGATATGTTTTGATTCTATCTGTTGGAAACCGGACGAAGAGTGCATGATGGTAGAGCGGCCTTGATCCACAGGGTATGGTCCGTATATTTCGCGTTCTCCCATGGGCTGCAAGGTGTTTATTACAAATCCGCCTGTGAAACTCTCGCGCTCTCCGAAATTTTCACTGGTGATTTGGTGGCATGTGGTGCATGATACGCCATCAACAGCCAGCATGTTCTGCTGAGTTACGGCCTGATTGGCCGGAAGGTTGGCAAATACCTCCCCCATTTGACCACTTGCATTCGCCTGGTAGTGAGCCATGGGCATATGGCAGGTAGCGCACTCATTTTCAATGATTTTCTGCGATTCAGGATGATCCATAACTTCCCGGCGGACGGCAGCATGCCAATAGGGATCTCTGGCTGAATTGGCCATCATCGAAGCCCGCCAGTCACTCCCGAAAGAAACATCCTCACCGGAAGGAGTGACAAGATTATTGTGGCAGTTCATGCAGTTGTCAGCCGCCTGAAAAAGCAGATGATTGGCAACCTTTATATCCATACCGTGTACTTGTTGCATACCGGCTGATTCCGGGGTTTTGAAAGTGTTGATGCCTAAGCCCAAAAGAATAACCAGTATTGGAAGCAGTATGATGATAGTGAGATTCTTGGTCATCTGTTTCACCCTTATATTATGCTTCTGGTTTAATAGTGGTTTTATCCAGCCTGTTCGTTACATGCATTACCATCCCTCAAAGAGACCGCCGTCAAACCAGTCCCAAAGAATGTAAAACATAAATTGCGGGTCTCTGTCTGAGTCGTCAGCCGGAATTCGGAGTCCGACATTCAGCATAATATGCTGCCTTGTGTTCAGGGTCACCTGCATTTGGGGGGCGATATCCCAATGATTGACAGCGCCGGATACCAGCTCCCTGGACCCGAGTACCTCCACCATGGGAGACCATGTGCGTCCCCGCGGCTTTGGATTGAAGCTTTTGCCCACTGCTATCCGCCAAAATGTTTCATCATTTGCTTTATCGCGAAGCAGAGGATACTCCAGTCCCGATTGAAAATGGAGAAAACCGTTATAGGGCAATATTTGTCCGTAAGTAACAAAAGGTTCCAATACCGTCGTGCCTTTTCCGAAGCCCAGGACTTCGTCACCGGTGGGCAGAATGACTTCTCCGGTTAAACTGACGATCGATCCGCTGTTAAGGCTGTGATGCAAGATGCGTTTGACACCAACGGCCATATCACCCAGGTGTCCACCCGTCCAATTGCCGTTCGACAGTTCACTGTATCCGAAAGGAAATACGATTTCAAGCTGATTTAGAGCACCAAAACGGCGTTCATAAACTATTTCATTAAATACAGAACCTTCATTCTGGATGTCAAAAGAGGTGGTGAGTACTGCTTCATCTTCGGGATACGCTTTTTCCGTTACCAGAGGACGGGGAAGATTCAATTCCCCCCGGGGCCAGCGGTCGTCCCTGCAGAAAGTGCGTATGTGATCTAAAATTTTTTTCAATTCATTTTCCGTGAGAGCGTCGCCAAAGGCCGGCATTTCATTTGAAAATCCCCTTGTCGGTCCTCCCTGATGAGCCACATCGATCCAGTCGCCATCGGGCTCACGGCTGGCGAATGTGCAATCGGTAAAATCAGGGGGGAGAGTTTGCAGGCCCAGCTGACGGTTTGATGCACCCTTTCCGCCAACACCATGACAGTTTGCACACGCATCCATATAAAGCTGTTTCCCTGAAATGGGAACGACATCAGTTGCCACCTTTATACTTGATCCGGAAGAATTTTTAATGTCGGGCGTGTTCTTGCCTTGATGAGAGCTGTTAACTGCAATAATGGCAAAAAGGACAAGCGTTACAGCGATGGATAACCTTCCTTTGAAGGGATAAATATTTTTCATTGTCTTTCCCTCCCTATAAGTTGTCTTACTCGGTTATTTCTAAATTATTATAATGAAAAACCAATTCCTAATAGGGAAGAAATACAGATTTTTATTTGCAGTATTTAATAATAAGCCAGAAAGAATTTATTCCATGTGGAATATAATTAACGATATACTCAATCAATAACAGCCATTGGATGAAAGCCTGTATGACACGAAGCCTCGCAGCTATGTATCCATGGTGGCCTATACCAGTATCGTTTTTATGCGCTATATGATGTTCATCTACTACCAGCGGGTGCAAATCGATCCTTTCTCCAACTTCTTGGAGTTCCTTTAGAATTGATTTTTTTGAATCTGGAAAGATTGCTGACATACGTTGCGGAATCTGATCGACGTATGTCAATTCCGGTGATACTGTGCCCTGCAACACCAAATTTCATTTTGAAATACTGTTTATAACATAATCCGGTAATAGTAGTCGCCTTTCTTCGATAAACTGGTCAAAATCTTTTCCCTCATAACCCAGAATCATCTGAATGACCGGCCGCCCGATAAATGGAAATACGGTCAGGGAAAGAATGTTAACCAATATCTGTTCCGGTGGCATATCCACAACACGCCCTTCTTTTGCAGCCTGACGAAGTTCTTCTAGAAACGGCTCCACTTTCTTCCCTACCTGACCCATGATGAACTGCTTGAAACGGTTCGGATCTTTATTCAACTCATGAAGAATAAAGAGCGGAATATCGGGGTTGGCCTGAATGGTCTCGATATACTTTACGACAAACTTGCGAATTTTCAGCTCAAGCGAGACTTCTTCGTTTAGCAAATTCACAATCTCCGGCATGACTTTCATGATCGACAACTGATACACCTTTTGAAACAAGGCTTCCTTGGATCGATAATAATAATGCAGCATCGATTTGTGAATATTGGCATTGTCGGCAATTTCCTGCATTCGGGCACCTTCAAGCCCCTTTCTATGAAATACATGACGGGCCGCCTCAAATATCTTCTGTTCGGTTTGTGAAGGTTGTTCTAAAAGATCGCTCATTTGTGCTGGTCATTAAGTTTATGTACGGTTCAGAAAATTTCTTATCGGCAAAAATAAACGCCCCTGTTCATGCCAGAAATATAATGCTTTCGAACAAAAGGTTCCACCATATGGTTTAAAATGGCAATATATTTCTTTCACGACTACATATCTTAGTATTTATTTATAATATAAATTATTGATTTACAGTAATATATGATAGCATATAAAGTAAACTAAATGTTTTGACCAAATGGTTTACTTTTGGACTTCTTGCTCTTATATTTCCCACGGTATTAATAAAAACCTTTAGACTTTGATACAATACGCCCGGCAATTATGAAACTTCTGTTCCTAATGGCAGGCCTGTTCGTTGCCACACACGGGGAGGCCTTGTTGCAAACATTTGAGCTGACTTATGTCAAAATTAATCCTGCCCGGTTGGTGGAAATGAAACTGAAAGATCAATTCGGTGCTGAGTCACGTCTGCGAGATGAAACATTCCGTATCGTGCCTGATTCCGATGCAAACTTTACTAATCAAACGAAGGATGATACGGAGGGGCCCTATTTCTGGATCGTCGAGAGTGAAGGAGAGATTATTCACAGAAGTAGCCCCGGATTCACCGAACAGGATTGGGAAATGAACCAGCCAACCGTCAAACATGCGCTTCGTAATCAATAAGCAAACTCATCTCACATGAAACGAACATGACAGCCTACGGCTGACACACAGGGTCAAGATTACATCCTGTCATATGAGTTCATTCTGACCTTATGAATCTAAATTGACTTAAACAGATGAAATGCCCATGGCGGCTTTCCGCCACACAGAAGCATGATTATAATCGACATGGGCATTACATGTGACATTGTGAAAAAAATTTAAACACATGGAAAATAAGAAAGCATATCTGACAACTGTGACGCTCATCTTGTTACTGGTCGCTGCTGCCATCACATTATGGCTTAGATGGCCTGCAAATACTCCGGAAACAGAAATGCAGCATTCCGCTTCCAATGTGGCTGCTCATCAGCAATCGCCGGATTTTATGGAAGTGGCTACCATGGAAATCTCCGAAAGTATCGATATTTCGGGGCGTCTGAGGGCCGATAACCGGCTGGAAGTATTTCCTGAAGCAACGGGCAAGGTGCTTTATCAGGACAAGGCCTTCCGGGAAGGGATGCATTTCAATGAGGGAGAGGTCCTGCTTCGTCTTGATTCCAAAGAGCTGGAACTGCAGCTCCGTTCGTCACGCAGCGGATTCCAAACGCTGGTCGCTTCGGTCCTGCCGGACATTCGGCTGGATTATCCCGAGTATCTGGAACAGTTTGAAGCGTGGTTCGATGCCCTTGACCCGGAGCAGCCGCTGCCCGATCTGCCTGATTACGATCATCGCCCGTTACACCGGTTTCTGGCTTCCAAAGGAGTGTTTGACCGCTATTATCAGATCAAAAGCAGCGAACAGCAGCTGGAGAAGTTTGTCATAAGGGCCCCATTCCCGGGTGTGGTGGCTATGGCAAAGGTCGAGCCGGGACAAAACACCGGTCCTCAGCAGCACATCGGTACCTTCGTGGACTCCAATCAATACATCCTCAACGCATCGGTAAGAACTTCACAGCGCAATCATATCGTACCCGGTCGCACTGTTGCTCTGCGGAATCAACAGGGAGAAGAAAACTGGGAAGGTACCATCCGGCGCATCAACCCGTCGATAGATCCGCAAACACAGCAGGTGACCATTTATCTGGAAGTGGAAGGGTCATCACTCAGTGAAGGAATGTACCTGGAAGGATCTCTGGAAACCGGCTCGAAGGTAAGCATTGCGCGTATTCCAAAATCGGCCCTGCACCGGGGCGGACATGTTTATACACTTGAGGACGGCGAAGTCCGGCCCTGCCCCGTTCAGATATATGACCTGGAGCGGGAGTATGTCCTGGTACAGGGACTCCGGGACGGCCAGAAAATTATTCCGGATTACAGACGATTCATGAACAACCGGACTTCCTTTCACAATGAGGCAGAATCATTATGAAACGATTAATAACATTTTTTGTCCGGCATCCGGCCATGGTCAGTCTCGGTCTGCTGCTGCTTATTATTACAGGTATCATAGCATTCAGCCAGGTTAGGTTTACTCTGGACCCCTCCCAAGACGCCAATGAAATTTACGTTGATGTAATCTACCGGGGCGCCTCCCCGCTGGAGATCGAGGAACGGATTGTTTCCCGGATCGAGGAAAACCTGAGAGGCATCAGCGGGATGGACCGCTTTACTTCCGTATCCCGCGAAAACAGCGGACGGATTACCGTTGAACTTTTCGAAACGACCGATATCAACGAGGCCCTGGTGGATGTCGAAAACGCCGTCAACCAAATCAGTGATTTTCCGTCAGGAATGGACCCGCCGTTGATTCACAAGCAGGAAATGCTGAATCCCACGATTACCATCGCATTGACCGGTGAGCTTTCCCTGCAGGAAAAGAAGGACTATGCCCGGCAGATCCGGGATGAGTTCATGATCAGAGGCAACATCAGCAATGTCAATATTTTTGGATACGGAAATGAGGAGATCGTCATTGAACTCCATGATGAACAGATGGACCGGTACGGGATCGGTTTTCAGGAAGTGGCCGATGCCGTGGAGCACAACAACATCGATATGACCGGCGGGGAGCTTCGAATGAGCGATGCCAACAGGCAGATTCGCGCCAGAAATCGTAAGAACACGGCCCGCGAAATCGCCATGATCCCTGTACGATCGGACCTCAGCGGTGAGCGCGTGCTGCTCGGGGATATCGCACAAGTGCGGGAAGCCTTTGAGGAACGTCCTGCCTACCGTTATCTCGACGGTGAAGAATCGGTGGTACTGCAGGTACTCTCGACCAATGAAGAAGACATTGTTGCCAACGCTGAGTATGTCCGGAAGTATACCGAATCCTTTAACCGGAATCATGCACACATCAACCTTTCCGTAGTCGAAGATATCTCGGTATTTATCAACCAGCGGGTGGCTTCGCTCAGGGAAAACGGAATTATGGGGCTCATACTGGTTTTACTGATTCTCACCCTGTTCCTGGACAAACGAATCGCGTTCTGGGTAGCGCTGACTGTCCCCCTTTCCCTGCTCGGTACTTTTGTACTGGCGATGGCAACGGGATACGACTTGACCATCAATCCGGTTTCCATCTTCGGGTTTATACTGGTACTCGGGATGCTGGTGGATACCGGTGTGGTCGTAGCTGAAAATGTCTACCGCAACTACAATGAATTCGGAAAGCATCCGATCGCTGCAGCGCGGGATGGCGCAAGCGAAGTGGCTACGCCGATGACCATCTCTCTGTTGACCACCGCCGTGGCCTTCAGCCTGTTTTTCTTCCTGCCCGGCAAACCGGGTTCATTCTTTTCCGAGGTATCCTTCATCGTTACGGGTGCACTGCTTACCGCCCTGATGGTGACCTTCCTTTTTATTCCAGCCAAAATGACCCGCTCCAAAGTGCTGACAAAAGAGAACCGGCAAACCCGCTTTGAGTTGCTGTTCATCCGGAGCCTGCTGAGCTTTCGCGATCGGTGGTTTATACCCTTTACCGACGGGGCGTCACATCGTTGGAAATGGTTGAATGTCAGCGTATTCGTGGTACTATTTGTGCTTTCGGTCGTTTTTATACGCACCGGGATACTGCCGATCACCTTCTTTCCTTATCTGGATGATGACATCCAGCTGATAGATATCGAACTGAAACCCGGAACGCCGACTGATACCACCAATGCCCGACTGATGCGACTGGAAGAGGCCGTAGGGAAAGTCAACCGACAACTCACCGCGGAGCGCAACGACAAGCTGGAGGTGGTTACCAGTGTTGAACGACTGCTTGGACCCGGCACCCATCAGGGCCAGCTCCGGGTCGTGATGATCAGTGGGGAGATCCGGGGTGTTCCGGCCAATGAAATCAATGAAATGTTCAGGGAAGCAGCCGGTGATTTCCCCGATGCCCGTTATGTACGTTTTCTGGGCGCTAGAGCGGAACAGCGTTTCGGCGGACTTCCGGTGGACGTCTCCCTTTCCGGAAATAATATGGAAGAACTGCAGTCAGCTGCCAGTGAGCTGCTTCAGACGTTGCAGCAGCGGAATGATCTGGTGGATGTGGCCGATACCGACCAGCAGGGCAACCCGGAATTGCATCTGGAATTGTCACAGGCGGGAGAGCAGCTCGGATTGTCGCTTCAGGATATCATGGTGCAGGTACGAACTGCGTTTTTCGGCATGGAAGTACAGAATATCCAGCGGGATGAAGACGACGTGCGTGTTTGGATTCGATTCGGCGAACAGCACCGAAACCGGTACCGGGATCTTGAACAGATGGTAATCCGGACACCGGAAGGCCGATATCCCCTGCACGAAGTGGCCCATGTCTATCCGGCCGAATCCCGCCTGGAAATACAGCGAACAGCCGGACGACGAACAATTCGGGTGGACAGTGATCTGGCCGATCCGTCTCTGTCGGCCCCTGCTATTCTGGAAGATATTGAAGAAAACGTACTTCCAGACATCCTGGCAAAATATCCGGGTGTTACCCACACCTTTGAGGGGCAAAATCGTGAATCCCGGCAGGTAATGAGTGCCATGGTGGCGGTGGCACCAGTGCTTCTTCTTTTTATGCTTACCCTCGTGATTATCAATTTCCAGTCATTTGCCCAGACATTTCTGGTTTTTCTGACACTTCCCTTTGCGTTTGTCGGGGTGGTGATCGGACATCTGATACACGGGGTCACCATGAATATCTTTTCTCTGATCGGTTTCATCGCCCTGATTGGAATCCTGATCAACAACATGCTGGTCCTTTTTACCGCTTTCAATGATAATTTGCGCGAAGGCTTCACTTTTGAAGATGCCCTCAAGGATGCGGTCCGGTCCCGGTTCCGGCCGATTCTGTTAACTACGCTGAGTACCGTAGCCGGACTGTTACCGATGATCTTTCTCGGGGGGCTGGCCGCGGCCATGTTACAGCCGCCGGCTATCGCCATTGCCTACGGATTGATTTTCGGTTTGTTCATCTCCATGACTCTGGCTCCGGCGTTGCTGGTCATTTACAACGGAGGGAAACTGAAAGTGATCCGGTTGTTCTCCACTTCCGATGCAACCCCCGAGAGTATCGAAACGGCCGTACAGCTCAGGGAACATCAAAAGAAAAGCGACTTATAATTTATTCATAATGGCCTGCAGCCGATGTGCAGAATGAGATTTAATGAACTCATGGACATTTCACTGATACGTTTCACCGGGCATTTGTCCACATGAAATGCCCATGACCGGGCCGGCGCCCGGACACACAGGCGCATGATTAAAAACGGTCATGTCATTACATGTGACATTGTGAAACAAAAATTTTAAACAGATATAAAAGACAATGAAAATCATATCAATTGGTCTGGCGATTATTTTTTTTGCAAGCCCACATATTGCTCTTTCACAGAATGTCCGGGTGCAAGATCCCTCGATGAAAATTGCCTTTCCAACGGAAGCGAAGTCAAAAAGTAATTCGGAAGAAGGGGAGATCCTGCCGAATATGAAGGCGCAAAGTATGCCGGATGAATTGCAATCATTACCGGAATTCCGGGAGGATGATGCCCGAAGACCAAAAAATCTTCAACGACAGGATCAGGTTTTTACTTTACAGGAGGCCATAGAAGCGGCTTTTGAGCACAATCACCAGGTTCGCATTCAAAAGATCGAGAAAACGAAAGCGGAGAACCGGGTGACCCGCGGAAATGCCGGACAGCTGCCGACCCTCAGCCTCTCCGGAGATCTGAAGTGGTCATACAGCGATCTTGAACTAACCCCCGGATCGTTTTTTGAGAATCTGATCACACCGCAACAACCCACGAATGGAGATGATCCTTCCGGTGACGGTAACGAGCTATCTTCCCCGTCATCAAACTCGTCGGTCTCATACGACGGTGTTACAACTACGGTGTTGCAGGCGGGCTTGGGTGCTCAGTATATGATTTTCGACGGGTTCCGTGGACGCAGCCAATACCGATTGCTGGAAACCGGCAGCGAAATTGCCGGATTACAGCACAAAAACGAGCTTGAGGAAACTATCCTTGATATCACCCGCCAATATATTGAGGCGGCAACGCTTCAGGAGGCGGCTGCACTTCAGGAAATGACACTGGAGCAGAGTCAGGCTCGTTATGAGATTGTTCAGGCGAGAAGAGAGTATGGACAGATTAGCGAACAGCAGGTTCTGCAGTCTCTGGCGGATTTAAAAAGCGACAGTGTCCGGTATCGCGATCTGCTTCAGCGTCATGAAAATGCATGGCGCAATTTGCATTCGACGATCGGGTGGGATCAACGTACCGTTATGACCCTTGAGGCCGATGTAGCTTCCGGCTTTCAGCCTGACTATGAGCAACTTCTGCAGGCATTGAAAGAGAACAATACGGGCATGGCCATACGGGAGGAGCGTATTCGCTATGCCGATAACGAATATCAGCTTGCACGTTCCGTGTCCATGCCTTCCGTGACAGCATCGGCCCAATATGGCTACAATTATCAACATGCTTCCGAAGGACAATTCGAGTCCCAGGAACAACTCGGTTTTACCGGCGGCCTGACAGTGAGTGTGCCGATTTTTACGGGCGGCCGGAACCGTACTGAGAGAGAAAACGCCCGGGAGTCAATCCGTCAGGAGCAATTGCGCTACAAAGAATCAGAACAGGAGCTGCGGACGGCTTTTGACAATACCTGGGAACAATATCAGCATTTCAAAAGACAACTGGCGACCGAACGGTCCAACCGGGATGTATATGAACGCAATTTTGAACGGGCGCAGGATTCATTTGATCGCGGCCTGATCACCGGTCTGGAGCTTCGAAGGGCCCAATTGACGCTGCAGTCGGCCCGTCTGCGTATTTCAGAACTGGTACTGCAGGTCCGGCTGCTTGAAACCACTTTGCTTTATCTGACCGGTGAACTATTATAAACCAAGGAGAACGATTATGGATACCAACGCCTATGATTTACAAAAAAATGAGTTATTGACGGTCAAACCCTGCCCATTCTGCGGTAACAAAGAACCCATTGTCTGGGCTCTGGCCGGGGTGTACTGGGTACAGTGTGATCAATGCAATGCGGCTATTTCCCTGGAAAATGAGCTTGAAACAGCTTTGAATAACTGGAACGTACGGGCAGAAATAACTGAATCTTATCGCTGACAGAAGTTTTTTATTAATACAAACAGTCACAAAACGGAGCAATACTTATGTTATCACAAAAAATGGAAGAAAACCTGAATAAACAGATCAATGCAGAAATGTATTCGGCTTACCTGTATTTGGCTATGTCTTCATATTTCGAGGAACGGAATCTGCCGGGATTCGCCAACTGGATGTATATCCAGGCGCAAGAAGAGATGACCCATGCGATGAAGATCTACCGATACATCAATGACAGAGGTGGGAAAATTACTCTTTATTCCATTGATGGTCCACCCGACAATTGGGAAAATGCCATTCAGGTAGCTGAAGAGGTGTTTGCCCATGAACAGAAAGTAACCGAAATGATACATAATCTGGTCAACATAGCCAAGGAAGAAAAAGACCATAGCACGGATAACATGCTTCAATGGTTTGTATCCGAGCAGGTGGAAGAAGAGAAAAATGCGGATGAATTGCTTCAGCAATTAAATATAGTTAATGGAGAAGGACAGGGTCTGCTCATGCTTGACCGTGAGTTGGGTCAGCGCCAATTCGTTGATGAAACTCAACAAGAATAACTGCTGTGGCAATAATGTAGAAAAATGGCAATGAATAAACCGCCCCCTCTCTGAGACATTCAAAGAGGGGGCGGCTTTTGTATTTAAATCTATTCAGAGCATAAGTCGAACCAAATAATGAATGTGCATAATGCAATCTTCTGAATATTACACACTCCCGGGAATCTCCTTTTCCCAAGACATCATCCAGCGGAGTACAAAACGGTGATCAAATCCCACATAAAATGGCTAATATGATTCATAATGCTATGTAATTACATCCACGGATCAGAAGGTCGGGGTTCGAATCCTCCCGTGCGTACTTCAGATTAAAAGCAATCAAATCAGGTTCAGTCAATTAAACCACGCAAGGCATCCAGGACCTCTTCACCTCCGCGTTGGGAAGCAACCCGAAGCGCTTCGCGGGCCAACTGTTCCGCAATTTCCTGAATGATATTTTCCACAGCCTCCTGACCGCCTCCTCTGCCAAGATCGTTGAGCTCGATTGTGGCTATTTCGGCATGGACCGATCGTTCTCCGCCAATATCCAAATACATATCTACCGAGCCCTCGGTCAATAAAAAATGTTCGATTACGAGTCGTTTATCGGTCGTTTCCCCAGCTGATACACTGCGGATATTCCCAAGAATTGAATTGATGTTATTACCAATCAGCTTCTGCTCCATGACGATAGCCGGTGTGGCAATAACAATCTCGTTAACCATTACCTCATCTGAAAACACTGATCGTATTTCCAATTCAATGGCAAAATCATCCACTTCAAATGCATATTCGTGATCATATCCCTCCGGATTAGCTACACGAAATCCTGTGACCCGTCCTTTCCCGGAAAACGGTGAGATAATTACCCGGTCAACAGTAACAGCCGTGCCGGTCATCTCTGTCCCGATTTCTTCAATACCCGTTTTCACTATCGCATTGAGGCGAAACATTACCACTAAGACTATAATGATAACCACTCCCAGAATACCGCCGAATACGTATTTTATTGCTTTATTCATAGATATCTCCCTTTGCAGATAAATGGGTACTAAAGAGTTGCCTGTCGAGCGTCATAATACGCTTTGAAAGTGAGTCCCCTCCCTTCCGGTTTGTTTCGTTGCATAAATACCGTTCTTGATAAGCTCCATGTCTGATATTGTAATCAGATTCGGGTTAAAAATCTACTAAATTCATTCAGGCAACTGGAGGTACTTCCCATGCCAGTTGTTAAAACATTAAATTTTTTTCCATAAAAGTGCTTTTTTAACGATAATGAGCATTCTCTCTGTTTCCGGAAGATGCATGCAAAATGCATTGAATATTGACATACACACAATCCTTCTGATTTTATGAAAAAACCTGCGAGTATACTTCTTGTTGTTCTGACACTTGTGGTCATTGGTGCAATTGTTATCGCTTTTATTCCCTCCGATAGTGATTATTTTCTCAATCCCTATGAGCAGATCGAATGGCAAACGGTAAATTATTACGATGCCAACCTGCATACCCACACCAGGTATTCTGATGGTTCATACGATCCGCATGAGGCCATCGATAAATATCATGACCTGGATTACCATATTCTTGCGTTGACTGACCACGACGTCCACCATCATGATGCCCGTCCCCGGTCACTCTATCCATGGACAAGTCTGAACGACATCTATTTTGAGATCAAGGATAAGATCAATCCCCGATACAACGAAACGTTTGGTGAACGGGCTAACGAAGAGTGGCAAAATCGTGATCCCGAGCAACTCGGTATGCTGGCTGTGGAAGGAAGTGAACTTTCCGCCGGTCACCATATCGGCAGTTATATGAGCGACTATGCCGGTGCCAGTTCCGATGAACATGTCTCCTTGGGTGAAGTAGGCGATCGTGACGGCTTGGCCATGTTTTTCCATCCGGGCCGGTATGACCGGGAGGTCGACTGGTATGTTGAGTTTTACCAAGCCTATCCCCACGTGATCGGTCAGGAGATCCATAACCAGGTAGACCGTTACCCCATGGACCGGGAAAAGTGGGATCAGATCCTGCATCAACTGATGCCGGATCGACCTGTATGGGGTTTTGCAAACGATGATACACACGGGACTGATCATTTCGGACGCAATCGCAATATCTTCCTGATTTCGGATCTTTCGATTCAAAATGTTCGCCGCGCTATGGCTGAAGGTCATCTATATCTCTTCGTACCGGTTGAGCGGGGTGATCGTCCGGATATCCAAATACAAAATGTTGAAACCCTGGGTAGCCATGTCAAGCTAACTCTGGACGGAGATTTTAATGAAATCCAGTGGATCACTCACAATCCTGAATTAAATGAAAGCATTACCATAAGCAACGGCACGGAAATACATCTCGACAATGTCCCGTCAACCGCCACTTTTGTCCGCGCTGTGATTTTGAGTGACGGCGGAAAAACCTACACCCAGCCATTCGGTATTGTGAGACGTTGAAACCAAATTATGGTCTCTCCGACCACTCCAGATACCGGTTCCGGATTTTTCCCAAATGCTTCCGTACCGACTTTTTGTCCCATTCGGTGAGTATCGACAGTTGGATGGATTTTTCCCTTTCATATTCCTGGCACCGTTTCTTACTGGAAACTATAATGGCAGCTGGATGACAGCGTGGTGATCAACCTGTTAAGCAGGGCAGGAAATGCCCAAAAGGTAGTCCACTATCTCTACAAACATCCCGTTGTCTCGACAGAACAGGGAAGCAGAGCGGCGGGAATTTGCATGCCATCCCGATATGACCGATCCATCCCGGTTGCATAAGGGATTTACATAGAATGTTGGGGTAATTTCAAAAGAGAAGCCGGTTGTCCAACGGCTGTTAAGGCCTTACCTTGAATACTTGAATGCAAGCTTTCTTGCTGGTTTCAGGGATGAAGAATGAAATCAATTGCAGGCATGAGCATTTTCTGTATAAAATAGGATTGCGAAAATACCGCCCATGAAAAACCGCACCCCATTAAAATTGTTAATATGGTTTAGAAGAAGGATAAGTAGCCATCAACTGATCCTTTTATTGAGCATAATGGCCGGCGTAATATCCGGTATTGCCGCTTTCATTATTAAAAATGCGGTTCACTTCATCAAGGAATTTCTGACAGGGGGAATTATCGGGCAGTTTCATGACTATATGTATGTCATATTGCCGTCCGCAGGAATTCTGCTATCCGTTTTATTCATTCATATGATCCTGCGGCGCAAGGTTGGGCACGGTATCCCCATGACACTTTTTGCCATTTCAAAAACCAGGGGAAGGTTGTCGCCCCACAATATGTATTCGTCGATTGTGAGCAGCGCCTTTACGGTCGGTTTCGGGGGATCCGCCGGTTTGGAGGGACCCACCGTGGCAACCAGTGCAGCCTGGGGTTCCAACATGGGGCGATTATTCGGGGTCAGTTATCGGCAAATGATCCTTTTACTGGCATGCAGCAGTGCCGGGGCCATGTCGGCCATCTTTAAAGCTCCCGTCGCCGGCATTGTATTTGTATTGGAAGTGATCATGATCGATCTCACGATGTCATCATTGATTCCACTGTTGCTGGCTTCTCTTTCCGGTGCCCTTGTTTCTTTTCTGTTTCTTGGCATGGATGTACTGGTACCCGCAGAGATTCAAAGTGCTTTTGTCATTTCAGAAGTCCCCTATTTCCTGATATTCGGAGTGTTTACCGGTCTGGTCTCGGTGTATTTCACGAAAACATTTAAAAAAGTCCAACAACTTTTTGATCATATCAAAAACCGGTATTCAAAGTGGATCATCGGGAGCGTATGTCTTGGTGTGATTATCTATTTCTTGCCCGCCATATACGGCGAGGGTTATGAAATCATCAATTCGGCTTTGCGCGGAGAGTTTGGCTATCTTTTTGAAAGCAGCTGGTTGAGTGGTTTAAGTGGGAACCTATACGCGGCACTGATACTTTTGGCCATACTTGTTTTGTTAAAAGTGGTTGCCACCGCGGTTACTTTCGGCAGTGGCGGAGTGGGGGGGATATTTGCGCCCACCTTGTTTCTGGGAGCAAACAGCGGATTATTGTTTGCCCTGGCGTTCAACCAATTCGATATGTTTTCGCTTCCCGTGGACCATTTCGCACTGGCGGGAATGGGAGGCCTTATTGCCGGTGTACTGCACGCGCCGTTAACCGGCATTTTCTTGATTGCGGAAATTACAGGTGGGTACGCGCTCATCTTCCCGCTGATGATAACGGCGACCATTTCCTATGCCATTTCCAGGAAAATCGAAAAAAACTCTGTATACACCTATCAACTTCGCAGACGGGGCGAGCTGTTTACACATGACAAAGACCAGGTGGTGCTCTCCCTTATGGATGTACGCAGTTTGATTGAAACCGACTTCAGTATCATACATGAGAATGCAAAACTTGGAGACCTGGTTGAAGGGATTATCGATTCGAAACGGGATATTTTCCCGGTTCTGGATGATGAGAAAAACCTGAAAGGTATTATCTATTTGAATGATGTCCGCAATCTCATGTTTGATGTGGATATGTATGACCGTATTTCGGTCAAGGAATTGATGCATGCCCCGTCAGCCTATGTTTCCATTGATGAACCTATGCATCAAGTGGCCCGAACTTTCCAGGTTACCCAATACTATAATTTGCCCGTGCTCAAAGACGGCAAGTACCATGGTTTTGTGTCCAGGTCGAATGTCTTTTCCGCATATCGCAATTTACTGCGGACTATGTCGGAAGAATAGCTCCGGACACGCCAGCGAAGAATCAAGGAACTGCGAATGGAACAGAGGACCCTTCCCTGTCGTTCGGCACTGGATAATCACATGCAACCCTGCGTTCACCGTTATGAAAATCTTTTTTATGCACGCTTATCTGGCAATACTGCTGGCCTTCCTCCTGTCGGCTTGTAACACCATTGAGATCCGGGAGGAGAGCGCATTCGACGCCCATCGCACCATCACACCCGAACGTTTTGATGTGCCGGGATTTACACTGCACGAACAGACCGTGGTCACTGAAGACGGAGAGCATCTGGACAGCTGGTTCCTCGAGCATGAGGAAGCCCGGGCCACTGTGCTTTATCTCGGCGGCAACGGATTCCTGATGGTAAAGTCCCGGCCACTCATTGAGGCCTATGCCAAAGCCGGGGTCAACCTGCTGCTGTTTGATTACCGGGGATATGGAATGAGCAGCGGGACACCTTCGGTTGAGGGTCTGAAAAAAGATGCCGCCAGCGCTTTCGATGCTGCTGCCAATACAATCGCTGCCCGTACGGGCGGACATAACGAGGATGCGCATACCGCAGATGACATCCACTCGGAAAATACCCATCCGGTCTTCATTCACGGACACTCCATGGGTTCTCTGCTGGCAGGCTGGCTTGTGGAGAGGAACCAGGTAAACGGTTATGTGCTTGAGAGTCCGATCTCCAATGTCTCCGACTGGACCGAGGGTTTGGTTCCCTTTCTGCTTAAACCGTTTATCCGTTTTGATATCGATCCTGTCCTGGCGCGCGAAGATAACATCAGCCGCGTTGCCAATATCCATTCGCCACTCCTGATCATAGCAGGAGAGCGTGATGAGATCACACCCGTCCGCATGGCCGAAACTCTGTACGAGGCTTCCGGTTCAGCGTCAAGACAGAAGATCAGGATTCCGGAGGGCGGCCATAATGACCTCCCGGTATATGAGGTGTATGCCGAGACACTGCGCAGCTTTTTTGCACAGGAGTTGTGACGACACTGCACCAGCGAGTCCGGTTACGCCTCCGTGTTTCTCCCGGGGCCACTGGTCGAAATGTGGTTGGATACCGGAAATCCGCGTCGTCAGTATCAAAAATTCGCGCGGGGAGTTCACATATGAAGCTGCCGGTCTGCTTCTTCATCTGATGATGCTGCTGACGGAGGATCATATCCATACCATCGAAAACCATATCTTTGGTGTCTGTTTATCCGCTGGAGTTGTCGTTCATCCCGGTGTTAGCGGAGGAAATGGCATCATGATATGGGGTGCTTCTGATACAGATGGCACCAACATCACGCTCGAATCCACCTCAATTTAACCGATAAACTCTCCAACGATTGGGGTTGACATCAATCATAGGGTACAACACCATTGAAGAAATTTCATTATTTTGTAATCTCACGCATGCCCGCATAGATGGAAATCATATTGGGGCAGGCCGCGATGGCAGCCCCATGCCAAATGCAACGGGTATCCGCTTTGCAAGTATTTCCGGTAGTCGCCTGTCAGGCAGAACGTAAAACTGTTTCGAACTGAAATCATCCTTCCATATTTTCCGATTACAATCCCGCTCATGAGTTATTTCTTCGAAAAAACATTTCAGCTGCGCTATTTCGAGATGAACAACTTCGGCGAGGCTTCGCCTACCACCATCCTCACGCTCCTCGAGGAAACGGCAGCCGACCACTGCCACTCTATCGACTACAGTCTGTACGACCTTAAAAAGATCAATATCGGTTGGGTGCTGCTGTCTGGCATTATCGTGATGGACCGATATCCCCTTTACAAGGAACATATCACCATCCGCACATGGCTTTCCACCTATTCCACCATCCGGGGAACCAGGGAGAACATCATCTATGATGCGGCCGGCAGGGTTATCGGCCGCGCCAAAGGACTATGGCTTTTCTTCGACATCGCTCGCAGACGCCCCATCCCGGTCCTGGACGAAATCATCAAGCGATGGTCTTTTTCAGAGAAAACCAGCATTGATCACGATATTGTCTCAAAAATCGAACCCGTATCATCTTCCAGCCATTCGAAAACGTTTCCGGTCAACCGGTATGATGTGGATTCGTATGACCATGTAAACAACATCCGGTATCTGTACTGGCTGATGGAATCCATGCCCCAGGACATTGTCGACAATTGCTATCTCCACACCATTGAAGGCCGTTTTGTCGGCGAAGCGCAATATGGCGACACGCTTGTCTCGTTCACCGAAAACGATGCCGGTGACCTCTCGTTTGTACACACTGTCAAAAACGAATCAAATGACAAGGTGTGCGCCTCTGCAAGAACCATCTGGAAGAAGAGAACTTTGTAGGTTTTGGAATCTGTATGCCCTGTCTGTTAACATGAAATGTACATGACCGGGCCGGTGCCCGGGCACACAGGCGTATGATTAAATCCGGTCATGTCATTACATCTAACATTATAAATCTAAACATTTAAACTGATGAAGTTTGTTCAGGTATTCAGTATAATTTTAACAGCTGTTCTTAAATAATTTAATCGGGGGGGAGTCATGTATCAAATCCATGCAGCTTTTCCAATCCCTGTTATTTTGCTCATCTTGCAGTTTTTTGTTCACTTCTTCATCGAAGCAATTTGAGGTGAGCGGTTTCCTGGTCGATCAGGACCAGCTGCTCATTGCCGGTTTGTCCGTCATGCTGCTTGATGAGAACGATGAGCAACTTTCCTCGGATCAAAGCGATAGCCTGGGGCGTTTCACCCTTGTCTACCAGACAGAACCCACATCCGCCGATCCACAAAGCGTAACGGACATGCCCGCGGAGTTCCAGCTGGGGGCATCCAATCCCAACCCGTTCAAGCCGCGTACCACCGTTCCTGTTTATTCCCCTGAGAACGCACGGATCCGCATCACTGTTCATAATATATTGGGCCAGTTGGTATTGCGCAGCCAGGCCGAAATTAAGTCGGGCAACAGGAGATTCCCTGTTTCCTTCATCACCGGGAGTCTGTATTTTTCCGTTCAAGTATTATTCCATCATCCAACCACGGCAATCATTATGAAATCCACATCCAAACTCATCGACAATTTCAGATCTGTTACCGATAATGGACGATATCACAGTGTGGTACTGGACCTTACTCCGAAAGGCGGGGGGAACGACACGGGCCCCACAGCCCTGGAGCTGTCCCTGATGTCGTTGTCCGGCTGCTTAACCACCATTTTTGCGGTCATGGCAAAAAAAATGCGACTGACCTATGAAGGACTTGAAGTAACGGTGGAAGGTGAAAAATCGGAAGATATCAATACCATCTCGTGGATAACGATCAAGGCGACGATTCAAACCGGGGAAGAAGAGAAAAAAGTCCAAAAGTGCCTGAATAATACGATTGAAAACTGTCCGGTAGGCATCCTTTTCAGACGTGCAGATGTTGAAATCACATCGCAACTTGAAATACAAGCTGTTTATTGAAGCAAATGCTGCACGTAGAAGCAATTGCTGTTTCTTTAAGTTAAAACCGCATCCTGAAACAACATCCCGCGGAATACCGTCGTAGCATCACCGTTGAGGTGTCATCTGGCTGTGATTCCCGGCAAAACGAAGCAGAGTCTATGGAAAAGGCAGGGATCACCGATTATGATTTCGAAAACATTATCTCCATTGATGATGAACTTCCACTATGGTCGGCGCCGTTTGGCCTGAAACTGCTTGAATATGTGACATACAAGCGGGATCTGACCGCAGTCGATATCGGCTTCGGGAGCGGATTCCCCTTGATAGAGCTGGCCATGCGGCTTGGTGAAAGCGCCAGGATATATGGCATAGATCCATGGAAGAAAGCCCTTGAACGTGCGGAAAAAAAAATCAGACATCAGGGACTGGCAAATATTTCGATCATCGAAGGGAGTGCGGAGACACTGCCCCTGGAAGATAACTCTGTTGACCTGATCACCAGCAACAACGGCATCAACAACGTCCGTGATATCGACAAGGTTATTTCCGAGTGCTCCCGGGTGACCAGAAAGGGGGGGCAATTTGTCATGACCATGAATCTGGACCAAACCATGTTCGAGTTTTATGACCAGCTGGAGCAGGTGCTTTCGGATTTGAAAATGGAAAAAGAGATCGATGGCATGCATATGCACATTGCCCAGAAGCGTCCGCCCCTGGACAAAATGATATCCACCATTCAAAAGCACGGCTATCTGATCAGGGATTTGGAACACGACCAGTTCCATTATGCCTTCGCAGACGGCACGGCTATGATGAATCATCACAAGATTCGTTCGGGTTTCATGCAATCCTGGATCCAGTTGCTGCCGCGGGACAGATCAAAACAGATCCTCGATGAGGTGGAACAAAGACTGAATGAGCGGGCACGGATCCTGGGCAAAATCAAACTCAGCATCCCTTTTGTGGTAATCAATGCCGTAAAACAGGAAATTCAATTCCAGCCTGTCACAAATCGGACCCTGGATGCTCCTATATAGACAAAGATCTCCCGTATTTACAAAGGCTTTGTCATTTATAAATATCATCCCGTTTGTTTGACAGACCTTATGCAGATAAGGCAAAAAACCGGCCTGCTGCAACGTGAATTTTTTTGCGGAGGTCCGGAAGGTAAAACAAACGGTTCTACAACCCGCTCAGGCTCCATTTGACAATCAGAAATTTTTTTCGGAGGCAAGGAATCCCATGATTATCAGCAACCACAAACGCATCGGTCTGGCACTGGAATTGCTCAAAATGGGGATTGCTCCGTACATCGGACGGGAAATCAAACTCGCGGTCAAGAAAGGCGAGATCTCCAGGCATATCATCCGTGACTATGTGGAAGATGCGGAGCTGCTCAAAACCGAGATCACACAATGGGATCTGAAACCACTCCTCAAACTGATGGACGACACCTGGAACGTCATTTTCCAGGATACCCTGGGCTTTTCCGAGCACTCCCTGCTGGGTGAGCTGCGCGAGTGGCTGAACAAATGGGAACACCAGACGACTATAGACAATGACGATACCGACCGTATCCTGGATTCCGTAGCCCGCTTTCTGAATGCGATCCAGGCTACCGATGTGGCTACCGACGCGGAAAAATTGAAAAAGGAGTTTCGCCGATTCCTGTATGAGGAACAAACGCGAGCCGAGCAGAGTCTCGAGGAAAGCGATAAGGATGCTGAAAACAAGCCGGATCCCGACCTGATCAGGGCCGGGTATAATGAACGGCTCAAGCCTTGGCGTGACGTCATCACCCCGCGCGAACACATCACCGACGGCCGGTATCTGAAATCCGGATTTGATGCGGACCTCTGGCAGGTATATCAGGCTGAGGCGGCAGTCGAGTATCGTGACCCCGTCGATTTTTTCCAGCAGACCTACCTCACCCAAAGCCTCAAAACGCTTGTCACCAGCTCCATTCAGCGTGTAACCAGAACGGGCGGACAACCGGTAGTCCGGTTGCAATCGGGCTTTGGCGGCGGCAAAACGCATTCACTGATCGCCCTGTACAATCTCTTTTCCGGCGTGAACGCCAGCGAAATGAGCGGTGTCACGCCTTTGATGGAAGCAGCCGGAGTGTATTCGCTTCCGATCGTGAAACGCGCCGTACTGATCGGGAATAAAATCTCCCCCAGTACCCCGGCGGTTAAACCCAACGGATTGACCATACGGACGCTTTGGGGTGAACTGGCCTATCAATTGGGCGGCAAAAAAGCATTCGAAAAGATACGGGAGCATGACAAGAAAGGAACCAGCCCAGGTAAGAAACTGCACGAACTCATCAAGTTCAGCGGACCCTGCGTGATCCTCGTGGACGAGTGGGTAGCCTATGCACGGCAGCTCGTCGATCGTGATGATTTTGCCGGCGGCCGGTTTGATGAGCAGTGCACCTTCGCCCGAGATCTCGTCGAAGCGATAAAAGCCACCAAAAACTGCCTTCTGGTGATATCCCTCCCTGTCGCGGAATCCGAAAAGGGCGCATCCTCCAACGGCAACGACATCGAAATTGGCGGAAGTCACGGTCTGGAGGCCCTGAGACGCCTCCAGGAATCCATAGGTGAAGCGGAATCATCCTGGCAGCCTGCCACTTCAGAGGAAGATCTGGAGATCGTACGGTGCCGTCTCTTTGAGCCCATTGAAGCCAAGTCGGACAAATTTATAAAAATGACGGCCATGGCCTTCACGGAGCTGTACATACAAAAGGGCCAAGAGTTTCCACCGGAAACACAGACCAGCAGCTACAAACGCCGTATTCAGGATGCCTACCCCATCCACCCGGAGATATTCGACCGGCTGTACAACGACTGGACTTCGCTTATCCTCTTCCAGCGTACCCGGGGAGTACTGCGCCTGATGGCTTCCGTGATCCACAGTCTTTGGCAGAAGGGGGATCGCAACCCGGTCATCCTTCCTTCTACCATACCGATCAATGACAAGCGCGTACAGTCGGAACTCACCCGCCACCTGCCTGAGGCCTGGACTTCCATCATCCCGCAGGATATCGACGGTCCCGACGCGGCAGCACTAAAGGTCGATGCCGCCTACTCCCACCTGGGACAGTTGCAGGCCGCCCGTCGTGTGGCCCGTACCATTTATCTGGGGTCATCGCCTTCGGGATCCGCTGCTGAGCATGGCATCGATGAACGCCGCGTCGTGCTTGGATGTGTGATGCCAGGCGAATCTCCAACCATTTTCAATGATGCCATACACCCTCTTGCGACAGGTTCCAACTATCTCAATCAGGCCGATTCGCAACTTTGGTACGCAACAGCCCCGTCCCTCACCGTGATGGCCAAGGACCGTGCCGAAGCACTGAGCCGCGAGCCGGAAGCCGTGGCGCTTGAACTGGAAAAACAGCTGGAGGACCGCTTGGGTACCTGCCACGATTTCGCCGGTGTGCATCTGGCAGGCCGCTCCGGGGAAGAGATTCCCGATGACCTCTTTTGCCGGCTGGTAGTGCTGCCGGCTGACAAACCCTTCCATGCAGAAGCGGACAATGACGCGGTTACGGTTGGAAAGGAAATCCTTGAAACGTTTGGAACCGATCAGAGGATGTATCGGAACACGCTCGTGTTCCTGGCTGCCGACAAGGAATCCGTATCCGATCTGGAAGAGGCCGTGCGGATGCACCTTGCCTGGAACGCGCTGATCTATGAGCAAAAGGAACTTGGTCTTGACGATCAACAGATAAAGGAAGCAGAGGTGCACAAAAGCACCACCGAAAACAGTATCCAGATGCGCCTGCAGGCAACCTACAAATGGGTGATAGTTCCGACCCAGGAAAAAGCCGGCGGAGACCTTGCATGGAAGGCCATCGGACTGGATACCGCCGGGGCACTGGCGGAGGCTGCGGCCCTGGAGCTTCGCGACAAAATGCTGATGCTGTCGGCGATGGACGCCCTGACACTACGGATGCAGCTTGACCAGGCATCATTGTGGGAGCAGGATCATGTTTCGTTGACGAGGCTCAGGGAAGCTTTCGCTGAATGCATTTACCTTCCCCGCCTTGCCGGCCCGCAAGTACTTTTGGATGCCGCCCGCGAAGGCGTAGCCATGCCTTCCTGGGAAGAGGAATCTTTCGCTTTTGCAGACAGTCTGGATGCCGAAAGCGGTCTGTTTGCCGGACTGAAAGCCGGTGAATCTGTCGGTTTAGACGAGGAAACGAACGGGTTGCTGGTGAAGGCCGAAGCGGCCGCCCGGCAGCTGGCCCCGCCGGAAGTATCAGAAGATGAAAAAGATCAAACGGAAGAAGTATCGGAAGAAAAAACAGAAGTAGTTCTTTCGGAAAGTGACGAAATACGTTTGTCGACCAATGGCGCCCACAGGGAGGCACGGAATGGTACTGAATTGCGCTCTCTCCATGAGAGCATCACTCTTAATTCCAAACAAGCGGCGCACGAGGCCGGCAGGATCACGCAGGAACTTATCGATCACCTTTCGGGTCAGACCGGGGCCGAGCTGACCGTAACGCTCGAGGTAAAAGCAAATCTTCCCGGCGGGGTGGATGAGCAGCTGGCCCGTGTCGTCATGGAGTGCGGCATGGCCAAGAAAACATCACAGCTCAAACTGGTGGGTAAATAGGCAGTTCACTGTCCATAAATCAGCGATTGTGTATAATGTGCGGACACTATATCGCTTATTCATCATTATGAACTTTTTTTGCGTATTCCCTTTGACGATCGTGCCAAAGCGCCGGGCTGAAGGCGGAGTCCCATTCCGGTACCGCATCAATCCACCTCCGTATCCATTCTGGGAAGAGCGTGCACCCCAATTTCGTGCCCTACGCTGCCGTACCCGGTCCAGCCGCAATACCAGGCACTGGCACAGATGCAGAAATAACGTGCTACCGGTGCCCACCTGTTGCGATCTGTGACCTGTTGCGATCTGAAACAAGTGGTCGGATGAGGTGCCGGTGCTGTTTACGAAAAGATCAAACCGCTACGCCTTCAATTCCCGCAACGCTTCCAGCAACGCCTCGAACTCCTGCCGACACTCGCCGCATTTCTCAAGGTGCTCCGCTACCAGCGGCATGGCCTTTTCAGGAGATTTTCCCGCCAGCTTCATCTCGGCAAACCGGTCCAGCTCGTCGAGGCATTCATCACAGCCAATCTCCCCGGCGTTGGTATGGGCAACCATATGAATCAGCTTTTTAATTATTTCCCTGTTCAATTTCATATTGTTAAGAAATACAATGTCATATAAAACGATGTTTTCAGCAAAAAAAATCTTACAACTCCCTTAGCATTTCATCCGGATCCATCCCCGACTCCTTTAATTTTTTTTTGAGTTTCATCCGGGCATCATGGATCAGTTTGTACAACGCATTACGGCTCATACCCATTGCGTCAGCAACCACAGTCATGGGTATTTGCTTCACCATAATGGCATCGATGGCCTTTTTCTGCTTGTCCGTGAGCTCCTTTTCCATTATTTCCATCACGGTCGACAGCACCATGGACTCATGGGCCTGCTGGTCAGGGCCGGCCATGTTCGATGCCATGGCAGGGGAATGCTCCAGATGCGGATTTTTCTCGTCGCCACCGGAAAGATCCTCCAGGGAAACATCCTTCCATTTCTTTCTCCTGAGCTCTGACAATCCTTCGCGTACCGCAATCTTCATGGCCCAGGCCGCGAACCCGCTCTCGCCCTTGAACGTATCCAGCTTGTTCAGGATCCTCATAAGTGAATCCTGTGCAACGTCTTCCACGAACTGATCAAGTTCCCGGTCCACATAGGCCGCCAGAGAGGACCGGAGTCCACGGACCAGGATTCGCCTCAACTCTACCAGGGCCTGGCTGTCGGGAGGATCGGAAAGCTGCCGCACCCACTCGCTGTTGGACCGGTAAGAATTCATTTTCTGTCGGCGTCTAAAGAACCAGTGCAGCATACAAGCAGGCCTGTTTGATATCTATGGCAGATAGATGGCAGGTACGGTGATTTTACAAATCTTCAATAAATAAACAGACTTATGAAGCCAGTCAAGTTTTTTATCCCGCTCTTCTGCTTTTTCCTTCTCCGGTTTTTCCTTGCCGGCCCGGCCGGGGCGCAGGATCATCCCCTGGAAGGCTGGAAGACGGATATCGAAAAGCGCAGTATCGATCTGGATGAATTGATAAGCGGCGGCCCTCCCAAGGACGGCATTCCTTCCATCGATCAGCCAGTGTACACCCCTGCCGGGGAAGCCGCATCCTGGCTGGGCGACAGGGAGCCGGTCATATCGGTGCAGATCGGTGACGTGGCCCGGGCCTACCCGCTTCAGATCCTGATGTGGCATGAAATCGCCAATACCCGGATCGGTGACGTCCCGGCAGCGGTCACCTTTTGCCCGCTATGCTATTCCGCCCTCGTGTTTGATCGCAGGGTGGATGGGGAAACCCTTGAGTTCGGCGTCTCCGGTTTTCTTCGCAATTCCGATATGATCATGTATGACCGGACCACCGAAAGCCTGTGGCAGCAGATCACCGGTGAAGCCGTCGTGGGCACCTATACCGGCACCCGTTTGAAGACATTGCCCAGCCAGATCATTTCTTTTGAGCAATTTCGGCAGATCTATCCGGATGGATCGGTCCTGTCACGCGAAACGGGCCACCAGAGAGACTACGGACGCAATCCTTACGTCGGCTATGACGACATCGACCAATCCCCCATGTTCATCGATCCCTCGGATGTGGACGACCGGCTTCGTCCCATGCAGAAGGTGGTCGGTGTGGTGATCGACGACAGGCAAAAGGTGTATCCCTACGAGCTGACCCGGGAGTCCGGCGCAATAAATGATGAATTCGCCGGACAGGAGATCGTTGTTATGCATACCGGCGGTGCGGCCTCGGCCATGGATGCCCAGCGGATTGAACAGTCGAAAGAGGCCGGATCCACCGGTGTCTTTCATCGCCAGGTCAACGACAGAACGCTCCATTTCAGTCTGAAGAACGGAACTATCGTGGACCGGGAGACCGGCAGTACATGGGATATCAGCGGACAGGCAGTGGATGGACCGCTTGAAGGCACCCGCCTGGAGGCCGTAAAATCCGGCGACTATTTTGCCTTTGCCTGGATGGTATTCTATCCCGAATCCGACATTTACGGATCAAACACCGATTGATCATGCATCCCGTCAGATCCCTCCTCATCGCTGTGCTGCTGCTTGCCCTGAAACGGTTGCTGTTTGACTTGAAATGGCTGCTGCTTGACTTGAAACGGCTGCTGTTTGACTTGAAACGGCTGCTGTTTTCGCTGCAGAGATCGCTGCCGGCCCTGAAACGGCTGCTGCCGGCTTTCAGCCTGTTGCCGTTCGTGCTCATCCCGGCATCTCTTCAGGCGCAAACCTGCAGCTGTGCCGGTGCTCCCCTGCTCAGTTCACAGGGTTCCGGCGTCAGTGCTGCCGGAAGTTTTCTGGCCGGGATCACATATGAGTATCATGACATATCTTCACTGTACAACGGCACAACCCGCCTTGAGGATGCAACCGTTACCCGGTCCACCCAATCGGCCCTGCTGGAAATGAGCTACGGGATCACGGACCGGCTTTCCATTTCCGGGACGTTCTCATGGGTGGACAAACAGCGGACTACAGGCCGTCATACCGCCTCGGGAGGCACCACCGTAACCACACAGGGAACCGGTGACGGCATTTTCATGCTCCGCCATCTACTCATACGGCAAACCCTTTGGAACCCCTATTACGTTGCGGCAGGCGCCGGTTTCAAAGCTCCGATCGGTACCACCTCCCTGAAACGCAACGGATTCACCATGAATGCCGACATGCAGCCCGGAACCGGGAGCTGGGACGGCGTTTTCTGGGCTTCTATTTCCCGATCCATCCTGCCCGACCATTTGTCGGCTTTCGTAACCGGATCTTTTCGCCGCACCGGATCCAATGAGCGTTTTGCTGAAAACGACCGGTACCGGTTCGGAAATGAAATGCTTGTGGATGGCGGGGTGTCCGGCGCCCTTGCAGGGATCCTGTCCCACAGCATCCTGCTCCAGTATCGAACCACCGACTCCGACACACGAAACGGCATCTCCCTGCCCAATACCGGGGGGACCTGGATCAGCGTGGTACCGGTCCTGAACATTGAAGCGACCGAACGTTTTTCGTTTCGCTTATCGGGTCGTCTGCCCGTGTACCAGGACCTAAACGGTACGCAGCCAACCACCAGCTTCGCTCTCTCCGGCTCCTTTTTCATTCATTTAAACCGCAATAACAATACCGGATTCGGATATGGAACACCTCAATAACACCACCCCTGGGAAACTGTTTTCCTTTTTTACAATCACGATGCTGTTTTTCGTGGCATCGTGTGATCTGAGCGATTCCGGATCGGACCGGAACGGGTTTACCCCTGCACCCCAGGATGAATGGCTGATACCGGTCAGCGAGATCGTGGATGGCGGCCCCGGCAAAGACGGGATCCCCTCCATCGACAGTCCCGATTTTGCTCCGGCCGGTGATATCACCTATGTATCCGACAGCCGGATGGTCATCGGCGTCCATATAAACGGTGAGGTCCGGGCGTATCCACACCAGATCCTGGACTGGCACGAAATTGTTAACGATCAGTTCGGCGGTGCCAACGTAGCCGTGATCTACTGCCCGCTTACGGGGACGGGCATGTGCTGGAACCGTACCATTGAGGGGCAAACCACCGAATTCGGGGTATCGGGCCTGCTTTTCCGCAACAACCTGATTGCCTACGACCGCAATACGGACAGCAACTGGTCGCAAATGCAGTTGCGCAGCGTCCACGGCCAGCATGCCGGCCGGGATATTGAAATCTTTCAGGTTGTCGAGACCACCTGGGCCACCTGGAAAGCGATGTATCCGGAATCACAGATCCACACGACCAACACCGGCCATGAGAGAAATTACAACGGTTTCACCTACGGTTCGGATTTTTCCACAAACCACAACCGCATACTGTTTCCCGTGAAAAATTCCGATAACAGGTTGCAAAACAAGGACCGGGTCCACGGCATACTCGGTTCCCGCACGCCTGACAACCAGACGCTGGTCAAAGTCTATCCGCTCGATGATTTCGGCGACGGTATATCCCTCTTCAAGGACACCTTCGACACGGTCGATTACCTGATCGTCGGCAGCACGGAATATGATTTTGCCGCGGCTTTCCGCCGGGATGCCGTCAGCGACGTCAGCCATCTCGAGTTCCAGGCCGTGCAGGGCGAGCTGCCCGTGGTAATGCAGGACTCGGAAGGAAACAAATGGGATGTCTTCGGAAGGGCCGTGGAAGGACCGCGCACCGGCGCCCGGCTTACTGCCGCCCGATCCTACACGGGATACTGGTACGCCTGGGCGGATTTCTTCCCCGGACTGCAATTGCATGAACGAAAATGAACCGTTCGCCTGCTTACAGTTTTGACCGGGCGATCAACCGGCGGTAGACCGAAACCAGGGTCTCCTGCCGGAATCCCAGGTAGTACATCACGAAAATCAGCGTGAAAATCAGCTGCAGTCGCAGGAATCCGTTCTCGCGATATTTCCTCGCCGAGGTGACCACCCGGTCTTCAAGCACCACGAAGGAACCTTCTTTGCGAAGTCTGCGAAAAAACTCATTGTCTTCCATGACCGCGTGGTCCTCCCGAAATCCCCCCATCCGCTCAAAAAGACTGGCGTTGACAAACAGGCTTTGATCCCCGTAGCGGAACGGAAGAAGATCGAACCGGGTGAACCATGCATAGAATCGCATCAACCGTGAGGGTTCGTCGAAGGACAACCGGAAACAACCGGAACGGGTCCCTTTTCCGGTTGCCTTTTTAATTTTGGACAGGGCTCCGGGCGGCGGCAAGGTGTCCGCATGAAGAAAATAGAGGATTTTACCCCGTGTCAGTCCTGCTCCGTAATTCATCTGGGCGGCCCGACCCTTGCGCGGTGACACAACACACCGGATACCTGCCCCACCGGCAACCGCGACGGTGCGATCGGTGCTCCCGCCATCCACCATGATAATCTCGTATGAAACCTTCTCCAGAGAAAGGACCGACTGCAACGCATGCAGGAAAGAAGCCAGGCCGTCTTCTTCATTGTATACCGGTATAATCATACTCACGAACGGGGGCGATTCCTGCCCCGTGTTCCCGGCCTGCAGGTGGTCCTGGTGCTCGCGTTGCCGGGCTCCCGGATGCCCCCGGGCCATGCGTTTCAGCAAGGGTTCCATTTGCCGGTAATCCCCGATGGTGTCCAGGTCACGAAGTTCCGGGAGCAGATACGTACGCAATCCGGCCTGTTTGAAATCCTGCAAGGTCCGTTCGAATACCGAATCGGTACTCCATGGCTTGTTATCGAACACCCCGGGGTGCAATGTCCGCATGCCCAGGAGATAATATCCCCCGTCGATGGCCGGTCCCGCAACGGCATCATGGCTTTCCAGTGCACTGAAGGCCTGCTCCAGATAACTTGTGTCCAGCTCCGGGCAATCACTGCCGATGATCACGGCACGGTCGTATCCTGCTGAATACACCTCCTGAAAGGCCCGCTTCATCCGCTGGCCGAGGTCCCGGCCCTGCTGGACGCGCACGCTGGCATCTTTGAAAAGGTCCATACCGGATCGCGCCACCGGCATGCCATCGCGCTTGACATCCGGCCACCGCGCAGGTATTTCCCGGCTGAAATAGACAAAAGGTTCGGCCATGGTCCGTGCTCCGGCGGCCTGCTCCATGGTGTGGGCCACCAAACGCATGTAGACTTCCATGGTCTCTTTCTCACCGAGATCGGCGGCCAGCCGGGTCTTCACGTGCCCGGGTTCGGCATTTTTGACAAAGATGATCAGTGCACCACGGAGCCCGCTCCCCTTGCCGTTCCCCTGTCGGTTTTCACTGCCGTTCCCTTGTCGGTTTTCACTGCTATTCCCTTTTCCGTATCCCTTATCGTTTCCGGGATCTGTTAGCCGGGATTGGCGAGCCGATTGATCCGATTTCTTCGCCATGCTTCGGTACTGTGCCTTCATTGGCTGTCAGGTGGTGGCTCCTCCGCAACTGCTCCCCGCTCCGGCCGTGCAGCCGAAACAGTGCTGGTTGACCTTGATGTCCCTTTCGGTCAGACGCTGGACATCAAAATCACGGATATGCGCGGCGCTGCTTTCATCGATCGAAATTTCGAGCATCTGGTTGAAGTCGCAGTCAAACAGATATCCCTGCCAGTTGACCGAAATCGTATTCCGGCACATCACCCCCTCGGCCGCGGCAGGATTGTAGGCATTGACCAGCTTCTCCATGTACTCTTCGAGATTGCCGGACATCACCAGGAATTCAAGAAAACGACTGATAGGCAGATTAGTGATGGTGAAAAGCTGGTTGAATACCACACCGTGCTTGTCCTTCAGGTTTCTCTTGAATTCGGCTTCGAGATCCGTCTGGTCGGGCGGCAGGAACGCCCCGGCGGGATTGTACACCAGGTTCAGTTCCAGGCCGGTGCCCGGCTTTCCGTATCCGATTTCATTGAGATGCTTCAATGCTTCGATGGACCGGTCGTATGTCCCTTCTCCGCGCTGACGGTCTGTGGTATATTTGTTGTAGAACGGCAGCGAGCAGGTGACTTCCAGGCCATGCTTTTTGAAAAACTCCGGAAAGGCACGGTACTTTTTATTGGTCGTGAGGATGGTCAGATTGGATCGCACGATTATCTTGCGGTCCGGACGGCTGACCCGCTCCACGAACCATTGAAAATCCGGATGCATTTCGGGCGCACCGCCAGTGAGGTCGATGGTGTGGATGTCCGACTTTTCAATCGCTTCAATGCAGGCCTCAAGATTCTCCCGGGACATCATTTCGGTGCGGTCCGGACCCGCATCCACATGGCAATGCTTGCAGGTCATGTTGCACATGTAGCCCAGATTGAGCTGGAGGATCTCGATCTGTGTGGGCCGCAGGGACCACAAGCCCGTTTGCTCGAGCATCTGCTCAAAGCGCGGTAGCGTACAAAGCTTCGGCGTATCCTGATTGATGATGTGAAGCTGGGTCTGCGGATCCGAAAGGGTGTGCTCGCGGGAGATGAGTGAATGGATTTTTATCATGATTACATTCCGGCTTTCTTTACCTGATTCATCATCTGCACCCCGTGCACCAGCGATGCCCCGCCCCGGATAGCGCAGGCTACGTGGACCGCTTCCATCATGCCGCCATCCGAGACACCCTGCTGCATGGATGCTTCGGTATAGGCGTCGATGCAGTAGGGACACTGCACCGCGTGCGCTACAGCCAGGGCGATCAGTGATTTTTCCCGAGCGGTGAGCTCATCGCCTTCAAAAACGGAATTGTAATAGTCGAAAAATTTATTTCCCAGCTTTTCATTTAGTTCCGTTACATGAGGAAATTGTCGGAGATGGTCGGAGTCGTAGTAATTTCTGCCCATTTCTTTCCGTGTTGTTTGGTTGTTTACGTGTTGTTTGGCTTTTGTGTTGATATCACCTTGATATAGAAGCAAGGCTCTTGTTTGCAGATAGAGACATTAGTGTACTACACAGAATGTTTAGGCCCAAAATACTGATTTCATCCGCGATTTATGCCTGCCGTGTGATCATTCTTCAGGATCGGAATCGAGATCAGGAACGGGATCAGGACCAGAATCGGGATTGAACCGAAAGTCGGAATCAGGATCAGATCCGAAATCGAAATCATAGTCGGGACCAGTTCACAGACCGGATACATATTCCGCGGCTGCCATAAGCAGGTCACCGCTGATGCGCCTGGTATAATCGGGATCGACGTACTGGAATCGTATCACCTTGTCCGAATCCAGTATGAATACGGCCGGGACCGGGAAAATGTAATTCCCTTCCGGTGTTGTTGTATGTCCGGTGCGATCTGCCAGTTCCGACACCCGTTCGGGATCCGTGACCTGAAAGGCAATACCAAAGCGCCGGGCGGCGGTGCGGTCCGCGTCCGACAGCAAAGTGTAATCCGTGTCATGGCCCCCAAGACTTTCTCTGAGCTGATCCGGGCTATCCGGACTTACCGCAACGATTTCCAATCCAAGTTCATGGATATCTTCAACCATGGTTGCCAGCTCTGCAAGATGTCTGCTGCAAAACGGACACCAGCCGCCACGGTAAAAAATAACCATCACCGGTGTATCGGGATACATCTCACGCAGGGCAGCCGGTTCGCCGGATATCGTTCGCAATGTCACTTCCGGCATGTCTGTCCCGATGATTAAAGGATGAACGGCAGCCGCATCAGTGGGCAGACGGCCCCCGCTATCACCAGTATGGCCATCCGGCATATAGAATGCATCATTGGACACACCGGGAGATCCAACTGATACACCGGAAGCCTCATGCAATCCGGAATCATCATGCAACCCCGCAGCATCATTCACGCCGGCAGCACCGTTCGTTGCAGCGGCAATTATCAAAAGAACAACCAGAATCATTTGCAAGGGCAGCTTTTTCATATCACTTCACTCATTTATTTTAAGATTCACCTCTCTGTACAACCATTTTAACTATACAATCATTTTTTATTTCTTCAGATTAAAGGATGCGATCCGGGTCGCTCAGATCGGGAATCGGTCCCTGATATCCGAACAGGCGCCGGATCCATTTCACCAGCGCCAGGTTCTGGTTTTTGATGTACCACTGGTCCGCCGCACGGCGGGCACCAATTGCATAACTGGGGTAGGGGTAGATGGTATCGGCCATCTTCTTAAGCGATATCCCGTTTCTCATGGCCAGTGCGTACTGGCTGATCAGCTCGCCGGCATGCGCACCGGCGATATCCGCACCCAGGATCCGGCCGGTCAGTTTTTTGGCATAGACATATATCCAGCCATCTGATTCTTCATCCATGACGGCCCGATCGATCATGCTGTAGGGGAAGCGGTAGACTTCAAACCCGATGTCCTTTTGCTCCAGATCCGTACGGCTCGCGCCAACATGCGCCACTTCCGGATCGGTGTAGGTCACCCATGGAACGTGCTTGCTGTCCATTTTCATCGGTACTTTAAGCAGGGCATTGGTCGCCGCCACCTTGGCCATATGCTCCGACATGTGCGTGAACTGAAAGCGTCCGGCCACATCACCGATCGCATAGATATGCTTTTTGCTGGTCCGGCATCGTTCGTCAACCGTAATCCCCTGCCGCGTATACGCCACACCTGCGGCTTCAAGATTGAGCCCATCCAGCTGAACACGCCTTCCCGTTGCAAGGAGGAGCTTCTCGGCTTCGAGCACCTTGCGGCCGCCCTCACCACCACCGGAGCTGTTTTCTTCGTGGCCTTCCGCCCCGGAACCATCCTTTGCCGTTGCACTCGGCACGGAACCATTCGCATCCGATCCGGCTTCACGGGAACCATTTTTCCCCGGCCCGTCTTTGCCGAAACCGTTTCTGGCACGGATGCTGATTTTCACCTTCCGGTCATCGCCTTCAACGGAGTCGACCGACACGCCAAGATGGAAGTCCACGCCATCCTGCTCCATTCTCTTCCTGAGGATATCCGTCATCTCAGGCGGGTCTTTCGGGAGGATACGATCCCCCATGTCGACCACACTGACCCTGGTGCCGAGACGCTGGAACGCCTGGGCCATTTCCGACCCGATCGGTCCGCCCCCTACGATCACCATGCTGGCGGGCAGCTCGTTCAGGTCGAACAGGGTATGATTGGTTAGATACGGGGTGTTATCGACGCCCGGGATCGGCGGCACAAAAGCCTGGCTTCCGGCCGCGATGATGATATGGCGACCTGTCACGCGCCTTGCCTCACTTCCCGTTTTGCCCGGGTCGTCTCCTGCATCCTGCCCGTCACTGCGGACCTTGTCGATCCGTATAGTGTGCGGATCGACAAACGATGCCGAACCTTCTACGATATCGATTCCCATGGCCCGGAACTTGTCGGGATGGTCAGCGTCTTCATAGATTTTCTGGCGGATGGCATGAAGCTTGCGCGACACCTCGCTGAATGGAACCGATGCTCCCATGGAAGCTTTTTTCGCCTGATGGAGTAAGATTTTGCTGGGAACACAGCCGTACCAGGTACAGTCCCCTCCCAGTTTGTGCTTCTCGATCATCAGCGTTTTCGCCCCGAGACTGGCACCGATACCGGATGCGGTAAGACCCGCTGCGCCGCCGCCGATGACGATCAGATCATAATCCTTCTTCATTCAATACCTCTTCCCTTTTTGCATTTACTTTCTTCCATGTCACATACAAGGCATATACGATGATGGTCACGATGAACAGATACACCCAAAGGGGCACATTCTGGCCGACCGCGATCAGGTATACATAGGCCGAAACAGCACATCCACTCATCATCAGTACCGGTCCGGCAATGGTTCTTCTTTTCTTCAGATTACGGACCAGCCATGCGACAGCCAGCCAGAAAAACGGGACCGCCCCGACATAGATACTGCCGAAAATGACGGGGTTCACCCCGTACGGCTCACCGAGCCCCATAAACCAGTCGATAAAAACTTCCAGATTCATTTTAATTGTACTTTTATGTGTGGATTTGCTTTTTACGATTTACTGGTGGATGGATTCCATCACCTGGGGCGGCCGGCACGGCATCTACTCTCGGAAAAAGCAGATATCTCCTAAGTAGGCGACCGCCGACTCCCCGGTATCGTCGGAGTCGGTCATGATGGCCAGGCCACCTACCGGGGGCGGCTCTTCCCCATAGATTGAAATGTAATCCTCGTAGATGTTGCGCCGGTACGTGCGCCATTCCCCGGTTTGATCTTTTCCGGAATCCACCACGATCATTTTTACCAGGTTCGTGTAGGGATTGGCGACCACCGTGCCTGTTTCTGCATGGCTGGCATAGATATAATTGACGGCTCTGGCAGGTACTTCCCCGTAAAAGCGGCGAAGCAGCCGGATCATGGTTCGGGTCGTCCATTTCAAATTGCTCAGATCAAAATCAAACATGACATAGATGCGGGCCAGGTACTCGTCCCCGTCCTTGCTGTACACATCCCCCTTGTCCAGGATATTTTCCACCATCCAGGTCCATTCTATCACCGGATATTCAGCCAGATCGATCACCTCTCTGCGGATCAATCCGGATGAGGATTGCTCGCTCCGGGCCTGTACAACGATGCGGTCCTGTTTCTCCACCAGTTCATAGTGCGTAGGATCCAGTCCGCGAAATGTCATTTTCTGCCAGTTTCCCGGCAGGTCTTTTCCTGATGAATCCTGGAAAAATGCCCCCACATGTCGTTTTGATTTTCTTTCAGGATCTGTATCCCATCCTTTTTTTACTGTTCCATCTCTTTCTGATGGATACAAATGATACCGGGTTTTACTATCGTGCTCCCGGGCGACACCAAGCATCAGGAGGGATGTGACCAGAAACAAGGATTCGTACCACATGCTACTGGATCGCAGCTGAAAATAAATCATGGGATTCGACGATTTTTTTAGTGATATGATCCTGCTTCCTGCTATTGATATAAGATGAAATGAACGGAGGTAATCTTACGCCGGATCGAAAAAAAACTTACATGCACCACTTTACATTTCGTTCAGATACTCTTCGAGGGATTGCCGGCCGAAGGAATCTGAGTCGATGAAGGCAAGCAGGGCTGCCAGGCGTCCGGCTGGAACAAATCCGGTCTTATGGGCCATGATTTCGCCCTCCTCATCCACAAACAGCAAGGTCGGTACGGCCGACACATTGTGCTGCTGCGCAAATTGACGGACCGTGAGCTCCTGTCCGTTGAACCACAGAGGTGACTTCGAGTCGACATCGATCATCACGGAAATGAAGGAGCTGCGGAGTTTCTGCAACACGTCCGCATCCTTGAACACCTCGCGCTCCAGTCTTCGGCATATTCCGCACCATTCGGCTTCCACAAAGATCATGATCTTTTTGCCCTGGTCAGCCGCTTTTTCCTGGGCGGGTTTGAGATCCATCCATTCCGGACTTCGACGGTATTCTCCTTTCGCAGCCGCATCCAACCCGGCCGTATCCGCTTCGGCCGTATCCGCTCCTTTGGATTCAATACCAGCGGGCACCATGCCACCGGCCTTAATACCAGCGGCTTCCGTCCCGCTGCTACCGGCAAATATGCCTATGCAAGCTATCAGTACGGTTGCGAATTGACTTTTTTTCCACATGGTTTTCAGCTTTTGGAGATGTATGGTTGGTTACCGTCATGATGCTTCAGCACCGCCTGATCTTACCTGGCGGTATAGAACGGCATGGTATCTGAATACAGGCCTGCTGCCCGGTGTCGCCTGTCGAAACAGCCGGCCGACAGATAAAAACAACAATGTGACAGGTAAGGAAATCGGTTTTGAGTTCGTCAAACCACGAGGAGCCGGTGATCCGCTTCCCGATCAGATACCATGCGCGGAATGCCGGAGAGCATATCATCATTTCACCAACAGTTCATTTTTCATACCTTGTCCGCATGAAGATCCCGAACGCATCCCTGCCCTACAAACTGGTAGTGTTTGACTTTGACGGAACGCTTGCCGACTCCCTTGACTGGCTGGCCAGTGTCCTGCCCGAAACAGCGGCCCGGTTCCGTTTCAGCCATGTCGGTCCGGATAAACATGACTATCTCCGCTCACTTGATGCGGGCGAACTGTTGCAGTATCTGAAGATTCCCGCCTGGAAACTTCCGATCGTCACCCTGTATCTCCGCAGGCGCATGGCCCGCGAAACGGACAAAATACCGCTCTACCCCGGTGTCAGGGAGATGCTGGAAGATCTCGCTTTCGGCCGGCCGGACCTGGCTTTGCTCAGTTCCAACTCCCGTGATAACGTGGTCCGCATCCTCGGACCCGACCTTTCCCTTTGTTTTGATTTATTTCACTGTGAAGTGCCTTATCTGGGTAAAACCCATCAATTCGGGAACCTGTTGAAAAAAAGCGGATACCATCCTTCCGAAATGCTGTATATCGGGGATGAGACCCGTGATCTTGAAGCGGCAAGATCGCATGGCGTTCATTTTGGAGCGGTGGCATGGGGTTTCAACAAACCGAATGCCTTTTTGAAGTATCAGCCCGAGTACCTTTTCGAGGATGCCTCCGAGATATCCCGCCTGTTTTCAAGCCAGGCAGGTTATCCCGCGCTAAGTCTGCCCATCCACCGGAACTGATGGCATATACTGCCATTATACCCATCCACCGGAAGGGATCGCATTCACTGCCATTATACTCATCCACCGGAAGGGATCGCATTCACTGGAACCGAACCCTGCCAACGGATTGGAGCGGATTTCACCTTGGTGGGGGCAAACCGCATCACTTCACATATTCCTCCAGCCACTCCAGCTGTCGTTCAGCTGCATCGATGATAAACTTGGGCTCGCGGAGACCGTGCGGCTGACGCGGATAGGTCACCATTTTGGTGTCCACCCCCATGCGGTCCAGTGCAATGTAGAGTTCATATCCCTGAGATGGCGGCACGCGGATATCCTCTTCCGGATGCATGATGAGGGTCGGGGTGCGGATGTTCTCCACGTTGAAAATGGCGGAATGCCGCTTGAACCGCTCGTAGTTTTCCCAGTAATCGCCTTCGAAATAATCCGGCAGGAAGCTGGGGATGTCCGCCGTGCCCACAAAACTGACCAGGTTGGTCACCCCGGCGCCGACCATCGAGGCTTTGAAGCGATCGGTACGGGTGATGGCGAATGAAGACATGAATCCGCCGTAGGACCAGCCCATAATGCCCTGCCGGTCCGGGTCTGCCTTGCCCTGTTCGATCAGCAGGTCGAGTCCGGCTTCCATATCCTCCAGATCCCCGAAACCCCAGTCGGAGATGTTCGCAAAACGGAACTCCCGGCCGTATCCTCCCGAACCGCGGAAATTGGGCCGCAGGATGAAGTATCCCTCGGCGGCAAATTTCTGGAGGGGGTACACGCCCGGAAAAGCAACATAGCTCTCACCGAACACGCCGGTGGGGCCGCCATGAACGTGCAGGAGCACCGGATACCGCTTGCCTTCCTCATAATCCAGCGGATAGATCAGCACCGCCTCGATCTCCATCCCGTCGGGGGATTCGTAGGATATCACTTCCGCGCGGGCTATTTCCGTCTGCTCGTACCCTTCATTGATACGGGTAAGCCGCCGGGGATTGAATGACCCTGCATCCGAGATGATGACATCCGGTGAGACGGCAAAATCCTGGTGAATGGCCGCCAGCGTGGATTCATCCGCCGACAGGGAGATTCCGAAGAACATACCGTCCCCTTCGGTGATCTGCCGGTATTCGCCGCCGGAGGCGGGCATGGCAAAAAGGTCCATCGACGTCTTGTGACGCTCCATGTAGTAGATATGGGAACCATCCGGTGACCATTCCAGCAGCATGGGGCGGTCATCGAAGGTCTCGCCGGGTTGGCTTACGGAGCCGTCGTCCAGATTCTTGACCATGATCACATCATACCCCGGCCAGCGGGGAACACCCTGGTCGGAGATAAAAGCCAGGTGCCGGCCGTCGGGTGAATAGAGCGGACGGGCATCCTTGCCGCCCAGATCGATCAGCAGCTCCACGGACCCGCTGTCGGATGGCACCGTGGAAATGTTTGTTTGCGGCCAGTATTCAGTACCCGGTCGCGGCTGATGATCGAACGCGAGAGCAGCATCATCGGGGGACCAGTCGAAACTGCCTACATGAAACTCCCCTTCGGTAAGGCGCTGTATGTCGTCCGGCTTCGCCTGGCCGGGATCGACGGTGACCGTGTAGAGGTGCGCATAGCGCAGATCCTCGTCCACGACGTTCACATCCCGCCGCTCGCGCTGTCGTGCTTTGTCCTCCTCAGACGGCGGATCCACCATGGTGAAGGCGATGCGGTCCCCGCTGTGCGACCACTGGTAACGGTCGATGCTGCCTTCCGCTTCGGTGACCTGCCAGGCCTCGCCGCCCTTCGGATCGATCATCCAAAGCTGGTTCCCGTCGCCACCCCGGCTGGATGTAAAACTGATGTAGCGGCCGTCGGGAGACCATTGCGGGCTGGATGCGGACTCCTCGCCGCGCGTGAGCTGGAACTGACGTGACCCGTCCGATTTAACCAGGTGGATGTGGGTCAGGTAATCACTGTGCTCATCCCCGGTACGTGACTCGGAGACGGTGAAGGCGATCCATTGCCCGTCAGGTGAAATTTCCGTGCCGCCTACCCTCTTGAAGTTCTCGACCATGTATTCCGGCGACCAGAGCTCGTCGGCGTCGTTTCCGTTGCCATGTTGATCGCTCTCAATGGCCGCTGACAGCGGCGTACTACAGACGGCAAGGATGAGGGCAAAGAGTATCGTTGGCAATATACTTTTCTTCATAAAGCGTGGATTTGGTTTAATTTAGAATGGATATATGGATAGATGGAGTTTTGTTGAAAAATGGGTGGATGGGTGAATGAATGGATTAGGTTTGGATGACTTACGAATAAAAGGATGGAATTTGGTTGAAACAGGGTGTCATGCTGAGGCTCGGCTCAGTGTGAAAACATCTGGAGATACTGTTCCTGCAGCTCATTATCCTCAAGATTATAGTAGCCATAGATCATATGGCCCTTCCAGAGAATGCCAACCTCGCCGTTCCAGCGATCTTCTATCCGGTGGATGCCCGAGGTAATTTCATCCGGTTCCTGCCCGCTGAATTGATAATAGTCTGCAAGCATTTTCTGGCACTCATTGCCGTCTTCAAGCTCCATCACAAACAGCTTGAACCGGGTCCCGTCCACCTCATATGTCGAAACAAAAGCTCCCGGCAGGAAGGGATGTCCGAGGAAGTTGGTGTGGATGTATTCTTCGGAGAAATCCACCCTTCCCTCTTCCGGCAGTTTGTGGACGATTGCCGGGTATTCCGGTTCGGGATCGACGTTTTCGGCTACTTTTGAGGCCAGTTTGTGCATGGCGGCGGCGGTTTCCTCTGAAGTGTCATGGCTTCGCATCCGGACATACAGGTCCGACACGAAAAAATGGAGCGCTCCGGGGGCGGCGAAACCCTCCACGCCGACATCAACCAGTTGCGGTGGCCTGGGCCGCTCCTGTGAATACACCCCGAATGCCATGAGCGGACTGCCCTGGCGGTAGATTTCCATGACGATATAGGTATCCTCGTCATCGGAGTTGTCATACCGTCCCCAGTACATCGCCTGAAAATCATACGCATAATACAGTTCCGCCGCGCCGTTAATGATGTCCCATATATTGTCCCAGTCATAGACATCGATGTTTTGGGGCGACTCCCATCCCTCGAGAGCGGGGAAAAGCTTTCTGTGTCTGTCGGCTTCGGTGAAGTCCGCTCCGCTTGCACCGGCCATTGCCGTGGTACCGAGCATCAACACCGCCAGAATGGGCCATGCCGCTCTTTTTCCAGTCGTTTTCATCATTGTGGATCCTGTTTAGTTCAAATAAAGTCCTGTACCAGAAAACCCATTTTATGCCAGGAAATCCGACGGCACATGCCGCAGCCGATCGATGTCCCTGATCTTTTTGCCCACGTTGAATCCCTGGGTGCAGGTCACATGACAGCCATCGCAGCTCTCGCAGGCATCGCCGCACAACGCCAGGGAATCCATGGTCGATCGGGCCAGCGACAGGTCCCTATAACCATAGGCGTACATGAACGTGCGCATGAAATCGGGTATCGGCAGGTTATGCGGACACTGGTCCAGACACTCCTCGCATCCCATGCAGAACAGTCCGCCCTGAGATGTATCCATCCTGAGGTCGCGCAGCTCCTCTTCGGTGAGCGTGATGTCCGTGTTGACATCGAAATTGTCCTCCAGCTCGTGGAACGCCGTCACACCCGGAATGCTGGTGTGGATATTCTCATTCTGAAGGGCGAATTTCAGCGCTGCCCTGGTGTTGATGGGGTCCTTCCGTTCGCTGTCCCAGTAAACGCCGGCCATCGTTTTCATGGCAATCACTCCGAGTCCGGCCGCGGCGGCTTCGGCAATGGCCTTTTTCAATTCGGTGAACTGCTCCATCCGGAAATTGTATGCGGTGCAGACCACGTCGTAAATGCCGCTCTCCACGGCAGCCCGAATCACTTCCGCTTCGTTGGAATGGGTAGTTACCCCGAGGAAGCGGACCTTGCCCTGGTCGCGCATCCGGGTGAGCGCTTCAAGATAGTTCTCATGCAGGGTGCCCTCCCTGCCGGACTGTCCGTGCAGATAGAGGATGTCAACATAGTCCATTTTCAGCCGTTCCAGGCTGATTTCGAACATTCCGATGAACTGGTCCACGGTCAGCACTTCGCGCTTTGGGTTGATCTTGGTGGCCAGATAAAAAGAATCCCGCGGCCTGTTTTCCAGGAGCTCGCCCAGCATCGCTTCGTTCCTTCCGTTCTGGTAGCTGTGGGCCGTATCGAGCAGCGTCATGCCGCCATCCAGGGCCATGGTGACGATCCTCGGGTTGTCGACACGCATGACGCCCAGATTCACGACCGGAACTTTCAGGCCGGTTCTTCCGAGTGTCCGGTGGATGATGCCCTCCTTTTTTCCGGCATTATCAGCATCTGCCGATGCGGCCCGGGCTGTCCCGGCGCCGGCCAGCAATCCGCCGGCGGCACCAGTGGCGGTCAGTTTCAGGAAATTCCTGCGATCTAATGATTTATGCATTGGCTTATCCCCATGTTAATATTATGAAGTGGAACCGGGCCTATTGAACTGAAAAATTACTCCTAAATGATATTACTTTATTATACAAAATTAGCGCTTCCCTGAAAACAACTATGGTGGACGGGTGGAGGCATCCTGCCATTCCATAAAACCATCCACAAATCTTTCCAGGTCAGAAAATATTTGTATTATGCAAATAAATAGCTGATATATAAGGCTTATTGTTGCTCATATAGCCTTGTTATTACAATTGTGTGTATTAATCACAAACTTGTCTCTTCAGCCTTTCTGATGAGTACAGGGTGAATCAGATGCATTTCAACAAGGCATTGCAGAATCTGCTGCTAATGTCCCATTCCCGTCCACGCATTCGGAGAACGTCCATGTCAGCAAGGGTGTGTATCCCCGTTATTCTGTTCATTATGGTTCATGCCGCAAATATTTCTGCCCAGAATCCTCTATACGGGTGATGGTATATCCAGAATCCTCTATACGGGTGATGGTATATAATGACTATACTCAGATTTCCATAAACTCGGCACTGGTAACCGTTTCAATCGGAGACCCGGGTTGATATCGGAATTCCCGAAGAGCAGACCATATCTGCGACCGTCTTCAACATCCTTGGACAGCGGGTTGCCTACCATCAGATCCTAGTATCTGCCGGATTTCACACCATTGACCTATCCCTGAGTCACCTTGCCACAGGTGTCTATTTTTTGCGGATCGACGGAAGGGAGTCCGAAACGGTCAAATTATTTAAAATGGGGTCCGGCTTCCATCGATCCCGACCTTTCTTTTCCCTCTACCCCGGCAGGGCTCCGGATATGACCAGGATCCGTTCCGTCACGGACGGGGAATACACGATCCGTGTGGAAAAAGACCGGTATGATGTATTTGAAGCCACAGTTCCTGTTTCTGAAAGCAACGACATATCCCCTTCCACCCTGGTTAATACAGCCGATTACTACTACCTGTTTCATAATAATGGCAATCTCGTGCAGACTTATTCTGATTTCAGAACCGCGTTTTCTGTCCGATGTGTGATGAGATAAGTTTTTGAAGCCAAAAGCAGGTCCAACAGTTTGATTTGTTCGCGCATCCGGATTAACCGGACGAGGTGGGACATTGTGCACGGATGTCCGGCCGATACAAAAAGAGCCTCCCTGGCATTTCACCGGGGAGGCCCGTCTGTTTTGTTCCGTTCTAAGCGCTAAACGGAGCAATATGTCATGGATGCAAATCCAGAAGTTTACTCTTCCGGACGACGGAATCACACCGGATTCCGCACCAGAAATGCCTTGATCCCGGCAATCATGGCGCCGACCCGGTCCACCGAAATCTGCTCAGTCTCCCCGGCCGAAGCCATCTTGCGCAAAGCCAACCACTCCTCCACACGCCGCTGCTTCTCCCTGTCAAAAACACTCTTATCAGTCAACTCACGGACAATCTGAGCCACCGGCAAGGCATTGCCTTCCTCATCCTCGACATCCAGTCCGTTTTTTGTCGCCAGTTTTTTCAGATGGGTTTCCAGGGTAGACCCGGCCAGCACGACGGCGGCCTTTTGGTCTCCCCGCGATAACTGCTGCATCGCCACATTCAGAAACCCGCCGTTGGTTTCGGCATCAAAGTGAAAGGGATCCCCGACCGCCTGGAACCGGCCGTTTTGGATATCATCCCGCAGCGCCTTTACCACCCCGAAGACCAACCCGGTCCGATAGGGTACGTCAGCCTTCTGCTCAGCAACCGCCGTAATGGCCAGTGTGTAATCGGATTCACTGCCGGAAATCCTTCTGACGGACGCTATAGCCTTTCCAATCAGCGCACTGATATTTTTTCCTGCCGATGTCGGTTTCGACCAGCCATTATCGATTGCAGACAGTTCGCGGAACCTGGTCAGGATTGTGTCCAGCTCATTGAGAATATGTTTCAGATCCACGGGAGTATCCATTATGTGTCGTTTGAAAACTCATTCACCAGAACGGGAAGGCCCGGCGCTGCCATCCATCCGCTTCAGCTCTTCCTGGATTTTTTGAGGTAAATTCGCCACCACCATGTCGTAAGAGTGTCGCGTCCACTCCCTGATCAAATGACCCGGGACCGGTCCGTCCAGCATGATGCTGTTCCAGTGTTTCTTATTCATGTGATAACCGGGCATCACAAAATCGTACTGCTCCCTGAGCTCAACCGCCTTCTCCGGATCACATTTGAGGTTGATGAAATTGAAGGTGGCCACATTGGTCAAACTGTACATCTTGTCCCTGACAAAGAAAACCAGTGCATCCTCGTCAAAAGGAAACCGCTCCTCCGTGCCTGGAAGAGAGAGACAAAATTCCCGATACTCTTCGATATCCATGACCGTAACTTGTTATGGCATACGTTGCAGCACCCCCCCTTGCTGCAAGCCGGACATTATCATCAGGAAAAATCGATCCGTGCTTGCCCCAGTCTTCGGCGATTTTCCTTAATGATTTGGCGATTTGGCAAATAAAATTAACCTGTACAAATATGCCTATTACCCAGCTCAGGGTCAAACCTGACTTGCCGTATTTGCAGGGGTCTGACATCCCGGACGGGAATCTTCCCTCGACATAAAAATCCCCATGCGATATAACACCGACGCACGACATACGGCCATATCCGGCGAACCTGTTGCGCAAACTTACCGATCATGCATATTTTCATGCAAATTACAAGTAAAAACCCTATTCTTCCGTATTACCATCAGAAATACGACAAGGCCGCCATGAAGCAGTGCATACTGTTTGTTATCTTATTTGGAATCACTTTTTCAGGTCATCAGGGCTATGCTCAAGAGCCAGGTTCCGGTAACCAGGACCTGCCCGCCGGCGACGCAGTAACCGACCGGGACGGTAATGAATACCGCACCGTCATTATCGGTAATCAGGAATGGATGACCCGGAACCTCAATACCACCCGTTTTTCGAACGGTGACAGCATTCCCAATGTCAAAGACAGCCGCGCCTGGAGGGACCTTGATGCCCCTGCATGGGCTTTTTACAACAACGAAGATTATTTTGAGAACTCTTATGGCAAGCTGTACAACTGGTATGCAGTGAACGACCCCCGGGGTCTTTGTCCGGCTGGATGGACCGTCCCATCCAACGATGACTGGAACACCTTGCGCGACTATTTAAGTCGTTCCGACACAACCGAAAGGCTACAGGCAAGTCTTGAAGAGGCCGGGATGCACGAAGGAATGGCCTCTGTGGGTGACGTGCTCAAAAGTACAGACATGCAGCACTGGCAAAGTCCGAACGAAGGCGCCACCAACGAAAGTGGCTTTTCGGCGCTTCCGGGGGGGAACCGTTCCGAAAACGGAACCTTTGGCGGAATCGGTAATACCGGGTTATTCTGGAGTGCCACCGAAGCCGATCCGGATTTGGCGTGGATGCTGATGCTCGTCCACAGGGATATTTCTTCGGATATGCTGTATGCGCATAAACGGCACGGTTTTTCCGTCCGGTGCATCCGCAGCGATGAAGACCAACCAGTTGCCGTTCACGACCAGGTACTGGCCAGTGTGAACACCATCCCTGTCACCGACATCACCCAGACCGGCGCCGTGTCGGGCGGCAACATAACCGATGACGGTGGATCACCCATCATAGAGAAAGGCATTGTCTGGGACACCCGCGAAGATCCCACCTTGCAACAACATGAAGGAGTTGCCACTTCCGGCAGCGGAACGGAACGTTTCCAGAACAACCTCACCGGTCTGACCCCTGGACAGACCTATCATGTTCGCGCTTTCGCAGTGAACCGGGACGAAATCGCCTATGGAGAATCCATCTCTTTTACCACGTCCCCACCCCGCGCCTTCCGGACCGTTACCGACATCGACGGGAATGAGTACCGCGTCATTGAGATCGGCAACCAGGTATGGATGGCCGAAAACCTCATAACTTCCCGCTATCGGAACGGCGATGACATCACCTATGTGCTGGACAACAATGAATGGCAGGACCTGAACCAGTCAGAGACCGATGCATGGGCCTTCTACAACAACAATGCCGGAAACGAGACGTATGGCATCCTTTACAACTGGTATGCCGTCAATGATCCTCGCGGGCTGTGCCCGGAAGGCTGGCGGGTTTCCACAGATCGCGACTGGCAGCAACTGGAACGGCACCTGGGCATGTCGCAGGCTGAGGCACAATCCACCGGTTGGCGTGGTGAAACGGCCAATGTCGGCGGCAAGCTAAAGGCCGCAGGCACCGACTACTGGCGCGGTCCCAATACCGGAGCCAACAACGAGAGCGGCTTTACCGCACTGCCCGGGGGTTATCGTTTTACCAGCGGAACCTTCTCCTACCTCTCTTTCTTCGGGTACTGGTGGACAGCCAGCGAAGCGGATGCCACTACTGCCTGGCGCAGGGTGATCTTCAACAACCGGCAAAGCATCAACCGGATGAATTACGACAAGCGGTACGGATTTTCGGTGCGTTGCGTGGAGAACTGATATCCTGATACGCTCCATCACACGGGCGACACAACCGCAAGCCGAGCCGGTCCTCAAAGCCACAGCTGGATTTCAACATTAAAAGCAGGTCTCCGGTTCGGAAAACAACCAATGGTATGAAACTGAAGGCGCTTAAAAGCAACGTCATCATCGAACCGTTCCGGATCCGCTCCGTCGAACCAATCCGTTTCTCCACCATGCGGGAGCGAAAAAAACTGCTTCAGAACGCATCCTGGAATCCTTTTCTTCTTAAAGCGGCCGAGGTCCAGATCGACCTGCTTACCGACAGCGGCACCGGAGCCATGTCGTCGCACCAGTGGTCGGCCATGATCGAAAGCGACGAATCCTACGCCGGCTCCTCGTCCTTCTACCGGTTCGAATCTGCCGTGAGGGATATCACCGGATTCAAACACGTGATCCCCACCCACCAGGGCCGGGCCGCCGAAAACGTGCTCTTCAGTCTTCTGGTACGGAAGGGCGACGTCATCCCCAACAACACGCATTTCGATACGACCCGCGCCCATGTGGAACACCAGGGTGGACAAGCGTGCGACCTGATCATAAAGGAAGGGCTTCAACCGCTCACCATCCACCCTTTCAAGGGAAACATGGATACCGTCCGGCTGGAGAAGACCATCCGCCAAACGCTTGGCAAAGCAACAGGCGAAACTTCAGGTGAATCAGCAGGTGAGTCGGCAGGTGAAACTTCAGTCAAGACTGCAGGTAAAACCAATGGTGAAACCGAAGGCGGAACCAAAGGCAAAACATCAGGCGAATCGCAGGCTGAAAAAGCGCGGAAAAAGATTCCGGTCATCATGCTCACAGTGACCAACAACTCCGGCGGCGGGCAGCCCGTGAGCATGGCCAACGTCCGCGAAGTCTCCCGCATCGCCCGCAAGTACGGCATCCCGTTCTTCATCGACGCCTGCCGGTTTGCCGAGAACAGCTGGTTCATCAAGATGCGCGAAGACGGCTACCAGGACAAGAAACCCATCGACATCGCCCGTGAGCTGTTCAGCTACGCCGACGGCTGCACCATGAGCGCCAAGAAGGACGGCATGTCCAACATCGGCGGGTTCCTGGCGCTCAACGACGACGCGCTGGCCCGCGAATGCCGCAGCCTGAGCATCCTCAACGAGGGTTTCCCGACGTATGGCGGCATGGCGGGCTACGACATGGAAGCCGTGGCGGCCGGACTCTACGAGGCGCTCGACGAAGGGTATCTGCGCTACCGCATCCGATCCACCGCCTATCTCGGCGAGAAACTGGTGGATGCGGGCATCTCCATCATCCAGCCCACCGGCGGACACGCCGTCTACATTGATGCGCACCACATGCTCCCCCACGTCCCCCCGCTGCAGTACCCGGCATGGAGCCTGACCAACGCGCTCTACCTGACCGGCGGCGTGCGCGCCGTGGAAATCGGCAGCGTCATGTTCGGACTCCAGCCCGATGGCACCGAGAAGCCCGCGCCCATGGAGCTGGTCCGGCTGGCCATCCCGCGCCGGGTCTACACCCAGAGCCATGTCGACTACCTTGCCGAGGTTGTCATACATACTTTTAAGCAGCGGAAAAAACTGGGTGGATACCGGATCGTCTCTGCACCCAGCGTCCTTCGCCATTTTTCGGCGCGGCTTGAACCGATAGATTGAGCGTCCTGATCCCTGGTTGCCGCCGGCGTTGAACCGGCACCGGGCAGCGCGGCGTCAGCGCTGTGTAATCTCCCGGGCTTCCTCATAGCGGCCGGCGCGATGCAGTGCATCCACCAGATATTCAGCCAGCAACTCATTGCGGCGGTCGGCGCGGTGACGGGCCATCCAGCGATCGCACAATCCATCCAGCGTCCCGTTCTGTCGATGCAGCCGGATAAGCTGGCTGTAGGCCTCCTCCATTTCATTGTCAGCTGAAAGCGCCCGCTCCCAGGCTTGAAGCGCTCCCCTGATGTTCCCCGCCTGTTCGTGGATCGCGGCAATTTGTCGATGGATGTCCGGATCACCGGGAACACTGCGGGCCGCCCGGTTTAGCATCCGGGTGGCCTTTTCCATTTCGCCGGACTCCAACAGGGCACGCGCCGCCTGCTGCATTACCCACACACTGCCATCAAAGGTATTGAGCATATCGTGATAGTGATGAATACGCTCCTCCGGCCCCATTAATGATGCCATTTTATCAGCCATCATTTCCAGGTACTTCTCCCGGCGCTGCAATTCATCCTTTTCCGAAATCACGGGATAGTGGAGTTCCATCTGTCCGGAAAGCTGGCTCTGAGCCCTTTCCCCGAATAATTCGGATATACGTTTCGAGTAGGCCAGCTCCTCTTCCATGGCTCTTGCAAGCCATTCCATGCTCTTGTCCGGGTCGGATTCCGTTTCCGAAAGGACATAGAACGCCAGACCGGATCGGAAAAGCGATCGTGCTTCCATCTTGGCCGCAGCATCCCTGGAGGTGTTTCGGTCTCCCGAAACCCAGAGCGCTTCCAGCTGCCGTTCTCGGATGGCGGTTGAATGTCCATGCTGTTGCCGGCCCTGACGGGCCGCCTCCAGCGCCCGTTCGGTTTCATCCATGAACATCCAGAGCAAGACGAGCTCCTCATAGGCCTCCTCACCCGTCCAGCTTTCCCCGTGCTCCGCAATCATTCTTTCATACTGTTCCGCAGCCCGTTCATACTCTTGTTGTGCAAGGTATAAGCGGGCTTGCAAAAGCGGGTAAAGGGGATCACCCGTATGCTCATAAAGCATCTCATATTCTTCATGGGCCTTTTCAAACTCTTCGATGAGACCAAGCACTTCAGCCAGCTCCCTGCGCACATGCCACTCGTCCGGAAACGCCTCCGCCTTTCTCTCAAGCACCTGTGCCAGATGCCGGTACTGGTACTGTTGCCGGTTCATGCGCGCAAGCACGTCATACACCCGGCGCTGTTTCGGATTGCGATCCAGATAATCATCAAAATGATCGGCGGCATCCTGCATTCTTCCCGCGCGGAGAAGAGCCTGCCCGTACGCAATGGCTGCCTCCGGATCGTCCGGATCCTCCCGATAAAGCGCTTCAACCATATCAAAACCGTCTTCCCCCCGTCCGGCCAGGGAGAGAGCCTGGTTTTTGAGCAAACGGATATTCCGGTCGTCCGGGAATCGCTGCAAGGCTTCCTCCGCTGCTTCTGCTGCACGGTCATATTCCCGGTTCAATATCAGCGTATACACCAGATTGTTATGTACGTACAGTGAATCCGGTATAAGAGACCGGGCCGTCTCCAGCACCTTCGCCGATTCATCCAACCTCTCTCTGGCGTGGAAACCGGATCCCGCCATGGCGTATAAATGGCCTGCATGAGCCCGGATATGATGCGGTTCCAGTCCGCGTGTACGCAACTCCAGGTCATCCCCTCTTTCCCGGAACAGTTCTTCCATTAGCCGGGCGGCCTGCAGGGGGTCCAGGTAAGCCAGTGCTTCGATACGAGCGTATTCAAGGGCGGCATGCCCCGGAAACCGCTCAAGCCCCTCCTCCGCTGTGCGCAGTCCCAGTTCATAGCTGCCGGACATATTGTAGGCGCGTGTAAGCAGAAAATAGGCCTGATCGATATTGTAACCGGCCTGGACGGCTTTCTTCAGCGAGGTTATGCCTGCTTCCAGATCACCTTGCCTCAGATACTCTGTTCCACGTTCCAGATGGGTTCGCTCGCCGGTTTGAACCGATGACTGAGAAGCAGCTGCCGGCGGCATCCCGGAGCTGACGGACACTGCCAGCCCCAGCACCATCGCCAAGCCCAGTCTCATCGAAAGGCCCAGTCCCATCGCCAGCCGCTGCCTCAGCACCTTCGCCTGCCCCCGCCTCAGCACCAGCGGAAAGGCCATGTACGCTCTGAGTCTGCCTGCCATCAAAAATGTCTGGGAAGATATGGCTGTCTTTTTTTCAGCTGCCTTGTCAGGGGTACCACTCATCAGATTGCCTGGATGACTCATCGGGTTGCCTGGATGGCTCGGGTTCTTCGGCTTTTGTTATCAGAGGTATCAACGGCATAGACACGGTACCAATTGCCTGCTTCTCCGTCAGGATCGGTCCATCGCGTCTCGTCGCCTTCGACTTCTGCAACGAGCTCAAACCCTCCGGTTGCAATACGGCTCCGGTAGATTGCATACCCGGCCAGATGTTGCGAACGAACCGGTTCCCACTGAACGGTTATCTGATCGTCCATCATTCGCGCCTGGATATTGCGCACCGGCTGCGGCGGCGTGGTGCTTCGATACATTATGGTCCCTGTCAGCGCCGGCCCGCTGCGGTTTCCCGCAGAATCCACCGCCGTGACAGCATACCGATAGGTGTTTCCGGGAACCACTTCTTCGTCACGGACAAACCGGTTCCCGCGCCCCGTGACGCCTACCCTGTTCGCTTCGGTCAAACGCTGTTCCCAATCGTCGTCCTGGGGAGCTCTGGCCCATTCATCCGTATTCGCATCCGCATATTCGGTTCCCGATGGACCAAGAACGCGGTGCACCTCATACCTGACCACGGTGGCGCTGGGCGAGGCTTGCCAGCCAATGTTGATGCGCCCTCCCTCCTCGGGTACCACATCCGAAAAGGGGGGTGGATCGGGCGGAGTGACCAGCGGAATATGCACTTCGGCAAATACGGTATCGCTCTGCATGGCGCTGGGCCCCACGGCCACAACACCGTATTCAAAAGTACGGCCTTCCGGGAACCCGGCATCTGAAATTCCCGGGTCACGAATCTCCGTGGCAAGCGTCCGCTCTTCGTTTACCCTTGCGTACGCACGATTTTTTTCCGGATGGATCTCCCGCCTCATTATATAATAGGTCGAAATATCAGCATCCGGGTTCGAATCCCATCGCAGCAATACAGATCCATCGTCCTGATAGGTTGCTTCCAGTGCTGAAACAGGCTCCGGCGGTTCGAAGGCTTCGATCAGGATCGAAGATATGTTGCTGGGGTCGCTTTCGTTTCCCTGCTGATCATACACATGGATCTTGTAATTGTAATGAGCGCTTCCGGTGATGGTCGAGTCGATATAGACATTCTGGAAAACATCCAGCATTTCGTCGGTCAGTCGCGTAAAATTCTCCTCATTTCGCTCCATGCGGAAAACATGGTACCCGGCCGCATCCAGATCCGTGCTGACATCCCAGCTGATTTCCACACGGTGATCATCAAGCCGGAACAGATCGATATTGAGGACCGGCTCGGGGGGGATGTTATCCTCGGGTACTATCCTGACGATGTCGGATGGATTGCTTTCCTGTCCGGTAGCATCAACGGCAACCATAAAAACGGAATAGGCACGATCCAGCGCCTCCACTTCTACCCGGAAGCTGTACGTGCTTTCCTCATCTTTCCTTAAGTGTGTTCGCTCCGTAAGCAGAACGGTTTCGCCATCCCGCCTCTCATAAAAGCGGAACTCTGCCACCCCATCGCTGGATATCGGTGCAGCCGGGTACTCCCACTCCAGAATGAGTTCCCTGCCTTCATTCGAAACGGAAACATTTTCAGGCGGGGCAGGTACGCTGGGTTGAAGATCGAATCGGCCGGTTATTTCATCCCCTGTAGGTGCTCCCCGGCTATTGGTAATCACGAACCGGTACTCCACACGTTGCCCAACGGGCGCATCCCGGTCGATGTAGACATTCCCCAGTGCCTCGGCCACTTCGGGATAGAGCACCGTGCCCAGAAAATTCAGGTTCCGGCGCATTTTCATGGAAAGAAAAACCTGCTGACTGGTTTCCTGTTCTGTGATTTCCTGCAACTCTTCAAACAAATCCAGTCCGATGGTTCGCACAAATCCGGTTCCGCCCGTAACCGGATACACCGGCTCATCCGTAATACGCTCCCATTCGTCTCCTGCCACTCTGCGATCCACATGGAATCCATTTACCAGTCCCACGAAAACAGTATGGTAAATGTGTACATCACCGTCTTCCCGGGTAATGGCAAACATATCTTCCTGATCCGACATGGAGACAAACTGCGCATGGGCGGACATGGCCGGAATGACAAGAATTAACAGAAAAACCCAGACTGCCGCAAAAGCCGGCACCGGTCTGGAACACCCCTGCTCCCGGTCACGCATGCCGGAGATATAAAAATTGCTGTTTTGGCTGTTCATTGACGCTTGTTGCATTTAGAAAGAGAAAATCGTGGTAGTGGTATTTACCAATTGCAGATTGACCTGCAGCGGCCGCACCCTCTGAAGATGTACGCCGTTGGTAACTCTGGCCCAGACGGTTATCGAAGCCGGATCATTGAAGTCCAGTGACAAGGCACTTGATCCGGATATGGAGAACGTACCCTGCCTGGCCACATCGTACTCCTCGACCGTTACCCAGCCTGTGTCAACATCGCTGCCCTGGGTGACTTTCATCTCCACTTTTATCACTCCGGATACGGGGTCGCTGATATCCTCGACAAGATAATGGGCGATCAGTCGGCCCACGTTGTAGTTATAGGTGATATTTTGACTGACCGAATGCTCTCCGGGAGGTTGATTGTCAATGGCGACCGGACCGGAGGAACGGACTGACGATTTTTTACCCTGGTTGTTGACGGCCCGGTAATTGACATAAAGCTGTTGTCCTTCCGGCAGGTCACCGGCCGGGATGACTATTTTGGGAGTGGTTTGTACAAAATAGACGGGTACATAATAGATTATACCTCCCGATGTTATTTGCTGCATGGGTGGATCCAGGTGATTATCCAGATAGCTGTTCGAGCTGGTCAGATTCACCTCGCTACCGGATGGCCAGCTTAT
>JAWOCT010000127.1:0-4059 GCA_046483675.1 Cyclonatronaceae bacterium
AAAGCGTTTGTGGATGACCAACTGGCCGATGCCGAACATGAGCTCCGGGACGGTTCGATCGGTGTGATGAATGACCTCAACAAGAACGAGTGGGTGATGACCGGCCGTGACTCCCTGCTGCAGACGTTCGAACGCGCCATACTAAATTTCCAGAGTGGATTCGAGATCCCGCGGCCACCCGATCCGCCGAACCGGTTCCAGGTCAACTCGGGGGGCGATGGTATCTTCCTGGACTGGGATTACGAGGAAGAAAAAATCTCCCAGGTGGAGTCGTTTGAGATTTACCGGGCTCAGCAACAGTATGACAGCACCGCGTACCTGATCCACACCGCAGCGCCGTCTGAACGTTCCTTTGTTGACGAAACAGCCATCCGTGGACGTGACTATTATTACCACATTCTTGCAGTCGGACCTGATCAGGCCGGAGATCCCGAAACCATGACACCGCCAGGTCCGCTCAAAAGCAGCTTGTACTACACACAATCTTATGACCCTGCAAGACTGCAACGTCAGTCCGGTGAAGCGATGGGACAGATTACCATTGCTCCCAATCCCTATGTGCGGACAACCGACGACAATTTGCGGTTCTCACGACAGGATGAGGTGGCATTTTTCGACGTGCCGGGACGAGCAGACATCAGGGTCTATACGGAGCTGGGCGAACTGGTCCAGACCATAGAGCATCGCGACGGCAGTGGCGACGCGTTCTGGGATCTGCGCACCGAGTCCCGACAACTTGTCGCCAGCGGCGTGTATATCGTAGTATTTGATAATCTGGACACCGGCGAGCGGACCACCCGCAAGCTGGTCGTCGTCATGTAACCGGGTCTTACTCATTTCCAAAAACAAAGGTTTGATCGTGAAACACAAGCAATTATTCATAACCTCAGCTTTGCTTCTGCTCGGCTTCAGCCTGCTGACGGCAGATGCGTATGCCCAGGAGCGTTCCAAGCGTGCTCAGACGACGATGAAGTTCCTGAGCGTGTCGACCCATGCACGGGCTACCGGCATGGGTACAGCCATCACATCGGTGGAGTCCAACGCCGCCTACGCTATGCTCTACAACCCTGCTGCCCTTTCCCGGCTGCCGAAGAACGTGGATATGTCCTTCGGCATGGTCAACGGAATCGACGGCATCGACTACAATATGGGTGCCGTGGCATACCGTCCGGTTGACGGTCGATATGGCGTATTCGGAATCAATTTCATGATGGCCGACTACGGCGAGATCGATGAAACCATTCTTTCGGATGGCGAAAGGGGTTATCACCGGCTCGGGACATTCCGCCCGCATGCCTATACGGCCGGTTTTTCATATGCCCGGGCGCTTACCGGCCGTTTTTCTGTTGGTGGTAATCTGAAATATATCCGCATGGATCTGGGAACCGGAACCAGTGCTCTTGCTTCGGACGGCTCCCTGGTTCGCAATGAATATATGGCGGAAACCATTGGCTTCGATTTCGGCGTACTGTACCTCACCGGTTTTGAAAGCCTGAACCTGGCCATGTCTCTGCGGAACTTCTCACAGGATGTTTCATTCAACGAGGAAGACAATGAGCTGCCCCTGACTTTCCGCATCGGCATCTCCATGGATGTTCTGGACCTGGTTGATGTAGACAGGGACATGCACTCCTTCCTGGTGAGTATCGATGCCAACCGGCCCCGTGACTACAGCGAACAGATCATCATTGGCGGGGAATACACCTTCTTGGATCGTTTTTCACTTCGTGCCGGCTATGGGTATCCGACTGATACCCAGCAGATTTCGGCCGGGTTCGGTATCCGGCAGCCTGTCGGATCCATCAACCTGGCAATCGACTATTCCTACACGACCTTTGATGTCTTTTCCAACGTCAACACCTTCTCCGTTCAATTCGGATTTTAACCTATTGGATACGACGCATGTTTAACAGCTATTTTGATAAAATAACAAGCTTGTCACTGCTGGTCGCCGTTTTTTTATTGGCTTCCTGCACCGAAGACAGCAACAGCATTTTCGATCCCGACCATGACTTTGAGGAGGCAGATCCCGTGGTGTCACAGGTCATTCCTGAAAACAGTGCATTTGCCGGGGTAGGATCCGTTACGCCGGAAGGAATGCAACCCGTTGTGATCACCGGACAGAATTTCGGTACCGACCCCTCCAATATCATCGTCTATTTTGGATCGAATCGTGCCGAAATCGAATCCTTGCAGGATGATGAAATACAGGTCACCCCACCCAACGATCCCGGTGCCGAGCGCCGTATCCGGGTGGTCAAGCCGACCGCAGAGAAATACTCGGAATATCCGGAAGATCCGGAAGAAAATTACGAGCTGCGCTCTATTTTCACTCCATTCCCGGGATTTGAAGATGCCGATGAACCCCGTTCCATCACAACCGGCTTCAATGGTGAACTGTTTGCCATGAATGTGTTGAGCGGCATCAATAACGGCATCATCTCCATGGATCGTGAGGGTGATCGTGAGCAGATCAGTGCCAAAGAAGAAAACTGGGTGTACACCAAGATCCAGCATGGGCCGGATGGCATGATCTATGCCGTACGCGGGGGTGCTGTCGGTGTGATCTATCGTCTGGATCCGGATGAAGGACTGGCACTGGGTGAAGATGAAGGGGTCACACCCGAGACCTATATCCGGCTTTCACGCGGGTTCGGAGGGGTCCAGGATGTTGAGTTCGATCAGGATGGATATCTGTGGGCTTGTGGTTCGGATAAACTGCTTCGCGTGGACGTGGAGACCGGGGATACCGAAGAATTTACCCTTGATGGTGACATCCGGACCCTGAGGGCATATAATGGTAATCTTTACGCCGGTATTGTCCGAAGTGACGTGTCTGGTGTATGGCGGGTGCCGATTCTGGGTGACAACACCCCGGGCGAGGCGGAACTGTATGTGGAAATGCCGTCCACGGACGTGCGGGTCCGCAGCATGGCGTTCACAGCCGGCGGTGACCTGGTGATGGCCACCAATACCATCGAATCCCTGATGATCTACCGCAACAACCAGCTGGAAGAGCTCTATCCGGATATTGTGCCTCCGGGCGCAAGTGACCTGGCGGTATCTTCCACTGATAACGAACAGCTGCTTGTGAACATCATAGGCACGACTATCGACGGTGTCACCTCCCAGACAGAGATACTCATGCTGGAAATGGCCCAGGAAATGGCGCCAATTAACGGTACTTTTTAACATTTTGAAGGTGACGGTTTCAGACCGGAACAATATGCAACAAAAAACAGCTTTTACAAGAAATTAGGCATTGCACATTAAGCACAGGTGGCATAACTTGCTACTTGTGCTTATTACAGGTTCAAAGATTGTTGGCATACGCCTTCATTTCACATCACAAATAAAACAGGAGACATATCATGAAGAAAGCACTACTGCTTTTGGCAGCTGTACTGATACTGCCAATGTACACGTTTGCCCAGAATGGTTGGGAATATGAGTCCGCCCTGCCGGCCGACTCCTCGGTCCTTGGCCTCCATGGCCTGGCATTCGGCGGAAACGGCACTGTTTGGGCAGGACCCTACTACAGTATCGCTCCGGCCGAAGGTGAGTCGATCAACCCCGTTTACTGCATCGATCCGGCAACCCTGGAGCTTTGCGAAGACCTTCCCTACATCATCGGAACACAAACAGCGGATACCCTGCTTCGGTTCGGTCCGATCACTGGAATGACTTCCGCGCCTGATGGAACCGTCCTGATCTCTACGCACGGTTTCAGGGAAAGCGGTGAAGGCAATCCATGGAACAGTTCCCGTGCGTTTGTCCACCGGGTTGATCCGGAAACAGGTGAAGGGCTGGGCGTTGGAGAAATCACGGTTATGAGAACCGAAACCTCCTCTCATGCATTTCATATCGCTGCCGACAAGTACGGGGACATCTTCTACTCAGCCGTATTCCCCGGCGAGCCCATCCGCATGATGGATTCTGATTTTGAATTCATTCTTAACGTTACCGAAAACAGGTCCGGTTTTGCCCGTGCAATCACGGCGTTTACGGATGATGATGACGTGACTCGCGTGTATCAGCCCACCAACTTCGTGACCGAAC
>JAWOCT010000061.1:0-9646 GCA_046483675.1 Cyclonatronaceae bacterium
ATCCGAACCCGTTCAACCCGTCGACCAACATCCGGTTCACCCTTCCGGAAGCTCAGGAAGTCAGACTGGAAGTGTACACGGTGACCGGACAGCGCGTGGCCACCCTGGTCAACGAGCGTCGCGCAGCCGGTGTTCATACGGTTGTATTTGACGGGGCGAATCTGTCCAGCGGTGTGTATGTGTACCGCATCGAGGCAGGTCCGCACGTTGAGACCCGCAAGATGACCTTCATCAAATAAAGGTTGATCGAGCGGGGTTCAGGTAACAGGGAGAAGGTCATCCGCAGGACGAACGGGTGGCCATTTCTTTGCGGAACGAAACGGACCGGCGGAAGCTGCACAGCTCTGGAGGCTGACAGCTCCGCCGGCTCTTTTTTTCCAAGAATCGTACGCTACAGCAGGCTCTTTATTTCACAGTACATGCAATCGGCAGCTTGTCCGGAACGTTTCACAATCATCCGGGCAGCTCATCGCTGTACCTTTTCTCCAGATTGCTTTCTTGTTTCCGTCAGAACGACATGGAAAGAAGAATTAACGCCAAAAACCAAACAGATTTCTCATGAACATGATTACCCCGATACGTGTTGGAATACTTCGTATTTTCCTTGTTTCTTTTCTGATTTTCACAGGGACACCGGCCTTTTCCACCATAACCAACAGTGCTTCCGGTGGAATTGCGATCGAAGATCAGCACGGATCACACCGGATCATCCCTCCCGACACTCAGCACGATGCCTCTTTTGCTGTTTTTGTGGATGAACAGACTTATGCCGCCGCCGAAGAGGGCCTTACGCAGTACCGTCAGGCACTTGAGCTGTACGATCTCTTCAATGTTTATACAATCGTCGGTGAATGGACGCATCCGGAACCTGTCCGGGATTTGGTGCGGCAGCTCGCAAGCGAGGATGAACGCCTGGAGGGGTTTGTTTTGATTGGTGACATACCCATTCCCATGATCCGCGACGCCCAGCATCTTACCTCCTCCTTCAAGATGGATCAGGACCGTTTTGCAAAACGCCGCTCATCCATCCCCTCGGATCGTTTCTACGATGACTTCGATCTGCTTTTTGACTATATCGGTCCCGATGAAGAGGATTCGCTCCTACATTACTACAGTCTGAAGTCAGAATCGCCTCAGTTCCTGAGCATCGATCTGTACAGCGGGCGCATCATACCTCCTGCTGCCGGTGAGAAAGGGCGGGAGCTGGTCAACGACTATCTTGTCCGGGTGGCGTCTGCCAAAGAGAAACCGGCGGAACTGCAGCATGCGCTGTTTACGACCGGCCACGGTTACCATTCCGAGTCGCTGGCTTCCTGGGAGGGTGAAATCACCACCCTTCGCGAGCAATTTCCCCAGTTTTATGTACCGGGCGGAAGCCTCACCAATTTTTACCATTTCAGGGGTGAAGACATTAAGGATGAAGTTCTGCAGGAATTGCAACGGTCCCGGCTGGATATGGCCGTATTCCATGCCCACGGTACTCCGGAACGGCAGCTGCTGGCAGGAGCTGCAAAGACCCCCACGGTTCAGGCGCAGGTGGAGGCTATTCAGTTGTTCCTTCGTAACCGCATCCGTCGTGCCGATCGCAGCGACCAGCCGCTTGAAGAAGTGAAGCAACAGTACTTCGAACAGTACGGGATCGACCCTTCCTGGTTCGATGGTGCTTTTGACGAAGAGATAATCAGGACCGACTCCCTGTACTCGGCCAACCAGGATATCCATACATCGGATATCGAAGACCTTGCACTCACTCCCCATTTCGTAATGTTTGACCAGTGTTTTAATGGTGCATTCATTCACCGGCCATATATTGCCGGCAGCTATGTGTTCGGCGCAGGGAATGTGTCCGCCGCCCTGGCCCACTCGGTTTCCGTGCTGCAGGATACCGATGCCAACCAGTTTCTTGGATTGCTTTCGGACGGGATGCGTGTCGGCCGCCTGATGTACTTCAAAAACCATCTTGAGACCCACATTATCGGTGATCCGACCTTCCGGTATGCCATGATGCCTGAAAAAGCCGGAGTCCCGACAGATAAACCGGTACGCGATGTCAACTTCATGCTCAGGGAACAGAAAAGCGACCTGGCCGTCTGGCGGGCACTGCTGGAGGACGATGATCCCAATTACCGGGCTCTTGCCGTTGAAATGATGACCAGGCTCCGGGGTGAACGGTTCGCCGATGACCTGGTCCGGATCTACGAAACGGATCCGGCTTATATCGTCCGTCTGCAAGTGCTGAAGAACGTTGCACGTTTTCATACGGACCACATCCACCAGGTCCTTCCACAAGCGGTACAAGATCCATACGAGTATATCCGGCGCGTAAGCATCGGACTCATGGGGGATATCGGCCGCAATGACTACATGGAGATCATTGCATCTGCATTGGTCAATGACCATTCCAGACGGGTGCGTTTCAAAGCCAGGTCCGCTATCCAGAAAGTCAATGCTGCCAATGCTGCCGATGCCTGTATGGTCGTTCTGGCCGAACAGAGCAAGGAAGACCCCTCCGAGGGAATACTGAGCCATACGATCCGTAATTTTGAACGTTCCGCGAATCAGCTTGAAGAAGAGATGGTCCCTGCCATTCTGGACCGTGAACAGGCGTCCAATGACCGTCGAAGAACCATCCGTGGTTTTCGGCTCTATCGATATCAGCAGGTAGTGGATCCGTTGCTTGAGCTCATCGCCCGTGAGGATGACGAGAAGGAACTGCGTTTGCTGGCCACGGAAGCGCTGGGATGGTATGTCTTCAGTTATCAGCGTGAAGCGATCGTGAACGAGCTGGCACGTATTCGCGAGCAAACCCCGGAAGGCGATGCGTTGCACACTGAACTGACGCGCTCCATCAACCGGCTCACGCACAAACCGAACCACCCGTTCACCCTGTAACCAGCGATCAAACAGGTCCCGCTGGAATGACAGCCTCGCCACATGATACCGGATGATAAAAAAGAGGAAGTGCGACAGGCCGCCGACATCATCGATGTCGTTTCGGACCATGTCAAGCTGCGCCGAAGCGGCAGCAACTTCACCGGGCTGTGTCCGTTCCATAACGAAAAAACCCCGTCGTTCAATGTTTCACCATCGCTGGGGATCTACAAATGCTTTGGTTGCGGCGAAGCCGGGGACGTTTTCAGTTTCGTGATGAAAATGGACGGGGTAGGGTTTGAGGAAGCCGTGCGCACCCTCGCCGAACGATACAACGTCACCCTTCCGGAGAAGTTCGAAGAACAGTACGACCCAGAACAGTTTTTCAAGGACGGGATTTATCACGCCCTGCGTTTCGCCGGCGGTTTTTTTCACCAGACCCTGGCCGAAACCGATGAAGCCGGGCCTGCGCGCGAGTATCTCAAAAAGCGCGGCTATCCCTGGAAAACAGTGCGCAAGTACGGATTGGGATATGCACCCGACCGGTTCGACGGCCTGCTCAGGGCTGCCGAAGGCGCCGGTATCAATATCCAGTACCTGCACGGGGCCGGACTGGTGAAGGAACGCGAGGACGGTTCCGGCCATTATGACACCTTCCGCGGCAGGCTCATGTTCCCCATCCTCAATCCCAGCGGGAAAGTTATCGGATTTGGCGGACGCACTTTGTCCACCGACAAAAAAATCCCCAAATACATCAACTCTCCGCAGACTCCTGTCTACAACAAGAGCGAAGTGCTCTACGGAATCCACGTGGCCAGGAACGAGATCCGCAAGGCCGGTGAAGTGATCCTGGTGGAAGGCTACACCGATGTGATCTCCATGCAGCAGGCCGGTATCGGTAACGTAGTCTCGACCAGCGGGACCTCGCTTACATCCGGACAGGTCCGGGTTATGAAACGCTACGGGGATGTACTGCTGATGATCTTTGATGCCGATACCGCGGGCGTCAATGCGGCCGTTCGCGGGATATCGGTGGCTCTGCAGGAGGGCATGGGCGTACGGGTGCTCACGTTGCCGGAAGGTGAAGACCCGGATTCGTACGTGCGCGAGTACGGGGAGGAAGGCTTCCGGGAAATCAAGAAAAAAGAAACGGTCGATTTTCTGCGGTTCCTGGTCAGTCTGGCCAGAAAGGAAGACCGCTGGGACGATCCCGTCGAGCGGCGCAAATGCATATCCGAAATACTCGAGGCCATTGCCGTCGTGCCGGATGAGCTGTCCAGGGACACCTACATTCAGGAACTCAGCAGTATCAGCCGCATTGGTGACCGTGCCCTGCACAAGGAAATCGAAGCCCTGCGGGGACGCATGGAAAGAAGCAGGCGAAGGTTCGAACAGCAAGCGGCCCACAGAGCCGGCAGAGAGCAGTTGGGTCACCGGACATCATCAGGCCAGTTCACATCGGCTGGACCGTCGGATTCCGGACGAACTTATCCCGGCCAGACGGATCCCCGGCAAAAAAAATCCGACCGTACGGGGTCGCATGTGCAGGCCGGAAAAACCGAAGCTCCCGGATCGGCCGGATCCCACGCACAATCCGGAACAACCGGATCGCATGCGAAAGCCGGGTCAGCCGGATCGACCGGAGCAAGCGGCAGGTCCACGACTACACGAATGACCGCCCATAAAGAAGCAAACGGCAGTTCTGGATCCAGCAGTCAACCGGAATCGATCGACGAAAGGGAATCGACCGGAAATGCCGGTGCAGGTGGTCTTGGGGACCAGCCCTTATCCACCCTGAAAATGAAGGGACAGCGCAGACCCGGCTACGAAAAAGAGCTCATCCGGTTAATGCTTTCTTTCGGCGAAAAGCTCATCGTCTTTATTGGCAGCCATTGCAGCGAAGAGGATTTTGAGGATCCCGATCTGCGTGCATGCTACACAGACATCATGAAGCGATATCAGCAAGGTGAACCAGTCTCCGTGGAAGCTTACAGCCGCAGGGAACATCCCTTCCCTGAACTGGTGGGTGAAGTGGTTTTGCAGCGCCATTGGGTCAGTGAACTGGGTATGCGAAAACGGGGTGTTAGCATGCACCGGGATGCCGATCCGGTGCAAACCGCCCGAAGCGCTCTTAAATCATTGAAAATAAAATACCTGGAACGATTGCGCGAGCAGTTGCTGGACCGGTATGCCGATGCACCGATCGCGGAGAAGTCCGAGATCCTGGGATGGGTCAAAAAAGCAACAGCCGAGTTGGACCGCCATCGCCAGGAGAAGGTGGAATCGCTGTTCCCTGATCCCTGAACGAAGGGAATGGGCGGGCATGCCCGGCATGCAGGTCATGGCAGGTGCAGGTATGCAAGAGATGGTAGGTAGGCGGGCCGGGGCAGGCATCCAGAACACCGCAGTCAGCCGGGTTACTGCAGAAACAGATATCCGGGTCAACACACAGGCAAACCTTCTGGTCACCGCGGAGGCAGACATCCTGGTCACCGCGGAGGCAGACATCCTGGTCACCAGACATTGTAAATACAAAACAGAACAATAACGGAATAGAATGGAATCCAATACCTTGCAGACAGCCCGGAGGGCTGCGGAAAAAGCAAAAGAAATCATTGATCACTACGCCCGGAATCGCGCCCGGCTGAACATTGACCTCAAGGGGAAAAACGATTTGGTGACCCAGGCCGATGAAGCGGTCGAAAAAGAGATCATCCGGGTTATCCGGGAGACTTTTCCCGAAGACGAGATCCTGGCCGAGGAGTCGGCGAGTGAAACAGCCCTGACCAACAAACGCACATGGATCGTCGATCCTATTGACGGCACCACCAATTTTGCGCACGGACTTCCCGTCTACTGTGTCTCCATCGCCATGTGGGAAAACCGTGAGCCTCAATCCGCACTGATCCTCGAAGTCAACCGGGACGAATGGTACACCGCGGAAGCAGGCCGAGGCGCATGGCTAAATGGGGAAAAAATCTCGGTCTCCAATATAGATGAGCCCGGTCAGTCCCTTCTGGCTACGGGATTCCCATACCGGGATCTCGGACTGGTGGATGCGTACCTGGACCTGTTCAAGGTGTTCATGCACGAGACACACGGTGTGCGTCGTCCGGGGAGCGCCGCATTCGATCTTTGCCTGGTGGCTTCGGGGCGGTGCGACGGCTTTTTTGAATACGGTCTGTCGCCCTGGGATGTCGCCGCAGGAAGCCTGCTCATCCGTGAAGCCGGCGGCGTGGTGACCGACTGGATCGGGGAAGATGAATGGCTGCTCGGCAAGCGCATTGTAACCGGCAATCCCGATATCCACCGTTATCAGCTTCAGCGGATCGCAGAGAAAATTCCGGAGCAGTACCTCAAGGGATGATTTTTTGATTTGCGATGCGCATGTTAACTTAACAAAGGGTGAACCGATACCCGGCCCGGTCGTATAACCAAATGTGAGCTTTCCGTTGGCATTCTATCCATTACGGAAGCGGCGGCGGACAGCAACAAGACCAGACATTTGTGTAATCAGCTGCAACCGAACCAGAAAGCAGCGCGACCAACCGTAAACGGAGCATCCTGTTATGGCCTGTTTTGCAACAACTACATACCAATGCAGCCGACGCCCCTTACCGAGCACGATCTTGACCGTAAGCTGCCGGAGTTCTATCCGAGGATCTACCGGATGGTCCGTACCATGGTATACGGAAGCGAGCTCGATCCCGAAGACCTCACGCAGGACAGCTTTCTGAAAGTGTACAACAAACGCCATCTTTACAATGGTACCAGTAGTTTATACACCTGGACGTATCAGATCGCACGCAATACCGTGCTGGATGCTCTGCGGCGTCACAAGATCAAAAGGCGCATTTTCTGGTGGAATGAAACCGAAACCGAACCGGATGATTTCTCGGCCGGTGAATCCGGGGACGAAGCGCTGGACCGGCGTGAAGAAAAACAGCTGCTCCGGGAAGCACTGGCCAGGCTGGCGGAAAAAGACCGGTTGATCATAACCATGCGCGACCTCGAAGGCATGTCCTACGACGAAATAGCCGAAATTGAAGACCTGGCTGTCGGAACCGTGAAAAGCAGATTGTTCACCGCCCGGCAGCGCCTTAAAAAAGAATTGATCCAACTGGGGATGAACCCTGAAACCAGTTGATCCTAACCCTGAAACCAACGGATCATCCCGACAGATAAGTGATTTTGAATATGAAGAAAAGAATGATCGACGACCGATTGAAAGCACGGCTTACCGATGCACGGGACGAACGGCTCTCCGAACAGGAACAGGAGACCCTGAAGCAGGAAGTGATGGCCCATGACCCGCAACTTTGGAAAGATCACCAGTGGATGATGCAGGAGTCCGGCATGCGCATGTTTCAGGGAATTTCCCAAATGCGCGATGAACAACCTGCGGATGGTGCCATTCACCGTTTTCACCAACGCAGGGAAGCCGCTGGCGGTACAGGTGCCGATCTGGAGTTCCTGGTATGGAACTGGTTCCGCCGGTACGTTCTGACATTGGGTCTGTTACTGATCGTGCTGTTTACGGGCCTGCACCTCGGTTTCCAGAGTGAAAAGCCCGGGGACACCCGTGAACAGATGACCCGTTTTCTCGGGATGGAGCAGGAGGCAGCCCCGGAACTGGACCATTGGCTGTACGAGGACCTCTGACCGCCTGGGTGCTTGCCGGCAATCCGATTTTGAACGAATTACGAAATGAACGAACATGAGCAATAATCCAAAAGCAACCATCGCCCTGGCCTTTTTCCTTACTTTTGTGATCGGTTTTGGCGCCGGCTATCTTTTTTGCGGTGTGTACCAAAACCAGGAAGAACTGGCAGCCATCTATCCGGCGGACGATCCATCAGAACCTGTTGCTTCGTTTCCGGCTCCACGGGTCGCCGGGTCCCCGGATGAGCGGATAGCTCCTCAGACCGATATGCAAATGGGTGAAATCAATGCAGATCCGGATATTTTCGGGCAAACGACCGATGCGGTAGTGCCAAGCGCAAGGCCGAATCGCCCTCTGGAAGAATCGGTCGCGACGTTGACAGATGATGAGGAAGTGTCAGAAGAGCCAGTCGCGGCACTGACAGAAGATGATGCCGTGGCAGAAGATTCGGGAGTAGCAGAGGACGCAGCCGTGACAGAAGAAGCCTCAGAAGATGAGGAGCGAACCCGGCAACACCGGTCATATCTGGAAGATAGATCGGAAGAACGCACGGAAGAACGCATGGAGGAACAACGCCAGCGGAGAAGCGAAAGGATGGGCCGTGATACGGCCGTTGCCGTTCCGAACGATCGCGATGAGAGACAGCGAACGTGGCGGCCAGACAGCGATGAACAACGTATGCCATTCAGCCGCTTTCGCTTGCGCCTGGTTCGTGAACTGAAGATCTCCGAGGAGGAGGCGGAAGTATTTTTTTCGATCCTGGAAGAACACCGCAGGCAGGTCAGGGAACAGGTAATAGAACCGCAGAGGGAACTCCAGCGGAAGCACAGGCAGCTGGCCGAAGAACTCGATGAGGAACTTTCGGATGTCCTTTCCGACGAGCAAATGGAGGTGTGGAGAGAAAAATTTGCCCCGCAGGTGGATCGATCAGGTCGCAGCCGGACAGACAGAAGCACTCGTCAGGAAGACGGCGACCGTAACGGGGAAAGCAATGACGGTAACAGCCGGGGTTCCGGCTGAAGCAGCATAAGGGCTGTTTACACGCGGATTTTTCTTTCTCAACGTTGCGGCGTAGAGGAAAAGAGCACGTCCAGATCGCTCAGGGGTACGGGTCCACCGTAATAAAGAAAAGGTTCCCCGAATCCAACACCGATCTGTTGCCCGAACTCCCGGGCACGGCCACGCAGCGCCTCGAAGAAGCGTTTGCTGGAAACGTAGGTCTGCGGACCATCGTTATCTTCCCCCACATAGAACTGGGATGCAAAGGCACGGATTGCATCCTCTTTGATGCCGATTGTATCGGTTATATCAAAAACGAAGGTCGGCTCAAAGGGCCAGTGTTGCATATAATGCAGGATGTGACGGGGTCGCCAGGGACCGTGTTCATCTCCATGCACCTTCAGTCTGGCAATACCGCTGTAAAACAGCGCGTCCAGGGTAAGCCGTGCGGCATTTCGGTGGTCGGGATGGCGGTCGTCGGGAGCGTTGACCAGACAGACTTCCGGTTGGTACTGCCTGACATGCCGTATGATAGCCTCGCGATGAGCAGGGGTGTTCTCCAGGCCGCAGTCGGGTAGCCCCGCATTGTCCCTGACCGCCAATCCGAGGATCTCAGCCGCACGGCGCGCTTCCTCAAGCCGCAGCTCAGGTGTTCCGCGGGTGCCCATCTCGCCCCGTGTCAGATCCAGTACGCCTGTCTTTTTGCCGGATCGTGCCAGGGAAGCCAGGGTGCCGGCGCAGCAGAGTTCCACATCATCAGGGTGGGCCGCAATGGCCAGGATATCCAGTTTCATCTGTTTAAATGTTTCGATTTATAATGTCAGATGTAATGCCATGACCGTATTTAATCATGCGCCTGTGTGTCCGGGCACCGGCTCAGTCATGTACATTTCATGTGTTTAAATTCTAAGATTTATTAGGTCACATAGAATGTCCATGACACTTTTAATCATGCTCCTGTGTGTCCGGGCACCGGCTCAGTCATGTACATTTCATCTGTTTAAATGTTTCGATTTATAATGTCAGATGTAATGCCATGACCGTATTTAATCACGCGCCTGTGTATCCTGGCGCCAGCCCGGTCATGTTCATTTCATGGGTAAATGGTATTTA
>JAWOCT010000083.1:0-21681 GCA_046483675.1 Cyclonatronaceae bacterium
CAATTGTGACAGGAATGATCCCTGTCAATCGGGCGTATAATTTGAAAAGACCAGCCAGGCTATCAGGAAGGTGAGCAGCACATTGAAGGTCTGTCCAACCAGATAAAGCAGGAGGGGTTTTCCGCCCTGAATCTGTTTCACCAGTTTCCGGAAATCGGTTTCGAGACCGATGCACAGAAATGCCAGGCAGAAGAACCAGCTACGGAATCCATTAGCCTGGGAGATCCGGCTATCCACAACATCCGGACCAAGAGCGGGATAGAGGATAAACGAAACCACGAGTGAAGCGGCAATAAAGCCCAGGATGAATTTGGGGAATCGGTCCCATATTACACCGGCACCCGGGCGTTTGTCTCCGGATGCCGCAAAATGCAAGACCCAGAACAGTGCAATAAAGAATGCGATAATGCCGATCATCACGTTTTGGATCATTTTGATAACCGTGGCTGTCGCCAGGGCATCCGGGCCGATAAACTCTCCGGCGGCCGCGACCGCACCGGTGGAATCGATGGTTCCGCCAATCCAGGCGCCGGCTACAAATTGATTAAGGCCCATCCATTGGGTCAGCAGGGGCATGACCACCATCATGGCAACGGTAAATATCAGTGTCATTCCAACAGCAAGTGTAAGCTCCTCTTTTCGGGCCCGGCACGATTCGGATGCGGCAATGGCAGCACTTACCCCGCATACGGAGGTTGCCGCAGAAATGGTGATGGAGAATTCCGGACTCAGTTTCAGGTATTTCCAACCGAACCAGAACATCAAAATCAATACAATGGGGGTCACTCCCCAAGCGACAATGATACCGTACTGTCCCAGCTCAAGGATGTGGCTGAAGACAATGCGGGCACCAAGAAGCACGAGACCGATCTTGATGTACAGTTCGGAACGCACGGCGGGAGCCATCCAGGAGGGGACGGAAATGGTGTTGCTGATCAGCAAACCGATCAGCAGGGCCCATAGGGCATATCCCAGGCCATATTCTTTCATGAACGGGTGGCTTTGAATTAAAAAAGCCACCATGGCAAGCACAAAGACTGCCGGGAAGGCCCTGGCAAAAGCGGCCGGACCCGAATTAGTGAAATACATACCCAGAGTACACAACAGTCCGATGCCAATCATCAGCAGCAGCATGGCTCCGTAGGGCTGATCCAGCAATCCGGATATATCCGCCCAAATGCCGAATTGCGGTACATAAGTTACCCAGCCGGTGAACACGGCCAAGAGCAACAGAAAGCCAAGCCAGTTAACCCACCAGTCTTCCTGCTTTATCAGCTTATACCATTTTCCACTCATGGGAAAATCCTCCTTATCAAAAATCTGTTAAAAAATATTAAAAACCGGGAAGGTCAGATTGAAAATATTTCATGCATGAACCAAAAATAATAAGACGAAATCGGCGGGCCGATTAAAAAATTTTTGAAAAGCACGAATATTTTTCTCCAAATATGCTGAGGCCTCGTGGAACCCGGAAGATGTTACAATTCTCGGAGTAATAATGCAAATAATAGTGTAAAAAGGCTCAGAAATCGGTGTTTTCGGGTTCTTGAAAACCGGGCCCAATGCGTAACCGTATCACAAATTCACTATGTATTTGCTATGAGGTCTGTTTTTGGCTCAATAAAACCCCGGCTGCCACCACGCCCAGTCCCAGAATGTCTGTCGCCAACAGTCTGTCGCCGAAAGCGATCCAGGCCATGAGCATGGTCACGGGTGGGCCCAGATAGAACAGGCTGGCCACACGGGTGGCATCCATTCGGATGATCAGCATCCACATCAGGGCGTATGCTGCAAGGGAGACACCGACGATCAGCCAGATCATAGTGGCGATGAATTCCGGCGCCCATTCAGCGGCTAGATGATCGACAGCAATGGCCGGTATGGTCACGGCCAGTGAGGTGCCGAGGCACTGGTAAAAGAGCGTCAGATCGAGGGGGAGCCGGTTTGTGTGGCTACGGACCTCCATCCTGCGCTGGAAGAGACTTGCCCCGGTGATGGCGATCACCGATCCGAAAGGAATGAAATAGGCAAAAACGGATTGCGGATCGGTGAAGTCGGTACGGAAGAGGACGGCAATCATCACTCCGATGAAACCGATAATCAGTCCGATCCATCTGTGGAGCGGGGTACGCTCACCGGTGACAATGCCGGAAAATGCACCGGTTGTCATGGGTTGGAGGGCCACAACCAGAGCGACGATGCCAGCCGGGACTCCGTAATGCAGTGAAAACAGCACGCAGCCCAGCCAGATACCATGCGCGAGGATGCCAATGACCATGGCCGTTAACGCGGCACTGCGACCCGGCCATACAAGGTGCCCCCGCACGGAAAGCCAGGCCAGCAGGATGAGTGTCAGCGGCCAGTACCTCCAGAACAGAAGTGCAAAAGGTTCAGCATAGGGAAGGGCATAATCGGCGCCGATAAACCCCGAGTTCCAGAACAGCACAAAGCCGATCGCCAAAAGCCATGTTGAGCTGAAAATCGATTTCAAAACAGGATATGTTATTATGCCGGGATAGCTGGGTGATGTGTCTAAAAATAAGGCAAATAAGGATGGAAAACCGCTTCCAGTACCGTAACTATTTGTGAAAAAACTATACGGGCGAGCGGAAAATTTTTATATTGGACGAGGGCCCGACATTATTTGCAAGCCTGGAATTCAGCATCATCATCCAGCATACAATTTTCAAGAATATCATCCAACTAAAGAGAATGTATATGTCATACAAAGAAGAGTATTCCAGATCGTTGCGTCAACCGGAATCATTTTGGGGAGGGAAGGCAAAAGCAATTGACTGGTTCACGTTTCCTGAGAAAGTGCTCACAAAGAATGAAAAGGGCTTGTACCGCTGGTTCGAAGGGGGCAAGCTCAATACCAGCTATCTGTGCCTGGACCATCATGTCAACAACGGGCGGGGTGAGCAGGACGCGCTGATCTATGACTCGCCAGTGACCGGTACCATCAAAAAATTCACCTTTTCGGAATTAAGGGATCAGGTAGCACTATTTGCCGGGGTACTGTCTGAATTGGGTGTTAGGAAGGGGGATACGGTCGTCGTCTATATGCCATCGGTGCCCGAAGCGGTGATCGGTATGCTGGCCTGCGCGCGGCTCGGCGCCATCCACTCGGTCGTGTTCGGCGGGTTTGCTCCGCATGAACTGGCCATCCGGATCGAGGACGCCAGGCCGAAGGTGATCCTGTCCGCTTCGTGCGGCATCGAGTTCCAGCGGGTCATCCCCTACAAGCCGCTCATCGATCAGGCGCTGCAACGGACAAAGCACCAGCCGGCCTATCATGTCATCCTGCAGCGGGAACAGCACAAAGCGGAACTGACATCAGAAAAGGAACTCGACTGGAACGAGGTAATTAAAACCGCCCGGCCGGCGGATTACGTCACGGTGGATTCGTTCGATCCGCTCTACATCCTCTACACCTCCGGCACTACCGGCAAGCCGAAGGGGGTGGTGCGCGACAACGGCGGGCACGCCGTAGCCATGAAATACAGCATGGAGATGGTCTACGGCACCCATCCCGGCGAGGTATTCTGGGCAGCATCGGATGTCGGCTGGCAGGTGGCGCACTCCTACACGGTATACGGTCCGCTCATCAACGGCAGCACTACCGTGCTGTTTGAGGGAAAGCCCATCCGCACACCGGATGCCGGCACGTTCTGGCGGGTGATGTCGCAGCACAAGGTGAAGGCGTTCTTTACGGCGCCGACCGCCATCCGCGCGATCAAAAAAGAGGATCCGGAAGGCGAGTTCATCAAGAAATATGATCTCTCGGCGCTGAAATACTTGTTTGTAGCGGGCGAGAAATGCGACCATGCCACCTACGAGTGGGCGACGAGTATGCTGCAAAAGCCGGTGATCGATCACTGGTGGCAGACCGAATCGGGATCACCGATGCTGTGCAACATGGCGGGCTTCGGGCTAGGTGAGATCAAGCCCGGATCGGTCGGCACGCCGGTGCCGGGTTATGATGTCCAGGTCATCAGTGCGGACGGCAAGGTGCTCGGTCCGAACGAGGAGGGCCTGATCGTGATCCGTCTGCCGCTGGGCCCCGGCTGCCTGCCCACGCTGTGGCAGGACGATGAGGACTTCATCAACACCTATCTGAGCATGTTCAAGGGATTTTACCTGACCGGCGACGGCGGTTACAGGGACGAGGACAACTACTTCTACGTCATGGGCCGCATCGACGATGTGATCAACGTCAGCGGACACCGGCTCTCCACCGGGGAGATGGAGGAGATCGTCGCCGATCATCCGGCCGTGGCCGAATGTGCCGTGGTGGGCATCGCCGACGAGCTGAAAGGTCAGCGTCCGGTCGGATTCGTAGTGCTCAAAGACGGTTACGAGGATGCGGTCGAAACACTGGAGGAGGATCTGGTCAAGACCATCCGCGAGAAAGTGGGCGCCATTGCCGTGTTCAAGACCGTGGTGGTCGTCAAACGCTTGCCCAAGACGCGCTCCGGCAAGACGCTGCGCAAGGTGATCCGCAAGATGGCCGACGGCGAGGAGTTCAAGATGCCATCCACCATAGAAGATCCGAAGACACTTGAAGAGATCCGCGAAAACCTCAGGCAGATGAAGGTCGGGGTGGCGTTCAAGGAGTGACAGGGTGCCTCGGCAGGAATTTATCTTGTGGATATGTGCTCCGGCATGACCGGCATCTTTTTTCTTGTGGAGGCGGTCAGCCGGTGTGCGGCGGTACCGTCTCCAGTGGCAGCGCTGTCGCTATTCGCTCGAAGTCTATGTCGTTATGGAGCAGGGCGGTGCCGGCCCGGATGCAATAGGACGCAATGAGCATGTCCACCGTCTTCCGAATCGTTACGCCCTGAGACCGTAAATGGCGGTAATGGGTTGCGGACTCTGTTGAAATAGATGGGCTTGTCATTGAGGACTCTAAATGACGTTGTTTTCCATGACCGGATTCAGTAACCTTTACGGTTGAATGCCGGAGTTAAAGGCATCGGAACCCTTTGAGCAACAATATAATGTATCCAAATAGGAGACTCTGGAATGTATCATTTACTACAGAAATCATCCCCCAAAACCATTTTCAAACAGCTAATACATAAAAGAGGCATGCCGGTACGAAATCCGGTGCCGGCCTGTCGGACGATCGGCATACTGTTGACCCTGCTCATCATGTCCGGCGCCTTGCCGGTCAGTGCCGTGCCGGTCGCAAGCCAGTCCACCGAATCCACACGGGATATCCAGCTGCCGGCGCAATCCACAGAAAACGAACCCGGTTTCATCTGGATCGGACACCGGGGCAGCAGCGGTCCGTTCGTATCCAACACCATGTCCGCATTTCGTGAGGGCATTGCCCGGGGCTATCAGGCACTGGAAACGGATCTCAAGATCACCAGTGACGGACATTTTATTCTGTTCCACAATTCCCATCTCAACACGGGCAGCGGTGAGGTCGTGGAATCGGAGCCGCTCAACGGATCCACACCCGAATCCAAGACCCTGGAGGAAATCCGTGCGATGACCGTATCGCAGACCCGAACGGCCAGCAATGGTCCGGAAGGTACGTTCACCGGCCAGATCGCCACGCTGGAAGAGTTCCTGCAACTGTGCAAGGAGCATGACGTGAAGGCGGTGCTCGACCTGAAATGGACCACTGGCGTGAACAACAACGACCAGTCCAATGTCGGAAAACTGATCGCGCAGATCGAGGAGATTGGCTGGCTTGAAAACACCATCTTCCTGACCTCGATGCGTCCCGTGCTGGATGCGATCAGGAGCCATTCCGGCGACATCCACCTGCAGTGGCTTGTCTGGACGCAGTCAGCGTTCAACCAGCACCGTGACTGGGCGCTGGAGAACGACATCTCCCTGGGCATCGGATACGATGAAGTCACCCAGTCGCTGGTCGATCTCATGCATGAAAACGGCCGGGTCGTTAATGCGTTCACGGTCAACAATGCCGCGGCGGCCCGGACCCTGATCGGTTACGGGGTGGACATGGTCACCACCGATTATCTCTACACCGACAGCGACGGCGAGGTGGTGCGCAAGGATTACTCCGAAATCGATCCGTTCGGTGGGTTCTTCATCAGCCCGAAAGAGATGATCGTGGAAATGGGGCAGGTCTTCAATTTCGAAACACGGATCGTGGAGTGGGGCGACACCACCGTCATCCCGGAAAATGAGATCGATTGGGAAATCATCGGTCTGGATGCGGTCTATGGCCGGGGCGGAATCCACGCGGAAGGGGTCAGCGAAGGGCAGGTGGTGGCGCATTACCAGGAAACCTACTCCGATACCGCAAATGTGTCCATTCGGGAGGATGTGTCCGCCGGCTTTGAAACCGGGGTCCCGGAGCGGATCCGCCTGTCGCAGAACTATCCGAATCCGTTCAATCCGGCAACGCACATCCGCTACGACCTGTCCGCGCAGGTTCACGCCTGCTTGACCGTATACGATGCCCTCGGGCGACCGGTAGCCACGCTGGTCGATGAAAAACAGCAGCCAGGGTCATATACGGTGGTTTTCGATGCCACAAGCCTGGCATCCGGCACCTATATCTACGAACTGGCCGCCGGCGGTGCCATCCAGCGGGCAAAAATGACGCTGATAAAGTGAGCCGCATATTATGTCTTTTTTCCTTTCCTGTTACCATGTTTCTTAGGATTTGTCTTTCCGGATGTCCGGTGGTACATTCCTCAAATTGTCAGAAACTTTCTGCTTATGAAAAAAGCGGCTGTCATACTTGTTGCGCTGTTGTTGTTTGCCGGCCTGGTGCGATGGTGCAGCGGTTCCCGGACCGTATCCTACGGATCCGGAATAATGGCGCCGGATGAGCCCGTTCAGGTCAAACACGAGGGTGCGTCCACTTTCATATATGAGGATTTTTTCCTCACGCCCGTTGCCGAATTTGACGTGCAAGCGCGGGTCCTGTCCCGCAAAGACTACAGCAGGGACGATGGGTCGGATCTCTCACCCGTAGATTTAACCCTGGGTTGGGGCCGGATGTCCGACGAGTCAGTCTTCGAGCAGCTAACTATCCGGCAGCTAAGCCGATTTTACATCTGGCGGGCCAGACAGCTTCCCATTCCACGGCGGGAGATCGAAGTCAGCAGCGCCAACATGCACATGATCCCTGCCACCAGGGAGATTGAGCGAGCCGTGAAGCAGGTCAGGAAGGGCGATCTGGTACGTTTCACCGGCAAGCTGGTCAATGCCGAGGGTAAGGATGGATTCCGCTGGCGGACCTCGACGACCCGCACCGACACCGGAAACGGTGCCTGCGAGCTGGTTTTCGTGGAAACGTTTGAGATTACAAGACCGGATGGCCGGTGATATTGGGGGATTTGGGGAAAATGCCGGATTGATGTCTCCCAGTCCTGTTTTATGTGCATTTGGTGTCATAAATGGTTAAAAAACATATCAAATACAGGTGACGGGATAGAAAGAAAAATCGTTTTCTGGATGCGGTTACAGATTTAAGCGGTTTGACATTGCCTGAGGCCGAGATGACACTTGCAAGTCACTGGAACGGGACCTTGATTACAGGTTAAGTGGTGCCGTTTGTGTCCGGTGGAATATGACGTATCAGGCAGTGCCTCACTGCTTTTTCCGCCGCATTTTCTCCTTGTTGGTTTTTTGTCCTGGCGCAGAATGCCAGGACTGAAGCTTGCAAATCTTTGTCCGACCCGGTCGTGGCTTTGGAATAGCACACTTCGAAAAGTACCAGGTCCCTGATCGGATCGGTGAGGAAATTTGCCAGTGTATTCTGAGCCAGGGGCATGGGCAGACGGAAGCCGAGCGGTCGTGACTTGCGCTTCAACCGTCCCGCCCGGATCCAGTCGTCATTAGCTTCGGTCCAGGAAGCTTCGAACACCGCATCCCACAGCCACCTATAAAGATAACACATTACTACGACATTGCATGGCGTATCTGGCAGTTACTTTATCAGTGCGCTATCAGATTGAACCGGGCAACGGAACTGATGTTGAAAATTCGGGACATCATAGTATAGGGAATTGCTGAAATGAGGAGGAATGCGAATGGCATGAAATTCAATGATTTTTGCGAACCAGCACAGTTTTATAAGGAGGACGCGATGAGCGCACTGGCTGGGCGGGGTGACCCTGACGAGACCACATTACCAGTTTGATGACGGTTTCGGAAAGGGGCCCGCCCGGACCGGGTCCCGGTCCGGTCTTGTTCGGATAAGATTACGTCCGGTTTGGACAAGATCCGAATCCGCTCTGCATGCTGGCCGTCATCATTGCGTTTGTATCCAGTGCCCCATTCCAGCGGTTTCTTATATTGGGAGATGACGTCCATCAGAAGTACTCAATACGGATATCCACTATTGAAAACATCCGATGTACCTGTTGAAACCATCCCTCACTGGCAACCATCCGTATCCACAGAAAATCAACTCCCGAATCCCATGGTCAAACGCTACCTGCTGCTTACCGAAAAAATCAGCAACGACTGGTACCCCTCGTTCGCCGACCTGAAGGCGTTCCTGCGCGAGCACGATATCGCCATATCCGCGCGTACTCTGCAGCGTGACATACGACACATCCGCAACGAGTACGGCGTGGAGATCGAGTACGACCACAAGCGGCGCGGGTACGCGATCAATCGTGGGAAGAGCCTGGATGTCAACGCATTCCTGCGGTTTATGGGCATGGTGCGCACGGCGGACATCCTGACCGACTCGCTGCGGTCCAGCCGCGAAACCATGCACTACCTGCATTTCGACTCCGTGCACCTGTTTGCCGGCCGGGAGCACATCAAACCGTTGCTGCAGGCCATCCGCGACCGGCGCGTAGTCGGCTTCACCTATCAGAAATTCGATCGCGATGAGCCCTCGCATGTGCTGTTCCGGCCGTACCTCTTGCGGGAGTACCAGTACCGGTGGTACCTGGTCGGCATTCCGGAAAAGACGGCGGAAAGCGAAAGCCAGCGGCGTTCCGAGAACATAGCAGCGCAGACGGATTCGCTGGAGCCGAAAAACTACGGTCTGGACCGCATTACCCGTCTGGATGTGCTCCCCGAGACGTTTGAGCGGACCGACGAGGCGCACGTGAGGGAGCATTACGACCATACGGTTGGAGTGAATTTCAACGCCGGCGACCCGGTCTCGGTGATTATCAGGTGCACGGAGCTGACCGGCAAGTATCTGGAAACCCTGCCCATCCACGATTCGCAGCAGGTGCTCGAGAAAGAGGAGATGTACTGGCGGATCCGGTTCCGCGTGGTGCCTAACTTCGAATTCGAGCAAAAGCTGCTGATGCACCTGTACCAGATTGAGGTGCTGGAGCCGCAGTGGTTCCGCCGGAAATTTGTGCAGGGGATCCGGCAGGCGGTGAACCGCTATGAACAGGATGATTCTCAGGAAAATTGAAGTCCGTTTGATGCAACCCGCATCCGCGTTTTTCGTATCATTCCTGAGTGCTGCGAGATAGTATTTCGCGCGCAGCACTCCGAATATATGAGCAAAAAAAAGTGGATGGATTCTCGTTGAAGCTGTTATTTATCTCAGTTCTGCTTTTTGGGACAACAAGCCTGAACGCGCGACACCCAGCAGGCAACCCTGCTTTCGACTACGGTACGGCCGGTGACAGTCACAGTACGGGTGCCGGCACGGAAGGGACGATGCCGGTGATTGCAGAAGGTGACTTTCCCGCTGTGGGAAAAAAATCCCCGGAGGAAAGTGAACCCGAAGAGTCCGCTGCCGTGCAGACGTTACGCGGCAGGGTGCTCGACGCCTACACCGGCCTGCCTCTGCCCGGGGCCACCGTGGTGGTGCTGGATTCCGATCCGCTGCGGGGCGCGGCGGCCGACGCCGACGGGGAGTTCCGCATCGAAGGCCTGCCGCTCGGCCGCATCGACGTCAAGTTGAGCATGGTCGGCTACGAGCCGGTCGTACTGCGGAACCTGCTGCTTGTATCCGGACGTGAACGGGTGGTGGAGGCCCGGCTCGAGGAGCTGGTCTACAGCATGGAAGGGCTGGTGGTGCGTCCGGACCAGCGCAAGGACCGTCCGGGCAACGAAATGGCCATGGTGAGCGCACGCTCGTTCACCATCGACGAAACCGAGCGCTATGCCGGCAGTCTGGGCGACCCGTCACGCATGGCCGCCAACTACGCCGGCGTGTCGTCGGTCACCGACCAGCGCAACGACATCGTCATCCGCGGCAACTCGCCGCAGGGCCTGCTCTGGCGGCTCGAAGGCGTGGAGATCCCCAATCCCAACCACTTCGGCTCCATGGGGTCGACCGGCGGGCCCGTCAGCATGATCAACAACAACCACCTGGCCAACTCCGATTTCTACACCGGCGCCTTCCCTGCCGAATTCGGCAACGCCCTGGCCGGGGTGTTCGACCTGCGCATGCGTAACGGCAACAACCAGATGCGAGAGTGGATGGGCCAGGTCGGGTTCAACGGCTTCGAGCTGGGCGCCGAAGGCCCTTTCACCGGCAACCGCCGGGCATCGTACCTGGTCAACGCCCGCTACAGCACCCTGGAAGTGCTCCACGCACTGGGCATGGACTTCGGCACCGGCGCGGCCATCCCGGAGTACAAGGATATCTCCATGAAACTCCACTTTCCATTGCAGCGCGGAAGCGTATCCGTCTTCGGCCTGGGCGGCGACAACCACATCGCCATGCTCGACAGCAACGACGATGACGCCCAGTACGGCTTCTCCGGCACCGACCTGTACTATAGCAACCGCATGGGCGTACTGGGGATCAGCCACATCCACTATTTCAGCAACGACGTGCGCCTGACCAGCACCGTGGCCGTCACCGGCATCCGCGGGGCGGCCGAAATCTATGACCTCAGCTACAGCTTCGACGAGCTGAAGATCGTGGAAACCCTGCAGGAAGTGAAATACACCGCATCCTCCCGATACTCACGACGGTTCAACGCGCGCAACTTCCTGAACGCAGGCGCGGTTTTCGACATTTACGACGTCCAGTATGTGGGACAGGAGCTGGATGGGCCCAGCGGCGAATACCGCTACTACCTCAACAACACCGGCAAGCTCAGTCAGGGCAAGCTCTTCGCGGAGTGGCAGCACCGGTTCACCGACCGGCTTTCGATGACGGCCGGACTCCATGCCACGCAACTGTTCCTCAACGGCACCGGGGCGCTGGAACCGCGTTTCGGCATGAGTTGGGAAGTGGCGCCCGGACAGTCGCTCAGCCTCGGGGCCGGCCTGCACAGCCAGACGCAGATGCGCTCCATCTACTTCTCGCAGCGCTACGACAGCCTCAGCCAGACCTACGAGCGCACCAACCGCGACCTCGATTTTTCACGCAGCATCCACCTGGTGGCGGGATACGACCGCCTGCTCGGCGAGGAGCACCGGCTCAAGCTTGAAGCCTACTACCAGCGGCTTTACAACATCCCGGTGGCCTGGCGCCGTCCAGAGTTCTCGATGCTCAGCCAGGGCGGCGGATTCTCCTACATCGTCTACGACAACATGGAAAACACCGGCACCGGCGCCACCCGCGGTGTGGAGCTGACCCTCGAAAAATTCCTGCGCAAGGGTTTCTACTACCTGGCCACCGCCTCGGTGTTCGATGCGGGATACCGCGGCTACGATGGGGTGTGGCGCAACTCCGGCTTCAACAACAACTTCGTGTTCAATGCCCTGGGTGGATACGAATGGCGGACCAGCCCGCGCTCACTGCTCGCAGTCGACGTGAAGATGGTCTACGCGGGTGGATACCGGAAGCTGCCCATCGACGAGGAGCAGTCCATTGCCGAAAACGCCACACGCTATCGCTGGGAGGATGCGTTCACGGAGCGATACCCGGACTATTTCCGGCTCAACGCGCGCGTGACCTTCCGCCTGAACAGGCGCAGCCTCAGCCACGAATGGGCGCTCGACCTGCAAAACATCACCAGCCGGCAGAATATTTTCACCGAGAACTGGAACAACGCCCGCCAGGAAGTAGTCACCTCCTACCAGATGGGCTTCATGCCGATGATGACCTACCGGATTCATTTCTGAGGGCACACTTTCGGTCCGGCGGATCTTGTGGATGCGGCAGGGTATATTATCTGATAAATTATTGAATAATCATTGATTTATGTAACACGGCTCAGAAAACCTATAAAAGGTACCGCGATTTATATCTGTACCTTGAAAGACAAGAATGAGAAGGTACGCTCAGAGCTGGAGCACTGGCACACAGGCGTATGATTAAAACTTGTCATGGCATTGCATGTGACCTCTTCAGACAAAGATTTTAGACACATGAAAGCCATCAACACTGATATCGTTAAAAAAACAAACCTGCCCAAAGTTAAGAAACAAGCTATCAAGCTGAGTGAAAATGTTATAAAAAAAAAGCAAAAAGCAAATCGTTTCTTTTTGGCAGTTGGTGAATTCTATTTGTTTTTCTGGCTTACTACGAAAGCGACTTTTTCCCGTCATTTTGAGTTTAAAGAATTCCTTCGGCAGTGTTTCCTGGTGGGCAATAAAACGTTGCCACTTATAACAATAACCGGGCTTGTAATCGGATTGGTGCTTACAATTCAATCCCGTCCGATACTTGCAGACTTCGGAGCCACCTCCTTACTGCCGGGAATGATAGCTTTGTCAATTGTGAGGGAAATGGGGCCGGTTGTGACAGCATTGATTTGTGCAGGGAAAATCGGTTCGGGAATGGGAGCTGAATTGGGATCCATGAGAGTATCGGAACAAATTGATGCCATGGAAGTATCGTCCATAAAACCCATTCGTTTTTTAGTGGTTCCAAGGGTTCTGGCGGCAACGCTCATGATACCCATTCTGGTTTTATATGCCGATGCTCTCGGGATATTGGGAAGCTGGGCCGGGGCCAATATTAAAGGAGATGTTACTTTTATTTTGTTCTTTACGCAGGCATTCAGTGCCATTGGATTTATGGATTTTCTGCCTGCTGTAATTAAAACCTTCTTTTTTGGTGCTGCTATTGGTTTTATTGGATGTTTTAAAGGATATACAGCCGGACGAGGAACAGAAAGTGTCGGAAAAGCCGCCAACGAGTCTGTTGTACTTGCCTCCCTATTTGTGATAGTCATTGACCTGATTGCCGTACAAATCACCGACATGCTGTAACATGGAAAAAGAAATTAACATAGCGGCGCCGACAGGTGCAGATTCCGCCACAGCGTCACCTGAAAAGGTTATCGACATCACCAACCTCACAATAGGGTTCAACAACGTGCCGGTCTTAAGGGATTTCACCGTGCAACTTTTTGAGAAGGAAAACCTCGTAATACTTGGCAAATCAGGTTCGGGAAAATCCGTATTGATAAAATGTATTGTTCGCCTGCTGAATCCCGATTCCGGAACGATCAATGTTCTTGGTGAAAATGTGAACGAACTGAACGACCGGGACCTGGCAGAAATGAGAAAAAAAATCGGATTCCTTTTTCAGAGCGGTGCATTGTACGATTCTATGACCATCAGAGAAAATCTCGAATTTCCACTAAGGAGAATCAAAAAGGGCCTGTCACGAAAGCAGATTGATGAAAAAATTGTAGAGGCTTTAGAGAATGTAGGCCTGTCTGACACCTTGCATAAAATGCCCTCTGATCTTTCGGGCGGAATGCGCAAGCGGGCAAGCCTGGCACGCACCATCGTGGTTGACCCCATGATTATGTTGTATGACGAACCCACTACCGGCCTCGACCCGATAACATCCGATGAAATAAGCTCCCTGATCAACGAGGTTCAAAAAAAATATAAGACGTCTTCCATCATCATCACGCACGATATTGAATGCGCCCGGGCTACTGCCGACCGGATGATCATGTTGAATGAAGGGGAAGTATATCTGGAAGGCACTATTGATGAATTTGAATCATCCCAGGATGAGATGATTCAGTCATTTTTTAAAATGAACAATGTGAGTTCACGCTCAAACGAATAAGATAATGGATAACTATACCCCAACTTTTAAAGCTCGATTAGGACTGTTTATTTTCGTCGGGTTGTCGATTTTTGTAATAGCAATCTTTTTTATAGGAAAACAACAGAATTTATTTAGTCCTGTATTTAAAGTTACAACCAATTTTCAAAATGTAAGCGGATTGCTTGTGGGAAATAATATCCGGTTTGCAGGCATAAATGTTGGCATTGTTGATAATATTACCATCATTAATGATTCCACTGTACAAGTCGACTTGCTGATCAGGAGAAGTGTGCAGCAGTTTATCAAATCTGACAGCCAGGCGGGAATTGGCTCCGAAGGAATAATTGGCGAACGGGTATTGATTCTTACCCAGGGCAGCAGCCATGCTCCAATAGTGCAGGATGGCCAGCAAATCTTTTCAAAGGAGCCGCTTGAGCCCGATATGATCATGGCAAGTTTGCATACGTCCGCCACTCATGCTGAGGTTATTACGAATCAACTTTCTCAAATATTGATCAATGTCAATAGCGGAGAGGGCACGATCGGCAGAATGATACAGGATACAACCATTGCCCATAATATTGCCGAGACGATAGCAAATTTCAAAAAAAGCTCTCAGGAGTTGGATGAAACCATTGAAGTCACCAAACAAAACGTATTTGAATTCATGGAGAAACTGCAGCTGACAGCAGCAAAAACAGAGATCGCTTCGCAAGAACTTGGAGAAATCATGACAAAAATAAACAGTGGAGAAGGTACCCTTGGTGCGTTAATAAACGATACGACACTTTCGGCCAATTTGAATCAAACTGTTATCAACCTCATGCATGGTACGAAGGGGCTGGATGACAATATGCAGGCCCTGAAACAAAATTTCTTTTTAAGAAGATATATTAGACGTATAGAACGAGATGAATTAAGGAAAATTGATGAAGATATTAAACTGATAAAACAACAGTTTGATGATGAAATAGAACTATTAGAGCAACATCAGGAAGATGATGCAGCGTTTAATCGCTGACGGCTTTCTGACACGCTAAATAAAATCTGTACACCGGCAGGTCCGTACGCCTCAGAAATCCTCCCGGATGAACATCAGGATGGCCGAGTGGGGGACGATCACGTACTTTTCCTTGCCGAATTCGATCTCGTGGGCGTGGTCCTGCAGGTAGATGGCCAAATCCCCCTCATGCGCCTGCAACGGGATGTACTGCACCTTTTCGTTGCTTTGCTTCCACGGCTCGTCGCTCTCAAGTCCGGCGAGAGTGGGGTAGCCGGGCCCGACCTTGACGACGTACCCGCTTTGGATCTGCTCTTTTTTTCCGACTCCCGGCGGCAGATAGAGGCCCGACTCGGTGCGGCTGTCCATTTCACGCGGCTTCAACAGCACGCGGTCGCCGACGATGACGAATTGTTCGATGTCGTTGTGGTAGGAATGGATCATACGGTAATAAAACTTGCGGCGGGTCGATTGCCGTTCCACTTTCCTGCAATATAACCCTTTATCATCAGGATTCCCGGTCAGCTAACGGAGCAGTTCTCACCAGCAGAGCTGATACCGCACAGTTGGCAGAGCTGCTTTCACCCGCTGTGCCGATTCCCGGCAGGACGCTCAGCAGCTCTCACCGGCTGCGCCAATCCCCGGTTCGAGATCGTCCGGAAAGAGGAATACCGACAATTTTTCGGGATTCCGAAGCAAGGCATCGGCAGCCAGGCATCCGGCAATCGACCAGGTCTGATACAACCGAGCCTCCTTGCCGATGAGGCGGCTGTTTTTCCCGTCATAATACTCCGGCCACTCGTCCTCGGCGAGCCGGGGCCAGGCCCGTGACAGCTGTTCTTCTGCAAACGGCTGGCGGCCGGCTTTCATCGCCGACACCGTGAACATCCACAGCAGGAAGGGCCAACCTCCTCCGTTTTGGTAGGACCAGGGAGAGTTTTTTACATCGCTGCCGGTAAGCAGTTCCCAGGCCAATCCTTCCAGCGCGGGATAGCTGACCTTCATGGGCATCGTTCCCAAAAGATCATCCTGCCGGTGTTCGATGAGATGGAACAGCTGGTCGGACTGGTCCGGGTTGATGAGCGAACCCATGACGGCCAAAAGATTTCCTCCGGAAAAAAAACGAAAATCCATGCGGCCCGGACCCAGATTGCCGGCCAGATATCCGCCATCTTCAGCAAGCCAGTCAATGGTCCAGGGCGGGATTGCATTCGGATTGATATTGAACTGGTTTATCGATGCCTCACCGTAATCTTCCAGATGAAACCGATTTATTTCGTTGAGTTTGTCGATATCGATCCAGTAGTAGTTCCTGATATGGAACAGCAGGTGCCGTGCACGTTTTTCCGCAGCATGGATATAGGACAGGTTCTCCTCCTCCTCGCTGGAAAGCAGTTCCATGGCCGACCGCAATCCGATATAGAAGAGCGCCTGTATATCGATGGGATGTCCGTACACGCCCAGGCGCCGGTCGATCATGAACGATCCGTCCGGAACGAGCAGCGTGGGGAACATGTCAAAGCGTGGGGGCAGTACTTGTCCGAGGATCAAACGGATACCTTTTTGGAAATCGGGTGATCGGGCCAGTTCCGTATCGCCAGTGACTTTTGTGTAGATCCGGAGCAGGTAGAGCCACCAGAACGGTGCATCGATCGGGGCTACTCGCGCTATGGCCTTTTCCCCAAAATCGGCGATCAGAGACTCATTGCCGTTCCCATCTGTTTCGATCCGGAAACTGGCGGGGAGCAAACCGTCGCCGGGACTGTAGCAGTTCATGTGCTTGTCCCGGCTTTGCAGCTCGAGGCTGCAGGTCAGGAAATTCTTTACGATGTCGGTTTCGCCATCCAGCAGGAAAGCGGCGGCCGAAATCACGAAATCCCGGGTGAAGACCTGATCATAATTCTTTGTAACCAGATGTGCATCCCGCGCCGCAACGGTTCCTGCGGGTTCCCCCTTGTAGCTGATAATCGATTTGCGAAGCAATTCCCGGCTTTTCTCGCGTAAAGATTCACTCATATAGATTCCTTTTTCGGCTCATGATGATGCACTGACCAATGTAACAGATGCGTGCACAATCTGAAAACTTACTTCAGGAAGGCAGGGTGTGTCAAGGCGCAATGAACTGCAGAAATGGAAGTCCGGTTTGATGAACAGCCCTGGGAAACAGGTTTTACAGTAATGGATGACAGTCAAATCAGCCAGGAAATCTTGGCGAAGACCTGCCACTGGGACTGTTCTTCCACCCGCTCAAAACCCGTGCGGGGAGCCACTTCACCGAGTTCGGCAAATCCTCCCAGATAAATGGCCGTGGCGTAATTGATGCGGTAGCGCAGGAGTACCTGGTTCTGCAGTGTTTGGACCCGGTCGGGCACATTATCGGCGTAGCGGGGTTCGCTGAAACGGAAATTCCGGTATTGCATGATGTTGCGGAAAGCAAGGCTTCGCGTAATCTGCCACTGGGCGCTGAGCCGCTGGGTCATGGCTTTCTGGGCCACGACATCATGGGACAGGCGCATAAAATCCATGCTGTGGGACACATCCACACGACGGTCAAGTAAAAAGAGCGAGTTGTAGAGGGACAGTCGGTATTCATCCATCCGCTCGATCAAACGATAATCGACGGCAGAGCCGTAAGATCCACGGATGCTGATTCGGTAATCGGTAGTGATGTCGGTGTTGAACAATCCCGAAAAACGATACAGGTCGAAATCCCGGCTTTCCAGACCATTGCCCAGGATATCCTCGACATACTCGTAGTCGTAATTGGCTTCCAACTGCACCCGGGAGCGGTTGATGCCGTAAACGCTCACGCTTATCTCGCCCGACAGGGAAAGGGGATCCGGATCCCGGAATAGCGTGCCCAAATCACCTCCATGCAGGTGCCAGGTCCCGACAGTCCTGAAGCCCGGCCGGATGCGCTCGATATACCGGTTATCCAGCCAGAAGTTATAGCCTGACCATGCAACCACATGCTGCACATCAGTTTGTTGCAGGATGCCGGTTCCTGTGATGAGATCCCTGCCGTATCGGCGCGTTTCGACCCTGTAATCCCAGCTGCGTCCTGAACGGGCCATCCGGACCAGGTAGCCATAGTCAAAGGCAGGGTCGGTGGAAACGCCGTGTTGTTCACCGAATCGGTCCGGATACCTGTTCCACGAGGCGAGCGGCTGCAACACCAGGGTATGTTTGGAGCCGATGCCGATTTGCGCGTCATAGCTGAGAAGCCGGTTGTAGCCGTCTTCGGTGATGCGGTCACTGTAGAATACGCCCATCATGACGCCGGGTGAAACGTCATACCGGTAGCGCATCAGATTGTTCCAGGAGGAGGTTCCGCCATCTACGATGAGGCGTGATGTATGGGGGCCGGGATCGATGAACCATCCCGTCTGGTCGTGCATGGATATGGCGGCCCAGTTGTGCCGGCCCGTCTTGCCGGTCCACCTTAGTCCGCCAGTCGGATCCACGATGGAGCGGGTGTAGAGTGTCTGGGAGATGGGAAACCGGAACAGGTCGGTGCGTTCCATGAAAAACGGGCGCCGTTCGGGAAAGCGGGGGACAAACCGCACGTTGCTGGTCATTTCGAAGGCGTCCGTTTCCACCTGACTGAAATCCGGTAGGATGGTGGCGTCGATGACCGAACTGGTGGTCTGGTATTTCATATCAATGCCGACCGAACCGGTGTAATCGGCCGGATGATCGGTGAGGTTGGTGCCGGGCCCTGCCGCTTCGGCGAAGCCGCTGGTGTAAGGGACAAGCTGGACCGGAGTTGAGATGCGTCCAGGATTTTCGATCCGGATCGACGGAAACTGGCAAATAAAGCAGCTCCGGTCAAAATCCCATTCAACAGGAACCAGATGACGGAGAAAATCTCTGGGCTGAATGCGGAATGGGAGAATGTTCATTTCGAGGAGAGGCTCTCCGGTGTCCGGTATTTGAAGGTCCGACAACGGTATGGTTATCTCTGCCACATATCCGTCTTCAAATCGCCTTATATCCGAATGCCACAGAAAATCAAAACTGGAATCATCTTCGGTTCCCTGGGCACCGCGATCCAGCATCATGGCATCTGCCTGTACACCGGCTGCATTCACCATGATCAAATAGGCATTGCGACCGTCGCCAAACGTATCAAGAAAAAAGCCGGCTGCATCATTGTTACTCGAATTCCAGCTGTCACGGTCGGTGAGCGTGCCCCTGATGCGGTCGGGGGATTGGTCGAAGCTGATATACGCCAGGTTCAGGTTCGGCCCGTGGGAGGCCATCAACACATAGTTGTTATCGGGGGAGGGGCGGTTCTCTCCACGATTGATTTCCCAGGGCAATTTCCATACAACGGCCTGTTTCCAGACGTCCTCCTCAAGCATTCCGTCGATTACGGGGTTGCGGTCAAGCTGCGGCAACCTGCCTGCTTCATCCTGGTCAATGAGCTGTGCACGGTTCTTCACCCACTCAAGGAAATCGGCCGAAACCGCCTTTTCCTCAGCATTCCGGGCACTTGCCGCTGATGTGGGTGATGAGGAATATAGTAATAACAGAAGAAAGGCCGTTACCGTGATTCGAATGGACAATGTCATGGGTGCAACAGGATAATTATGGCAGAAATAGTTTGAAAAATGGGTATGGGGGCGGGAGTCTGGTTGTGAAAAGTCTTTCTAGCGAAAGGGCAATATAACAAGGGTTTCACTTCCTGACCAGCCCGCATCATCGGCCCAGCAGAGATCCCAGGGGCTGAAGGTCGCGATGGTGATTGGAAATAATTTTCAGGGTGGCGAAGATGGGCACAAACAGGATCATGCCGGCAATGCCCCACATGATTCCACCCACAATAATGGCAATGATGACCGTGAGTGCGTTGAGTTCCAGTTCCCTCCCCACGATGAGCGGTTCAAAAACATAGCTTTCAATCAAATGGATCACAACGATGATGGCTGCAAAAAACAGGATTAAATAAAGGTCTTCAAGGTAAACGAAAGCTAATGCAATGGGAAGCAGTCCGCTGATCAGCGGTCCTATGTAGGGAATGATGGTAAGCAGGGCGCCAAAAAGGGCAATAAGCACAGCAAAGGGGAGGCCAAAAATCAGAAACGTCACAACATACAGTAAGGCCAGCAGGAACATGACCTGTATTCTTCCCCACAAATACTGATGCACCACCTTGCCGATTTTCTGCAACGCGTCCCGTACATTATCCTTGTTTTTTTTCGATTCATAGAGCTCAATCATGAAATTCAAGAACTTTTCGCGGTAAAACAGAATCAGGAAGACGTATATGAACACCAGCAGGAACCGCAATGTAAAATACAGAACACCCCCAATGAATGCTGCCAGCCGGGACTCTATGGTGGTCCAAAGATTGCTCGTCTGTCGTTCGATGATATTATGCAGCTCTTCCAGGGACAACCCGCTTGCGGCAGCTATTTGCTGTTGGGCCGATGCTATGCCCGATTGAATCTCATCGCGTATGCCAGGAAGCTGGTCGGCAAACAGGATGATCTGATAGATGAACACGAAAGACAGGATTCCAAGCAGAATGAACAGGGATACGGTGCTGATGAGCGAGGCCAGCAAGGTGTTGCATTTATGTTTTTCCAGGAATCCGGCAAACGGGACCATCAGCATGGCCAAAAACAGACCGAACGTCAGGGGGACGAGAAGGGCGCTGGCATGGTACATGACCAGGAGAACTACCAGAAGGAAAAAAAGAAGATGATTTGCCTTTTTCAAGAAATCCATGCGGTATCAATACGTAATGTTGGAAACGCTGCTCTGACGGAAAAATAGAAAAGATGTCAACTAAAGAATAATTTTCTGTGGCCCTGTTGCAGCATTTCGATAATGTTCGGCGCTGTTCTAAAAATTCCGGGCGCTGTTCTAAAATATTCCGGCGCTCTTCTAATCCAGTATTTTCCTGAAATCGGCAGCATTACGGGGGGCGTTGGCATCCTGATCGTTGTTAAAATAGGCATAGACTTGCTGCGCATTGAGCTGCCTGATCTTCTCCGCCCAGTCCTTGAGCTCCTTTTCGCTGTACAGATATTTGTACCATTCCTCTTTCCCGTGGAAACGGAGATAGGCAAGGTCGCTGGTCTTTACCGCATCCTCCCTGAGTTCGCCGGGAGCAGAAATCATGCAAAAACTGACATCGTAATTATTCATGACGTCATATACCTCCTGGTCAAACCAGGAGTTGTGACGAAATTCGATGACGTTGCGGAAGTCGCCGCCAAGCGTCCGGCAAAAGGTGTCTAATTTGCCGATGTCTTTGGTCTGATTGCCCGGAAGCTGCCAGAGGATGCAACCCAGTTTGCCCTTGAGCCGGGCGGCCAGGCCTTGAAATTTTTTCACCGGTTCCTGCGGGTCATTCAGTTTCTTCTGATGGGTGATAAAGCGGCTGCCTTTCAGGGTAAAGCGGAAATTTCCGGGTGTCCTGTCATACCAGTTGTCCAGGGTTTTTTCCTTTGGCAGATGATAGAACGTACTGTTGATCTCCACCGTATCAAACCTGGTGGCATAATATTCGAGCCAATCCTTCTTCCTGATGTCCTTCGGGTAGAAGGCCTCTTCCCAGTCATCGTAGTTGAAACCAGAACAACCGACATGATGTTTCATCTGTTCAAATCAATTATGGATTAATAAGGTCAGAATGAATTCACATGGCAGGATATGATCATGCTCCTGTGTGTCAACCGGAGGCTGCCATGTTCATTTCATGTGTTTAAATTCTAAGATTTATTAGGTCACATAGAATGTCCATGACACTTTTAATCATGCTCCTGTGTGACCGGGCAACGGT
>JAWOCT010000123.1:0-16196 GCA_046483675.1 Cyclonatronaceae bacterium
TTCTATCCGCTCATGGGCGGCGCAAGGGAATACGATGGCCCGGTGGTTTTTGCCGGTAACGGGCGGTTCGGACAACCGGACGGAGTATCCATTTCGGGGCCCGGAACATTGCAGGACAGTTGGGCACTTGTCTTTGAACCGGCTGCGGATTCGCCATCACGCGGCGAAATGGTATCGACACTGACAAGGGAACATGGGGCTCTGGGCGTAATTTTCATTCCGGATACAGATCCGGAGACATGGGAGGATAAGGCTGTCGTCATGAGCCGGCAGCTGGAACGCCCGCGCATGCTCAGGCTTCCCGATGGCCGGTCCCGCATGGCCGGTCCCTCGCGGGGAGTGGCTGTATCCATCCATCCCGGTCTTGCCACTGAACTCCTGGGGTTGACGGGGCCGGGACAGCTGGACAGCCTGCGGCACTTGCGGGAACACGAAGGGGGCGGCCCGGAACGTTTCCAAACCGGCTATCGATTCCGTAACCGGCCGGAGCTGGCTACCCGGTCGTTCGAAGAGGACAACATCATTGCCGTCATACCGGGGTCGGATGCACAGCTGGCAAATGAAATGGTCGTCCTTACAGCACACTATGATCACATGGGGCTCGGAGAACCTGATTACCGGGACGATATCGTTTACAGCGGCGCTGATGACAATGCCAGTGGTACGGCCGTGCTCATGCAGGTGGCCCGGGCCTTTGAGATGGCTGCTGAGGATGGATACCGGCCCTCACGCACCCTGGTCTTCCTGCATTTGGCCGCCGAGGAATGGGGACTGATCGGCGCCCGCTACTTCATCCGGAACAATCCGTTCGAAGAATACGATATAACGACCAACATCAATGTGGATATGGTGGGTTATGTGGACAATGTCTATTCCGGGAAGGAGTATCAGGACTATATCTATGTTATCGGAGCCGGCATGGTTTCCACCCGGTTGGAGGAATTGCTCCATGAGGCCAACAATGCCACATCAGAGCTGCTGCTGGATGATACATACAACAATACCTCCCACCGCCTCCAACTATACCGCCGCAGCGATCACTGGGTGTTCGCAGAGCAGGATATTCCTTTCGTCTTCTTCTTTTCCGGACTTCATGATTATTACCACGGCCCTTCGGATACGGCGGACCGGATCGATGCCCCGCTGCTTGCTTTACGGGCCCGGCTCATCACCGAACTGGTTTGGTACCTGGCTGAAACGCCGGAAAGACCGGACTCGGACCGCAAAAAACTGGGCAGCGGCAGGGTCCCGTCACGGTGACCGGGACCGGCGGCCACGGATTGTCCGGCAGACAGGATGCGCAACCCAGCAGCCGACAGAGCCTTCAGAAGACCGTGAATATGGCAGCAGGGCAGCAATGCTACAAGACAGAAGGGCAGCAAGGAAGCGCCACGCCAAGTCAGGAAGAGCAAAAAATATAAAAGATCAGGAGGAGGCGATCTTTTTCTCGAAAAGAGCACGGATAAAACGCGTCCGTTCAAACACCTGCAGATCCTCGATTTTCTCCCCGACCCCGATGTATTTCACAGGCACGGACATTTCATGGGAGATACCGATCACAATGCCGCCCTTGGCCGTTCCGTCGAGCTTTGTGAGCGCCAGTCCGGTCACATTCACCACTTCGGTAAAGGCCCGTGCCTGCTGCAACGCGTTTTGACCCGTGGAGGCATCCAGCACCAGCAGCACTTCGTGCGGAGCCCCGTCCACCACCTTGCCCATAACGCGCTTTATTTTCCCAAGTTCGTCCATGAGCGCCTTCCGGTTGTGCAGGCGACCGGCCGTATCCACCAGCACAATATCCGCTTCCCTTGATTTTGCCGAGGCCACGGTGTCGTAGGCGACGGCTGCAGGATCTGCACCCTGTCCCTGCTGGATCAGGGGCACGCCGGCCCGTTCGCTCCATATGCGGAGCTGTTCCACGGCACCGGCGCGGAACGTGTCGCCGGCGCCCAGCATGACCCGCTTGCCGGCCTGTTTATACATGTATGAAAGCTTGCCGATGGTCGTGGTCTTGCCTACGCCGTTGACACCGACAACCATGATCACGTGGGGTTTGTGGGGGAATTCGGCATCGAATTCAGCGGGCCGTTCCGGTGCGTTATCCTTCAGCAGTCCGATGATCTCTTCCTGGAGGATGTTCTGCAGCTCGCTGCTGTTGATGAACCGGTCGCGCGCCACCCGTTCTTCAATGCGACGGATCACTTCGAGGGTGGTATTGACCCCGACATCGGATGTGATCAGGATTTCCTCCAGATCGTCGAGCACCTCATCGTCCACCTTGTCCTTGCCGACCAGTGCCTTGCCGATTTTGTCGAGGAAACCGGTGCGGGTCTTTTCCAGCCCCTCCTGAAGCTTTTCCTCTTTTTTTCCGAATCCGAGTTTGTCAAAAATGCCCATACTGGGAGGATCTTTTCATTAAATCAGGTGAAATGTGCGGTCTTGCTGTTACCGGCCATACGGCCCTCTGCGTTCAATTGAACTCGGCACCTTTCTTCTGGATCATGATATAGCGGTGCACATAGGACCCCAGGGAGTAAATCATTATAATAAGGCTTAACCACATTAAAAATTCGATCGTTTGTTGTCTTTCGGGGAAAAAGAAGGCGACGATCCAGTAGATTGCGAGCACGTTGACGGTCAACTTGCCCGAAATGACGGACATGGCGTACTTGCCCCGCTTGCGTTTGATAAGGAGGGAACCGGTGAGGATGAGTGCGTCCCGTGCAATCATGATGACGATGAAAAAGAGCGGGATTGTACCGATAAATACCGCATACAGAAAGAGGATTACAGCGCATATCTTGTCTGCGAGCGGATCCACCACTTTTCCGAACTCGCTCACCTGGTTCAGTTTGCGTGCAAAGTAGCCGTCCAGGTAGTCGGATACGAAAGCATAGCCTATGAAGGTCACGATCAGCCAGTTGGCTTCTTTGCCCGAGGCGTGATGGAGAATGAGGATGGGTACGGCGATCAACGCCCGCGACAGGGAGATGGCATTGGGCAATGTCAGCACTTCCTGCTTTACGGGTATGATCTTTCCGTCAATATTGGTGGTCTCGTTCACGACACTCAAGGATTACGTATGGTACCGGGCAGAACCGGGCAACAGCCGGCCGATGCATCGGAATGGCCGGGCCGGGAATGTAATTTATTTTTCCGGGTGATTCATTGTACCTTTTTACTTGCAAGAAACCTACCCGGCAACATAAAATAGAAATTTATAGGATGAACACGAAAGAAACTGATCGGTCCCTGCTGGAGAAACAGGTATCCAGTGAAAAAGTTTTTTCAGGAAACCTGCTGCATGTCTACAGGGACAAGGTAATGCTGCCCGATGGAAGCACCTCACACCGCGAGTGGATCGACCATCCAGGCGCATGTGCGGTGCTTCCGGTATTTCAAACGGGTGAAGTGCAGCTGGTCAAGCAGTTCCGGTATCCGCTTCGCCAGAATTTTCTGGAGGTACCGGCCGGCAAGATCGATCCCGGGGAGGATCCGCTGGTAACGGCAAAAAGGGAACTGGAGGAAGAGTCGGGCATCCGCGGAAAACACTGGGTCGCGCTCGGCGGACTCCACCCCTGCATAGGGTACACCAACGAGATTATCTACCTCTACCTCACATGGGAACTGGATGTATCGGACAATCATGTGGATGATGACGAGTTCCTCAAACCGGTGCGCCTGCCATTCGCTGAAGCCGCCCAGGCGGCCTGCAGTGGCGAGATTACCGATGGAAAAACGATTGCAAACATCCTTCGGGCGGCAAAATGGTGGAAGGATCACGCGCCGTTTCCGGTCGACCTGGCGCTGTGATCAGTTTTTCAGATACCCCCGTTTTGCAGCAATTTCCCTGATCTTTTCCTTGAGCAGGTTGCGCCCCCGGTGCAGCCGGGAACGGACAGTACCGATCGGTACGTCCAGCATGTTGGCGATTTCTTCATAGGTAAAATCCTCTACGTCACACAACAGAAGTGGGGTGCGGAAGTCCTCCGGAAGGTTATCCAGCGCTTTTTTAAAATCGTCATCGTATTCACCCCGGAACAAGCGGGCCTGGAGGTCGGTGGTATCGCTCTGCTCGCTGCGGATGGTTTCGTAATAGGTCGCGATCTCTTCGTAATCAACATGCTGCGGCTGCCTTGATGCCTTTCGGTAATTGTTGATATAGGAGTTCTTGACGATGCGGTAAAGCCATGCACGGGCATTGGTGCCTTTCTGATAACTGTTGAAAAAACGGAACGCCTTCACGATGCTGTCCTGGAGCAGATCTTCCGCATCATTGGGATCCGTGGTCAGACGCAGTGCATAGTTGTAGGTGGCATCCAGGTGAGGGATGATCTCCTCATTGAAATCCTCCTGCTTTTTCAACTCTTCGGCGGTGAGTTTGTCGGTCATGAGTTCTCCGTGTTCTTCTCCTGGTTCTTTCTGTACTCTTTCTCTGCCTTGGCGTTCACTTTGGTCAGTCCTGATGGCGGATCTTTTCCAGGAGCCGGTTAAGTTCAGCCACTTCCCGGTCTGTCAGACACGACATGATGCCATCCATTTTTTCGTTCAGGTAATCCATCTCGTCCAGAAGTTCCATGCCTTTCGGCGTAATGAAGATGTTCACCTTCCGCCGGTCGTCCCGACAGTTTTTTCTGACCGCAAGTACTTCTTTTACAAGCCGGTCCACGATCCGTGTTATATCGGACCGTGCATCGAGCATCTGTTTGCGGATCGTGCTATTGCAGGAGGGCTCGGGATACTGCCGATACAGGATGCGCAGGATATTGTACTGCTGTAGGGTCAGGTTGTGTTCACCCAGCATTTTCTGCAGCCGTGAAGCTACATTGCTGTACGTAAAAATGAAGCTGGCCACGGCTTTGTGCCGCTCGTTGCGATACCGCGTAAGAGGAGCTTCTTTTTGCGTGACGATTTCCATAAACGTATTGGATGGCAGCGATTCTTAGTGGACCCCAATAATACGAAAGAATGATTATTGTTACAACATCAATGTTTTAACAATAATTGTTTATACAAGAAATTTGGGACATGCTCCGCCCCGGCCTTCTCTCAAGGAACGATTCGAACGCCGGACCGGACAAGCAACGGAACCCAATCAGTATTTAACCGTGCAACCGTATGGCTGATAGGTGCTTGCATCTACATCGCGACCTTCAAGGAGCAGATCCAGCGCCTCGCTTACAAAGTTGCGGGCCCCTTCCACATCGTCGTGGTTGGTGGTAGGACGGTCGTCAATGGCGCCCATGTACACAAGCATTCCCTGGGGGTCGATGATATAGATGTGCGGCGTTACCCGGGCGTCATAGGTGCGTCCAACTTTGCCTTCCGGATCGAGCAGGACGGCACTGGGCTTTGCCTGCTTTTCCCGGGTGACCTTCCTGGTCTCGTCCGGCTCCATATACCCTTGTTTGCCGGGAGCAGAGGAAATAATCGAAAACCAGACCACACCCTTGTCCCGGTAGCTTTCCTGCAGCATCTGCATGTTGCCGGTGGCATAGTGTTTCAATACAAAGGGGCATTCGTGGTTCAGCCATTCCAGGACCACGAACTTCCCTTCATAATCCGACAGTGTGTGGTTTTCCCCGGAGGCATCGGGCAGGGTGAAGTCAGGGGCCTTGTTCCCGATTTCAGGTCTTTTGTTTTCCTCCGCGTGTACGGAAGCGACCATAAAAGCCGCAACCAGGAGGATGGTCAGGTAAGAGATCTGGGTTTTCATGTTTTTCTCCGATGGTTTGTGGATGAGTGGATTGTAGATATCAGAATCCTGGATTTGGATATGTTCGTCTTAATCGGGTTGACCCCGAAAAAGAACGGCTATTTGTCGTGCGGGGATCCGCTTACAGACAGGGTCAGCTCCATATTCGGAACACGACGATCCCGAAGCCAGCTTTCACCCGTCGAGAAGACGCCCGTGATCTCATCCGGACGGGAGCGCAGATAGCGGGATACGGGAATCACAAGCACGAGTCGGTCATCGCGGACAACTGCTTTCTGGGGAGCGGTGTGCTCAATGAGTCCCTGGATGTTGGGATAAAAATAAATGTCACCGGTATCCGGGACGACGGCTTTATCGGTGCGCGGAGTGAGTATTATTTTAAAGCGATCTTCCGCCAGTTCTGCCCGGGCAGCCCAGTCGTCGACCGATTTTGGTACGCGATCCAGCGACTCTTCGATTCGTTCGGCAAAGTCGGGGCCGTATCCCTCAAACTGTCCGGAGGCATTTATGGAGAGGACGATCCGGGTGGATTCCGGAATACAGATATCCTTGCATACCAGCCAGTTCATGTCAGCCGAAATTGCGCCCGGTTTCGCACCGGCACTCCCGGATTGCCCGTGTGTGTCAGCAGCTTTCTGCCGGACCCGGAAAGGGACCAGGAGCGTGACCTGATCCGAATAGCCATATGTGGTGATTCCATCCTCGTCAAAACGATCCGGAGCCGGCCAGTGGATTTCGCCGGGTTCAAGGAACGGATGCTCGTCCCAGCGGATGGTTGTGGGAAGGCCTGAATCACCGGGATTGCGCCAGTAAACATGCCAGTCCTCCCTGATGTCCATTTGGACCCCGACCCAGAACATGCCGTCATCCGAGGTTGCCTCCGCAACACCCGATACACCTGGCAGCAATGTGACGGCAACCCGGCTTTCACCGGGATTTTCACCAGCCAGCAAGAGTGGCGGATGAACCGGCTGCAGCATCAACACGAGTGCGGTCAAAGCTGCGGTGAAGGTTGAAAACACATCCCGGACCTTCTTCCGGCTCCATCCCAACGGGATTTCCTGCATGTTCCGGTTGGAACAGATGCGACGGGAGAATGCGATTTTTGAAGATATTGGCATCTTTTTGTCCATAATAACAAATCGGTTATCTGTTTGAATACAATACTCATAGTGTACGTAACCGGCAATGGGAGACAGGTAAAAAAATGAAAACCTTCCACAAACTTTGACAAATACGTTCTGTAATGGGTACCATGCCCGAAACAGCTGTTTTATTAACCATGAATAATGGATGAAAATTTACCGGTTCTTCTGGTTTTTCGGGGCCGGGGTTATCGCCGGCAGTCTGCTGCTCCTGTTTCCCCTCGTGCGCTCCTTCCATCTGGATTCGGCCATGCTCGCCGGTATTGCCGGAGCCGCCGCCGGCGCATGGATAGCCGCACGTCCGGTAGCCCGTGACAGGCACATCCTGCCGCTTGTCTTTTTTTTCTATGCCATGGCGCTGCCTTTGATCTTTTGCGACCTGTTCAGGGGCTGCCTGAGTGCCGACGGGGCCGCGTTCTGGTTATTCATTCCGCTGTTCAGCATCCTTTTCGGCTTTGCCCTGGGACGCGCCGTGCGTTACAGTGGCATCAAGAGGGCCAGCGCGGTGGCCTTGACCATGGTATTGGTCCTTGCCGGCGGCGGTGCGATACTTCAGATGTACCTGTTCCCGCAGATCTTTTTCTTCAACCATGTTTTTGGATACTGGCCGGGTGCCATTTATGATCAGACGGTGAACTTTCCCGGCCGTCTGGTCCTTTATCGGACGATTACCCTGGCCTGGATTCTCCTGTTATGGCTTGTGCCGCATCTTTCCGGAGCCGGCCGCATGCTCAAAGGCATTGCCGGCGTGCTGGTAGCTTCGCTACTCCTGAACTACGCCCTCGCGGCACAGAACGGCATCCTTTCACTGCCATCCCGCATCCAGACCGAGCTCGGCGGGGTGCACCACACCAGTCACTTCTCGCTTTACTATTCAAAGCAGGATTACGGCCCGCATGAGATTGCGCATCTTGCGCGTCTGCATGAGTTTCACTTTCGTGAGCTTACCGACACGCTCAAGGTGGAATGGCCGGAAGGCAAGCGCATCGGCAGTTACCTCTACGGGGATGAGTGGCAGATGCAGCGGCTTACCGGTGCCCAGAGTGTAAGCTATGTGCCGGTTTGGCAGCCTTCACCCCAGATGCATATCCGGAAACGTGCGATCGATCGTACCCTGAGGCACGAAATGGTACACGTAATCGCCCGGCAGTTCGGCAACCGCTTGCTCAACGCCTCATGGAGCATCGGACTTGTGGAAGGTCTGGCCGTCGCCCTGACCCCGGCCTCATCATCCACCCTGACTCATGATCAGCTGGTGGTCTCCAATGAAGCTTATTTTACCCTGGAAGAACTGAAACGCCTGTTTTCACTGACCGGGTTTTACAAAACGGCCGGACCGGTGGCCTATCCCGTCTCCGGTTCCTTTGCAGCCACCCTGCTCAGGGCGTATCCGGTCGAACAGTTCAAGGAGGCCTATCGGCGCTCATCGCTGGAAAAGGGATACGGTTCACAGCTTGAGGATGCCGTGGAAGCATGGCACCGCCGCGTGGCCGGTGTAGAGGTCACGGAAGATGAAAAACGCCTGGCCGAAGCTGTTTTTGAGACCCCGTCCCTGTTTCAGGAGCGGTGTCCGCGCCGGCGGACCACGGCTCAGCGGCATCGTGACGCCTACCGTCGCGCCCTTTCGGCCGGCGACACCACCAGGGCCGTCGACCATCTGGAGAAGCTGCTATGGCTGAGCCCGGACCGGGAGGCCGATTGGATGCAGTGGATGCAGTTCAAACTGGAAAGGGGACACCCGGATGAGGTGATCTCGCTGGCGGAGCGGAATGATATGCTGACGGGTCATCCGCCGTTTGCAGTTCCTTCGCCGTTTGCAGTTCATCCCTCGTTCGCAGGCCATCCGCAAATCACTGGATCTTCGTACATCGCCAGCCTTTCCCCTTTACATGACAACCCGTTACTCCGTGTGCGGGTGGCGGATGCGTATGTCGCTGCCGGCCGGGAGGTCCCACCTGAATACGACCGGCCGGGCAACGTTCGGCAAAGGGAAGGCACGGGCCAGAAGGGTTCGACGGCCGGGATCCAATCCCGCAGGGAACAGGCGGTGGCAGCGGCGTGGGAGCGCCGTGCTGATCAGGATCGATGGGAAAAGCTGGTCCGCATCCTCTATTCTCCCGTTCTTTCGATGGAAAATCCGCCTGAAGGTGTGTCGGAGAACAGCGATCCGATGCTGGTACGCGCTTTTTTTGCCGAGTGGTTCCGGCGGAACCCGCTCCCGGCCGCAGAGCATGTTCCAACCGGCCTCGTACGGCGGGCCCTTGAACCACCACTGGATCCGGCGATCTTCGAGACCTTCAGGAGCCTGATCTATCTTGCTTCTCCGCAACTGACGCCGGCCTTCTTTGATGAGAGGTTGTCGGGTATGGACTGGCGGCCGGCCCGTCAGTCCCGGTTGGCTGAAGCGCTTCGTTTCGCGGGATCATAGGCCAGGTTGGGACCCAGCCACTTTTCCATTTCTTCCAGCCTCATGCCTTTGCGCTGTGCATAATCCTCTACCTGGTCTTCCTGTATCTTTCCGACGGAGAAATAGGTGGATTCGGGATGGGCAAAGTACAGGCCGCAGACCGAGGCGGCCGGCGCCATGGCGTAGTTCCCGGTCAGGGTGATGCCGGTGCGGGAAACCGCCTCGATCAGGTCGAAAAGCAGTGGTTTCTCGGTATGGTCGGGGTTGGCCGGGTAGCCCGGGGCCGGACGGATGCCCCGGTAAGCCTCGCGGGTGAGGGCCTCGTTGTCCAGTTCCTCGTCGGGTGCGTAAGCCCAGATCTCCTTGCGCACCTTTTCATGCAGCCATTCGGCGGCCGCTTCGGCCAGGCGATCGGCCAGGGCCTTGAGCATGATGGCCGAATAGTCGTCGTGGTCGGCTTCGAAACGGGCAAGCGGAGCCTCGATGCCGTGGCCGGCCGTTACCGCAAAAGCCCCGATGTGGTCGGGAAGTCCGGTCTCTTTGGGAGCGATGAAATCGGCCAGGCAGCGGTTGGGCTGTCCCTTGCGCTTCCGGGTCTGCTGGCGCAGCATGCGCAGCACGGCACGCACTTCCCGGTGCGTGTCATCCTGAAATATCTCGATGTCGTCACCGGAGCTGCCGGCAGGAAAAATACCGCAGCACATGCGTACATCAAGCCACCGCTCCGATATGATACGGTCCAGCATCTCCAGGGCATCGGCATGCAGCTTTCGGGCCTGTTCGCCCAGGGTTTCGTCCTGCAAGATGGAGGGATACTTGCCGCCCAGCTGCCAGGTGATGAAAAACGGGGTCCAGTCGATGTAGGAGATAAGCTCTTCCAGTGTAGGCGGTTCCGGAGATATGACACCGTTTTGGGCCGGAGCGGCGATATCGTCCGGTTTCCAGCTGACGGGTGTACGGTTCCGCCGGGCCTCTTCCAGCGGGATATAGCTTTTGGATTGGCTTCGCTGTTCGTGGCGCTCCCGTACCTGTACGTATTCATCCCGTATGTCGGCTACGTAGCCTTCCCGCTGGCTGTCGGAAAGCAGCCGGCTTACAACGGGCACGCTTTTGGACGCATCCAGCACGTGGATAACCGGCCCGCTATACTCCGGGGCGATCTTCACGGCCGTATGGACCCGCGAGGTGGTGGCCCCGCCGATCAGCAGAGGCAGCGTCATGCCTCTTGCTTCCATTTCACGCGCCAGGTCAACCATCTCGTCCAGCGAGGGGGTGATGAGACCGCTGGCCCCGACGATGTTAACGTTCTGTTCCACGGCCTCATCCAGGATCTTCTGGGCCGGGACCATTACACCAAGATCGATCACCTCGTAGTTGTTGCAACCCAGCACCACTCCGACAATGTTCTTGCCGATGTCATGGACATCGCCTTTGACCGTTGCCAGCAGCACCTTGCCTTTGGGCCGGTCGTCCTTAAGTTGTTTTTTCTCCTCTTCGATGTAGGGAATGAGTCGAGCGACGGCTTTTTTCATTACCCGGGCACTTTTCACCACCTGGGGGAGGAACATTTTGCCCTGTCCGAACAGGTCGCCCACCACGTTCATGCCGTCCATGAGCGGACCCTCGATTACGTCCAGGGCCTGATCGGATTTTCGGCGTGCCTCTTCGGTGTCCTCGTCGATGTGGTCGATGATACCTTTAAGCAGGGCGTGCTCCAGTCTTTTTTCAACCGGCCTGCTACGCCATTCATCGGCTTTTGCAGTGTCTTTTCCTTCCTCCTGCCGGAGCGTTTCGGCAAAAGCCACAAGCCGCTCGGTGGCATCGGGACGTCGGTTCAGCAGGACGTCCTCAACCAGTTCCAGCAGGTCTTTCGGGATTTCCTCGTAGACTTCCAGCTGGCCGGCATTCACTATGCCCATGTCGAGTCCGGCCCGGATGGCGTGGTACAGGAAGGAGGCGTGCATCGCTTCCCGTACCGGGTTGTTGCCCCGGAAAGAAAAAGAAATGTTGCTGATGCCGCCGCTGACGCTGGCCTGTGGAAGATGCTCCTTGATCCACCGTGTTGTCCGGATGAAATCCACCGCATAGTTGTTGTGTTCCTCGATACCGGTGGCAACGGTGAGGACATTGGGATCGAAAATGATGTCCTGTGGCGGGAAACCGATCCGGTCCACCAGCAACCGGTAGACCCGTTCACATACGGCAATCCGGCGCTCGAAGGTGTCGGCCTGTCCCTCTTCGTCGAATGCCATGACGATTACGGCGGCCCCGTAATCCCGGACCTTTTGTGCCTGTTCAAGGAAGGCCTCCTCGCCTTCCTTGAGACTGAGTGAGTTGACTACAGCCTTGCCCTGAAGGCATTTGAGTCCGGCCTCGAGGACCGACCACTTCGAAGAATCCACCATCACCGGCACGCGGGCGATATCGGGTTCGGCCATGATCAGGTTGAGGAAGGCGGTCATCACCTTTTCTGAGTCAAGGAGGCCCTCATCCATGTTCACGTCGATGACCTGCGCACCGTTCTCGATCTGCTGACGTGCCACGGACAGCGCCTCCTCATACTTCTCCTCGCGGATCAGCCGGGCAAAAGCGCGTGAGCCGGCCACATTGGTGCGCTCACCTACGTTGACGAAATTGGTTTCAGGCCGCACCACCAGAGGTTCCAGCCCGCTGAGCCGCAGCCAGGGCTCGCTTTCGGGAACGGTACGCGGCGTATGCCGTGCGGCCACTTCCGCAAAACGGGCAATATGCTCCGGCGTGGTGCCGCAACAGCCGCCCACCACGTTCAACCAGCCGTTGGCGGCGTAGGCGTCAAGCTGCCGGGCCATGAACTCCGGCGACTCGTCGTACTCCCCGAACTCGTTGGGAAGACCGGCGTTGGGATAGAGGGTCACCGGTACGGACGCGATCCGGGAGATCTCGCGTATGAAGGGACGCATCTGCTCAGAACCCAGCGCGCAGTTCAATCCGATGCTGAGCAGGTCGGACATGTGCGAGATGGAGATCCAGAAGGCTTCGGTAGTCTGACCGGACAGCGTGCGTCCACTCTGGTCCACAACGGTACCGGAAACCATCACCGGCACCTGTTTGCCGGTTTTCCTGCGGTAATCCTGGATGGCGTACAAGGCGGCTTTGCAGTTCAGAGTATCGAACACGGTTTCCACCAGCAGCACATCGGCGCCGCCGTCCATCAAACCGGGGATCTGGGCGGCATAGCAGGCCACCATCCCGTCGAATGTCACGGCACGGTAGCCGGGGTCGTTTACATCGGGCGAAAGGGAAAGGGTGCGGTTGGTCGGTCCCATGGCACCGGCTACGAAGCGCGGTTTATCAGGGTTTTTTTCCGTCCAGGCATCGGCGGCCTCTTTGGCGATACGTGCCGAGGCCAGGTTCATGTCGTAGACCTGGTCCTCGAGGCCGTAGTCTTTCTGGGAGACAGGATTGGAGCTGAAAGTATTGGTCTCGACAATGTCGGAACCGGCTTCCAGGAACGCATCGTGTATAGAGCGGATAAGATCCGGCTGCGTAATGCTGAGCAGGTCGTTGTTGCCTTTGAGTTCATGATCGTGACTGGCAAAGCGCTCACTGCGGAAATCTTCTTCCGAGAGGGCATGCCCCTGGATCATGGTTCCCATCGCACCGTCGAGTACGAGGATCCGGCGCTGCAGGGCTTTCTGAATGGAGTGCTTCAAAACAGGCTGTTTGATACGTAAAGTAAATGCACGGAGATGTTGATATGTAGTGGACAAATATACGAAAAAGCAGGGAGCTTCAAGAGGCGGGTCCTGGATATGTGGGGAGCTGCTCCTGTTTTTAACAGAAAATCAGCCGAAATAACCGTATTTTGGGATGGAATCACCAATAATTATCACCTGAATCTGCAGACATTGCCTTTTTTTATGAAGTTGGGCACGGCGCTCTTTATACACTGCTTTCTTCCTGTTATTTTGTGCATAACAGGCTTTGCGGCACCTTCATCGCTGGTCATCAACGAGTTCATGTCATCCAATAACGAGACCATTGCCGATGAAGACGGGGATTTCGAAGACTGGATCGAAATCCTGAACACTGGCAACGAGCCGTTGCGCCTGAAAGGATACGGGCTCACCGACAGCGAAGGGGATTTTTTTCGCTGGGTCTTCCCGGATACGACCCTCGGGTCCGGGGCCCGTCTGCTGATCTGGGCATCCGGAAAAAACAGGAGGATACCCGGACGACCCTTGCATACCAGCTTCAGCATTGCCGCTGAGGGAGAGCCTGTGCGGTTGAGCGATATCAACGGAACCCGGCTGGATACCGTTCCGCCCGTTCAGCTGCCCACGGATTATTCCTATGGCCGGCAGCTCGATGGATCGGACAACTGGGTGTTTTTTGGTCAGTCTACTCCCGGTTTTCCCAATACTACCGATGGGGTGGCCCGCCTGCTCTACCCACCCGATTTCTCTCATCAAGGTGGTTTTTATGCGCATGCATTCGATCTAACCCTGGCGTTGCCGGATCATCAGGCCGATGCACATATCTATTACACTACGGACGGCAGCAACCCCGGTCCCGATAACGGCCAACGCCTGCTTGAGGGGCAAACGATCCGTATTGATAACCGGACTTCCGAGCCGAACGACCTGTCCATGATCCGGACCAATAATATCGGGGAAGACGATCCGCTGAACGACGGATGGAAACCGCCGCTGGGCCAGGTTTTCAAAGGTACGGTGGTGCGTGCCGCGGCATGGGCCCCGGATTCCGAATCGGTCCGGGTGGCCACCCGGACTTTTTGGGTGGGAGAAGACCTTTACGACCGATACCGGATTCCCGTTGTCTCGCTGGCGACCGACCGGGACCACTTTTTCTCGCCGGACACCGGCATCTACGTGCCGGAAAATTACTGGGGACGAGGTGAAGAATTTGAGCGCCCGATCCATTTCGAGTTTTTTGAAACCGGTGGTATGCCCGTCCTGGCTCAGGATGCCGGGGTCCGCATCCACGGCGGCACATCCCGTGCGCGCCCTGTCAAATCGCTGCGGGTGTATGCCCGGCGATCGTACGGAGAGACCTGGTTCGAGCACCCGCTGCTTCCAGATGCCCCTGTCGAGCGTTACAAGCGGTTTCTGCTGCGCAATTCGGGCAATGACTGGGACAGGGCCTACTTCCGCGATGCCCTCATGCAAAAGCTGGTGGAGCACACCAGCGTTGAAACCCAGTATTACCGGCCTGTGGTGGTGTTCCTTAACGGGGAGTACTGGGGTATCCACAACATCCGGAAACGGTATGATCACCGGTATTTCGAGACGATGTATGATCTGGACCGGGATGACCTTGTCCTGCTGGAAGGGGACGCAGAGCGCAAGGAAGGCACTCGTGAAGACCGGCGCAGTTACCTGCAGTTCCGTGATTTTGTGGATCAGGAACCCGACATGAACCATCCGCAAATCTGGCAAAGAGTCCGCGACCGGGTGGACCTGGAAAACTTCATGGATTACCATATCGCCAATATCTATTTCCGCAACACCGACTGGCCGGGCAACAATATCGACTTCTGGCGAAAACGGACGGACGGTCCGCAGGATGGTGCTCCGCCGGGCCATGACGGCCGCTGGCGCTGGCTGCTCTTTGACACCGATTTCGGTTTCAATCTGGATTACTTGTACGTCCCCGGTCACGATAGCCGGGAACAGCACAACACCCTCAGCTTTGCCGTCCACGGGGACAACGTCAGCTGGCCCAATCCCGATTGGTCGGTGCAGATGCTTCGGGGGTTGCTTCGCAATGGGGGTTTTCGCCGGGATTTCATCAACCGATTTGCTGATCTTCTCAATACGGCATTTACGCCCGAGCGGGTGGAACAGGAAATCGAAACGATGTACGATGCGCTGAAACCTCACATAGGCGAGCATGTCGTTCGCTGGCGGGGACCGGAAACCATGCAGGAGTGGGAGGACGAAGTGGAATCCATGCGTGATTTCGCACGCCGGCGTCCCGATGCCCAGCGCGAACACATCCGGTCCCATTTCGGACTGCCGGGATTGCTGAACCTGTCCCTGGATGTCAACGATCCCGTTGCTGGGTACCTGCGCATCCATTCCGTGGATGTGAAACCGGGCGAAATCGGCATCCCGGATCAGCCTTGGCCCTGGTCGGGTATTTATTTTAAAGATGTGCCTTTCACCGTTACCGCTGTGCCGGCTGAAGGATATCTTTTCACAGGATGGGACGGGCGACCGCAGTCCGGTGAATCGCTGACCATCCGGACATTCCAGGACGAGTTGACGCTGAAAGCGAATTTTGAGGCCGTCAATGTCTCTGCCGATGCGTCCGGTTCAGAGGAGGGCCTCCCGGAAACATTCCGACTGGAACCGGCGCGACCGAACCCGTTCAACAGTTCTGCCGTGATCACGGTTGCCCTGCCGGAGTCCGGACGTTTGCGCGTTATTGTCTATTCGGTGGATGGAAGACGGGTGGCAACACTCCTTGACGATGAAAAACCCGGTGGATTCCATGAGTTGCCGGTTGACGCCTCCCGCTGGGCCAGTGGTGTCTATGTCATCACGGCAGAAACAAGCTCAGGGCGTGCATCCATCCCGGTTACCCTGGTAAAGTGAGCCGTTATACTGATCAGGCAAACGGTCTGAGGGAACAATGAGTGTTGACAGAAGCAGGCAAGATGAGAAAAGGCTCGGGAAGCAAACTGGACCTCGAAGAAAAAAGGTCAAAAAAGAAGAAGTGGGCTGAAAAAATCAAAGCCAGTCCGATCAAGGACTGGCTTTTGAGGGGAGGGTATGGTATGGATTATTTGAACTGAGAAGTTCACATTTTATTGTGCAAAGTTATTACCGCATTTTCTTTTTACATCTTTTTTCATTTCCTTTCCGGCCCTGCACCAATATAACGTTCAAGCCACCCGTGAAATTCCCCAAACCAGTGAATTGAG
>JAWOCT010000051.1:0-48243 GCA_046483675.1 Cyclonatronaceae bacterium
ACCGTTGCCCGGTCACACAGGAGCATGATTAAAAGTGTCATGGACATTCTATGTGACCTAATAAATCTTAGAATTTAAACACATGAAATGAACATGGCAGCCTCCGGTTGACACACAGGAGCATGATCATATCCTGCCATGTGAATTCATTCTGACCTTATTAATCCATAATTGATTTGAACAGATGAAACCATACATGAACCCCTACCTGGCTGGTTTTTTATTGGGGGCATTGCTTTTGCTGACCATTTTTATCACGGGAAGAGGCCTGGGTGCCAGCGGAGCTGTGAAAAGCACTGTGATTGCCGTTACGGAAACAGTACACCCGGAGATGGGAGAATCATCTGCTTTCTTCGTGTCCGAAACACCGCCTTTAAGATCCTGGCTTGTTTTCAGTGTACTGGGACTGCTTGCAGGTGCCTTTGTGTCCGGTTTTTTGTCCGGACGCCTTAAATTGAATATTGAAAAGGGACCTCGTATCACGAATAGTGCAAGATTGATACTTGCTGTTACAGGTGGCGTTTTATTCGGCATTGGCTCGCAATTTGGAAGAGGCTGCACTTCCGGAGCAGCCCTGAGCGGTATGGCCGTTTATTCCGCCGCAGGTTTTCTCACCTTGATCGCAATGTTCGGCACGGGATATATAATCTCCTACTTCTTCCGCAAATTATGGCTCTAATGCAATGAATTAGCCGACACCGACCATAAGGCATCTGAAATGCCCATGACCGGGCCAGCGCCCAGATTCACAGGCGCATGACTAAATACGGTCATGGCATTTCATGTGACATTGTGAAAAAAAAATTAAACACATGAAATCTGAAGCTTATTGAAGAAAAACAATGGGACCATTAATACCTCAAGGCGTTATCAGCGGAGACCTGAATTTCTTTTTTGCATTTATTATTGGCATTGCATTTGGTTTCCTGCTTGAACAGGCAGGTTTTTCAAACTCACGGAAATTGGTGGGATTCTTTTTCGGTTATGACTTTGCCGTGCTGAAGGTTTTTCTCACAGCGGGCATCACCGCAGCTATCGGAATGTTTTTTTTCCAATACTTTGGCTGGATTGACATAAACTATGTTTACGTGAATCCACTCTTCACCTGGTCTGCAATTACCGGTGGTGCCATAATGGGATTGGGTTTTATTCTTGGTGGATTTTGTCCGGGAACCGGATTTGCAGCTGCTGCAATCGGCAAAGTAGATGCCCTTTTCTTCCTGACGGGCATGTTTGCCGGTGTATTTCTTTTTGGGACCTTTTTCAACTTTTTCGATCCATTATATAATGGATCTGCCCTGGGAAGGATGTTTGTTTATGACAGTCTTGGAATGTCCCAGGGACTTTTTTTATTTCTATTTATTATCCTTGCACTTGCAGCTTTTTATATTACAAAGAGAATTGAGGAGCGTTCAAGCAGATTTAAAGAATTGCTGATCTATGAAAAATTAAATCTCGGCTATCCGGTGAGCATCTTGCTCATACTGCTCGTATTTGTGCTGTTCTTGCCGGAACAGAGGACCAGCAACAGGAATGAACTCGGCAAGGAACAATTGGCGGAAAAAATGTTTGATGGCCAAAAAGATGTCGATGCCATCAAAGTAGCGCATTCTCTGATGCGTGATGTCGGTGACTTGCACCTGGTCGATGTCAGGAGCCTTCAGGAATTTAACAGATTTCATCTGCCGGGAGCCGTATCCATTCCAATCGAGAACCTGCTCGATGAACCCTTCAAGCCATACTTGCACCAGAGAGGCAAAAAAACCGTATTCTACTCAAATGGTGGTGTAAAAGCAGCCGAAGCCTGGTTTATTGCAGAAAGGGCCGGCCTGGGTGACTTCTATATGCTGAAAGGCGGACTCAATCATTTTTTTGACACATTGTTTGGTCAAATGCCGGATGAAGAGGATACAGACGGCTTGGGGGAACATAACAGAAGATTCCTCGAATACGCCAGGACTTTTTTCAAGGAAGGCGAAGCCTTCAGAAACAGCCCCGGAGAATCTCAATCACCGGAAGGGGCTAGCACACCCATTGCCCCTCCTGATGGAGGCTGCTAATTATTCCTGCATCACTTGAAATGAAATCGACATGAAAAACAATCAGTTGTTTACCGGATCCGTGTTGTTTTTTCTGATTATCCTAGCAGGTTTGTCCAACTCGTTTTTTCTAAAGGCCTGGAAAGGGTATAAAGTTGACAACAAGTCGGTCCATGAAACCATAATAGAAGATGATTATCTGATGGTTTATCATGAGTATCTGCAGCTAACTGCCGACGATAAAGCACGTTTCATGCTTGTAGACCTGCGGGATGAGCAACGCTATGAGGCAGGTCATTTAGACAAAGCCATAAGCATACCGGCTGAGTTGCTGATCGATAATCAATCACTCAGGAAAATTAAAAATCACAGGAACAACGGTATTATTCTTTACTCCGACTCCCAGGAAACTTCAACCCTCGCCTGTCTTATGCTTAAATCACTGGGCTATGACAATGTCAGGGTGCTGGCCGGAAATTATCACATCTTTACTGAAAAAGTATTACATCAGATTGATAATGCCTATCTGTTTTACAATGAGGAAAAAGCCACATGGAATTATGGGAATATTATTCAAAGAACGGAATCGGAGATTATTGATGCACCAGTAGTACCGGCGCCTGCTGTACCTGAGGGGGGCTGTTGACGGCCATTTCTGTAAACCATCTATTAGGCACACTTTCACAAATGACCTGGCAAAACTATCCATCATACTTGTACATAATCATTCCCTTATGGATTGCAGGTCTGATACTGCTGTATTTGCCGGGCAGAAAGTCAACCATTGCAGCACAAATACTGCTGGCAACAGGCTTGGGGGTTCTGGGTGTATTCACCTGGCAGTTGTGGACCAGTCTGGGCCGCCCACCTTTTCGCACACTGGGTGAAACCAGACTCTGGTATGCAATATTCATGTCTGTGATTGGCCTGCTGCTTTACCTTCGATGGCGAATCAAATGGATGCTGCTTTACAGTACGTTACTGGCCGCCCTGTTCCTGATCATTAATTATATCCGGCTGGAAACATTTGACCAGACATTGATGCCGGCACTACAGAGTCCATGGTTTGTCCCTCATGTTATTGTCTATATGTTTTCCTACGCCTTGCTGACCGGAGCAGCGATCATTGCGGCTAAAGGACTGTTTTTAAACTACACCAATCGGGAAATCGGTGATACATTGAAATATGCCGACAATCTCGTTTTCATGGGATTTGCCTTCCTGACATTCGGTCTGCTTTTTGGTGCATTATGGGCGAAGGAAGCCTGGGGGCATTACTGGACATGGGACCCCAAAGAAACTTGGGCGCTGATAACCTGGCTGGTCTATCTCATATACATCCATTTCAGATATCAGCATAAAAAAAGTCCCGCTGTTCCGCTATGGCTGCTGGTTTTGGCTATGGTTTTCCTCTTAATATGCTGGTTCGGTGTGAATTATCTGCCTTCAACCCAATCCAGTGTTCATACCTATTGAGTTTTATCTGACTTGACGTGACCGTCCGCACGGAGCATGGAGCACGAAGCACGAAGCACGAAGCACAGAAACTGCCTTTTTTAAGTAAATACTTCAATGATAAAAATAGCACGCTCATATTGGGACGCTTTTCTGTTCATTATAGCCATTATGATGACCGGTTTTATCCTTCAATATGCAAGCACATCAGAATCACTGTCTGTCCCTTCCTTCCCGGTCAATCTTTTCATTTTATTGGCTTTTGTCGGATATCTGATTTTTACCTACTCCTTGTTCAGTGATAAAAGGGTGATTGCCTGGATCACAAGTATCCCTGTAACCATTGCCGTTATTTCCGTGTACACACTCCTGACCCTGATGATGGGTTTTATTGCACAGGAGCCTCAAAATCATTTTATCGACCGAATAGGCCTTACCAATATCAAGGGAAGCTACCCTTTTCTAATGGTTACCATACTTTTTCTGATGATTTTGGGGTATACCATCATCAAACGCCTGAAAAACTGGTCATCTCTCAAAAATATTGCTTTTTTACTTAACCATGCCGGATTGTTTATCATCATAGCTGCCGCCTCCATTGGAACAGGTGATCTCGTACGTATATCCATGCCGATAGAGATTGGTACAAGAACTGATATTGCATTTGACCGGCAGAACCAACCCGTCAAACTCCCATTTCAAATAGAGCTAAAGGAGTTTCATATTGATGAGTATCCACCGGAACTTGTGATATTCAATCGAAAAACGAATTCTTCTGTCATGCCCGCGGGTGGAAAATTTCCCTCCATCGAAGAAGGGAAGTCGGGGAGTTTAGAGTCGTTCCAGTTCGAAATATTGGAATATCATACCTATTCAAAACCGGAGCATGCAAAATTTGTTCCATCTGACACTTTTGGTTCCGTTCATTCAGCAAAAGTATGGGTGTCTGACAGCAGCTCCGATAAACTTGGTTGGATATCAACCGGAAATTTCATGCACGAACCGAAATATCTGTTGTTTGACGACACTTATTTGGTTGCAATGTCAGAACCAAAAGTCCTAAAGTATCGATCACGCATAAGTATTCATGAAGATAGCGAAACGAAAGCATCTGGCATCCTCATTGAAGTTAACAAGCCATACCGCTTCAACTCCTGGAAAATTTATCAGAACAGTTATGATGCTCGCCAGGGGAGATGGTCCGAAATAAGTGTATTTGAATTAGTAAAAGATCCTTGGCTGCCGGTCGTTTATGCCGGAATTTTCATGTTGTTACTTGGCTCTGTCTATTTAATATACGCGGGAAGGCCTACGAATGAGTAATCCAACCCCCCCAATCTTACCTGTTTTTTTGGTAAATTACAGATTCATTTAGCGATCTTGCAGGCATAAGGCCTGATCACAGCAACAAATTGTGTATCCCCGCCCATGTACTTCAGCACCACTGACGACAGTCTGGATCTGCAGAAGATCCAGGATGATATCACCTATCTCAGAAACTGCTTCATCGACATGCTCCGTGATCTGAACGAAGATCAGGTGATCCGGCAACTGAATGGCGATCATGAATCCGAAGCGGATCCTGAGAAGGTCAGCAAAGCGTTTTCTCTCTATTTTCAGCTTATCACCATCGTAGAAGAAAATGCGGCCGTACAGCTTCGCAGGAAACTGGAGAATCAGTACGGTCAGGATCGGATCTCGGGACTGTGGGGCCGCATCCTTCGTGACCTGAAAAACCAGGGCAAAAGCGGGGAGGAGATTGCGAATGCACTCCCCGGAATCCGTATCGAGCCGGTGCTCACCGCACATCCGACCGAATCCAAGCGCTCCACGGTTATCGACCAGCTCAGGACGATCTACCTGCTGATGGTGAAACGGGAGAACCAGGTCTGGACCGATAACGAAAAAGTGCAGATCGCCGAGGAGATCAAGGTTGCATTAAGCCGCCTCTGGAAGACGGGACAGGTCTTTCTTCAGAAGCCGGCCATCGAGGACGAACTCCGGAACGTGATGCACTATCTTAAGAATGTTTTCCCCATCGTTCTGCCCCTGCTGGATCAGCGCTTGCGCGAAGCATGGAAGCACACGGGATTCGATCCCCGACTGATTGAAAAGCGTGATCAGCTGCCGGCCATTTCATTCGGTAACTGGGTTGGCGGCGACCGGGACGGTCATCCCTTTGTGACGAAACGTGTTACCGAGCAAACCCTGAACAAACTGCGGAAAGAGGCCCTTGGACAACTCCGAAGCGACCTGATCGACCTTGCACGGAAAATCAGCATATCCTCCAAGGAAGTCACGGTCCCTGATTTCTTCCAAAAGCGTCTGGATCAGCTTCGCGAAGCGACCGGTGATGCCGGCAAGGCGGCGATAGAACGGAACCCGAATGAACCCTGGCGGCAATATGTCAATCTGATTCTCACGCGGCTGCCCATCGATGACCAGGGTGAACCTTTGACCGATTTCAACGGCGAGCGTTTTTATCAGCGGGCTGAAGAGCTGCAAGAGGATCTCACCCTGCTGTCAGAGTCCCTGGTTGAGATCAACGGCCGACGGATCGCCCGGGCCGATATCGAACCGATCGCCCGCAAGGTCGATGCCTTCGGTTTCCACCTGGCTTCGCTTGACATTCGGCAGAACAGCCGTTTCCACGATAGCGCCCTTTCACAGCTGATGCAGGCCGCCGGAGTGGAAGAGGCCGAAACGTTTGCGGAATGGTCCGAAGAACGCCGGCTTGACTTCCTCAATGAAGAGCTGAAAACGGCCCGCCCTTTTATCCGGCATCGCCATGGCCTCGGCAAAGAGGCTGATGCGGTCCTGGCTTCTTACCGCGTTATTTACCGTTATGCCCGACGCTTCGGCACGCGGGGTATCGGCTCGCTGATCATCAGTATGACCCGCAGCCTGTCGGACCTGCTGGTGGTCTACCTGCTGGCACGGGAAGCTGGATTGCTGATTTCCGGTAAAAACGGCCTTGCCTGCATGATACCGGTGGTGCCTCTGTTCGAAACCATTGAAGATCTGCAACGCGGACCTGACATTTTGGATAACTTCTTGTCCCATCCGGTCACCGTCCGGAGTCTCCACCTTCACAGGGAGCTGGCGGACGGGCGGGTCGTTACGCGAGAGATCCTGATTCCAAAAATCCGCATTGCTGAAACATCCGGGAATGCGTCGGATATGGCATCACCTGATTCGAGATCACATACAACAGGGTCACCAGAAACATCACAGGAATCAACCAGGCAAAATCCGGGAGCGGAATCATCCGATGCTGACGGACCAACCGTACACCCAGATACCCAGCTGCACCAGCAGGTGATGATCGGATACAGTGACAGTAACAAGGACGGCGGGATCCTGGCGAGCCTCTGGAGCCTTAACATCGCCCAGCGGAAACTCAGCGATGTCGGCCGCAAAAACCATGTGCGCATCCGTTTCTTCCACGGCCGCGGCGGCACCATCAGCCGGGGTGCCGGCCCGACGCACCGGTTCATCGCAGGGTTGCCGTCCGGCACGATACGCGGCGACTTGCGCCTGACCGAACAGGGCGAGGTCATTTCCCAGAAATACGCCAACAAGATTACAGCCCTGTACAATCTGGAACTGCTGCAGGCCGGAACGGCCGGACTCACCCTGGGCGCCTTTGACATCATCGAAACGGATGCCCGTGGCGAATCCACTTCCAGCGTGTCCACGGACGAGCTTTATGACACACTGGAGCCCACGATCAGCCGGCTTTACGATTACAGTCTGAAAAGCTATCAGGACCTTGTCCGGTCGGATCGGTTTGTCTCTTTCTTCGCACAGGCCACGCCGATCGACATCATCGAATCCAGCAGCATCGGTTCGCGTCCAGCCCGGCGTACCGGCAAACGGAGTTTTGAGGACCTCCGGGCCATTCCCTGGGTATTCAGCTGGAGTCAGTCACGCTTTTTCCTGACCGGATGGTATGGCGTGGGAAGTGCGCTGGAGCAGCTTCGCCAGGACGATCCCGATGCCTTCGAGACCCTGAAGACCTATGCCGTCCGTTTCATGCCGTTCCGTTACATCATCACCAACGCTTCGTCCGCGATTGCACTGACCGACACGGAAATCATGGAATGGTATGCCGGAATGGTGGAGGACCGCTCCCTGGCCGATGCCTACCTTGGCAAAATAACCGAGGAGTTCCACCGTACCAGAGATATGCTGGAGTTGCTCTACGGTCACGAACTGCGATCACGGCGCCCGCGTATGTATACGATGATCGGGTTCAGGAATGAGCGGCTCAAACCGTTGCACCAGCTTCAGATACGACAGCTGAAAACCTGGCGGAAGCTTCACCGGGACGGCAAGAAGGAAAAAGCCGACGCCATGCTGCCCGATATGCTGCTGGTCCTCAATGCCATTGCGGGCGGTCTCGGCACCACTGGTTGACAGCCGCAGATGGACATCCTCGCACAATGCTTACCGGGCACTGCCATGAGCACTGGCGTTATCAAAATATATCACATCGCACTGGCCGCATTTCTGCTGCTACTGCCGGACTTTTACCCGGTCGTGGCCAAAGCCGGGTTCACGGCCGGGTCTGCGATGTTGCAATCTGCGGAAACAATTGAGCAAGATGCCGATGCCCTGCCGTCTTGTCAACCGTTTAAAGAGCAATTCGAGGAAATCGATGCCTTGCTTAAAGAAGGCCGGTGGACCGACGCCGAGGTTGCGGTCATTCAGATCGGGAAGATCGCTCCTGATTGTCCCCTGGTTCAACTTTTCAGCGGAAAGATACACTATTATCGGCGGAATGACCGTAAAGCACTGGCCCTGTTCAACGACCTTGCGACCCGGCATCCCGAACTGCATATGACCTACCATTTCCGCGGGCTCATCTATCATGAGCAGGGGCTGCACACAGTGGCACTGGAGGAGTTCCACAAGGTAATGATGGCCAGACCGACCTTGGGATCCGGTTATTTCATCCGATACATACTGCCCTACCTGGAGTCGGACGGGCGACTGGACCCCACTCATATCGATACCATGCTGCATTTCGTCACCCATACGGCCGCACGTTCACTAAGCAGAGGATACCTGGCATTTTTCCAGGACGATTACAGCACTGCCCTGGGTCATTTCAAAAATGTTACAGAAACCGCTCCCGGTCATGCCGGAGCCTGGCTCTATGCCGGGCTATGCCATGAATACATGCACTGGCGGCTGGAAGCACTGCATTGCTACAACAAGGCCATTGCTGCCGATGAGACATTCAGCCGTGCCTGGCTTCACCGTGGTCTGATCAAGATCAACGAGGGGAACTGGTATCGCGGCTGCCGTGACCTTCATCGGGCAAAAGAACTGGAAAACCCTGCGGCCGATATGGCTATTCAAAATTTTTGCAGAAGGGGACATTTTCAGTAAATTAATTGTCCGGGACGTTATTCATCAAACCCGATCTCTTACACGGGGATTCATCAAATGAGATTACAAATTCACACCTGCGATCACCATGAAAACCATACTCATCCTGTTTGTCTACATGACCTCGCTAACCGGCTGCCTTCATGCGGATAACAGTCGCGGCGATAACAACTCCCAAAACCTGAACCCCTCATCCGGAGAATCGGGAGGAACGTCAGCCGCCGAATCAGGCACCGCGGCAACCACTGAATCAGGCACCGCGGCAACCGCTGAATCGGCCACCCTGCTTCCCTATCCGGAAACCCGTCAGTCCGATGTGGTGGATGAGTACTTCGGAACCAGGATAGCCGACCCTTACCGCTGGCTCGAAGATGACCAATCCGGGGAGACGGCGGACTGGGTAAAGGCGCAGAATGAAGTAACCTTCCATTACCTGGACCAGATCCCTTTCCGCGAGCACATACGCCAGCGGCTCACCGATGACTGGAATTATGAGCGCCTGAGCGCTCCCAACCGTCATGGTGACTACTATTACTTTTCACGCAACGACGGACTCCAGAACCATTCGGTGATCTACCGGTCCGCCGAGCCGGGAGGCGACGCCGAAGTGTTTCTCGATCCCAATGCGTTCTCGGAGGACGGTAGCACTTCGCTGGCCGGACTCAGTTTCACACAGGACGGTTCCCTGGCTGCTTACATGATATCCGAGGGCGGATCCGACTGGCGCAAGGCCATTGTACTGGATACCCGGACCATGGAGCAGATCGGTGACACGCTGGTCGACATCAAGTTTTCGGGCATCTCCTGGCACGGCAACGAAGGTTTTTACTACAGCAGTTACGACCCGCCCGAGGGCAGCCAGCTCTCGGCCCGCACCGAATTGCACAAACTGTACTTTCACCGCATCGGAACACCTCAATACGAAGACAAAATGGTCTTCGGGGGGGAAGAAACCCCGAGAAGATACATATCCGGCGGCATCACTGAAGATCAGCGCTACCTGATCATCTTTGCCTCTGAAAACTCCTCTGGCAACGAACTGTACATCAGGGATCTGGAAAACGAAAACGGAGAACTGCTCACGGTCGTCGACCATTTCGACAATGAACACCAGATCATCCACACAGACGGTGACCGCATCCTGATCCATACCAATCTTGATGCTCCCAACTACCGCCTGGTCGAAGCCAGCATCCACAATCCCGCTCCGGAAAACTGGGTGGACATCATCCCGGAAACGGATCATGTTTTAAGTGCCAGCAGTGCAGGCGGTTACCTGTTCGCCAATTATCTGATCGACGTGCAGACACAGATCAGGCAGTTTGACCTCAAGGGCAATTTCATCCGGAATGTCACGCTGCCCGCCATCGGAACGGCCTTCGGCTTCTCCGGCAAGCGGACCGATACCACCCTGCATTACACGTTCACATCCTTCACCTATCCATCCACCATTTACAAATATGATATCCGCGAAGGGCAGTCCGAGCTGTACTGGACACCCGACATCAATTTCGATCCTGAAGCCTACACCACCGAACAGGTATTTTTTGAAAGCCGTGACGGAACCAGGATACCGATGTTCATCACCTACAAAAAAGGACTTGAGATGGACGGGACCAACCCCGCCTATCTCTTTGCCTACGGCGGATTCAATGTAAGCCTGCGCCCCTCTTTCAGTACGGCAAGGCTGGTCTGGCTGGAAAATGGCGGCATCTATGCCCAACCGAATATCCGTGGCGGCGGAGAATATGGCGAACAATGGCACAATGCAGGCCGACGCGAGAACCGGCAGAACGTATTTGATGATTTCATCGCTTCGGCCGAGTACCTGGTGGATATGGGCTATACCTCGCACGACCGGTTGGCCATCGCCGGCGGATCCAACGGCGGGCTGCTGGTCGGCGCGGTGATGACCCAACGTCCGGATCTGGCCGCTGTCGCGTTCCCCGCTGTCGGCGTGCTGGATATGCTGCGCTACCATTCGTTCACTGCCGGCGCCGGCTGGGCCTTTGATTACGGCACAGCCGACGAAAGCGAGGACATGTTCCGCTATCTGCTTAGATACTCTCCGGTGCACAACGTCAGGGCTGGCGAAGTCTACCCATCCACCATGGTCACCACTGCCGACCACGACGACCGGGTGGTGCCCGCACACTCCTATAAATTCGTCGCCGAGCTGCAGAACAAACATGCCGGAGACAATCCGGTTCTGATCCGCATCGAGACCCGGGCCGGGCACGGGGACGGGCGCACAACCGAGTCGGTAATCAGCGAATGGGCCGACCGGTACGCTTTTGCCTGGTTTACCATGGGGATCGATCCTTTCAGCGAATAGTTCTTCAAGCCAGCCGCTCATGTTTTCGCACATTTACACGCCGTCACAACCAGAAAACGACAATCACAACCAACAAAACAACCTGCTTTATGAACCCTTCCTATCCACGCATTGCCATTATCACCGGAACCACATCCGGAATCGGGGAAGCCACTGCCCGGGCTTTTCTGGAGGATGGGTTCGGCGTTTTGGGCAACGGCCGCAACGAAAAAAAGATCAGGGAGCTGGAACAGGAATTCGGCAATGCCTTTCGCGGTGTCGTCGGAGATGCAGCGGAAGAGCAGGTTATCGACAGTCTGTTCCCGGCAGCGGAAGAGCATTTCGGACGACCGGCCGATATCGTGGTCGCCAATGCCGGACGCGGACTGGGCGGCACGGTCACCACGGTCGACATGGAGGAGTTCCGCGAGGTGCTGAATATCAATGTTACCGGCACCCTCTACCTGCTTAAAAAAGCTGCCGAACATTTGGTCGCCGTGCAAGATGGCATCTATCCCGATTCTTCAGCCGACATCGTGATCCTGGGATCCACCGTCGGTCGCCACATCTCTCCCTTCAGCACCGCCTACGGCTCCACCAAGTTTGCCGTACATGCGCTGGCCGAAGGCCTTCGCCGCGAAATCGGACCGAAAGGGGTGCGGGTCACGCTGGTCGAACCCGGCATTGTCATCAGCAAATTCCAGGAAACGGCCGGGTACACGCACGACCTGGTCAAGGATTTCCACCTGAAATTCGGGCCGATCCTCTACGGCTACGATGTGGCGGATGCGATCCACTACGTGGTCACCCGTCCGCCTCACGTCCATATTGGCGATTTCGTCATCCGCGCAACCCGGCAGGACTATCCTTGAGTCCCTCACGTAATACTACTTCCATGACCGTTAAGTCCCTTAACCGATCACGTGGACTTATCCGGTTTACATGGATGCAAAAACACCGCCCGAACCGTCCCGCCTGACCCGTTGCACAACCTGTCGGAAATCTCCCGTTTGAATCTCACCAATCGGGATTCAGGTAAGAAGGATCGCCGATTACGAACTGCCAGTTGCCTCTGTACATGCCCAGCCGACCGATAAAGCGGATTTCCTCACCGGTCTCTCCCAGCTCCGAAAGATGGTCCCGCAACTCCCGGTTATGGGAAAACAGGTCGTAGTACTCGCCATTCACCTCGACCTGCCTGTCCTCCGTGACGGTCCCGGTCACATAGAAAAGCCGGTCGAAATACCCGGGCGTACGCAATGGTATGCCGTCGTATTCCTCCGGCATCACTACCTGCTCCCTGTCAGGCATCTCATAGGTCACCGGTATCGGCTCCCACTGCTCATCATCGTTCACGCCCGGATCTGCCAGCGTCCGTTTTCGATCAGGGTCATCCTCCTCCACGACCGTAAATTTCATGCTGACAGGCAGATGGTCGGAGTAGCCGCCGCCATCCCCGAAAAAATGCCAGCGGTTCGGCATACCGCTGTTCGCATACACGTTTTTACCGGGGAACCGTCCGACATCGAAGGAATTGTCCACGTACTGCACCCCGTGGTAGTCATACAGACCCGGACTGATCATGATCTGCATCAACGTCCCCCAGTACCCGCGGTACGAATCGGATCCACGCTCTGAAATATCATGTTCGTACCACAGGTTGTACACGGCATCGGTGTCGCCTTGCTTGATTTTCTGCTCGTCCCCCACCGAACGCAGCACATCGTTGACCGCCGTTTTCTCCATGTAGGGATAGCGGTGGGACTGGTTGTAATCACTGTTGAAATCACCACCGAGGATAATGTCAATGGACGGATTTTCGGCACGCAGCTCATCAAGCCGTTCCTTCAAAACCTGTGCATTCTGGATGCGTATGTCTTCCATTTCCCGGTTCGATGCCCCGGATTTCCAGTGATTGGCAAATACCACCAGATCGTATCCCTCGACATCCAGCCACACCTCGAGGATGGGCCGTGCCCTCTCGGTTGGGTGTGCACGTGTTTTTTCATGCTGGATCGGCAGACGCGAAAAGATGACATTTTTCTGTACGTGTTCCGGACGGTGGTCTTCATCGCGGTCATAGGCCACCGCCATATCGTATCCCTTGAGCCCGTGATCCTCAAAACCCTTCAGCAACAGGATTTCAGAGGGCAGGTCGGCGATTTCCTCATCGAACTTGTAACCCAACATCTGGTCCAGGGTCAGATCGGCATATCGGTCGAGCACCTCCGCGTGATCGTAACGCGCGCCTCCGGGCAACGGCGTAAAATCGCTTTCGATCTCGGAGAATACGATCACATCCGGACCCACGCCGTCATTGTAGCGGGCCATGAGCTTCGCATGATTCCGGATTTTGGTGAGGACATGCGTCGGTGTGTACTGCGCATCCCCGTCGGCATCCACAGGGCGGTAGTCCTGGAAAACGGCATAACCGTCCGCATCAAAAAGATTTTCGATATTATACACTACCAGTTTGTATGGACGCGCCTCCGCCAGGGACGATCCATAAACCAGCAGAATCACCAGGCAGAACAGGAGGAAATGGTATCGATGCAAAACAGACCGGGAGCGGGTTTGCCCCGGCTCCACACATTGGTTTTTACTCGTGAGATTTATACGCATTGGGCTTCTTGTATGAAATTCCTGAGTCGAAGTGTTACATACCGGCCATTTGCTGATCCCTGAATATATTCTGCATTATAACATCAGCGAGGAATGCAATGGCAGTGGCTGCCTGCATAATACGAAACTGCCGCGATTCTTTATACTGTATCAATGCCGGTTATCCCATGCTTCTGCAACTATCGGGATTGTTTGGCGTAAAAGGTAATATCACGTATTGATGTCACCATTCTTATCATTCCCATCAACATGGAAATTTTCATTATCACGGCATCGGTGCTTCTCCTAGCTATTATTGCCGGCTTACTTTACCTCGCATGGTGCGGACTCTTTGCCAGCATCACTGTCTATGAGCGTGATGCAGGACCTTTTGTGCTTGTTTTCAAAAAACACACCGGCGATTACAAGAACATCGGCCCAATACTGGATGAGGTTTATTACACTCTGCGTGACAAACACAACCTGGATGCAAGCAGGGGATTCGGCCTCTTCTACGACAACCCGCAGGAAGTGGAAAAATCGGATCTGCGCAGTTTGGGAGGATGTATCGTGGACGGACTTGGCCTTGATGAGCTGGTCCGTCAATATCCCGAAGTGAAAGCAACGTTCGGTGTGGCCCTCTTTCCCGCCTCCCACAGTGTGGTAGCGGAGCACCCATACCGGGGAAAGGCATCGGTGATCCTCGGGGTGTTCCGTGTCTACCCCCGGCTCCAGCAATGGATGAAGAAATACCGGCGCCCGTCTGTCCCGGTGATGGAAATATACGATACGCCCGGCAGGACCATCACCTATCTCGCAGCCTTCGATGTTCCTGACTCAACCTATGAAAAGCTGTTGGATGAGGCCGTATGACCCCTCGTTCCCCGGCCTGCACCCAAAACAGGAAGCAGGAACCGGGAGCCGGAGGCAAAGGCAGATGACAGATATCCGGTCCTGGCCCGCCCTCCGAAAGTCGGGAGCAGGGCTCAGAAGCTGTTAACGGAAGCAAAGGACCGATAGCCGGTCCCTGGCAGGCCGTCCGGGGACAGGTCTATTCCTGGGTCAGCGTGTGAACCACTTCGCCGCCCGGACGGGCAAGCTCTATCTTGAGCGGCATCTTGCCTGCCGCATGCGTTGAGCAGCTCAGGCACGGATCGAAGGCGCGAATCACGGCCTCCACCCGGTTGAGCATACCTTCCTCGATCTTTTCACCTTTCACAAAATGCCTGGCGACCTGCATAATGCCCTTGTTCATCGCCAAGTTGTTGTGTCCGGATGCAATAATGAGGTTGGCCCACTGCATCAACCCGTTCTCATCTACTTTGTAGTGGTGGATAAGCGTGCCGCGCGGCGCTTCGGCCATGCCCACGCCTTCACTGTTGTTCGGACCGGCAATGGCACGGGTTTTCTTGCCCAGAAATGCGGGATCCGAAAGGACCTGCTCGAGTTTCTCAAGTGAATAGAGGATCTCGATCAGACGGGCGTGATGATAGTAGAACGAACTCAGTACGGCACCGCTTGCAAGGCCGCGGAATTCCGACAGTTCCAGGTCGGCCTGCGGGGTCCCGCAACGATCCACGACATTCAGGCGCGCGAGCGGACCGACACGGTACATCCCCTTGGGATATCCCATCGGTTTGTAATAGGGGAACTTGAGGTATGTCCACTTCTCGACATGCTCGGCGATGTAATCCTGGTAGTTGTTCGGATCCAGGTTATCGGCCACGATCTTGCGGGATGAATCCACAAAACGGATCTTTCCGTCATAGAAATCGAGTTCCCCATCATCGTTGACCAGTCCCATGAACAGGGACTTCATGTTGGCGAATGTCCGGATCTCATCACGGAATTCCGACACCCGCAGTGCAGAGGATCCGTTCTGGTTGAGCGCCTGCTTGTACCAGTCGAGGTTCCGCTGCACGATCCGTTGCATTTCGGGTATATCGGCCAAAAGCTTGTCGCGGATCTCTTCACTGCAGGGTTCCGATACCCCGCCGGCGATGATGGCAGCTGGATGCACCCGTTTCCCCGCCAGAAGCTCGATAATGGTCTGGCCGAATTTTCTAAGCCGGATGCCGTCGCTGGCCATCTGCGGATTCTTCTTCAGGACTCCCAGAATGTTCCTTTCCATGGGATTGGCATCGAAGCCCATGACCATGTCAGGAACAGAGAGATAAAAGAAACTCAGGGCATGGGACTGTATCATCTGCCCGAAATTAATGGCCTGCCTGAGCAGCTGTCCGGTCTCCGGCACCTTCACCGCCAGAATGTTATCACACGCCTTGGCGCCGGCCAGAAGGTGCGCTACCGGACAGATACCGCATACCCGCGCCATCAGCGAGGGCATTTCACGGAACCGGCGTCCTTCACTTAATTTTTCAAATCCCCGGAACTGGGTCACCTGGAACAGCGCGTTGTCAACAGAACCGCTGTCGTTCATCATCAACGTGATTTTGCCGTGCCCTTCAATTCGGGTAATGGGTTCAATAGTTATAGTCTTAGACATGAAATCGATCTCCTATCCAAATCGTGCTCGTTTTGCTAACTCCGGTGTCCTTCCCTCCGCCACTTCCGCCAGGGTGTAGAAAATATTATCGGCCGACGGCGGACAGCCCTGCAGAAAGACATCCACATGGACAAAATGGTGGACCGGGTATGCCTTTTCGAGCAGCCGGGGAATATTTTCATCCGGGATAACATCGTTGCCCGGAGTCGTTTCCAGGTATCCGCGCTTGAAGACATCTTCCACCTTGAAATGGTTTCTCATGGACGGTACGTTGGATGTGACCGCGCAGTCTCCGAAAGCAATCAGGGTTTGGGTGCTTTTACGGATACGCTTAACCATTTCCACATCCTCATCGGTGCTGATCGCACCTTCCAGGAGGGTCACGTCCACCTGTTCGGGGAACTCCTTGACATCCACCAGCGGGCTGAAGACAATATCATAGATTTCCGCCACTTCCAGCAGGCGCTCGTCCACATCCACAAGTGACATGTGGCAACCGGAGCATCCATCCAGCCAGATTGTTGCAAGGGTCAGTTTCTTTTTATTCATTTCTGGGCCTCCCGCATCTTTGTCAAGTAGGGCAATAGCTGTTTACGTTTTGACATTTCACCAACCGATTTGCCGCGTTCGATCAGTGCGCCGGTCGGACACACATGCACACACTTGCCGCATTGCGTACAAGTATCGGAATCGCCCCAGGGCTGATCCAGATCGGTGATGATCCTGACGTCAATGCCCCGGTCCTTGATATCCAGGGTATGCGCCCCCTCGATCTCGTCGCAGACCCGGACGCACCGGCTGCAAGCGATGCAACGGTTATGATCCAGCACATATCGCTCATGCGATGCGTCGATATCCAGGTGCGGGTACATGTAGGGAAAGTGCACATGCGTCATTCCCACTTTCTGCGCCATGGTCTGCAATTCACAGTAGCCGTTGGTGGCACAGACGGAACAGATATGGTTCCGCTCCGAGAAATACAGCTCCATCAGGTTTTTCCGGTATTTCCTGAGCCGTTCCGTATTGGTGGATACGACCATGCCCTCTTCCACGCTGGTCATGCAGGATGGCAGCAGCTTGGGTGTGCCGGCGATTTCGACAAGGCACATCCGGCAGCCGCCGTATGGCGAAAGGCCTTTCATGTAGCAGAGCGTGGGAATTTCAATCCCGTTTTCACGGGCCACCTCAAGGATGGTCTGGTCTTCCCGCGCACCGACCTGCCGGTCGTCGATGGTCAGTGTTTTGATTTTTACTGATGAACTCATAATACCGCTTCCTCTTTATGTTCAATGGTACACACACCGGCCGGACATGTTCGGTCCTTGATGTGGGCCAGATACTCATCCCTGAAAAAGCGGATGGTACTGAGCACCGGATTGGCTGCCGTCTGTCCAAGACCGCACAAACTGGTGTTTCTCACCACATCGCAGAGCTCTTCGAGCAGCTCCATATCGTGCATGGTGGCCTTGCCCTGCGAAATGAGGGTCAGCAGGTTGTGCATTTGTGCGGTTCCCACCCGGCAGGGTGCGCATTTACCGCAGGATTCTGACCGGCAAAACTCCATGAAATACTTGGCAACGTCGACCATGCAGGACGTTTCATCCATAACGATCATCCCGCCGGAACCCATGATCGATCCCACCTGGGCCAGCGACTCGTAATCGACTTTCATATCGAGGTACTCATCCGGAATACATCCACCTGACGGACCGCCGGTCTGCACGGCCTTAAATTTCTTGCCCCCGACGATGCCCCCGCCGATATCGTAGACGACTTCGCGCAGGGTGATTCCCATGGGGACCTCGATCAGTCCGGTATTGTTGATGCTGCCTGCGAGCGCAAACACCTTGGTTCCCTTGCTTCGCTCCGTTCCGATGCTCGCATAATAGTCGGCACCTTTGCGGATGATCGCGCTGACGTTGGCAAATGTCTCCACGTTGTTGATCAGTGTCGGATATCCCCACAATCCGTATTGGGCTGGATAGGGTGGACGTGGCCTGGGTGCTCCGCGCCTTCCTTCAATAGAAGCGATCAACGCTGTCTCCTCGCCGCAAACAAAGGCACCCGCACCCAGCCTGATCTCGAGGTCGAAACTGAAGGGGGTGCCGCAGATATTCTTGCCCAGCAGGTTCTGACGCTCGGCCTGCTTGATCGCTGCCTTCAGGCGTTTGATGGCCAGTGGATACTCACCGCGGATGTAGACATACCCATGGGAAGCACCGACCGCGTAACCGGCAATGGCCATGCCCTCGATGATGCTGTGCGGATCGCTTTCCAGCATGCTCCGGTCCATGAAGGCACCGGGATCCCCTTCATCGGCATTGCATATCACGTATTTCCTTGTCCCGACAGACTTCTGCACGGTGCTCCATTTGAGTCCGACAGGATAGCCGCCGCCACCGCGTCCACGCAGTCCGCTTTTCACCATGGTATCAATCACCTCGATGGGTTCCATGGTGGTCAGGCAGTTGAACAGGGCCTCGTATCCCTCCAGCGCCAGATAGTCGTTAAGCACTTCAGGATCGGTTTTACCGCAGTGCTCCAGGGCGATCTTGGTCTGGCGGGCAAAGAACGGCATATCGGTCGGAATCTGCAACCTTTTCACCGGCTTCTTTTCGATATTTTTTACAATGTCCGAGGCATCTTCGGGCTTTACCCCGCCGTACAGCGCCTGATCCTTGTTTACGGTCACCAGCGGTCCCGAAGCGCAGAGGCCCAGACAACCGGTACCGCTGACCCGGCAGGTATCTTTCTTACCCTGTTCCTTTACCTGTTTGGTCAGCTCATCCTTTACTTTTTCGCTTTGAAGGGAAACGCAGGCCGCCGCGGTACAGACATTGATCACATGATCAAATTTCTCACGTTTCTTGCGGTGCGCTTCACCCAGATTTTTAAACTCTTCAGGTGTCATTTTTTATCATTCTCCCAATTCTGTCTACGACAATTTCCGGTGTAACTTGTCCGGCAATTTCCCCGTCGAGGACCATTGCCGGTGATAGTCCGCAGGAACCGATGCATCGCGCGGTAAGCAGGGACAGCTTGTTGTCTTCGGTGGTCTCGCCGGCTTCGATATCGAAATTTTCCTTAATGGCAGAAAGGATTGCCGGCACACCTTTGATATGACAGGCTGTTCCGGTGCAAAGCACCGCCGTGTGCTCGCCCTGGGGTTTCAAGGTGAAGAAATGGTAGAAAGTCGCCACACCATATATCTTGCTGAGTGGAACCTGCAATGCCTCAGAGACATACCGAAGGTTGTCATCATCAAGGTACCCGTAGGCTTCCTGCACACTGTGAAGTGTTTCGATCAAGGCGTATGCAGAATGGCCGTACCGGCGCATGGTAGAATCGACAAGTTTTCTTCGCTTGTCTTTTCTCGCTGCGTCATTCATAGAGTTTACCCTGTGGTTGTTACGGGAATTAAATAATATCAATGATAGCCTATAATGGTATCAATAATGATAAGGTAAATACACAAAATATTGTGAATTCATTATGAATAAATTACTATGAAAGGGCTTTTTTATACAAAAAATCGCTACCATTCCAATACCGGGACCGGGAAAACAAGGTCATTGAACGATCTCTACCGGCTTACGATAGGTGTTCGTTCTTCATGCAGGACTAATGCAGGATTATTGTTGTACATTATGACCAGGATCGCCAATCGTTCATGGCGTCATCGCCAACTTAACAACTCAGATCATGTCCCGACTATCAGGTAATATCAAACGGAAAATCGGACTTCCGCCCGGCAGCATGGTCTATACCGGGCGAAAAAAAATTGACAAACTTCATCTTTCCATCCTCGACTATGGTCCGGATCATATCGATGAACTGGAATCCCACGATATCGAGTCGTGCTTTCCTTTCAACAAAACCCCGAAAACAACATGGATTACCATCACCGGGCTTCATGAAACAGGAAAAATCGAATCACTGTCCGGGCATTTCGGGATCCATCCGCTGATATCGGAAGATATTCTGAACATCCATCAACGTCCGAAAGTCGAGTTTTTTGACGACTACATCTTCATCACGCTCAAAATCGTCAATTTCAAAACCGATATACGCCGGATAGGGATAGACCAGGTGAGTCTGATACTTGGCAAAGAGTATGTCATCCAGTTCCAGGAGGAACCCGAAATCCTGTTCGATCCGCTTAAAACCCGTATCCGTGAAAACAGGGGGCGCATCCGGAAGATGAATTCCGACTATCTCCTGTATGCCATCCTTGACATCATTGTTGACCACTATTTCCTGAACCTGGAAGCTATCAGTGACCACATAGAAAACATAGAAGAGCAACTGATGACCGACCCGGCCGGTGAAACGCTCAATGATATATACCGGCTCAAGCAGGAAATCCTGTTCCTCAGAAAATCTGTCTGGCCGCTGCGTGAGTCGATCGGCAGGCTCGAGCGATCGGAGTCATCCCTCGTCGGTGAAAAAACGGCACCCTATCTGCGGGACCTTTACGACCACACCGTGCAGGTAATCGACAGTGTGGAAACCCAACGCGACCTGCTTTCGGGCATGCTCGACCTGTATCTGTCCAGCACAAGCAACAAACTGAACCAGGTGATGAAGATACTCACCATCATCGCGACCATTTTCATCCCGCTCACCTTCATAGTGGGAATATACGGAATGAACTTCGAGAACATGCCCGAACTCGGCTGGCGCTACGGGTATTTTATCATACTCGGCGCCATGATGGTCCTTGCCCTGGGGATGCTGGCCTGGTTCCGGAAAAAACGATGGCTGTGAAAATGCACCTTACTGAACGTCAAAATCGAAAAACGTCTCGGTATGCGGCTCGTCTATGAGCCGGTAGTGCCACCATTCACGGGAGTATGGAGCGAAGCCGTGGCGTTCCATGACATCCTTCAGGATATGCCGATTGGCAGATTGCCCGGCTGTCACCAGATCCGTGCCGTGATGTGATGGCGGACCGAACAGGTCAAAACCGCTGCCCATATCGATCTCCTCTCCGGTTTCGAGGTCGTATAAAGAGAGGTCGATCGTGCTGCCACGGGAATGACCGGATCGTTCGGCGATATAGCCTTCCGTAAAAAGATCGGCTTTGTCCACTTCGGGATAGTACTTCTGCTTCGTCAGGGTGTCGGACTCATCCCGGGCCCAGCGTACAAAATGATCGACCGCCTTCTGGGGACGGTAACCGTCGAACACGATCATGCCATACCCTTTGTCACGCAATTCGTTGGCCGCTTTCTTCAACGCCTCCAGCGCGTCCCTGGTCAAAATGGCCACCGGTGCCAGATATCCATCCACCGGGGCGCCCACGAAGTTGTCATGGGTGCAATAGCGGATGTCATATTTCACATCAGGAACAGCTTCATGTACATAGCCGAACCCCTCCGGTATCCGCCGCTCCTCTTCATCCGATTTGCAGTCACCAATCATGGCTGTACATATCATGCCGATTGTCGTGCCGGCCATCAGAAATTGAATAATATTCATTCCCCACTCATCCTTGATAATCTCGGGTTAAAAAACCGGTACACGAAATACCTCTTTGTGCTGATTCCGCTCCATCGTCCAAAATACCCTGTTTCAGCAAATAAACAACCGGTCAGCGCCTTTCAAGCACCCACAATTCTACCCATTCGTCTTTTCGGTGATCCTTTCGCCTGGTCTTTCGGGATGGTGCGGCCACTTTCCTCTGAAGCCGTTCGACTTTCCTGAAACGCTTGAAACGGGCAAGCTCCTCCTCGACCGGATGTTCTTTTTCAATGCCAGTTGTCCGGCCAAGATTCGAGAAGAAAACGGCGAGTTTTCCTCCTTCTGCCAGAAAATCCACGGTATCTGAAAAAAAACGTTTAAAAAGCCCCGAATCATAGTAGATGGCCCGGTCAAGCATTCCGGTGTCTTCCCGGGCCGGAAGCCAGGGGGGGTTGAATACGATCAGATCCGATTTGGATCCGGTTTCCGCTCCGGTTTTCGCTCTGGCACGGCCCCCGGCCTCCCCGATACCATACAACTGCGTGAACAGATCGGACATATGCGCTTCCAAACGGTCCTGGACACCCTGATGCCTGGCATTCTCCCGTATGGTTATAACCGCACTGGGATTGATATCGGTTGCCGTCACATGCCGGAATCCGTGTTCCAGCAGCATAAACGACAACACACCGCACCCGGCACCGACATCCATCGCCGTCTCCTTTCTCCCCCGGTATGTTCCCAGCCACTCATCAAACAGCAGGAGATGGTCGAAACGGGTGGGGAAATAGGTGCCGTACCAGGGATAGATCTCATGTTTCAGCACCGGAAACCGCACCCCCCTGAGAAACCACTGCCATGAACTGTTCAGTCCCTGGATCTGCGGGAACGGCAGCAGGAAATCCTGCACATCCGGGTAGAGCTCCCGCAGCCAGCCGATATCCGGTGACTTGCGCAGAGCAATCCGATTCTGTTCCACGGGCACCAGCAACCGGTTGGATGCCTGCCTGAAATCCGAGCGCATCGTTCGGTAATCCTGAAAATCGTGATCGTCCCTCTCGTCTGCTGCAGCCTTCGTTTTCCCGAAAACCTGCTTTTTCAGTTCCGAAAGAACCCCAATACCAGTCGGATAAGCGTCTTTGACCAGGCAAGGCATACCCGTCAGCAGCCTGCCGGCAACCGTCTTCATATCCGATTTGCCGTCGACATGGGCGGTTTCTTTCCCCGACAGGACGGGTTCGGGTCGCAGCGGGATGGGCTTATCTGGGTCCGTCATTGGTCTCCCATCCGGTTTGGTTTCGTGTTATGCAGAATACAAGGGGTCAATCGGTCGCGATCTGCCGGATGCGATCCTCGGGTGCGATCCTCCGGTCATGGCAACAGCACCTGCTTAACAGGGAATAAACGGATTAACCATCAAATATCAAACACTTCTGTCGGATCAACTGGAATGATGCCCAACCCGGCGTTGTTTTCATACTGTTGATAACAAATAACTTGCACACGATTGCAGATTGCACGCGATTGCAGACTGCACGCGATTGCAGACAAACTTGCCGCCACAGGCAGCCATTGTGCAGATGGCATTCATTCCGTCACGAACAGGCTTTTCCCATGAAAATTCTGCTGTTGCTCTTAGTCCCCTTTCTATTCCCCGCCTTTTTTCTGTTGGATGCGGGAAGTGCACGTGCACAGGATATCATCCTGGAAAATGCCTACCCGGAACTCGGTTTCAACTCTCCCGTAGATTTCCAGCTTGCGCCGGGTATTCCCGACACGGTGTTTATCGTTGAGCGCGCCGGTGCCATTCAGCGAATCTGGCATGACCGGCAGGCAACCGAAAAACAAGAGGTGTTTGATATCCGATCGCGCGTTTCCACCCAGGGAGAAGGAGGATTGCTGGGCGTCGCCTTTCACCCGGAGTTCGACCAAAACGGCTATCTGCTCGCTTACTACACAGCACCCGATCCCTTCCGATCCGTAATCGCCCGGTTTGAAACCGACCCGGAGCATCCTCACATCATTGATCCCGACAGTGAAACCATCCTGTTGGAAATCGATCAGCCGCGTACCAATCACAACGGCGGACAGATCCGGTTTGGTCCCGACGGCTATCTCTACATCGCTCTTGGCGACGGCGGTGGCGGCGGTGATCCCTTTGAAAATGGCCAGGACCGCACTACGCTGCCTGGCAACATCCTCCGGATTGACGTGAATGAAGCCGATGAAGGGCTCAACTATGCGATCCCCGCAAGCAACCCCTTTGCCGGCAACGAGGAGGGCTGGCGGGAAGAGATTTACGCCTGGGGATTCCGGAATCCGTTCCGATTCAGTTTTGATGCCGGGACCGGCACGCTCTGGGTCGCCGACGTCGGACAGAATGACCGCGAAGAAGTAAATATCGTGGAAGCCGGCAAGAACTATGGCTGGAACATCATGGAAGGCACCATCTGTTATCCTCCATCTTCCGAATGCGACACCACCGGACTGGAACTGCCCGTTTACGAGTACGGATTATCAGGGAGCCAATCCATTACCGGCGGATTTGTCTATCGGGGCAGGGCCGCTCCATCCTTGCATGGTCGCTATTTCTACGGCGACTTTGCTTCCGGTGATCTCTGGTCATTTGATTTCGACGGGAAAGAGGTGTTTGATAACCTGAGCATTGGTGGAGTTGGCGGCTTTCAGCTGGTATGCTTCGGTGAGGATCACGAGGGCGAGCTGTATCTCTGCCTGTTGGGCCAGGGACAGGTCTACCGACTCAACATGGAAGACGTTCCCGCTTCCGGCGGGACGGTTGAGGATATTCCGGGGGCAGTCCGGCTGGATCAGAACTATCCCAACCCCTTCAACCCTGCAACCGTAATCCGGTTTCAACTACCGGAGACCAGTGATGTCACGCTTGAAGTCTTCAACATGCTCGGACAGCGGGTGTCCCTGCTGGCTGATGGCCGGATGACCGCTGGTGAGCATGAAGTTTCGTGGGATGCCACCGGCATGGCCAGCGGTTTATACCTCTACAGGCTCACATCAAGTGATGTGAGCCTGACCCGCCGGATGATGCTGGTGAAATAAGGATCATCCACCCCGTGGACCCCGGGCTGACCGGCGCCTTTCGGCACGCATTTTTCTGAGCTCTTCCCACTGGGCTTTCGTCAGTACCGTTTCCAACGCTTCCTGGTGCTGGTTGTAAAGTGCTCTTCGTTTCGACTGAAACTCTTCCCTGTTTATTTCATCGTCCCTGAATTGTGCACGAAGCTCCAATACCTGCATGCGATGCTTATCATTCAACTCATTGATCTTTTCCAGCTGTTGTTCTGTAAGATCGTCAAGCTGAAAGACGAGCCGGGATTCACGAGGTTGAAACATGCCTCTTTGCGAGGCTCTTGTTGAATCTTGGTAGCGCTCGTAGCGCTCTTGCGCCATTCCGGGCCTGTTTTCAACGTTTTTATTCCTGTTCTGCGCATCTGCCTGATCAACGGCAGCTACAGATGCCAGAAATAGAATGCCAGTCAATATGCCAATGGATGCTTTAATGTTTATCATGTTGGTATGTACGTATGGGTGTGAGTTTTGTCAACAGCGAGATACTTAAATCAAATCGACACAGTTTCAAGTTCGCTTACACCTGTTTATACGCACGGGTTGGACTCCGGTTCAGATCGTGCCCTGTCCGATCTGGCGGACCAGACACTTCCCAACCTCATCTCATCTCATCACATTACACCACCTCCACCTCAGTGCAGTCGCAATCATTCCTGTTTGACATGGATATCATCCCTTCAAACCATCCCTCCGAAAAAACCGGTTCGCAGTACCGATTTTACCACCGGAATAAAGATGATAATTGGGTTTGAGACCGTCCGATGACAAATCGATTTTTCCGGTGAGGCAAACATGCAACAATTTACTATCTTCCTGCAAAACAGGAGGATGAAGCATGAATATAAACATTGCAGGATTGAATGTGCATCAGGCTGCGCGCCGTCTGGACCTTTCCCGGCTGCCGGCAACGCATCATGACCGTGGCAGCCGGGGCATCGGTATTTTCCTTGTCCTTTTTTCACTCGTCTGGGGCGGGATACCCGGAGTAATCGTGGTGTCGCAGCTGATGAGCGGTGATTTTGATCCCGGAATGTATTTTTTGCTGCTTTTCCCTTTCATCGGCACCGGTCTATTCCTGTTCGGACTGCGGACCCTCAGCTACCGCGAAACCATCCACATAGACCCACGCAGTGTGTCCTTCGAATCACGCTCCCTGTTTGGCCGCAACAGCTGGATGGAACCCCTTCATCGGTATCCGGGCATTGTCAAACGCACCGAACGGCGCTCCGGAGGCAAGAACAGATCCTCCTATACCCTGCATATCGCCGAGCTCCATCATCCGGACAAAAAGAAACGGGTGCGTCTGTATGAATCACGCTCAAATTCCGGTTTCCGCCAGATCTGGGAGGATTATTGCCGCCAGCTGAACCTGCCCGCCCTGGAAGGCGACACGGACAACCTGGTGTCCCGGGCCGTGGAAGATCTCGACAAATCCGTGCGGGATCTGGCCGGCGAAGGAAAACTGAAGGTGGATTTCGATCCGCGCAAACCGCCGCCAGCAGGATTCGAGCTGCGCGTGGATGGGGAATTCCTGCGCGTGACCCTGCCCAAAGCACGTTCTTCCGTGATCGGCACCCTGTTTGTCATAGCCTTCGCTTGTGTTTTCATCTTCATAGGATTCGGGATCGACGACGCCCCTGTCGCGTTCGGTATCATCGGTGTGCTGTTCCTTCTGTTGGTCCTGGGCGGAGTTGTTTGGTCCATGATCACCCGACAGGCATTGCAGCTCGGACGAGACCGGATCAGGATCTTCCATGAAACCCCCTGGGGGGATACGAACGGACGGATACTGGACTCCAACCTGATCGAAACCGTCAGGATCGGAGGCGTACGAAGCAACAACGAGCGCAACGGTGTGCTCCTCGTCACCGATGAGACCACCGGAAAGATTGGTGAAGGATTGCCACCCGATGTCCTTGAATGGCTCAAAAACTGCGTACTGGCTGTGATCACCCGTTAAGGCAAGTGCTCTTTACTGTCTTCCGGCATCCTTCAGAACCTCCTTGCCATAATGGCTGCTTTCCAGTATCCTGAACTATCACCAGCGCTTTTGACTGACGTACCTGCATATCCAACAGACCTCAAAACCTGCCCTTCACTCTAAATACCACAGATCATGAAAAAGATCACGCTATGCGCCATCCTCACCGGCCTTTTCCTGCTCACCGGGTTTCAGGGCGCCTCCCAGGCACAGGGACTCATCAATTTCGGACTGAAAGGAGGGGTTAACATCGCCAATATCAGTTTCGACGATTTCGACGAAAATGAATCAAGGACCGGCATCACGGTCGGCGCCATGCTTGATATCGGCATCCCGATGTTCCCTGTAGGTGTTGAAACAGGCCTCTACTATTCGCAGAAGGGGACGACCTCCAGCTTCAGCGAGTCGGACGGAGACCTCACGATTACTTCTGATGGAACCATAAAACTGGATTATCTGAAGATCCCTGTCCTTGCCAAGGTGAATGTCGGCCCGCCTGGCCCGTTCAAGCCCCATTTCGTAGCCGGACCCTATGCCGGCTTCATTCTGAACGCAGAATCGGAAACCACCTTCATGGGAGAATCTTTTACCGAAGATATCAGCGATGACGTCGAATCCATGGATCTCGGTCTGATGGTTGGGGTAGGCGCCGACCTCAACCTGATGGTTGGAAAAATCAACGTCCAGGGCCGCTATTCCTTCGGACTCACCGACGTGTTTGAGGATGAAGGATCCAAAAACCGGGTTGTCTCCATCGTCGCCGGATTGTCCTTCTGACTTGCTGATTGACCGACTGACTGACCGATTTACTTACCGACTTATCTTACCGACTCACTTACTGAAGGATAGTCATCTTTAACGTGAAATTTTTTTGCCATGAAAGAGAACTTTTGCAAATCCATCTTGATTCTGCTGGTTCTGCTGACTTTCACGCACTCCTGCACCAGCGATACCCAAAACGGCCACACCGCCCATTCTGACGAATTCACCGAAGCACCTGATTTTTTCGTCCCCTATTCGATCGCGGAGGATGGTGCAGCAGAATTCGACCGAAACCGGCTCTATGTGCGTGACTACAGCAGCTTTCTCAATGCCGTATCCATCATAGCGACCGGTTTGCATCCGGACGAGTTCGGGAACGACAATTACCGTCCGGACCTTTATCCGGAGGCCATGCACCAGAGAGCGAAACAATGGCTCGACATGGTCGATCTGATCGATACCTATTTCAATGACAGCGGCCGCATATCTCCCCGCCTCGAGCACATGGCCGGGGTCTATTCAGTTGCAGGGGACGTCGACCTGTCCATCTACCCGCACCTGGTCTATGCCTCCCATATCCACCACCAGAGCGGTCGATTTGAACAGGACGAAGCGCTCCGGAACCGGCTTAACCGGGAGCCGGCAAACTACCTGGTGTCGCCAGGCCGCTACCTCATGAATGAACATTTCCGTGAGGGCGCATTCCATCACGCCGACGGCTCTGTCGACCACAAAAGCATGAGCTACGGGCTGGGCGGCATCCATGCCAACGCCTATGCCTGGGTGGCTTCGAAAAATACCGGTGAACAGGAAGATAGGGGTGTGCTGACGGAAGCCGACCTGGCCCACTACATGGAGCACACCCCCGATGATATGGTCCGGATCTATCGCGAAGCGGCCGGACGGCTGGATGGGGCCTGGGATGCATCCCGCTCCATTTATGACTTCGGTGACGGAACCACCTGGCAACTGGATGCGGTCGGAGCCATGATCCGCGGGAATAAAGCCCTCTACGATTTTCTCTACATGTTCGGCAAGGAGGACGATGCCGAAACTGCACGCCGGGTCTTTGAACGCACTGTGGCCATGCTTGAAGCCGTCGCCCCGCTTACCCGGCCCTGGGGCATGCCGGACAGAGTTACCTTCACGGAAGACGGGGCCAGGGCTGCATCACAGGTGGTCAATGTATACGACTGGTACCAGTTCCTGAACCATCTTGGGGGTGGATACGGACTGGACCGGGAACGGGAGGGTATGCCGATGTATCTCACCCGCTACCGTAAGGATATCGCCGACCTGATCGGCAACCTGTCCGACAGTGCGCTCCGGGGCGCACTGGCATATCATATCGACGAGCGGGACAGGATCGTCACCACGGTCAGCTACACCAACGGATCCGTCACGGATGATCGCTTCACCACGTCTACAGCCGGCATGTTCATTGTCACGGCAGCGAACATGTACCGAAAAGGTTCCGATTTCGAGCAGGCTTCCGAATGGGAAGAAATACCGGCACCTGTTGCCAACCGCAGCCGCGAACTTTATGACGCCATTTTCTCGTTGTTCGGTCATGTCGAGCGGGCCATGTGATAGTCATATACTGTCCAGTGTAACCCCTCTCAATCCGCCGTGGCAGCTGGTGCAGTTGGAATTGAAAATGGGCTGGATACTGTCCTGGTAATCGATTTGACCGAAAACCTCGGTAGAAAAAAGCAGAAGAATCGAAACAAATATAAAGCGCAAGAGCATAGAGACCTCCGTTTGCCTGCTTAGCTTTTCACAGGCGTGTAAGCTTTTATTATTTCCAGGTACAGGATATCCTGGCAAAGGATCCCGCCAATGATAAAATTGGCAAATACCTTTATGCATTAACATATACACGATTTGAAACTACGTTAAATTTTATTAAATGTTTGTGCACAAGTGTAAAATTATTTTTAGATTCGTCCCGTTCGGTTTATCACACTCACTGATACAGACAGGTAATGCAACGTCTTCTATTTTGCAAGGCTTTCGGTTTGCCCGATCCGGGGTCTGGGGGCTTATCCATACATCACTATCTGACGGGATTATTTTTTCTGGCATCGTTATTACTGGCCGGTCCGGCAGCCGCCCAACCGGCTTCCCCGTTCTCGTTCACCGGTTCATTAGGATTGAGCTACGACGCCTACCGGTTTTCCGAGTCCAACTACGCCACCTTCCGTCCACGCCATCCCGATAACCTGGCGCGTTTTACGGCCGATGCCACTCTTTCGGCGGGACGCCATTTCAGCATGCCCTTTTCGGTTCACATCACGACCGGGCAGAATACCTACCACCTCCCGTCACCTCCGGATGAAGGATTGGTCGAGTATATCCAGAATCCTCGCAACAACGTCCATTTCTATCCCAGTTACCGCTGGGTCCACGGCTTCCTCGGCGCGCAGACCCCGGACTATTCTGATCTCACCACCGGTGACATCGCGATGTTCGGCACCGGGCTGGAACTGGATCCGGGGCATTTCCTGTTCACCGTCAACTACGGCAAATCCCAGGTCGGAGTGGAATACGATCCGTTCAGTAACATAGCCGGGGCCTATGAACAGCGCATTTTTGCATCCCGCATCGGCTACGGACCGGAAGATGGCACCCGTTTCGTCCTGCACTTTGTGAAGGCCTCCGACGACGAAACATCCATCGCGGCCGCCTCACCGGGCATCAGACCGGCCGAAGGTATCACTTTCTCCCCGCTACTCCAGCTCCGGCTTTCATCCTCCCTGTATTTCAGCACCGAACTGGCCGGCTCGGCGTACACGTTTGACCTGCTCGGTCCCGAGAATCCCTACGATAACGAGGTGCTGGATTTCATGGAGCGGATCCTGACGATCAATGCGTCCACCAATACCGACTGGTCCAACGTCACCTCCCTGGAATGGCGCGGTGAGACGTTCACCCTTGGCGGCGAGGTACGATTTGTAGGTCCCGGTTTTCAGTCCGCCGGTTATCGCGTGATGGAACGCGACCTGATCGATTACAAGATCAACAGCCGTCTTCAGCTGCTGAACAACCGGCTCATGATCGACGGTTCGTTCGGCCTGCGCACCAACAACCTGTATGACACCACCCTGGACCGCACCAACCGGACCCTCCTGAACCTGAACGTGTTCGCACAGGCCAGTGAGTCCTTTTCCATCAACACCAACTACGCCAATTTCGGCTTCCGCAACAACGTGACCCTTGACACCCTGCGCATCGAAATGGTGCATCATACCGTTTCGGTGGCCCCGTCTTACCGGATCCGGTCCGATGCGCATACCCATGTAATTTCCGGCACGGTGTCCTACAGCCATTTTGACGAGTTCAACCTGTTTACCGGTCGCTTCCAGAATACCGTCTCCCTGAGCATCAGCAGCAATTACCAGCTGCTTTTCAATGACAGTCCGCTCAGCCTGGGCGGCATGGCGATGGTGCTGAACAACAACACCCCCACAACGGATATCCGCATTATAAACACCGGCATCAACGCGCGGTACCGCCTGCTGGATGACAGGCTGGCTCCTTCACTCTTGCTGAGCCACAGCCACGTCACCCGCGAAGGGTTCAGCGCCGATAACCGCATCCGGCTGAACCTGAAAGCCGGTTACCGGATCACCGACTATGCCGATCTGAACATCTCGTGGAATGCCTCGAACTATCGCTACGGCTCCTCTCGACCCGATGCGACCCTGTTAGAGAACCGTTTCCAGGTTTCCCTTCAAACCCGATTCTGACCCAAACCCGTCCAATCCGGCAGGTCTGTCCCTGTCATCAAATCTATCCACGCCCACTAACTTGTCCATCCCGAACCTATTTGTCCACATTGACACAGCCAGTTAACCTCATGGCCGCACAACGCACCCATCGAATGAAAAAGCTGTCACACCGAATCTTTCGCCGCCGGACCTTGTCCGTTATTTTCATGGCCCTTTTCTTTGGTATCCTGCTGGCGGGCAGTCCGGCTGCGGCACAGGTCACCGTTTCCCTGAACGTGGATCCGAATCCCAACCCGCGCATTGCCGACTGGGTTAACCGCACCGAGCTGGCCATACTGACCGTCAACAACACCAATCCCCGATTGGAAGGACTGGAATACCGAATCCAGGTGAAGGTGTTGCAGGATGGAAGGCCGGTGGTGGAAACGCGTCCGTCGCGCGTCAGGCCCCAGCGTCTTGAGCTCGGCTCCCAGGTTTTCCTGGCCGATGAGATCATCACCTACGAAGCCCTCAATTTTGCCGGCGGAACGGAACGAAAAATCGTACAGACCGGCATGCTTCCGGCGGGTTTCTACTCTTTCTGCGTGTCACTGACCGACCTCCGGGGCCAGGTCATATCCACCCCGGAGGAAGTCTGCCGCCCGATGAGGGTCACAAGCTATCAGGCTCCCGAGCTGGTGTATCCATCCGCCGAAATGCAACTCTCCTCCCGGGCGCTTGCATCCACACAGTTCACCTGGACCCCCATCACACCCGCACCGCCTGCCGAAATGGGCGTCAAGTACATCCTCACCGTGACCGAGATACGGCCGCCCCAATCCCCCAGCCAGGCATTTTTTGTCAACTATCCGGTGATTGAGGAGGAAGTGATCGGCACCACCTCGATGCTCTGGCCGCCAGAGATCGAACCGCCATCCGAGAACACCTTCTATGCCTGGAGCGTGAAAGCGGTGACGATGGACGATGAGCCCTACGTAGAAGATAACGCGGGATTTGCCACCGTGCGCACCTTCCAGGTGACCGTGCCGGATGATTCCGGGGAGGATGAGGAGGCCGCCCCCAAATCGGGAGAGGATGATCCGCCGGAGGAAGAGGAAGAGGATGAACCGGTGGATCCGGGCATCCTGGCCGTATCCGACACCCTCTACGCCGGACAGGACGGTGAGTTTGAGATCATCGTGACCGAAGCGACACAGACAGGGCAGGCGTTTACCGGAAAAGGCACCGCCTATATCGGATGGCTGATGGCCCGCATGGCCGTGGAATTCGACAGTATTACGGTGGACCTGGACAAGCGGCTGGTGGACGGCAAGATCATCGTCGAGACACACGAAGACGCCCCGGTCTATCCGGTCGACTGGGCACTGGAAGTGACCGCGCAAGCCAACTTTACCAACAACGCGGCCAACAGCGTGGTTGACTGGGTCGAAAATACGTCCGGACAGACCATACCCTATAATAACCTGACCGAGTACACCACGCCCGTGAAGATGCCGCTCGGGCTTACATTCCCCGACGGCAACGAAGCCGCCATCACGGAGATGGCCTTCCGCAGCAATAAATCGGAGTTCAATGTCATTGCCGCCAAGACCGTGCCGGCATCCTGGGGCACAAGCCGCATCGGGTTCCGCGGCAAGAATATCCTGTTCCATCCAACCAGTATTCAGCTTCCGGCCGGACGTTTTGAACTGGTGGAGGATATCACCATGGGCAATGTGAACAACCAGATCCAGTTCGTCTTCAAGCAACCCGGACAGAATAACCTGGGGTGCTATATCGAGTGGGACGAGGACGGGTTCAGCGAATACGGCCTCGAACTGCAGGCCCTGTTTACGCGCGACTGGCTGATTCCCTCGCCGGATACCGACCCCAACAAGAAAGCAGCCGCCAGCATCTCTGCCAATGGCACCAGCTGGACCGACCTCATCCTCGGCGGCACCCTCGAACGGTCCGAAATTGTCGGTGCAAGCGGCATGACCATCCTGGCCGACAGCATTTTTTATGACTTCTCGGATGTACTGAATCCGCCCGGCATCACATTCCCTGAGAACTATCAGGGCGAGACCAGCGAACTCTTCCGCGGGTTTTACATGAGCGCGCTCGAAGTGGAACTGCCCGAGACCTGGCAGACCCACGCAGGAGGACAACCCAAGATCGGCGTCTACGACATGATCATCGATGACATGGGCCTGACCATGAAAGCCAATGCGACGAATGTAGTGCAATTTCCCGACGCCGATGTCGCGGACCTGGTGGCCAGCATCGATACGGTGCACGTGGACATGGTGGCCGGTTCGCTCACCGAAGCGGGCCTTAATGGACGCATCGGGCTGCCCGTGAGCGACAAGGACGATCTGGACAATCCGCTGGTGTATGCCGCTCTGTTCAACAATCCGCAGGATCCGAACGAACCGGTTAATTTCCAGCTGACGGTGACCCCGACCGGGCCCATCCCCGCCAGCCTGCTCAAAGGCGAGCTGGAGCTGTCCGAGACCTCCAACATTGTCGCCTATGTGGATCCGGACAAGCGCACCTTCGACATCGACCTTAACGGCGATTTCTCGTGGGGAAGTGTGGACCTCGGACCGGTCAAAAATGTCAATCTGGCCCTCGGTTTCCAGGGTCTGGGCATGAACTACGACTCCTCGGAACAGAATTCCTTTTCGTTCAGCATCGGAAGCTGGTCGTTTGCCAGCGAGCAGAAATTCCTGGCCAACTTCCCCGTCACCATCGACAATATCGGTTTCACCACCCTCCCCGTACAGCAGAACCAGCTGATACGCGGCAAGGTAGGGCTGGATGTGATCTTCAACCTTTCCGAAGAGATCGGAGGCATGACGGGTCTGGGGGTGGAAATGGCCATCCTCGACAACGTACAGGACCAGAAATTCTACCCGCAGTACCTGAGCACTTCGCTTGATTCCATTGCCGTCCAGGCCAATCTTTCTGCTGTGAGCATCGAAGGGGCCATCGGCTTCCGCAATGAAGATCCGGTGTTCGGCAACGGGTTCATCGGCACTCTGAGCGCCGACTTCAAACCCGCAGGTATCCAGGCCTCGGCACTCGCTGAATTCGGCAACACCGCGTACCAGAACGGCAACGAGCTGTACCGCTACTGGCGTGTGGAAGCGGATGTCACCCTGCCGCCACCCGGGGTCGTTTTCCTGCCGGGACTCGCTTTCCGCGGTTTCGGTGGCGGGGCGTATTACAATATGGAAGCCAGTCTCAGCGGTTCCAGTTACTCGTTCATGCCGCTCAAATCCCAACTCGGGTTCCAGGCGAAAGCTACCATGGCCACCACGCCTTCCGAGGATGGATTTAATGCTGATGCGGTGCTCGCCGGTGAATTCAACACCAGTACGGGCGGCCTTACCTTCATCAACTTCACCGGCGACTTCTGGGTCGGAGCAGAACTCAGCGCCTCTTCCCGCGCCGAAGCGATCGTGGACGGCAATCTCGGCGTCACCTACAACTTCCCGGACAAACATTTCAATCTGTTTGCCAATGTAAATGTGGACGCTCCGCCTATCGGTACGCCCAGTCCGGTCAGTCTGGTGCTGGACATTGACGGCAAGCAGAACCAGTGGTACTTCAAGTTCGGCGAACCGGCCAATCCCAATACCGTCAGCGTGTTCGGTCTGAACCTCTACTCCTATCTGATGTTCGGTAACCATATCAATCCGCCTACCGGTTTCACTCCCGGTTTCAGCAACGCCTACTACAATGCCGTTCATCAGTATCCGGGCACCAGTCAAATCGGATCGGGCGGCGTCGGATCCCATACCAACACCGGATCCGGGTTCGCGCTGGGCATTGGCTTCATGTTCGATCATTCTGCCGAATTACCGTTGTCCTGCGGGCTGTGTGCCGGTGATTTTTACGCCGGTTTCAACCTCGGCGCCGGCGCGGAGCTGCACCTGGCTTTCCTGGATTATGCCGGCGGATGCAGCGGGTACAACCCGATCGGCATCAATGGCTGGCGGGCTAACGGCGGTCTCGGCTTCTACGGAACGGCCAGTGCCTACGTGCGTCGCGAAGGCGGCCTTGGCAACAAGACCTGGTCCATTGTCGATCTGGCAGCCGGCGCCTGGATATACGGTGAATTTCCCAACCCCTACTATGCCGCCGGGGCCGTATCCGGCCATGCCTACGTCTTCAAGGTGATCAATGTGAACTTCCACCACTCCTTTGAAGTGGGCGCCACCTGCGGCAACCAGGCCTCCGGCAGCAGCGTCACGGTAACACCGGGCGATGTGGCCGCCGATCAGCAGGAAAAACTCGTCCAGTACATCAATCCCTCCCTTACCTACAACTATCCGGTGGATGAGCCCCTCGCCGTGAAATACGGGCTGGAGCCGGATGAAGTATTCGATGTGGCCGAACAGCAGGCCGACGGCACCATTGAGATGCGCACCTTCAAAATGGAAAAAACGGCCACGCTGGAAGTGCAGGATGAAAACGGATCCTGGTCAACCCAGACGCTCAACAACACGACGAACATTCTTGGCGAGTATCTTTACACGACCATTGGTGAGGCGAATATGATCAATCCGGGATTGGATTTTGCCCAACCACCCGTAATGGGCGGCAACACCGGCACCGGCGGAACGGGCGGCACAGGTGCCACCGGCAGCGGACCGAATCAGGGCGGTGCCGCAACGTTCATGGATCCTTCCCTCGGAATGAGCGGTTCCGTCATTGCCAGCTTCATGGGGCTTGGCGGGGCATCCGGCACCGGTCCCGGATCCGGACCCGGCAATATGCCGGCTATGGATGATATGTCGATAAATCCATTGCTGCCCTATCCACCCGAACCCCCGCAACCCGACTACGGAGACCTTCCTCCTCCACCGACTCCGCCAACCAACAACCTGGAGGACGACCGCCCCTACCGCCTTACGGTAAGCGCCACGCTCAGGGAATACGTCAACGGCAGCTGGACTACCGCCCAGACCCGCTCCGGCACGCCCGTTACCGAAACCGTGGTCAAAACGTTCCGGACCGGGCCCATTCCACCGGTGGCTCCTTCACAGCAATTGCCATCGCAAACCTTCTGACAAACCGCAATACCCGTTTTGAAACGGCAACCATGCAAGAAATGAATACCGAGATTATCCCTATGAGTAAGGACAAACTTGCACCCGTGTCTTCTTTTGCGACCACAATTTCAGCAATCACAAGGTCCCTGATCCCATATTCACAAATCACAAGATCGCTGTTTGCATGTTCAATGGTCCTGACGCTGATGTTCCTGCTGCCACCGGCTGCATTGGCACAGCAGAGCGGACAGACCGGCGCACCCGGTGAGGATGACGGCAATGGTGAATTCGATGAATTTGCCACCACCATCCAGATTGGCGGGCGGTATGTGGAGGGCACCGGCATCGAGCTGCGGTACTTTCCACAGAAGCGCGTGGTGCTTGAGACCGGTTTCCGTGAGGGCTTCGTGATCCAGCGCGCTGTCGGTGATTCGGAAGAATTCACCGAAGTAGCCAGAGTACTGCCTTTTGCGGATGCGCAGTGGGAGGAGGCAATGGAGCGGGCTGAGGGCGACACCTATGACCTGCTGGATCTGGCGCGCGGTTATCTGGACATTGTACAGACCGAAAAAGGCGGGTCATTTGACTTCGAGGCCGGTATCCAGGACATGCGAACCCAACGGGGCGACGAGGAATTCGAACACGCCGTCTTCCTCCTTTCCGCCGCCCGCGAGGCCGCCGTCGCCGAGGCCCTGGGCATGAGTTTCACCGACACCGACGTGGAACCTGGTGAAAGCTACACCTACCGGGTCATGACCGTGGCCGACCCTCCCGTTTACAACCTGGTGCCCGCACCGTTTTCCATTACCGCCGAAGTGGATGACGCCAGCTATGATAACGAGGTGTTTTTCTACGAAGGCGATACCTGGATCAACTTTTTCTGGGTGGAGGATGAGCGGCTGTCACTCTACACCGTAGAGCGAAGAGATCCGGGTTCGGACGCGTTCCGGATGCTCACCGACGCGCCGCAAATCCAGCTGCGGGGAGCCGGCTTCGACGCCTTTGAGCACGGCAGTTTCCGCGACGAAGACCTTGAAAACTATGAGGTTTACACCTACCGCTTTTACGGGCAAAACCTGTTCGGTGAGCGCATCCTGTTTGCCGAAGTGGAAGCCATGCCGCGAGACCGCACCCCACCCGAGCCGCCGCGCATTCTCACCCTCGAGCATAACAAGCCGCGGGAAGTGCTGCTGGAGTGGGAGATGAACGATCCGCCCGCCCCGGACCTGATGGGCTTTGTCGTGGCCCGCTCCCACGAGGTCGAAGGCGAGTACGGCATCATCCACCCGGAACTGCTGCCCGATACGGCCCGTTCATTGATTGACACCACGTTCGTGGAGGGTCAACCCAACTACTACGTTGTTCAGGCCGTGGATACGGCTTTCAACGTCAGCTCCTCGCTGCCGGTCGCCGTGACCCTGATCGACACCATCCCGCCGGCTAAGCCCGTATTCCTTTCAGGCGAAGTGGACTCCACCGGGGCGATCACCCTGGTCGTGGAAAAGAACGAAGAGCCCGACCTCATGGGATACCGCCTGTTCCGGTCCAACGATCCCGACCACGAGTTTTCGGTGATATTTGAGAGTTTTGTGGATGATGATTCCCTGCGCCACGAAATCCCGGTCGTGTTCAACGACACCATCACGCTCAATTCGCTGACCCCGGAAGTGTACTACAAAGTGAAAGCCCTCGATTTCAACTTCAACCAGTCCGAATTTTCGGATGTACTGGCCCTTGCGCGGCCCGACACCATCCCGCCCATCACCCCGGTCTTCAAGCGCGTGGTCACAGGGGAGGACCGTGTTGAGCTGGCATTCGCCCCGAGCGGAAGCCGGGATGTGGCCCTGCAAGCGCTCTACCGGAGAACCTCCATGGCCGATCCGTGGATGGTCCGCGATACGCTGGCGACGGGGCAGAACGCCTTTACCGACACCCTGGTGACGCAGGGAACCATGTACTACTATTCGCTTCGCGCGATCGATTTAAGCGGCAACTGGTCGGATTACGCCCATCCGGTCTCGGCGCGTCCGTATGACAGCGGGGTGCGCCCACCCGTGGATAACCTGCAGGGCACACTGGAAGAGGAAGACGGCAAGATCAGGCTCACCTGGGACTACCAGCTCGACAGCGAAGATGTCTTTTTTGTGGTCTACCGGCAGGACGATCGCGGCCATTTCATCCAGCACCGCCGCACCGCGGAGCGTCATTTCGAAGAATCGTACCGGGAAGGCAGCCGGGTGACCTACGCGGTGAAGGCATTCACCACGGACGGGGGCCAGTCACGCCTCAGCGAGGCACTGGTCATATCCGAATAGCCTCACCTCACAAGCCCAGCATGCCCCAGTAGCAGAAAAACCAGATCAGCGCCAGCGACCAGGCGGCATATACGGTATGGTGGATGCGGAATGCCAAGCCCCGGTCGCGCCGCTTCCAGGCAACGACAGCCTTCCAGCTCACCGCCAGACCGAGCAGGGCTACAGCGAACGGCAGGATATCCAGCAGCACATCCATCCAGCTCCGGCCGGTAAAGGTCGACTCTGGCAGCAGGTGAACTGGATGAGGATTGCCGTAAAGCATGACCAGAAACACCATCACCAGCAACGTACCGGCGTGGGCGCTCAGGATTCCATAGCCGTCCGTTTTGCCGGTGAATGAAAAACTTTCGTGATGACGTAACTTGCGAACCATGCGGACCACAAGGGCAGCGAGCAGGCCGAGCAGACTGCCCGCGGCCAAAAGCAGCATGGGGAGCATGACCGCCATGGCCATGACGGTACCGCCGTACCACGGGGCCCGGATGTAGGCCATGGGTCCGTCTGTCGTGAGCATCAGCCGACCGTCAGGGGCATGGCCGGCCACCAGGAACCGCAACGGCCCGAACGGATACATGTCGGTCCTGCGGGTATTCCGGTAAATTCCCGGCACCCATTCTTCGTAGACAAACTCCTCACCCAGCATGGTCGCGGAAAAGTGCGAATCGTCGACATTGGTGACAAAAACCGTGCCCATGATCAGGTTCAGGATGCGGTCCGGACCTGTAACGATTTTCCGGCTCTGAAAAAACTCTCCGCTCACTTCCCCGATCGGCGGGGCATCCGGAACCGGGGACAGGGTATCCTGCAGGGCATGCAAGGCCTCCGTGGCTTCATCCATCGGGAAAAACCGGTCGAGTAGGGAGCGCAGCAACTGTTTGTGCCCTGAATAATTCCCGCCGCTGTAAGCGATGAAGATGCCAAGGTCCAGGCCCGGGATCAGGTAAAAGCCGGAATCAAAAACCGTGGTGCTGCCGCCGTGAAAAATAATATGCCGGCCATTAGCCGTGAATTCCTTGAATCCGTGGGCCATGCCGCCAAGCAGCGGATGATGGGTAAACAGGGGCGAATACATTTGTGCAAGGGTCTTTTCCTGCAGAAAAGTCCCCTGGATTTCGCCCTGATCAAGCCTTCCACCCCGCAGGTTTGCCTGCAGGAACCGTGCCATATCGGCGGCGGTCGTACTGAGGCCGCCGGCGGGAGCGGGCATATGTTCGAACCGGCCGGGCAGAAAGCGGTCATCCACCCATCGATAAGGTGTAACCAGCTTTTCTGCGAGATCTGCCGGTGGAGGCTGTTCCATCGTGGCGTGATCCATTCCCAGCGGTGTAAAAATGTGCCTGGCTACATATTCCTCAAACGGTTCGCCGGATATCCGTTCCACGATGTATCCGGCCAGGGCCGCACCGTAGTTGGAATAGGCCATGACACTGCCGGGCGGAAAAATACGCGCCGGCTGATGCCGGTGGATATATTCACTGAGCGGCGGCTGCGGATCAAACGTGAAAAGATCATCCAGTACATCCTCGAAACCGGCGGTATGTGAAAGCAGATGAAGGAACGTGATGGGTTCGTCGCCTGATCGGTATTTTTTCGGGAAGGTCAGCTCCGGATCCAGATAGGTGCGGATGTCCTCCCCGAGATCCAGCCGGCCCTCCTCATGCAGCTGCATGAGCGCCACCCAGGTGAATATTTTCGCAACGGAGCCGGTGCGGAACAGATGCACCTCCGGGTCGACCGGAACCTGCGCCTCCCGGTCGGCATAGCCGTATCCTTCCAGTAAAAACACGTCTTCCGACGATACCAGCGCCGCCACGGCATTCGGGATCCGGTTCTGCTCCATGAACTGTACCATCTGATCATGCAGGAATCCGGCCCACTCTTCATGGGTTTCTGCGGTGGAGGAAGATAAAGCCGGGAGGGCAAACATAAGCTTCAGGAACAGGACCGGAAACAGAAAAGAAATCAGTATGGATTTTACTTTGGTCATTTTGGAGAAGAGATTTTTTGGAAGGAAACAAGGAAGCAACCAGTGATGGGAGTAAGGAACGGAAGGCATGGGAGTAAGGAACGGAAGAAATGGGTCGGACGGGACAAAGGAGAGAAATTGGGTCGAATAACGACAACGATACGGGGGGATAAAAAGCGGATGGATTGTGGACCTTGCCTGCGAGAATAAAATACGGTGTACCATGGTATAAATCACTTGCAGGTGGTATTATACGGTAGATGGTTGACCCTTTATACAAATAAGTGTTACTTGATTGGAACCGCGGTCTTTATTTATTCAAGCCATGATCCTTGACCATAAGATACTGGATTATGCCCTGCTTGGCGGAGCCATTCTGGGCGGGGGCGGAGGCGCGTCAATGGAAATGGGCAAAGCCGCAGGTGAAGCGGCCCTGGCGCTGGGCCGGGTGGATCTGATCCCTGTCGATGACCTGCCGCCTCAGGCGCTCGTGGTCACGGCCTCGCTTGTGGGATCTCCGGCCTCAAATGCATGGCACGTGCGTACCGATGATTACGTGCGAGCCGTCATGCTGCTGCAAGAGCATCTGGAACAACCGCTCGACGGCATCATCACCAATGAAAATGGCGGAGGCGCGACCATCAATGGATGGATACAGTCTGCAGCCCTGGGCATTCCACTCGTAGATGCCCCATGCAACGGCCGGGCGCATCCAACCGGCACAATGGGTGGAATGGGGCTGCACCGCCAGGACGGCTTTCTCTCCCTCCAGACCTATGCAGGGGGCAACCCTAATACCGGCCGCCGTCTGGAGGGCTACATAAAGGGCAGCCTGCAGAGTGCTTCGGCTATGGTGCGGCGTGCGGCTGTGCAGGCGGGCGGACTTGTTGCCGTGGCCCGGAACCCGGTGCCCGCCGATCACGTTCGCCGGCATGGTGCCTTGAACGGCATAACCCATGCGATTGAGACCGGCCGGGTCTTCCGCGATGCGCTTTCGTCAGGTCCGGAACATGCCGTTGCCCGCGTGGCTGCCTTTCTCGGTGGGGATATACTGACAGCCGGTACCGTCACCGATCTGCAGCTGGTAACCGAGGACGGATTCGATACCGGCTCCCTGCGCATTGATGACACCACGGTCACTTTCTGGAATGAGTACATGACGGCCGTAAAGGCAGGTCAGCGCGCATACACCTTCCCTGACCTGATCATGACATTCGACCGGGAAAGCGGCCTGCCCGTGACCAGCGCAGAAATCCGCGAGGGACAGTCGATACTGCTGCTCGGTACCGGGAAAAATAATCTCAAACTGGGCAGCACCATGCACGATCCCGAACTCCTGAAACCCGTTGAAAAGGCAGTGGCCACGGCTGACACATCCAACGGGAACATCACTGGCGACCCGCATCATACAGACTGATGAGAGATACAGATGAATAGAACACCGGGAAGTACACTGGGAGTCATTACAATCGGGCAATCCCCACGACCCGACCTTCTCAATGAAATGTCACCCTATTGGGAAAGCAGCGTTGATGTGCTGGAATCCGGGGCCCTGGACGATCTGAACGCTGATCAGATCCGGCTTTTTTCCGAGGATGCGGGAGGAGGCCGGATCCTGGTCACCCGGCTTCGGGACGGAAACAGCCTACGTGTTCCGGAAGCATTCATCCATGCCCGTCTGCAGACATGTATCGACAAACTGGTGTACCGTGGAGCGGGGGTGATCCTTCTCCTGTGCACCGGGTCCCTGCCGGAATCACTCCGTTCACCGGTCCCGCTGCTCTACCCCCAAAAAATTTTGCACGCGGCAATTCCGGCGATATGCGGGCGCGAACGGATGGCGGTGGTCGTACCCGACGCGGTCCAGGTCGGGCATGCAAGCGACCAGTGGACCCGGACGGGCTTGCGCGTGGAGGTTCATTCCGCATCACCCTATCCTGAGAAAAGCGACGCGGACCATACCAATGAGCTTGACACCGCCATCGCCGCTATAAAGACCTCTGATGCTTCCTTGGTGGTACTTGACTGCATGGGCTATTCCGAATCGGTAAAACACCGGGTGGCGCAGGAGACCGGGCGCAAGGTGGTGCTGGCCCGTACGCTCGTAGCGCGCCTTACCGGCGAGTTGCTGTGATCTTTGCCCTTTCAACGGAGCATTTTCTGCTCAACGGAATGGTTAACACTAAACGGAATGGTTCGCGCTCAACGGAATGGTTCGCGCTCAACGGAACGATCCGGGACCAACGGTCCAGGCCAATAGTACGGCCCTGGCAACCTGTAGTGCCGGCTGTGTTTTGAACGGTGGCCGAAAAAGGGTCGTTATTGTCATACGACTATTATTTAAAAAGAAGAGATAAAATCAGGTATGGAAATTATTGAGATTATCCAAACAACCATCGTCTATCTGCTGATTACCATAGCAGGTATTTTTGTGATCGTTAATCCGCTCACCACGGCCTTTGCGTTCATGTCACTTACCACCAGGATGAGTGAACAGCGAAAAAAGGAACTGGCCCTTCGGGCCACAAAAATCTCTACGGGCCTCTTTTTCATTTTTGCGCTTTTGGGCGGCGTCATCTTCCAGATTTTCGGCATCACACTGGCCGCATTCCGCATCGCCGGGGGTATTATCCTGTTTGGCATTGCCATGGGAATGATCCGGAACCGGGACCAGGACGAGCGGAAACCGACCAAACCGGAAGGGGAAATTGCGGACGATATATCCGTCATCCCGCTGGCCATACCTTTCATCAGTGGACCGGGTTCCATCGCTACGGTCATGATCCTGACCAGTGAAGCACCCACCATCTATCACACCCTGCTGGTCTTTCTGGCCGTACTGATCACCACCGTTACCTGCTACTACTCCATGATTTACTCGAAGGTTATCGTTAAATATCTCGGTGACAGTGGCAAGCAGATCATCACCAAAATCTTTGGGCTCATCCTGGCGGTCATATCCGTTCAATTCGTGATCAACGGAACGGCCAATGTCCTGGTGGATTTCGGTCTTTTTGAAATACCGGGAATCGAGCCGGATCCGCATTTTGATGCAGAATAATCTTCCCTGTAAAAAATGGGTTCCAGGCGTTATTTTTCAGAGTAACCGCATCCGATCAAAGCCTCAATCCATCAAAACCTCATCCATCAAGGCCACATCCCACCAAAGCCTCATCCCATGAAGGCCTAATTTAGCCAAGATCGCATCCAACCACAGCAATCCCTTTACCCTTGACCGAAAACCGATCCGGCACGACCGACCGCATCACCCTTGACAGGGAGAGCAACGAGCACATCAGGCGTTTCAAGCGCAGCCTTAACAAGGTGCGCATTTCACAGACGCTCATGCAGCTTTTCTGGACGGCCGGACCGGTTACCGGCCTGGGCCTCATCGGCGGTTATTACCTCGGTTTCGGCAGAATGCCCTCCCTGGAATTGCTGATCTACTTCATCAGTTTCACGGCGCTGTCGGGGATTATCGGACTGGTCGCGCGTCTGGTTTACGTCACCGCGCGCGGGCATCTGGAAGAACAGGGAAAGCGTGACATCCTGGATGTGACGGATAAGTTGGGGGACTTGATACTGGTCATGCGGGACATGAACGTGCAGGCCTACGAGGGCGGTGCGCGACGGCGCGAAGCGGCCCTGCAGCTGCTTCGCCGGGTGGATCTGACTTCCTACGGTGTCACGATTGCATTCACTGACCTGACCGGCAAATCCGAAGTAGGGAAGATCATGGGCCGCATTTACACCTACCGGCGCATCGGACTGTATTCCAGGGCCCGGGAGTTATATACCGAACACCGGAAACAGATAAACGAAGCCACACATGATCTTGAACAGATCTCTCCTGCCGCCGCCCGTGAGCTTTGGCAGTGGTTCACCGGCGGTACGTTGGGCATGTCTCGTAGCGGGGTCCCGCGCGAGCCAGATTTCCTGCAACGGGTCATGTCCTCCATTGAAAACAATAATCCGCTGCTGATGACTTTCCGTGATGTGGAGGAGATGATCATTCTGGCCTTCGAACTGATTTCCGGCCGCGAGATCCCGACCCTCGTTTTCGAATACAGCGGACGGTGGAAATTTGCGCGTGCACTGGACGAGCTGGAGGTCCGGCGCAGTGAATACCTTGTGTACCAGGCACGCGGGGGCAATCGATTCCGCGCACTGGCCGCCTACCTGGTCGAGACCGGTTACGTGAACAGGGAGGAGCTGCCCGAAGGAATGACCATTTACCAGTTGGTGGATGAGGTCACCGCCGTCATCGATCGTTTGGCAGAAGATCTGGAGGAAGCCAGCGTGAATTTGATGAAAAAAAATGGGGAGATCACAAAATCAGGCAGGGCTTCAGGGAGCGAGGAACAGGATTTGAATGGCCTGATCCGCATCTTGAAAACAAGCCTGGAGCTGTACTCGATGGCTTACCGGGCCTACCGGGAAACCGGCCGGAGACACGCCCGACTGATTGAGGCCTCTCAACGCTGGGAAAAAATGGTTTCGGATGCGTACGGGAATCCGGGTGAGCTCAACATCGGTTCAGCTCGCCGGGGGATACACATTATCGAAAATACAATCTCGCTGGACGAGGACGCCCGTCTTGAAGTGTGCCGCCACCTGACCTGGTTTTTCGAAAAGCTGGATGTGCGCCGGACCGGGTTTACCTTCACCTCACCGGAACTGCAGTCCGCTACCGGAGAGGACAACCCGGAATGGACCAACCGTTCTTCCACCGCCATGGCAGCGCGGCACCTGGCCATTGAGATCGCCCTGGCACTGGAACCGCATATCAAGCTGACTAAACCCGAAATCCGGCGCAATATCAATGCCACTAAAGCCATTTACCTGGGCAAACTGTCTCCGGAGATGAACGCCACCCGGAAGGCGGAGCTTGGCAAAGAAATGGCGCAGGAGGCCGACGACCGCCTGGACGTGGCGGCCGAGCAGATGGCCGACACCCTGGTTCGTCTGTATGACGTGGACATGACCGAAGAAGCCCGGGAATTCCTGCATTACACTTACGGAGCAAGGCTTGAAGTCCTTGATCAGATGAAAAAACGCGCCGACCATATCAACAAAAGGGTCAGCCATCTGAACGAACGTCCACCGCTGGTGGAGCCTCCAAAGTCTCATTGGGCAAAGATTCTTTCAGAAGCCAGGAAGCATTTGCGTCAGGGTCATTCAGTCCGGCGCTGATTTGAAGGTGAGCGGCTCAAGTTCCTTCCTCAGCCGGCGCATGAAATCCGGACCGGGATCGATCTTGTCGGTCAGATAATCGGGATCGGTTTCTTTCCACACGTCCGACCCCCGGAAATCCTGGTATTCGTGGTGCCCGATCACATATTCAATGTCGTACTTGCCGGCCAGCCAGGTTATCAGATCGGTGTTGGCCTTGAGTTGCGCCCTGGTGAGCGGCGCCTGAGACCCTCCGATATTCTCAATGCCGATGGCCATGTAGTTCAATCCGATAGTATGACGGGCAAAGGTGGTGTCGGGCAACAGGCGGAAGATGGAGCCGTCCCTGTCCACAAGGAACTGGGATGAAACATTGAGTGAACTGGCACCCTGCAGATTCTGCCGGCCACGCAACCGGACCGGATTGAAGACATCGAATGTCTCTTCGATCGAGTGGACTGCGGTCCAGTGGACGACTACCATGCGGGGATCGATGACAGCCTGTTCGGCTTCGATGCCGTGCCTGTTCCGCATGTACTCCAGGGAGAGTTGCTCCCTTTCCTCGTCAAATCGGATCGGTTTTTCAAAAATACGGAAAGTGGGGTCGTTGCTCTGGCAGCCGGCCAGGATCAGCGCCACCAGCAGGAGAGGCAGGTACCGGGCGACACCATGCCTTATGTGTGAACTTAATTGTGGCATTTGAATCATGGGGAATCATATTGTGGATTCAGAAAAAAAATCGGGAGTCCGCGGCAGCACGGCCACAGCAGACTCCCGATCCGGTTACTGTTCAGTGAATCAAAAGGGCGGTGTTACGGGATCATTCGTCCCTGTCCCACCAGACGCGGTACCGGAGGCGTACCGCCGGGGTGTTATCTCCGACATTATCCGGGTTGCGCACTTCCTCGTTGCCTTCGTAGACCATCGCGCGGATCCAGTCAGTTTCATCATTGGGATCGAAGATGATTGTATTGAGGTTGGCAGGACGCTGCAGGCTTGGACCGTAAATATCCTGGCTGTAGTCCATCCTCCGCATATCCACCCAGGTTTCCGGGTTGAGCGTCTGGGCAATATACTTTTGACGCATGATATGGCTGAGGCCCTGGGTCAGGTCACCGAAATGCGCGGCCACTCCGTCGGCTTCCTGTGCCGACCAGTAGTCCTCGATTTCGGTCGCGGTCACACCCACTTTGCGCATATGGGCGCGCACCCCTTCCTCGTAGGCCGCCAGCGCACCGGGTCCGTCGCCCGAGCGCAGCCGTGCTTCCGCTTCGATCAGCTTGACTTCACCGTAGGTGATGAACGGGAACGGGGAGTCAATGCTGGTGTAGTATCCGGAATCACTGAACCGGCCGTAATCCTCCGGATCGGTGAATTCACCCGACCCGCCCTGTCCACCTTCCAGGCCCATGCCCGAACGCAGCCCGCGGTAGACACTATCCGATGGAGCCGGCTGCATGATGCGGCTGATGCGCGGATCCTGGTACTCGTTGTTCGTCACCGGGAACGTGGTCAGCAAATCCACATAAAACTGGCTCCAGGTGAAGAAGCGGGGGTTGTCCGGGTTGGTGAAGCCACCCCAGCTGTAGAACGGGTTCTCTTCGGTCTGCAGGCTGCCAGCCGAGTAGTTGAACTCGGCGTCCATGCCGTCGGCATTGAAGCCGTTGTTGGCCGCTTCGATGATGGCCTGGGAATCGTACATGCTGCTTTTCCTGGACAGGTGGTTCAGGTATCGCGCTTTCAGTGACCAGGCAAATCGCTCCCACTTCTCTATGTCACCCTCGTAGAGGACATCCCCGCCGGTAAGGTTGAGTGGTGTGTTGTTTTCAGTTTCACGGAACGCCTCGATAGCCTCGTCCAGTATCCGCAGGATCGTCTCATAGACTTCGTCCTGAGGATCGAATTCGGGCGTAAGCTCGACCTGCGATATGCCGTCATAGGCATCCGATACGACGATAGGGCCGTACTGGTCCGTCAGCATGCCGAAAATGAGCGCCTGCAGCGTCTTGCCGACGCCGATAAAATGCGGGGATCCGTCGGCTTCACCCAGCCGGATCAGGTCCACGGCATTCGGGAGCGCCCAGGTGTAGGAATTCTGCCAGAAAAAATAGGCCGAAGAAAACCGCCAGGTCTCGGCATTGTGATATCCACCGGTTGTATTCCGGGTGGTTCCGTACTGGGTCACGGCGCTGACTTCACGCGTGCCCCGCCACATGGCAGCTCCGTTGGTGGTCCGGATGGCTCCCAGGATCCGGTTCTCCGGCGGCACTTCCGACGGAAGATTCGGATTCTCGTTTACCGATAAGAAATCATCACATGCTCCGGCCATCAGGAGAACGGCGAGCAGCATGCTGCTGATTTTCAGGAAATTGATTTTCATAATGATAACCTTCTAAA
>JAWOCT010000006.1:0-3640 GCA_046483675.1 Cyclonatronaceae bacterium
TCCATTTCATTTGGGTTTAGCAAGCAATTTTGCAAAATTAGGTTTGGATCACCTGTACATCCGACCTCAAAGCCCGAAATATTAACCTCATCCATATGGAAAAGTCCCTCATCCTCTTCCTGTCCGCAATCATGTTCTTGGGCCTGGGTGCCTGCAGCGATGAACAGCCCGAGCCGGAACACGTCTATCCCCCCGTCGATCTGCACCAGACCGCCCTTACAATGAACCAGATTGCATTTTTCGAAAACGTATCCAGGTTCTGCGGTGAAACATTCGTCGGAGAATCAACCTTTCCGGAGAATGATGACCATGTCCTGGTGGGGACCGAACTGAGGGCCCATCTTTCCGAATGCGACGAGCGCATAATCCGCATCGAGCTGTACCGCGGCGGAGACTACTGGCACGGGGCCTGGGTGCTGGAACAGCGGGATGACGGACTCCACCTGTTCCACGACCATCTGGGTGAGGTGCGCAGCATGGAAGATCTCGGTGATGACGAAGCCCACGGCTACGGCGGTTACGCCACGGATTCAGGTTCCGCAACCCGCCAGTACTTCGCAGCCGATGACGCCACCGCCGAGATACTTCCCGAAGCAGCTACCAATGTGTGGATGCTGGAGCTCGAACCGGAAAACGAACGCTTTATCTATTACCTGGAACGCCACGACGAACCCCGTTTCCGGGCGGAATTTGAGCGGCAGTAACCGAACGGCCTGCCGCCTGTGGATAGCCAGTTATCCGGGCAACCATCTCATTCGATGACAACCTGGCTGAGGGAAGAGGATATGGGGAGGATGGGGAGGATGCAGACGATATGAGGAGAATGCAGAGGATATGGGGAGGATCCGGAGGATATGGGGAGGATGCAGAGAAGGTGATACAGAGGTACCGGCCTAGGAAACCCTGAGCAAAACCATGGTGATGTCGTCGTGCTGGGGTTCTTCGTGGGTGAAGTAACGGATCCGGGATTGAATGACTTCAAGCGCCTCTGAAGCCGTGACAGCATCGGCAGAGGCAACAAAAGCATCCGCCAGCCGGGCCTCACCGAACAACAAACGGTCTCCGTTCCGGGCTTCATTGATACCGTCGGTATACAGCAGCAGATGGTCGCCGGGTTCAAGCGGCAGCGCCTTGCGGGCATAGTTCGCCTCCGCAACGGCACCCAGCGGCAGACGCGGGCCATGTGACCTGATCTGGCTCACCTTGCCACCCCTGAGCAGCAACGGCGGCATCTGTCCGGCATTGGTGAATGTGAACTGTTTAGTGCGAGGATCAAGGATGCCGAAGAGCATCGCGGCAAACATTCGGCGATCACTTTTGCGAAAAAGCGGACGGTTGACATGGATAAGCACTTCGGCCGGACTGGTACGATGAATGGCCTCGGCATTCATCATGCCGCTGAGCATCACGGCGGTCATCGCCGCCTTCATCCCTTTTCCACTGACATCGGCAACAGCGATAGCGAGTTCGTCATCCGGCCCGTCGCCATCCGGCCGGATATAATCGTAATAATCACCACCAACCTCAGTAGCCGTCAGGCATATCCCGGCAATGTCAAAGCCCTGAAGCTGCGGCGCCTGTGACGGCATGATCCCCATCTGCATCTCCCGGGCCGTCTCCAGCTCGCTCCGCAGTCGCTCGCGCTCCAAATGGATCCGATAACTCTCTTTCAGGTTCAAACGCATGGTGTGATAGGAAACAGCAAATATCCCGATGACGGCAATGGCAACAAAAGTAAAGAGCCAGTACCAAAGGGAACCGCCCAACTCAAAACTCAGAGTCCGTCCGGGAAACAGATGGCCAAAGATAAAGCCGGCAAACCACTCCATGTTGTACAGGCCAAACACAAACCCGATAAAAGCAAAAAGCAACCCGCTCCCCTCTTGAATGAACCGCTTGGAGGATTTGACACGATCCCATACCACCATGCGGAATACTACAATCAGTATCAGGATGTGCGCGAATACAAAGTAACTGTAAGCAAGCTGCAATACCAGGAACCGCAGTCCGCTGGCCGGAATATCGGGCATGGGCCGATAACTGAGGTACCAGTTGACCAGGGCAAGTCCTGTTGCGATCAGGAACCAGATAAACAGCTCCTTGCCGACCGGTGTCTCTTTTTGAAAATCGTTTTCTGACATGATGGGAAGTTACTCATAATCGGACATACTGGCAGATACAAATTAAGATTATTACTTTACCATCATGATCGAACGACTGATATCCGGGGCGCAGACCGGTGCCGACCGCGCCGCACTCGATGTGGCCCTGGAACTGAATATTCCATGCGGAGGATGGGTTCCGAAAGGTCGGCTGGCAGAGGACGGTATCATTCCGGAACATTATCCAAACCTCATTGAAACGCCCTCTTCTGCCATGGAAGTGCGAACCGAATGGAACATCCGTGATTCCGACGCCACGCTCATCCTCTCCCATGGACCACTCGACGGCGGATCGCTCTACACCCGCATCAAGGCCGAAGAATTGAGTAAACCATGGCTTCACCTTGACCTGGCGAAAACCGGTCCCGAACAGGCTTCCAAAATGGCAAAAGACTGGCTGACGAAAGTGCAGCCTCGTACACTCAACGTTGCCGGTCCGCGTGCATCCAAAGATACCCGCATTTACAGCAGAACCCTCCAAATTCTGCGGCAACTCTTGAAATAAGGCAGGCACGGCGGGGAACCCGCAGTGCATCCACTATTAACATGGCGGCCACTTCTGACGAACTTAATTTGATCTATTGAGTATTGGACCTGGTACTCAAGCATTGAACCTGATACTCAAGATTTGAATCCAACACTTAGATGGACTGAAGAAAATCCTTCCAGTGTGAGGCCTGCATGGTCTGCGTGTCCGACCGGCCGTGCGAGCGAATGATCATCGAAGCTTTGTCAACCTGCCCGGGATCGTCTGATTCCACAATATCCACCACATCAAACTGCCCCTTGACAGCATAACTGTCCTTCCATTCGACATCAGGGCAGTTTTTGCGGATTTTTTTCTTGACCGTTTCCGCCATTTTCCTGAAGTCATCAGGTTCCTTCAAGGCGTCTGGCGAGATTTTACTCAGTATAATATAGGTGCTCATAACGTACCCCGTTTTTTTCTGTTATCATTTTCATCTTTCGTACTACTATTATCAACAATTTTGAATCTGAATTAGTTTATTGATTTACAACAGGTTAATGCGCATTGCAGGGCGTACTCAGAGCATGCTGGATCCATCGATAAATAACCAGACGGAAAACCTTGATTTCAAGTGTCTGGACCTGAGACACGCTTTCTGCACTGCAGCACAGGATTGATTACCCTCGACAGCATAAACCGCATGGCCTTGCCCCTCCAGGAAACATCATTGAAGTTCAGGATAATGTGGGTCGCGGTTCCCGGATGATACATCAGATAGGCGCCGGTCACCCCGACACATCCCCAGCAGTTGAATTTTGCCGGCATCAGCAACGGAATGGTCCCTACTTTCCAAATCGCATACCCGTACCGGATACCAGGATGGGGAAATCCCATCGGCAGGTCATCATCCCGCATTCGCTCCAGTGTTTCTCTCTTGAGGATGCGGTGGCCGGTGAGCGCCCGGAGAAAGGCCAGATGCTCTTCGGAAGTGGCCACCACGCCGCCGCCG
>JAWOCT010000129.1:0-9225 GCA_046483675.1 Cyclonatronaceae bacterium
GGCTGTACACGGTCAAGACCCGCTACGGGGAGGATTGGCACACGCAGCTGGTACCAGGATGGCGCCAGACGGCACTGTTGGATGTGGCCAGAGACGGTGCACGCCTGTCAGCCATTGCCGTAACCGCTGTTGACCGTCTTGGCGTAGAAAGTGAACCGGTAGCACTGACAGTCGGACCCCGGTCCCGCTGATGTAGATCCGGTCCCGCTGAAACATCGGATCACGCAAATATCCGACGTTATCCGTGCGTTGAAGGGAACCGGTCAGGGATAATACATCCTGTCCGATTTGGTGGAATTGTCCTATCTTGTGATGAGTCGCAAGACGCGTTCCGGGACCTGATCCATCCGGCCTGATTTCAATGGATCGGTCTGCTTCTGAAACCTTGTCCGGTTCCCATGTTTTCCCGAAAGAAAATCCGCATATTTTTCGGCATCTTTGCCTTGCTGCTGGCGGGGCTGGTGGTTGCCGACTCCCTCGGTGTGTTTGACTCCAGACCCTACCGGGAAATACCTCATGGCAGTCACAGCCATTATGTCCCGCAGGACCGTGACCCGAATGTATCCATCAGCGATTTTCCCACACGTCCCCCTCGGGAAGGCGAACGCATCACCCCCACCGGTGAGATCGTCCCGGACACTCTGGGGGAATGGTGGTGACCCTTTCATGGTTATTCCCTCGGACAAAATGCAACTTTACATCATAGAATCATTGATATCATGCCTCGGAAAACCACTATTCTTGGAATCATCCTTATCGCACTTGGCTTGATCGGATACATTGCTTCGAACATGGCCAGTGTCACCGCACTCATCCCGGCCCTGTTCGGAGTTGTCTTTTTAATCCTTGGAAAAGCCGGGGAGAAAGAATCATACCGGAAGATGAGCATGCATCTGGCGCAACTATTGGCACTGCTGGGGATTGTCGGTACATTTACCGGCCTCCTGGACGTTATTTCATGGATGGGTGGAAATCAGGAAGTGAATGTCCTGGCGGCATTTGTGCGGGCGCTTATGGCACTGTTGTGCATCGGCTACCTGGTCATCGGGATCAGGTCATTCATTGATGCCCGGCGCAAATCATGACACTCACCGGACTGCCCGCCGGCGGTATAACTCATTGAACCGGTTTGGATAGTCCGTGATCAGCCCATCCACCCCGAGTTCCATCATGCGCTGCATATCGTCCTTGTTGTTGACAGTCCAGGGAATAACGCGCATGCCCAGCTCATGGGCCCTGTTCACATGCTCCGGGGTAAGGATACCGTAATTCGGTGAGTAGATATCCGGCTGGAGCCCGAAATAATCAAGATGATCATCCACACGCTCTTCGGTATAGGTAAGGATGGCAAGCGGGATATTGGGCGCCATATCCCGGAAGGCATGCAGGGGACGTGGATCGAATGATTGCACATTGACCCGGTTTCTAAGCGTTGTTTGGAGCTCCGCTTCCAGACTCAGGAGTTCTTCATGGACGAGGCGGGCAAAGACGTCGGGTGCCGGGGTGATGACCGCGTCCCATTCCGGATTGCTCTTGATCTCGATGTTGTAGTGGATGGGTGGGCGACCCTGCGCCTGGACATATTCATCTACTGCGGCGATGGCCTGACTCATAAGCGGTTTGGAGGCGGAAACCGTCTGCTGTTCGGGATGGGAGGGATGCTGCAGCGAACCACAGTCGAAGCGGGCGATTTCCGCGGCATCAAGTTCATAGATCCGGAACCGGCGTTCTTCTTTCGGTGGAATGGGGGAACCGTCGGGTTGCAGACAGATATCCGTCCGGAACCATGGCTCGTGTGATATCACCAGCTGGTGCTCCCTGGATACGGCCAGGTCGAATTCGATGGTGGTCACCCCGAGGTCGACAGCCTCGTAGAAGCTCGACAGCGTGTTTTCAGGCTTGAGTCCCATCGCACCGCGATGCCCCTGCAGGTCGAAGCCTTCAGGAAGCCGTTCCTTGCCCGTCTGGCATCCCGTACATACGAGGAGGAAGGGAAAAAGTAAAAGCAGCCATACGCGCTGTATCCATAATGAGGGCAGGTTATGCATCTTGTTTTCGGTTTGGAAAGTGTATGACAGGTCTGTGATGTGCTCCTTGCCGATCCAGGCAGATCCCTGGACAAGGCTGCCATGCAGGCAAGGTCTCGGGCACGATCCGCTGGCCGGGAACAGGGCAAGATGGCACCGATGGACGCTAGCGGTACACCTCGATGCGACGGATTACCACATGTTCCACCGGTTGATCGCGAAACTGAGGACTGGTCTCCACGTTGGCAATGACATCAACCACATCCATCCCGGATGTCACCCTGCCGAAGACGGTATACTCGTTGTCGAGGTTGGGTGTGCGGCCATGCATAATGAAAAACTGCGACCCGGCACCGGCCCGCTTGTCGGAGACCCGCGCCATGGAAAGGATGCCGGGTTCATGCGGGGTTGGATTAAACTCGTGGGGGATGGCCACGATGGGTCCGCCCTGTCCGTATAGCGAACGGTCTTCGCCCCGGGAATTCGGGTCGCCGCCCTGGATCATGAATCCCGGGATTACGCGATGGAACTTGGTCCCGTCATAAAAGCCGCTTTCGGCCCGGGTGATGAAATTGAATGCGTGGATGGGCGCCTCCTCGGGCAGAAATTCGACTTCGATGGCACCGAGATCGGTGACAATCCGTGCTTTCACATCCTTCATCTGATCTGCCAGAAAAGCCAGCTGTTCTTCTTTTTCCTTCAAAGCGTTTACCTCCTGCTGAAGTTGACGGTTTTGGCTGCGCAGATCGGCGTTGACCCGCTGCAACCGTTCCAGTTCCTCACTGTTGCCGCAGGATGATAATATCCCGAATCCGGCAGCAACCAGAATGAATAACAGAAAAGTCTTGTTTCGAATCATCGTCTTGGCTACCTCCTGTCGTCACTTGTTCGCAAAGAATCGTTCACGGGAAAATATGATTGGTTACATAATTTGCCGTAGTTGCAACGGGTTGAAATGACCGGTATCAGGCATCAGGGAAAGGTATAGGATGCCTGCAGTCCCAGTGGGATCCCGATGAACCAGTACAGCAGCAGGAAAATCGACCAGGTCACCAGGAAAATGAAAAAGTAGGGCAGCATCATGGAGACCAGAGTGCCTATGCCGGTATTTTTTACGTATCGCTGACAGAATACGACCACCAGCGGGAAGTATGGCAACAGCGGGGTGATAATGTTGGATACGGAATCACCGACCCGGTAGGCCGCCTGGGTGAGATCGGGCGAGATGCCGATACCCATCAGCATCGGGACGAATATCGGGCTGATGAGCGCCCATTTTGCCGATGCCGAACCCACCAGCAGGTTGACGATCGCCGTGAGGATGACAATCCCGACAATGGTAAATGCACCAGGCAAGGCCAGGCTCTGCAGGAAATTGGCCCCTTTCAGCGCGATCAGGATACCGATGTTGGATTTTCCGAACGCATCGATGAACAGAGCGCAGAAGAAGGCCATTACAATGTAGTACGACATGCTTCCCATGGCCTTGCTCATGCTGCCGATGGCATCCTGTGAATTTTTGAAGGTGCCGGAGAGAAAGCCGTAAATCACCCCCGGTACCACGAACAGAAGAAAGATCAACGGGACGATAGACATCATGATAGGCGCATCGAAAGCCGTGATCTCACCTTCCGGAGAGCGCATGGGGGAGTCGGCGGGAATGGTCCACAGAAACAGCGCCACAATTCCAAGGAGCATGACTGTAGTAGCCACCCAGAAGGCTTTGGTTTCATGCTTTTCAAGCTTTTCCATCTGTGGCAGGTCGTCCTGATCGCCGTCTACTTCGGTTTTGGCCAGGCGCGGCTCGACGATTTTGTCGGTGATCCACCATCCGATCGAGATGATCAGGATGCTGGAAATGGCCGTGAAGAAATAGTTGTTGAGCGGGTTGATAAGCATATCCGGCTGCATGATCTGCGCGGCCGACTGGGTGAAACCCTGGAGCAGGGGATCGATGCCCGAAGGTATGAAATTGGCACTGAACCCGCCAGAGACACCGGCAAAGGCGGCAGCAATCCCGGCAAGGGGATGGCGTCCGGCCGCATAGAAGATCACCCCGCCCAGCGGAATCACCAGTACATAACCCGCATCGGCAGCGGTGTGGCTGGCGATGGAGACCGCGATAAGCATGGGAGTAAGCAGCGATTTAGGCGTCACGCCCAGGATGTATTTAAGGCCGGCATTGATGTAGCCGGAATGCTCTGCGGCGCCGACACCGAGCATGGCCAGAAGCACGATCCCCAGCGGCGCAAACGTGATGAAGGTCTCGGTCATGTTGGCCAGGAACATGGCTAGTTGACTGCCCGAAAGCAGATTGATCACGCGAAGGGTTTCTCCGGAGCGTGGATCGGTCTCGCCGAAGTCAAATGGGGCCATTATGGCAGATAGGACCCATACGAAGATCATCAGCAGGAAAAAGAGAATGGCCGGATCGGGCAGCTTGTTGCCTGCCCGCTCGATGACATCGAGAAAACGGCCCAACAGGCCGGTCTGATTGTTGTCGCTCATATTATGTCGGTTAGATCATGTGATAATAGATCCTTTGATAACAGATCATGCAATACCTGATAAAAAATGCACTCCATACATGTACGGCCGGGACTACCGCGATGACGGCTCCGTGGCAATCGGTGAGAGATAGAGAAATCCTGCATTTCATGCAAGAAAAAAATGAACCAGCGGATGCGATGTATCGTGCAACAAGTCGGTGTTTGGTGCAATAAGGCGGTTCGGTTATGCAAAAACGCCTTTAGTGGTGCAAAAAAGCGGTACGATGTGCACCTATCGGACATGATAGATAGCAGGTATCTGTCCGGGATCACTAATGCTGCAATCCATATCCTGCAGTTTTCCATCTTCCAGACTGTAGATCACGCCATGCACGGTCAACGGCTTCCCATGTCGCCAGGCTTTCTGCACAATGGTGCTGCGGCCGATGTTCTGTACCTGCTGGCGCACGTTCCATTCGCAAAGTCTGTCGACCACCTCATCCTCTGGAAGTCCTTCGAATTCACTGCGATGGTCTTCGTAGATCTGTTTTAGGGGGCGGATCCAGTTGTCCACCAGCCCGTGATCGGTGGTATCCAGGGAGGCCTTGACGCCGCCGCAGGAATAATGGCCGCACAGGAGGATATGGCGCACCTTGAGCACTTCCACGGAATACTGCAAAACCGAAAGCATGTTGATGTCGTTCTGATGCACCATGTTGGCAATATTGCGGTGGACGAACAATTCGCCGGGTCCGGTACCGGTTATCTGGTTGGATGGGACCCGGCTGTCGGAGCAACCGATCCACAGGAATTTCGGGTTTTGCTTATCGGCCAGACGATCGAAGAAATCTGGGTCGGCATCTACCATGCGTTTTGCCCATTTCCGGTTTTTTTCAAAAAGGGCAGAAAATTCATTTTCCATTCTTTTTTCAACAGTTTATTTGAAGGTCGGAAAAGTGGATATTGCTGAGTATGAGGATGATCCTGAATGAACGGATCAACCTGGTTGAGTGATTTTTTTGGATCGATCGATAAGGTAAAGGGTTATCATATCAAAAGTCACCATATTTCGTTCTGTATTTTGTCAGGTACCGGATTACGGTTTCCAGAGTGCATGACTGACATGGTTGGCGTGACCGGCCAGAATGATTAATGTGAAAAACAATAGCAAGTGAAAAAACTGAAAGAACACAGGGAGCTGGTTTTTGCCCTACTGTGCGGTGCACTGCTGCTGGGGGCCTGGCTCTACGACGTACTGTCAGATTCGAGCTATCCCCGGCCCATACCGGTCTATCTGCTGGCCTACTTTTTCGGTGGATACGACGCTTTTCTGCACATGATCTCCAGCCTGCGGCGCAGGCAGTTCGACATCGACTTCCTGATGCTGGTGGCCGCGGTCGGGGCAGCGGTGCTGGGAGCCTGGGCCGAGGGCGCCCTGCTGCTGTTCCTGTTCAGCCTGGGCCATGCCCTGGAACATTATGCCATGGGGCGGGCGCGCAAAGCCATTCGGGCGCTGTCGGATCTGGCGCCGACCACCGCACGGATCCGTGATGGTGACGGTGAACGGGAAGTCCCGGTGGAAGAGCTGAGACCCGGTGACCTGCTGGTGGTACGTCCCGGTGAACGTTTCCCATCCGACGGTTTTGTCGCTTCCGGTCGCAGCAGTGTCGATCAGGCGCCTATCACCGGAGAGAGCGTGCCGGTCGACAAGGAACCGGTTGCCTCCGCGGAGAAGGCCCGCGAGCAGGTTGACCGGATCGATGCACGTCACCGCATCTTTGCCGGCACCATCAACGGCGACAGCCTACTGGAAGTAGAAGTAACAAGCCGGGCAGGGGACAGCACGCTGGCTCGGGTCATTCGTATGGTCAATGAGGCCGAAACGCAGAAATCCCCGACCCAGCGGTTCGCCGAACGCTTCGAACGCGTATTCGTACCGGTAATATTGATATTTGTTGCAATGCTCCATTTTGCATGGTTGATTATCGACGAACCGTTTGCCGACTCCTTCTACCGGGCCATGGCCGTACTGGTAGCCGCCAGTCCCTGTGCCCTCGCCATATCCACCCCCAGCGCCATTCTCAGCGGGGTGGCCCGCGCGGCGCGTCTGGGCGTACTGGTGAAGGGTGGGCGGCCGCTGGAGCGGCTGGGCGGACTCCGTGCACTGGCCTTCGACAAAACCGGCACCCTTACCGAAGGTATTCCGAAGGTGACCGATATTATACCATTGGACGGACGGGATAAATCAGGGCTCATGCAGATGACCCTGGCCGTGGAACAGTTCAGCGACCATCCACTGGCAAGAGCGGTAGTCCGTGACGGGGATGAATGGAAGGACGGCTCATCATTGCCGAAAGTGGAAGATGTGAAAATGGTGACTGGCAAGGGTATCACGGGAATAGTCGACGGAAAAAAAGTGGCCATCGGCCAGGTGAGACTCTTTGAAGGATCGTTGTCCGAGGAGGTGGAAGGTCGCCTTGAAGCACTGCACAAACAGGGGCGAACATCCATGCTGGTGCAGGAGGAGGGGAAATTCGTGGGGATCATCGCTCTGATGGACATGCCGCGCCAAAGTGCCACAGGGGTCATTCGCCATCTACGCGGGATGGGCATCCAACGGCTGATCATGTTATCCGGCGACCATCAGCATGTGGCCGAAGCAATCGGAAGCCAGGTCGGAGTGGATGAGTCCTGGGGTGAACTGCTACCCGAAGACAAGGTGGATGCCATCCGCAAACTTATAGATCAGGAAACCGAAGTAGCCATGGTCGGTGACGGAGTGAACGATGCTCCGGCCATGGCCAATGCCACAGTCGGCATCGCCATGGGAGCGGCCGGCTCTGACGTTGCCCTGGAAACAGCCGATGTGGCATTGATGGCAGACGATCTGGGCAAACTGCCCGTCGTGCTCGGGCTTAGCCGCCGGACGCGGAAAATTATCCGGCAGAACATCTTCATCAGCCTGGGCATGATCGCTTTCCTGGTGCCTTTCGTGCTGTTCGGCTTCGCCGGCATCGGTATCGCCGTGCTGCTCCATGAAGGCTCCACCCTGGTAGTGGTGCTCAATGCCCTGCGCCTGCTGGGCTATCAGCATCCGGGCGTTCAGTCCGACAGCGCTTCTTTGACTATGGCAACTGCTTCCTCCTGAATTTTCTTCAGGTGTTTCTTGTCGATGAAGCTTTCCGCATAGATTTTGTAGATGTCTTCGGTGCCGGACGGGCGGGCCGCAAACCATCCGTTTTCGGTGACCACCTTGAGACCGCCTATAGGAGCATCGTTGCCGGGAGCCCGCGTCAGTTTCCTGAGAATGGGTTCGCCGGCCATGCTGTCAGCCCGGACCTGTTCCGGTGACAGATCGGCCAGGATCTTTTTCTCCTCCGGACTGGCGGGTGCGTCGATGCGGTCATAAACCGGGCTTCCGTGTTTCTTTTCGAGGTCGGTGTAATGCTCTGCAGGATCCTTGTCTGTTTTGGCCGTAATCTCGGCGGCCAGCAGGTTCAGGATGATGCCGTCTTTATCTGTGGACCATGCGGTGCCGTCAAACCGCAGGAACGATGCTCCGGCACTCTCCTCGCCGCCGAAACCGTATGATCCGTCCAGAAGCCCGTCCACAAACCACTTGAAACCGACCGGCACTTCCGCCAGCTTCCGGTCCAGGGCTTTCGCCACCCGGTCGATCATGCTGCTGGAAACCAGTGTTTTGCCGATGGCGGCATCCTTGCGCCACTGCGGGCGATTTTGGAAAAGGTAAGCGATGGCCACCGACAGGTAGTGGTTGGGGTTCATCAGTCCGACGCTGGGGGTGACGATACCGTGGCGGTCGAAATCCGGATCGTTGCCGAAAGCGATGTCAAAGCGCTCCTTGAGCCCGATCAGGCTGGCCATGGCATAGGGGGAGGAGCAGTCCATGCGGATCTTGCCGTCTTTGTCCACCGTCATGAACGCAAACCGGGGATCGGCATCGGGGTTGACCACTTCGATGTTCAGGCCGTACGTATCGGCGATCGGCTCCCAGTAGGCGATACCCGATCCGCCCATCGGATCCACACCTATCCGCAGTCCGGCCTTGCTGATGGCCTCCATGTCGACCACGTTGCCGAGCTCTTTGATGTAGGGCATCATGAAATCGGTGGCCATGACGTGGTCTTGCTTCAGGGCCTGCTCAAAGGGTGTCCGTTTTACGTTTTTGCAGCCGTCGGCCAGGATGCGGTTGGCCTCATCCTGGATTTTTCGGGTGATATCGGTGCCGGCCGGTCCGCCACTGGGTGGATTGTACTTGAACCCGCCGTCGCCCGGTGGGTTGTGGGACGGTGTAATCACGATGCCGTCACAGCGCAGGTCTTTTTGTGCCCGGTTGCAGCCGAGGATGGAATGGGAGATGACGGGTGTGGGTGTATAGCCGAATCCCTCCTGATAACCGATGGTCACATCATTGGCTGCAAGCACTTCGATGGCTGTGATGAGTGCCGGTTCAGAAAGGGCGTGGGTGTCCATGCCGATGTACAGGGGGCCGTCAATGGCGGCGCCCTTGCGATAATCGGCAAGAGCCTGGGAGATGGCCATGATGTGCTCCTCGTTGAACGTGTGCTTCAGCGAGGAGCCACGGTGGCCCGATGTACCGAACTGGACTTGGTGGACCGGATTTTCCGGATCCGGCCGGTATGCAAAATAGACGGCCACCAGCCGCGATATGTTGTCCAGTATGTGAT
>JAWOCT010000049.1:0-12771 GCA_046483675.1 Cyclonatronaceae bacterium
TCAGCGGGACCGGGGTCCGACTGTCAGTGCTACCGGTTCACTTTCTACGCCAAGACGGTCAACAGCGGTTACGGCAATGGCTGACAGGCGTGCACCGTCTCTGGCCACATCCAACAGTGCCGTCTGGCGCCATCCTGGTACCAGCTGCGTGTGCCAATCCTCCCCGTAGCGGGTCTTGACCGTGTACAGCCAGGGCGCTGCCTCGCTGCCGGGATACAGTTCGAGGTGCGGTTCGTCCAGGAACCAGTTAACCGAAATTTTCGGCTTCTCCGGGGGTTGATCGGAGATCCAGGTTGTAGCAGGAACCAGCGCGGGTTCGCGGTACAGGTACATCAGTGAATCGACCAGGTTATCGGGATTCCTCATGAGCACGCGCATGCTGAAGTGGATGTTGCCGGTCGCGGCCTCCGAAGCACGGGTGAGTTCGATCTGTCCGGTGATTTCGGAGACGGGCCAGGTTTCGGAACCGTATCCAACCCGGTTGGTGAAATTGCCCGGCCAGAAATGGCGGTCCTCGAGATTCTGCTCATGCCACCAGTCGACCAGCACCTGGTATTTCTGACCCTCCTGCTCCATAGGCCAGTACAGCTGCGGGGCGAAATAATCCAGCCATCCGTTCCTGAACCACTTTCGGGCATCGGCATAGATCTGCTCATAGGCGTCAAATCCCTGGATATCATCGCCCTGGTGATCGGGACGCCACAGGCCGATAGGGCTGACACCGAAGCGTACAACCGGATCCTCCTCTTTGATCACCTCATGCAATCGCTTCATGAAGGTGTCGACATTCTGGCGCCGCCAGTCGCCGCGATCCATGTGACCGTGTTCTGCCACATAGGCAGCATAGGAAGCGCTGTCCGGAAAATCGATCAGATTGTCGTCGGCATCGCGCTCGCGGTAGGGATAGAAATAGTCGTCTACATGGATGGCGTCCACATCGTATCGCCGGATGATGTCCCGGACCACATTGAGCGACCATTCGCTGGACTCGGGATGGCCCGGATCCATCCACAGATGCCGGCCGTACTCGACGACCAGCTCCGGATGCCGCTTGCTCAGGTGATTATCGGCCAGTTCGCTGCGGGCTGATGGATGACGGGAGCGGAACGGATTGATCCATGCATGCAACTCCAGTCCTCTTTTGTGCGCTTCCTCAATGGCAAAGGCCAGCGGATCGTAAAACGGCTCGGGCGCCTTGCCCTGCTCACCGGTCAGGTACTCCGACCACGGCTCAAGTTCCGAAGCATACAGCGCATCGGTGGCCGTTCGCACCTGGAATATCACCGTATTCATGTTGAGCATGGCGATACGGTCGAACATTGCGCGCAGTTCGGCCTTCTGCTGGTGCACCGGGATGCCGCGTTCGGAGGGCCAGTCAATGTTGGATACGGTGGCGATCCATACCGCACGAAGCTCACGCGGGGTCTCGGGGAGGGCTTCCGGCTCCGCCGTGTAAGTTTCCCCGGCAACGGGAGCCCGGTCCGGACTGCAGGATGTCAGGCCGGTCATCAATAAAACGGTCAAGACCACGAACAAAAAGATCAGTTGATTGTATTTCATTGGCTTGGAATTAAATAATTTTTATCAGATAGCTTACCCATGACGCGTTGAACGCGTTCCCGGGCATATTAACCGGTTGCGTGGACAATTCACAACAACATGGTCATTTCACAATGAAAAGCCTGCAACCCGGTGTTTGAGGTCATTCCACCGGGTTGCAAGCCGCAACGAACATGTCGTTCAAGCAAGTCCGCAATAATTATTTTTCGAAACCCTGTCAGAAATTGGGGTTGCTGTTCCGCTCGCTCTGGGGGATCGGCAGACAGGTAACATCACCGTAGGGCAGATCCTGGAAAGGATCCGTGCCGCTCGGGAACAAGTCGATCCCGTACAAATTCTTATACCTGCGAAGGTCGCCAAAGCGCTTGCCCGTCAGGTAAAAGTCCCGTGCACGCTGCTCACGCAGCTCAGCCATCAATGCATCGCCATCAAGCGTCACCTCGTCATGGCCGACAAATTGTCGGCGATCGTTGACCAGATTGAGGGTGTAGTCCGTCGCACCCTGTGCTTCAGCGATGATATACCGTGCTTCCAGAGCAGAGGCGAAGCGGATATCGGTGCTTCTCTGGAATTCCAGGGAATCTTCCGGCGTCCACTCACTGAAGCTGTAAGGCTGGTACGGGATGTACATCATGGTCCCTTCCACCAGCGATGTGAGCTTCTCGGCCGTATGCGGTACCCGTATGTCATCCAGGTTCTGGAAAGGCAGACCCGGACTCAGGTAACGGTTGTTTGCACCGGTGGTCGGATTATGAAATGGATTGTACTGTCGCCCAGAGTTTTCCGAATGACGGATCCACATTTCGAAATCTTCATCAACATTCGAGGCATAGGCTTCGGCGTCGCCCATCTCACCCAGGTTCAGTGAGGCACGGGCCGCTCCCAGATATGCCAGATTGCGCAGCTGCTCTACCTGGGCACCAGGCTCACCGGCCTCAAGGGCATTGTCTGCCACTTCAAGGGCTTGTTCAAAACGCTCTACGGCCATTTCGAAAAACTCTGCGGGAGAATAGGGTGCACTCATATTGATGGGCACCTCGCAGAAAGTCTCGCCCATAAGCACATAGGAGTAGCCACCGTAGGCCAGTGCCTTGAGCATGTTCAATTTTGCCATAGCATCATCTCCATGGATGACCTGAAGCCGGTCTACGGCATCATCCGCCGATGCGCGGCTACGCTGCCAGAACGAATAGATGTTGTTGACATAGACGTTGTCCTCGTCCAGGGTCCGCAACACCATGGGGATGGTCTGCGCATAGGTGTGATCGAGCAAAAGCTCATCAGCAACCGTACCGGTCCATTGCGACGCATAGGAATGCGTGTACTGGAATTCGCCGATCACACCGTTGATCATGGTCTGCTCGAGTGCGGGATCGGTGAGCTCACCCTCTTCGATGGCCCCGGGATTGGAGACATCGAGGATATCATCACAGGCAACTGCGCTGAAAAGCAGCAGTGCCAGGATTCCATTCATGAGATAATGTTTTTTCAATAACATAATGGTCTGAATAAAGTGTTAAAAAGGATTCTAGCGTGAGCACGATTCAGAAATCAATGCTCAGTGTACCGGTGATACGACGGAAATTCGGTGCCGTCCAGGAGTCTACCCGGCTGAATGTGGCATCCCCGTGGAAGTTGATCTCGGGATCATGGCCGCCATACCGGGTCCACAGCACGGCTACGTTATTTGCAGCCAACGTGAATGTCGCCCGGCTGAGGCCTACCTGACTTACCAGGTTCGACGGCAGGGTGTAACTCAGCGACACATCGCGTAGCTTGATAAAATCAGCCGGCTGTACGTGATAGTAGGTCTGTCCCCAACGGGCACGGGCAGCTACTTCGTCCGGGTCGGCATCAGGATTGACCGTCTCCCAGCTGATCCTTGCCCGGTCGCGACGCATGTCCTTGACGTTGAATTGATAGTGTCCGCCCTGATAGTCCAGAAGGGCAAAGAAACGGAAACCGTTCAGGAAATTCACTTCGGTCGAGTATCTCAGTTCGCGCGTGGGCAGTGAGGGCCCTTTGTAGATATCCTCTTCCTCAAGACGCACTGTGCCATCTTCATCACGGTAAGCGCGCTGTGCCCAGAAAGCACCCAGCGGTTTGCCTTCCTGGTAGCGCTGCACCGGATGGTAAATACCGAAGATGATTGGATCCCGGTCATCACCAAATGAAATCAGTTCGTTTCTGTTGGTAGAGAACGCAAAGGTATTTCTCCAGTTCACCGAGTTCAGTGCCACCGGTACAAAGCTCAATACCGCCTCGATACCCTTGTTGTTGATTTTGCCGAGGTTTTCAAGCGTGCTGCCGGCAAAACCGGTAGACGGGGCTACGCTGACACTCATGATAGCATCACGGGTCGTGGTGTTGTAATAGGTGAACTCAAGGCCGAGACGGTCCATGAACATGGAAAGGTCGAATCCGATTTCAAGCTCGGAGGATCGCTCCGCAACGAGGTCCGGATTACCAAAAGAGGAATAACGGAGCGCCGGCTCGGTGGATCCGTCTTCCATTGTACGGACAGAGGTTGTATAGGTCCGTACGGCAGCGTAGGCGCCCGGTGCATTACCTGCCTGGCCCCATGCGGCACGGAGCCGAAGCTCATCCACCTGGGGGAAATCGAAGTAGGGAGCTTCCGACATCACATAGGATACCGACGCTTTAGGATAGAACACACGGTTAATTTCCGTACCGAAAACGGAATTGTTGTCCATGCGTACCGCACCGGTCACAAATAGCCGGTCTTCCCAGCCGATCTGCTCCTGGACGTACATACCGAAGGAACGGGTTTCGGAAAAGGACTCCGACCCGCTGGTGACGGCTGCATTACCGACAAGACGGGCCGCTTCCGAACCCAGACCTTCTCCTGTTGCCGTTGCATTTTTATAGTCACTCGCTTCAAACTGGAAGCCGAATGAGAAATCCGAGCGGACCTGCTCGTTCAGGTAAAACTGCAGTGATCCGCCGTAGTCGACGGTGTAAACATCGGTCTTTGGAGTTGCCACGGCGATATAGCCATCAGCCACGTTTACACCGAACGGCGCCAGTCCTGTCTGATCGGGCGGATAAAACAGCTGGGCCCGCCGGGCATTGTTGTCCAAACCAACTTGCAGACGATTGCTAAACCATTCGAACGGACGGTAGTTGACCGTGGAGCTGATGATAAACCGGTCGGCGCGCGTCTGATTGTTGTAGGTATTGGCATACTCCGGAGCCACTGTGAAGAAACCGATGTCGCCGGCACCTGTATACTGACGGCCAGGGATGGCCAGCCACGAGCTGATGATCAAGCCATAGGCAATGTTATCATTGAGCGGCAGGCGCACGTGATTGTTCGAATAGCTGGCATTAACCGAGAAATTCAACTCATCGGTCGGGAAAAAGCGGAAATTACCACGGATGGATGAACGGTTTGAATAATTGTTGTAAAAGACACCTTCCTCCTCGTCGCGGGAACCGGAAACAAAGAATGAATACTGCGGTCCACCGCCACGCACAGAAAGCGAATAGTTGTTCATCAGACCGTTTCTGAGAGCATCAGGATTGTCACTCATTGGCACATGCTCATAAAACTCGCCCACCTGCATTCCGACCATTTCGGGCCACTGATCCGGGTTGTCCAGCCTGTCCTGGGTGACCAGTGCGTAGTTGGTCGGCCTCCATGACTCGGGCCAGCTGGTGTAGCCGCGCTCCATCCGTGCATTCCAGTTGATATTCGATTCGCCCATACTGCCTTGTTTGGTCGTGATGTTTATAACACCGCTGGCAGCATTGGCACCATAGATGGTGGCAGCGGCCGGACCCTTGATCACTTCAATGGAAGCAATGTCACTGGGGTTGATGGCATCGAGAGCTGAAGTATTTTGCCCGTACACCGAAAAGTTGCCCTGGCCACCGGTTTGGATCCGTATCCCGTCTACATAGAAAATGGGCCTGTTGGATGCGGACAAGGAAGCCGCACCGCGGATGCGTATGTTGGCGGCGGTACCGGCCGTACCGGAACCGGGGACGAGAGTCAATCCGGGTGTTTTGGACTGAAGCAGCTCGGTCACCGTGTTATTGGACACGCGATCCATCACATCGGCGGCATTGACACGGGTTATCGCATTACCGACCGTTCGACGGCGGGTGTCACCGGCTGTACCGGTTATAACTACTTCATCCATGCTCAACTGGGATTCCGTCAATTGGATATCAGCTGTGACCACCTGCCCGGCAATCACCTCAATGTTAACGCTACGGGTCTGGAACCCAAGGTAGCGTACTTCCAGTGTCCGGGAACCGGCAGGTACGTTCGATATCTCGTATTCGCCGTCGATATTCGTGGCCGCCCCGATATTGAGACCCCTGACGATCACATTGGCCCCGGCAAGTCCCTCGCCGGTAATCGCATCCGTTACTGTTCCGTGAATCTCACCGTTTTGAGCCTGTACCATCACAGGCATCAAAGCCAGGAAAAAACACACATATAGCAGCTTTTTGTATTTCATATTTTCCAACCTCATTAGCTTTATCCCGGCCTGACTAATAGTAAGGAAACTGTGCAAGGTACAATTTTGCCATGCCGAGCGATTAGATGATATAGCACTCCCCTTCAAATAATATCCTGCACTAATGGAAGCGCTTTTTTCAGTAAATAAAAAATAGGGCTTCAATGAATTGTCAATGATTGTCCCTGCAATCATAACTGTTTTCAATGCATCCCATTATACGTATCTAATATGGATCTTATCTGTAATATTAGCAAGCCAATAATGAAATTATTTTGACGCACTGCTCGGTGCCTGCCTGATTTTTTAGGAATATCAAAAGGATAGCTTCAGCAGATCCTTGCCAGGACAGCCCACTAAAACATCCGGATGGCCGGTTGCCGGAACGTTTTGCCGCCCTGCAGGTTTTAGTTAGCTTTGATCAACATTCAACCGTCATCATCTCACAATGGTCAACCTCACCGAGTCGAAAAATGCGCGATCCGTGCTCCTTCCAACAGAGGACACCACGGGGTTTCAGACAATCCCACCTTCAAAAGCGCGGATGCGGCGTTCGGCGAGTGCAGGTATCATGGTGTTGATTGCCGTCTTTTTTCTGCTCAGTATGCCCAAACCGGTCTGGTCTTCCGTAGATAGCCAACCGACTCCATCGCCAACCGATCCATCGCCAACCGATCTATCGCCAACCTATCCATCGCCGGCTGATCTATCGCCAACCTATCCATCGCCGGCTGATCCCGCGTCTGTCACCGTATATGTAGACACCACTTCAGAATCAGGCCGCGGTGTGATACGCGGTACCATCCGGGATGCCGAGGACGGGTCGCCCCTTGAATTTGCCAACGTTTTGGTGATGGGCACCACTTTCGGGACCAGTGCCGGTGAAGACGGGCAGTACGAATTGCGGAATGTGCCGCCCGGCATGTACAATCTGCGTTTCAGCTTTGTCGGATACCTCACGCGCACCGTGTACGAAATCCAGCTCAGCCGCAACCGTGATATCCGTGTGGACGTTTCCCTCGAGCCCGAAGCGACGCAACTGGGCGAAATCGTTATCCGTCCCTCCTTCTTCAACCGCACTCCGGAAAGTCCGGTATCCAGACGCACCATCAGCCGCTCTGAAATCGAGCGTGCCCCCGGAGGCAACCGGGACATCTCGCGCGTTATCCGGTCGCTGCCCGGCGTGTCCACCGGTGTAGGCGGATTCCGGAACGATATCCTGGTCAGGGGCGGTTCCCCCGGCGAAAACTCCTTTTACCTGGATGATATCGAGGTGCCGACCATCAACCACTTTACCACACAGGGCGCATCCGGTGGTCCGGTCGGACTCATCAATGTGGACTTCATCCGTGAAGTGGATTTCTATACCGGTGCTTTTCCCGCCAGCCGTGGCAACGCGCTGAGCTCGGTCATGGAGTTGCGCCAGATCAACGGCAGCGAAAACTACGGCTTCACCGCGACCGTCGGGGCCAGCGACCTCGGCCTCACCGCGGAAGGTCCGATCGGCAGTGACGCCGATTTCATCTTCTCCTACCGCCGTTCCTACCTGCAGTACCTTTTCGAGCTGCTCGAGCTCCCTTTCCTCCCGATCTATACCGACATCCAGTTCCGCTTCCGCTACCGTCCGTCTACACGCCATGACTTCACGTTCATCGGACTGGGTGCCATCGATGACTTCTCCCTGAACACCTCTGCCAACGAAACCGAACAGCAGCAATACATCCTCGGATACCTTCCGGTCAACGAGCAGTGGAACTATACACGCGGCCTCCGCTACCGTAATATCGGCAACAACCGGACCACCACCCTCGTTGCAAGCCGAAACAAACTCAGCAACCGGGCCTTCAAGTATGAGAACAACGACGAAAGTTCACCCGAAAACCTGATCCTCGACTATACCTCGGAAGAGACCGAGAACAAAGTCCGGCTGGAGAACCGTTTCGAACTGGGCAGCTACCAGCTTAACGTCGGCGGCGGTTACGAGTACGCTGTCTACACCACCGATTCATTCAACCTGGCCTCCCTGCCCGGCTCCGATGAAGTCACCACCATCGATTTTGAATCCATCCTGCGGTTGCACCAATGGGGATTGTTCGCACAGGCCAACTCCGACTATTTCGGCCGCCGGCTGTCCCTCTCGGCCGGTTTCCGTATGGACGCCGCCAGCTTTTCCGGATCCACCCGCAACCTCCTGGACCAGTTTTCCCCCCGCCTCTCCCTTTCCTGGCATCTTACCAGCCGGTTCAGTTTCAACGCCAATACGGGCATCTATCACCAGCTTCCACCCTATACTGTACTGGGATATCGCGATAACGACGGCACTCTCGTCAACCGGGAGAACAACGTCACCTACATGCGAGCCAACCATTATGTTGCCGGCTTCGAATACCTTCCCCGCGAGAGCATGGTCGTATCCATCGAAGGATTCCTGAAACAGTACCGCGACTACCCCTTCCTCACCCAAAAAGGCATCTCGCTTGCCAATCTGGGCAGCGATTTCGGGGTCATTGGTAATGAACCCGCCACATCCACCTCCCGGGGGCGCAGTTACGGCATCGAGTTCCTGGTCCAGCAGAAACTGTACCGCGGCTACTACGGTATCCTTGCCTACACCCTGTTCTGGAGCGAATTCCAGGATACAGCCGGCCGGTACATGCCCTCCTCCTGGGATAACCGCCACCTGATATCCCTCACGGCCGGCAAGCAGTTTTCGGGTGGATGGGACGTGGGCTTTCGATGGCAACTGCTCGGACCCTCACCGTTCACACCCTACGACATCGAACGGTCCTCCCGTCGTGGTGTCTGGGATGCCAGTAACCAGGGTCTGCCCGACTACTCACGCCTCAACGAAGAGCGTCTGGGGACTTTCCACCAGCTTGATCTGCGCATTGACAAGCGCTTCTTCTTCGAGCGGTTCAATATCGACCTTTATCTGGATATTCAGAATGTCTACGCCTTCCAGGCCGAACTGCAACCGTTCCTGAACGTGCGGCGTGACGAACAGGGCCTGCCGCTGCCGGCCGGACCAGAGCACAACCCGGCCTTCGATCCCGAAAGGGAATACTACCAGACGTACCTGCTCGACAACCCGTCCGGCGAACTGCTCCCCACCATCGGTATCGTATTCGAATGGTAGGAAGGCCGCACGGGGTGCCGATCCTGCGCATGAAGCCCGTATGCGCTATCGATCCTGTACACACATAACCTTATGCCCTGTAAACCATTGCCACGGAATTTCATTGCCGTGAAATCCCGTTGCCGGATAATCGGAGTTATCATGGGATTTCTGCACTGCAGATGATATATTGCCTGAAAAATGGCCTATTTACGCACCTACGACATACCCTACTTCCTGGTCGACAAAAACAGGAACCTCCGTATCACGGCCCTCATGCAGTTCCTGGAGGACATGGCCATACGCCACAGCGAAGCCTGCGGTGTGGGACTCGACTACTACCAAAACAACGGCGTTGCCTGGGTGCTGGCCAAATGGGACATTGAAGTCCGGCAGTACCCCAAATTCAACCAGGAAATAACCATCACTACCGTACCCACATCCTTCCGCAATTTCTTCGGGTTTCGCCGGTTCGAGGTCACGGACAACAGCGGAAACCTGCTGGCCCGGGCCCACACACTCTGGATATTCGTCGACACCGGACGCAAAAAACCGATCCCTGTCAACGATTATGTCGTCCGCGCGTTCGGACTGTCAAGGGACCAGAAGCAGCCGCTGCCGATCGAAGCTCCTGTCCCGCCGAAAAACGAGACTTGGCAGACCGACTTCCGGATCCGTCCTGGCGACATCGACACCAACCGTCACGTCAACAACATCCGTTTCATTGAGTGGGCGCTGGATACCCTGCCATCGGATTTCACGGACATGCATACTATCCGGCGCGTGCTGGTCGAGTATCGCAAGGAGCTTACCGAAAACGACCTTGTTACCGCCACTGCCGACAAGCAGGAATCAGGAGGGGAAATGGCTACACTGCACCGGATATCAGGAGCGAAAAAAGACGCTGCTGTCATTACGTTCAGGTGGACATGAGGCCATTTTGTGATTAAATTACGATTTGTTCGTAAAAACATTATTTTTTAACGATAATCAACGCCGTATTCACCATTAGTCACTGCACATCTTGTCGATAAGAAGCCGACTACTATTGTATTTGGGTGTTGTACTCATTGGAGCCTCCTCTATCATCTGGCTGTACCTCCGGCCGGTCTACGAAGATGCCATCACCGAGGAGCGCATCACACTGGTATCCGAGTACCAGCAGCAGCGTATACGTGAGGCAGAAAGTTTCACCAGCTACTGGCTTCTTTCCGTCAAGGAATTGCGGGATCAGATCCGGGAAAACCCGCAGAATGTGGAAAGCATGGCACAGAACCATATCCGTCTGTTTCCGGACCTGACGGCCATTCATATCATCGAAATGGCAACCGGCGAATACTTCGAGATACGGACGGCCGATGCCAACGATATCCCTTCTTCCGACCTGCTGCTGGATATTGCCGTACCCGTACAGGATATCCCGGAAATACAGGTTGTCTGGTTGCCGCGGGACCATCAGTTTTTGCTGCTTTCGGAGTTCGAAATCGCAGATGAACCCTACATGATCACGGCCCAGTTCCAATCGGTCAATCTGGAGGAGATACTGCTGCAAAGCGTTTTGGGTGACGGTTCGTTCTCCACTATCTGGTTCATGGACGGATCGGTGATCGGTGGCGGTGACAGGAACCTGCCCAACGTGCTCTTTCAGCAAATGACTTCGGTGAGGGAGATCAAGATTGATGAGGTCCCCCATCTGATGGTTACCAGTCCGGTCCGTTCGATGCCCATCATCCATGCCACCTACGCCGATCTGGATCTGGTCAAGCATCCGGTAAACCAGCTCTTCATCCAGAATCTGGGATTGCTGGCCGTCGCCTTTGTCATTTTGGGGCTGGGCGGGGTGTTCCTGGCCAACCGCGTCCGGCAACCGGTCCAGCAGTTCATCGAGGATGTGGAGCCGTTCGCCAACTACGACTTCAGCCGTTTTTTCCGCGACTCACCGCTACCCGAACTCGCAGGTATCACCGACAAAATGGAGGAGATACGCAAAAAACTGGCCCACTATCAGCGCATCAACGTCGACAAGATCATCCTCCAGGAACAGCGGAACCGGCTGCTGATGACCTATGCCGTTGAGATGGTGGCGATATATGACGAAAACGACCGGTTTACCTTTGTCAACAAGAGCCTGTCCGACTTGTTCGATCAGCTCTCACCGGCCAACCAGCCGTTGACCATTGGTGATTTTTTCGCTCTGAAAGGTGTGTCGTTGAACATGGAATCCAGCACTACCGAAAAAGTCAGCGGATATGTGATCGACACCCGCTACAGGGAACTGGAAATCAAAACCGGTGACGGACACCGTTTCTACATCAATGCCCATCTGATGAACCTGCAAGGTATCGACAGCCGTTTCATTGGAGGCATGATGCTGATGAACGACGTGACCAAGGATCGCGAAATGGAGCAGATGCGCACAGAGATGATCCACACCATCATCCACGAACTGCAGAACCCCGTTTTTGGCTGTCTTGGCCTTACCGAACTTCTGATGGTTGATGACGACCTGCCGGAAAGCCAGCGCAAGGAGTATTACGAGGTTATGAGCGAGAGCCTCAACACCCTTTCCGGACTTATATCCCGCTTCCTTGACATTACCCGACTGGAATCCGGTTCTCTCGTACTTGAGAAAGAACCGGTCCACCTGTACCCGATCATCGCCCGGGTTGCCAAGTCATTCAAACGGATCTGCGAAGAAAAGAACATCACCATCGACAACAAGATCGATGACACCCCCATCATCCATGCCGCCGAAGATCTGATGGAGGATATGATACGGAATCTTCTTTCCAACGCCATCAAATACGGTAACGACAACCGAACGATCGAAATTGAGCTTAAATCCTCCGACGGTTACAGTATTTTCGGTATTACAGATCATGGTTACGGCATTCCCGAAGATGAGCGTGACAAGATATTCAGGAAATTCTATCGCGCCAAGGCACACCGGACCATCGATGGAAACGGCCTTGGGCTCTCACATGTCAAAGAGATCGTCACCCGTCACAACGGAACCATTTCCGTGGAGTCCAATCCTCATATAGGGACCCGCTTTCAAGTGATCCTGCCTGAAAACGGCGATCAAAAAACTGTTGAATCATGATTACCGGCCTGATAATCAGTCTGTACCTTGTTCTTGCACCGATCCCTTCGGGAAGTCCTCCGGCTGTCGAGGATCCCATTGTGTTCAAGCCCTCCGACCTTTCCCGGTTGTCGCAAGAGCTTGCCGGTTCTGAATCCAACTGGCCCATCCTCTTTCAGGCGGCCGAATACCGCAGCGGTGAAAACGAATTCGTGCTGGACTCCATTTCGCGTGCCGCCATCAACCGCTTCCTGGAGCACTGGAACCAGCTCGAAACAGACCGCGGCCGCTATTCGGAACTGATCAAAAGCGGGGCCGGCGTGTTTGCGTCGAAGGAAGTGGAACGGGCCGATTCCATCTACCAGGCATTCCGGAACCATGTGGAAACCGGTAACATCGAAGGTTCCATCAATTTCATTTCACAGTACGAAGGGGTCGTGGATGAGGTGGAAGATTCGCTTAACAGTAACCGGGTCGTGGATGTGGAGGCACGCCTGTCGGAGAAACAGGGTACGGTTGAGTAC
>JAWOCT010000108.1:0-3028 GCA_046483675.1 Cyclonatronaceae bacterium
CCCATTCAACTTCACGGCCATAGCCGGCAACTTGCCCACATCCATGGCCATGTGCGGCAACGTTGTGCTGTGGAAACCCGCTTCAAGTTCGGTCTACTCCAACTACTACTTCATGAAACTGTTGCAGGAAGCCGGACTTCCCGATGGCATCATTAATTTTGTACCCGGTTCGGGATCCGAGGTAGGCGATCCGGTACTGCAAAACCCGCATTTTGCAGGCATCCAGTTCACCGGTTCTGAGGGCACGTTCAATAACCTATGGAAGGGCATTGCCGAAAACGTAGAGTCCTATCACAGTTATCCGCGTATTGTCGGAGAAACCGGCGGAAAGGACTTTATCTTTGTCCATTCATCCGCCAACCTGGAGGAAGTTGTGACCGGAGCCGTGCGAGGGGCTTACGAATACCAGGGGCAGAAATGCTCTGCCGCTTCACGCATGTACATCCCGGAGTCGGTATGGCCGGATTTTAAAGAAGCCTTTCTTGCGGAAGTGAGCAGGATCAAGACCGGCGATGTCGCCGATTTTTCGAACTTTATGGGGGCGGTCATCGACCGGAAAGCTTACCAGAGCATCACATCTTATATCGATTATGCCCGGGATGCCGATGAGGCCGAGATCATTGCCGGTGGAGCTTACGACGACAGCATCGGGTATTTCGTAGAGCCAACGGTTATCCTGACCACCGACCCGAAATTCAAGACGATGCAGGAAGAGATTTTTGGTCCGGTGCTCACCATATATGTCTACAGGGACGAGGACTTCGAAACCACACTCGAATTGTGTAACGAAACGTCGCCCTATGGTCTTACTGGAGCCATTTTTGCCAAAAATCGCTACGTCATCAAGCAGATGACGGATGCCCTTCGGAATGCCGCCGGCAATTTCTACATCAACGACAAGCCCACCGGAGCTGTGGTCAATCAGCAGCCCTTTGGTGGTGCGCGACGTTCCGGCACCAACGACAAGGCCGGAAGCAAGCAGAATATGCTGCGATGGCTGTCGGCCCGAGCCATAAAGGAGGTGTTCGATCCGCCGACATCCTGGCAATATCCCTATATGGATTGAAAGAGCGGGGGAGCAGTATTTTATCCACAAAGTCAATGTCGGCTCGGCGGACCATGAATCAAGGGACCGCCGACTGCCCAATTGAATCCAGAATGAAAGCCGGCCACGCTATCGCATTCAGAATGAAAATCCGGCCGTCAAATCGTTTCCGGATTGGAAAAGTTGGTTATTATATCGCATTCTGAAAGGAGAGCTGTTAGTGATCCTTCTTTTTCTATTCATCCGGTGACAATATTTAATCGTTTCGGCCGGGTCAAACGATGAACCTGCGAGCGATTCTTTCGTCTAATAATCATCTCTGAGTCAATTATTTTTGAGAATTTTACATTTGAACCGTGTAAAATTCCTGAATGGACATAACGTGCCGTACTTTTTCTCTTATGATGAACCCGGGAAGCTCAAAATGAGTTATGACCCTGTAATACATCTTCTCACCATTACATCAAACGCATCTTGAAACATTTGAAAAGTCTTGTTTTCTCCACTCTTATTATATCCATGATGATCATCTCTTCCTGCGGTGGGAACGATGCTCCTCGTTCAACGGATACAGGTGGCCGCGGGGGACCGGGTGGTTGGGCTGGAACTGGACGTCAGGCCACCAGTGTCGAAGTGGCTGATGTAGTTACCGCTTCCATATCCGATCAGATCCGGTCATTCGGAACCATCCGGGCGCAGGATGTGGTCCAGGTCATCCCCCAGGTCAGCAATCGCATCACCCGAATACATGCCGATCTGGGGGATACGGTACGAAAGGGTCAACGGCTGGCCAGCATCTACGATGTGCCGTTCCGGGACGCTCTCGAGCAGTCCCGTGCGCAAATGCGGCAAAGCCGGTCAGCATACGAACGGGATTCCACCTCATATGAACGCCAGCGACAGCTTTTCGAACGGGGAGCAAGCAGTCCCAGTGAACTGGACAATGCGCGCTCGGCTTTCGAAAGCAGCAAGGCACAATACGAATCGGCCCGTGCCGCGGTGACCCAGAGCCGTGAAAACCTGGAAAATACCGAAATCCGGTCACCGGTCGATGGTGTGATACTGGCGCGGATGATATCCGAAGGCGATCTGGCCCGGACCGGTGAACCTGCATTTGAAGTGGCAAATCTTGTCGGTTTTGAAACCAGACTTTTCCTGCCTATGCAGGATTGGGAATCGGTCATGGTGGGTCAACCGGTTGCCATGAAGCTGTCCAACCGCGATGAAGTCGCTGCCCGCGGCGTTGTTTCACGCATCAGTCCGCAGCTGAATCCCAATACGGGCCTCGGGGAAGTCGTCGTAAGTCTCACCGATGCCACACGGTCGGTCCGGCAGGGCGTGCTGGTCGATTCAAGGATCACGCTTGAAACGCGTGAAAACACCGTGGTCATCCCACGCTCAGCTATGATCGAGCAGGTCGAAACGTATATAGAACCGGAAACCAACACCGTAGAAATACGCCGGAAATACAATGCTTTTGTAGCCATTGGCGACACCCTGGCCCGCCAACGCGAGCTGGAGCTGGGTTTGGAACAGGGCGAGCGGGTAGAAGTGCTCCAGGGACTCGAGCCCGGCGAAAAACTCATCGTGACCGGTCAGCGCAATCTGAGCGACCGGGACCGCATCCGAATAGCCGGTCAAGCCAGGCCGGCTGACCGTGAGCAGCGCCTTGAGAACGAGCCGTCCGTCACCGGTAATAACACCGGTAATGGCAGAGGATCGGCACAGCGCACCACCCGCAACCAGTAACAGGACGGCACCGGTATTGTTATGAAAAACCTTTCCAGACTTGCCGTCAAAAGGCCCGTAACTTTTCTTATGGCCAGCCTGATCCTTATCGGATTCGGTGTTTTCGGCCTGTTGAATCTGCGCCTGAACCTTTATCCGGACGTCTCATTCCCGACGGTGACCGTCTACACCACCTATGAAGGTGTGGCTCCGGAGGATATGGAGACACTGATTACGCGTCCCATCGAGGAATCC
>JAWOCT010000124.1:0-16924 GCA_046483675.1 Cyclonatronaceae bacterium
TACAGGAATTCCAGTGCAGTAGCTTCGTAGCCTTTCCACCGTTGGATCATCTCCTGGAATTCGTCCTCGCTGCAACGGTCCGGGTTGCCGCCATAGGAAAGGATGATCCACCGGCGCACGGCCTTTTCACGTCCGCGCTCGATATGGCTGGCAAACCAGCCGTCGGCCCGGTTGCGGAACAGGATCAGGTCCTGCGCGGTGGTCGGACCGATGCCCCGCACCGAAACCAGCATTTCGTAAAGCTCGCGGGGCGGTATCGATTCGATCGATTGCAATGTCCGGTTGATATCCGGTTCTACGCCGGTCTCGAAACCGCCTTCGTGCACGTCCTGGGGTCCTGCTGACCGGTCCAATGATTGTGCCAGGTGTCCGTGCAGCAGCTCTTCCGCCAGTCCGACCAGGTATTCCCCCTTGCGGAGGGACAATCCGTGACGCTTCATGGCGACCGGATCGGCAGTGATCAGTCGCTCCGGACGCGGCCAGGCCGGTACCATCCCGCGGTCCGATTCCAGCCGGGTTCCATAGGCACTTCGCACCTCGTAAACCATCTTGCGCGCCGTCGGCTTGTGCTTGATCTGCGTCTGGATGATACGGTTCACCGCATCTTCGAAAAAATGGGCGCGGCTGATCCGTTTGAGTCCGTACAGCTCGGAAAAGAGGGGAGAGAGGACGGGATCGTCGGCTGCCTGCCGGTATAATGGGGCCAGGTCCAGATCGGCGCCCAGGATCCGTCGCAAGACTGCATCTGCCTCGGCCTGATCGCTGTCGGACAAAGGCTCATGAGCCTTGACACTGAACTCGGGCGCTTCCGCATCCCCGTTGAAAAATACGGTGACCAGGATGTCCCGGTGTTTCAGCGGGACCGGCCGGGTGAACCCGTGATCGAAAATGGACTCCGGATTGTGTTCATAGTCAAAATACGAGTCAACATCCAGACAGAGGAAAAAATCGTGCGGGGGCCGTGAGGGGATATTCCAGATAAAATGTGCCATATGGTTTCGGCCATATCGGCCTGGATTCTTGCTCTGCCTGGATTGTTGCTCTGCCTGGATTGTTGCTCTGCCTGGATTTATGTACTGTGTCACTGGTCTTATTCGGAAAACACACAGTCCGGGGCAGCCATTCCATCACCCGAAGATAACGCCCATGATCCGGAACACCAGCCAGATATAGAACGCCCCGAGCACCGAAACGAACAGGTTGGGTTTGAACAAGATATAGCGGTAGCGCACCATGAGCGGCAATACCAGGAATTCCAGGGCGATGATGATGCCCAGCAGATAGAACGCCACCGGGGTGAAAAAATAATCGAAGAACCACAGCACAATAGCCGATATCAGATTAAAGAAGCCCATGGGTGTCGTAAACACCTCCGCCATGAGGCGTCCGAGTGGCTCGCCGGAAAGCAGCATCTGCAGAAGGATATTCAGGATGAAGAGCAAAATGAAGACCGTGACGGTCAGCGAGGTTCGGGTGTCATTAGCCATGGATATCGGTCGGCTTTGGTTCTTGTTGGTTTCGTGATGCTTTTGGATGGAATTGTGGGGACAACTGTCTCCCGGCCATCCCGCATTTGGCAGGACGGATGTTTTGCCCTAATTTGATGTCAACAACCGGTAAAAGATACGCATGAAAAGATGTATCAATAAAAAAATTAATTTTGGCAGCATTTATGGTTGAAAAACTGTATTTGTAAAAATATGCATTTTAAAAAAACACCTGGCAATGGGTTACATTAGCAGAAGTTTAGCATAGTAGAGGATTACACTAACAGAACAAATTATTTGCTAAAGAATAAACAGCAACAGGATTGCATATGAGCCGGCGAAACGTCCGCATAACCAAGGCATCGGGTGAGAAGGTTCCGTTTTCAGAAGAGAAACTCCGCAACTCGCTGGAGCGGTCGGGTGCCACTGAAACACAGATCGAGAGAGTGGTGGATGAGGTGGAAGACCATCTCTATGAAGGCATTACCACGGGTAAGATCTACCGCAGGGCCTATCAGCTCTTGCGCAAGCGGTCGCGCTCAAATGCAGCCCGGTACAAGCTTAAAAAGGCCATCATGGAGCTGGGACCCTCGGGGTATCCCTTTGAGCGGTTCGTAGGGGCCATCCTCGAACAGCAGGGTTTCCGGACGGAAGTCGGTGTGCTGGTGGAAGGGAAATGCGTCATCCATGAAATCGACGTGATGGCCTGGAAAAACAGCAAGCTTATCATGGTCGAATGCAAGTTCCACAACCGTCCCGGTGTCAAGTGTGATGTCAAGGTGCCGTTGTACATCCATTCCCGATTCCGAGATGTCGTTCTGGCGCGAAATTCCAATGGAATCCAAATAGACAACGACGGAAAAAGCCTAAAGGACTCTGCGGGCCATGACGGTCCTGGCGGTCAAGATGTCCATGACGATTCTGAAGGTTCTACAGGTTCCGAAGGTCATGACGGTCCTGATGGCGATGGCTCAAAAGACCTTCCCGATTTTCTCGGCAGCGATTATTTCAGAGAATACGAGGGATGGATCGTTACCAACACCCGCTTCACCGACGATGCGATCAGCTACGGCACCTGCACGGGACTGGTGATGACAGGGTGGGATTTTCCCGGGAAAAACAGCCTGAAGCACCGTATCGGACTGGCCGGACTGCATCCGCTCACTTGTCTTAGCAGCCTGAACCGGAAGGAGAAGGAATTTCTGCTGGAAAATGGGATCGTTCTCTGCCGAACGGTCCCGGAGGAAAAATCGCTGCTCAGGGAGCTGGGCCTGTCAGACACCCGCATTGCCAAGGTGGAACGTGAGTGCGACGAATTGGTCAACGAGTTGGATGTGCCGCATGAGTAGGCTGCCCGGCGGTTACAACGCGGTTGTAGTAAAGGCTGGAGCATTTGCTATTTGCTGCGTATCCGTGAGCGTATGAAACGGTGATCTGCGGAAAAAAGCATCCGGTAGGCCAGGAGTACCACCCCCAGCGTGGCCAGCGCCGTGCATGCCGCGATCATGAACATGATCACCATCTGGTAGCGGACCGCATCCAGCGGAGCGGCACCGGCCAGGATCTGTCCGGTCATCATCCCGGGCAGGCTCACGATGCCCATGATCATCATGGCGTTGATGGTCGGGATCATCCCTGTGCGCAGTGCCTGGCGGATCTCATCATGGGCCGCTTCCCACCGGCTGGCCCCGTGCGAGAGCATCGTCTCGATCCAGTTGCGGTTGCGCACACATCCTTCCATCATGTGATCCAGCCCGAGCGATATGCCGGTAAGCGCATTGCCGAGCACCATCCCGAGCAGCGGAATGAGGTACTGCGGTTCATACCACGGGTCCACCTGCAGGATGCCTGTGATGGCCGCGCCGGTCACCAGGAAAGCGCTCGCGCTGATGGTCACCAGGCTGTTCCAGTACACCCCCGGAAACCGCCGGCTGGTGCGCTGCACCGCCGCCACCCCCGCGAGTCCGGCCATGACAGCGGCCATGAGCAGAATCAGCAGCGGTTGCCGTACCTGGAAAATCCATTCCAGCACCAGTCCGACCAGTGCCAGCTGAACCGTCATGCGCACCGCACCCACAATCAGGTCCCGACCCAGTCCGAGCCGCAGCACGACCGACAGGCCGATATTGATCAGCAGCAAAAGTGCGGCCAGGGCGAGCTGCCCGTTGCCGATGACGATATAGGACGCTTCCTCCATTAATCAGTAAAGTTTTTGGATGATTACCTGCCGGCGGGTTTCTCAACGGAAGCAGATGACGATCGCTCCGGCCCGTCGGCTTTTTCGGGCCCATTGAGATGAATGGATCGTTCGCTCATGCGGTCAAGCTGCCTGGAATCGTGGCTGGTCCACAGAAAACGGTGCCCGGCATCGCCTTCCATCCAGAAATTCATCAGCGACTCCACCCGGCTGACCATGGACTCGTCCAGGCTGGATGTGGGCTCGTCCAGCAGCAGGACCTCCGGCTTCAGCAACAGGGACCGGAGCAGCGCGGCCATCTGTTTCTCCCCGCCGGACAGATGGTCCGCCGTTTTGTCCAGGAAGGATTCCGGCAGGTTCAGGATGTCCATAAAGTACTTGAGCTCATCGGTATCCAGTGTTAGTCCGCGATGGACCTTGAAGGAAAAGAAGAGCTCAATGCTTTGCCGCACCGATCCGGTTGGAAAGGATGCATCCTGCGGGATGTAACGCACCAGACGGCGGTACTCTGGAATGGACCAGTCATCCAGGCTGCGGTTGCGGAAACAGATCTGGCCTTCGTCGAGCGCATCAATGCCCACCAGGGCCCGCATCAGCAAGGTCTTCCCGGATCCCGTTGGACCCTGGAGCGCCACCCGGTCTCCGTCGCGCAGCTCAAGGGACAGATCCGACCAGATTGGCCGGCCGTCAATAAGACGGGTCAGGTTGCGGGCGGTGAGCATGCCGGTTTATTTCAGTGAGGTTTATTTCAGTGAGGTTTATTTCAGGGATTTGTATCATGGATACTGACAATTGCAAGACGGTCATAAAATACGCCCAAAAAACGGAAAATAAAGATGGCAAAAGGAGTTCTTGGAAGAGGAAAGGACAGTTCGGACACCGGGAGTCCTGACCGGCGGATTAGCCCCGCACGGGTGCCGCGGCATGCCTGGAGCCGGAGAATGGGACGGGAACAGCTGCAGGCATTCGGAGCCCTGACAGCATTAGGGATCCTGCTGGTAATCGGCCTTCTGTTGGTGCTGGCCGTGCTCCGGACCGGTGGCGGAGAACCGGAACGGCTGGCGGCGGAAGAAGAAATGGTCCCGGTATTTAATACAAATCCGGCATCAAACATAAATGAAGATGCAGGTACGGCCACGGTTACGGATACGGTGACCTGGCGCCCGGCGGAGCTTCACCCGGCTACGCTTGATTACAAGGGGCCGGATTTTGAACTGGAGGACCTTGACGGGCGAATCGTACGATTGAGTGACTTCGATGGTCAAATCGTGGTGCTCAACCTGTGGGCAACCTGGTGTCCGCCTTGTCGCGATGAAGTGCCGTCGCTGATCCGGCTCCAGGAGGAGTTCGGCGGCCGCGGTGTGCAGGTGATCGGCGTGTCGCTGGACGAGAACGGTGCCCGCCAGAAAGTCACCGACTTCGCGCAGTCATTCGGTGTCAACTATCCCGTTCCGGTCGATGACGGCACGGTCCGGGGAAAATACGGGCCTCTGAGTGTGATCCCGACCACCTACATCTTCGACGCGCAGCGGCATATCCGCTTCTACGCTCCAGGTTACCTCGAATATGAACAACTCGAGGAGGCTGTGCGCTCCCTGCTCAATGATTAATGAGAAAATCACAAAAAGGCCCTATTTTCCAGATTGTTATCACTGCAATAATCCTTTTGTGGTACTTACCCCTTTTTTCCACCCAAATCCATTTCCAACCTGTTTATGATCCGAACGTATCAAGATGCGGATTTTGACGCTGTCCTCAAGCTGTTGAGCGAAAGCCTTGTTTATGACGCCATCACCGCCGATCTGCTCAATGAGAAACTGTATGAAGATCCCTATTTTGACCGGGATCTGGTACTCGTCGCGGAAGACGACGGGCAAATAGCCGGATTCATGCAGGGCGTCACCCGGGACATCCGCGGGGAGCGTATCGGCTACCTCAAGCTGATGGCCGTAGTGCCCGGCAGCCGTAAAAAAGGACTCGCCCGTCAGATGTATGAGAAAATGGAAGCGTTGATGCGTGATCGAGGCGTACAGAAAATGCGCATATTCGACGTACCGCTCAACTACTTCCAACCCGGCATCGATCCGCGCTACACCGAAGCGCTCTGTTTTGCCTGGAGGATGGGATTCGAGCGCTTTGATGACACCACCAATCTAATCGCCGACCTGTACGGCAGGGACTGGGACACATCCGCCAAAGAACAGGACATGGCCGAGCAGGGGATCATCGTCCGGCGAGCCACCGAAGAGGACCGGGTTGAACTGCTCCGCTTTATCGAGGATGAGTTTGCCCTGTGGCGTCATGAAGTGGCCATGGCCTTCCGGCAAGATCCTGTCGCTATCCATATTTCCAAAGTCAATGACCGTATTCGCGGTTTTTCCGCTTACAACGGCAACAATGTCGGCACCGGATGGTTTGGACCGATGGGCACCTACAGTGCACTGCGCGGCAAAGGGATCGGGGAAGTGCTTTTGAAGCGCTGCTTGCGGGATCTGAAAGCCGAAGGCAATGACAAGGCCATCATCCCCTGGGTGGGGCCCATTCCGTTTTACGCTCATCATGCCGGAGCCCGTGTCGACCGTGTGTTCTGGCGATTTGAAAAACCCCTCAACTGATTACATTGGATGCACTGGACCATCCGGGCAGCCGGACTCTTTCACGGACACACCCCGGACACTCCTCACGTACTTCATCAATACATAAAAAATACTTAATGTGGACGAAGGTAAATTATAATATGTCAATGACTTGTTCATTCCGCCCCTTTCAACCCGCTTTTATCCGGTTTGCTGCTGTGCTCATGCTGCTGGTGCTGATTCAGTCCTGCCGTACACCGGATCCGGCGGTCACACCGGAGCCCGAGCCGGTGGATCCCCGCGAAGCCAGCCTTCGTGAATCGGTACACGAAATGCTGCGGCACATCTACGAGACCCGGGAGCCGGTCCGGATGGACCCGGGCGTACGCATAACGCGGATCGAGCTGGACGATGAGGCCCGCACCGCCGATGTTCACCTGAATGTGAACTTCTCCTACGCTCCCATGCGACCCGAAGTCACTGAAGAGATCTACCGGTTGCTCGATGAACGCCTGCACCGCCGGTTCCGTGAGTATGAAATCACGCTCTATTCACTGGAGGAACCGATCGACAACCTTATCCCCAATTTCTACCGTGAGACAGTCGAGGAATACGATCTGGAACGCATGTCGTATGCCGACGAGATCCGGCCGCGACCCGTCGTGCAGCGGCACGGACGGCTTGTGGAGCCGGCGCACGGACTCAAGGGGCGCCAGATTTCCCTCTGGCACAGCCACGGCTGGTACTACGACAAGCAGAAAAAACGGTGGGAATGGCAGCGTCCACGCCTGTTCCAGACGGTCGAGGATATATTTCCGATGACTTACACGCTTCAGTACATCATCCCGATGCTCGAAAACGCAGGCGCGCACGTCTGGGTGCCGCGCGAGCGGGATATGCAGCACCATGAGGCGATCGTCGACTTCAACGGCTCCACCGGCGAAAGCCAGGTCGTCTTTTCGGGAACCTGGGAGGATGCAGCTCCCGGCTTTGCCATCGGCTCGCCGCCCTACAGCGATGGCGAAAACCCCTTCCGGCAGGGTTCTTACCGGTATCGCAGCTCCACGAAGGATGGCGAGGCGACTGTGCAGTGGGTGCCGGACATCCCCGAGGCAGGAAAATATGCCGTTTACATCTCCTACGCTTCGCTGGAGGAATCGGCCGACGATGCCTTCTACTCGGTTTTCCATCGCGGCGGGCGCACCGATTTCACCATCAACCAGACCATCGGCGGCGGGACCTGGGTCTATCTCGGACATTTTGAATTTGACGAGGGCGTGAACCCGGATCAGGGCCGTGTGGAACTCACCAACTACAGCTGGCGTCCCTCGGTCGTGACCGCCGATGCCGTGCGCTTCGGCGGCGGCATGGGCAATATCGAGCGCGAGGGGCAGACCGGCGGACGTCCGCGCTATCTGGAAGCCGCACGCTACTACATGCAGTTTGCCGGCATGCCCGATACTTTGGTCTACGGACTCAGCGAAGGGCGTTCGGATGTCGTCGACGATTTCCAGGGACGCGGCGAGTGGGTGAACTACCTGAGGGGCGCGCCGTTCGGGCCCAATGAGGACCGTGATGTAGACGGCCTGGGTATTCCCATTGACCTCTCTATGGCCTTCCACACCGACGCCGGCATCACCCGCAACGATACGGTTGTCGGCACGCTGATGATCTACAGCATCGAGGACGGAGACTCGGCAAGGGTGTTCCCGGACAAGGTATCGCGCCTGGCCAACCGCGATTTCGGCGACATCATGCAGACCGAAATCGTGGAGGACATCCGCCACACGTGGGATCCGGCCTGGAACCGGCGCCACCTGTTCAACCGGATGTACAGCGAGGCGTTCCGTCCGAACGTGCCCGCGGTGCTGCTGGAGCTGCTGTCCCACCAGAACTTCCTGGATATGCAGTACGGAATGGATCCGCGCTTCCGCTTTGACGTGAGCCGGTCGATATACAAATCGATGCTCAAGTTCATGGCCGATCGTTATCAGCTCGAGTACGTGGTCCAGCCGCTTCCAGTCAGCAATTTCCGTGCGTATCCGATTGGCCAGCGCGAGGTGATGCTGCGCTGGGAGGCGGTTGCCGACACGCTCGAACCGACGGCCGATCCCGACCGCTACATTGTTTACAAAAAGAAGGGCGACGAGACGTTTGACAACGGACGGCTGACGACCGGCACCGAACTCGTGATGGGCGACCTCGAACCCGGCGTGATGTATCAGTTCAAGGTGGTGGCGGCCAACGAGGGTGGCAAGAGTTTCCCGTCGGAGACCCTGGCCGTGGCGCTGTCGGAAGAGTGGCGCCGCCCGGTGCTCATCGTCAACGGATTTGAGCGCATATCGGGTCCGGCCATCGTCGACGAACCCGACTTCAAGGGGTTCACGAATTTCCTGGATCCGGGTGTGCCGGACCGCTACGACATCAATTTCACCGGCGCCCAGTTCGATTTCGACCCGGATTCAGAGTGGCGCACCAACGACGCTCCCGGACACGGTGCCAGTTATGCCGACTACGAGACACGCATCGTCCCCGGCAACACCTTCGCCTTCCCGGCGGTGTACGGGGAGATCCTGGCGGATATGGGCGTGCCGTTTGCCTCGGCCAGTGTCGCATCCATCCGCGACCGGCAAGTCGACATGAATGACTACGACGCGGTGATCCTGATTCTGGGTAATCAGAAATCCACGCGCTGGCCCAAACACGATTTGTTGGAGCGCGATCCGGCATTTCAGGTCTTCCCCAAACGCCTGAGGGCGGAGTTGGCCCGTTATCTGGATCTCGGCGGACGCCTTTTCGTGACCGGCGCGCATGTCGGTACCGATGTGGCCGACAGGGCAGGGGATGATCCGGCCGGAGCGGCGTTTGTCCGCGGCGCCATGCGGTTCGTGCCCGAAACCAACCACGCGGTGCGCACCGGCGGCGTACGGGCCGTGTCGGAAAACCTGCTGCCTATGAACACCCGCTTCACCTTCAACACGCAGTGGCACCCGGAGATCTATCGGGTGGATGCGCCCGATGCCATTGAGCCCTACGGCAAGCCGATTGAGCCTGGGGTGTCGTCCATTGACGATGGCGGAGCGGCGCGCAGGAATGCCTCCCGTCCGGATGCGCAGCCCGTCAGGGAAGCGGATGGATCTGAGGTCGGCCGGGTCCGTACGCTGGATTCGTCCGGCGGAAACGGCGGCAACGGTGAAGGAAACTCCGGGGGGGGCGGAACGGAAGAGGGAGCCGGCAGTGAAGACGGCTTCGGCAGCGATGCGGAATCTGGCGGCAATGCGGAATTCGTCGGCGTCGGCAGCTTGTACACCGACAGTATTCACGACGAGGTGGGAGGCGCGCAGCTTTTACCGTCCCTGCGGATGGAGATGGTGCCGGCCGGACCCGAAACGCTGATCCGCTACGAGGAGAATCAGTTTAGCGCCGGCGTCGGGTACCGCACCGAACACCGCGCAGTGGTCACGTTCGGCTTTCCGTTTGAGACCATCGTGGATCCCGGCGAGCGAAAGCAAGTGCTCCAGGGCGTGATGCAGTATCTCGGCGTGCCGGTGGATTGATGCGCATGGCGGCGATACGGTTGAAGTCGTCAGGCTGATGATGCGCCATCCGCTTTGACATCGTCGCTATTCAAGAAGGTCAGCTTGGGGTCGCACATCCCCATGACAACGCGGCCGATCTCCTCGGGTTCGGCAATGCGTCCCATCGGGCTGTTGGCGCCGGCACCTTCGAGGCTTCCGCCCAGAAAACGCCGGAGCAGTTCGGTGCGGGTGCCGCCGGGCGAGATGCTCATCACCCGGACCCCGTGCCGGGCATTGGGAATGGCGGCCGACCGTGTCATGCCGATCACCGCGTGCTTGCTGGCCGCATAAGCGCCCCAGGTGTCGGAGCCGCGATGGGAGAGCATGGAGCCGACATTGACGATCATGCCGCTCTCCTGCCGGCGCATGACCGGAAGCTCGTAGCGCATGGCGTAGATGACGCCGTCGACATTGGTTTTCATCAGGTCGTGGTAGCCCATTTCGCCCTCCATGGCGATCTCGTCGAACGGACCGTTCGGGCCCTCGATGCCGGCATTGTTGAATGCGATGTCCATGCGTCCATAAGTCTGCACACACGCCTCCGTGAACTCCCGGACCTGCGGCTCTTCGCGGACATCCGCGTACATGTAGGTGGCCTCCCCGCCGTTCTCGCGGATCGAGGCTTCCACCTGCTTACCCAGCTCCCGGCGGCGACCGCAGAAGAAGACTTTGGATCCGGCATCCGCAAAAAGACGGGCCGTCGCCTCGCCGATACCCGATGTGGCTCCGGTGATGAGCACCACGACATCCCGGAAATGGGAATAATCGGGTTCGCCCGGCTGGTTTTTTGTGGATGCGGCCGCGGTTCCGGGACTGGCCGAAGCCGGGGCAACCCCGCTTCCCAAGGCGAGCCCCGCCATCCCAAATGCGCTGTTTCCCAGAAAATTTTTTCGGCTGATTCCTTTTTTCGGCATGGTTCTGTCGGTTTGGTTGGGAGTACAATGCGGCATGCAGCGTCAAGCATACGCCGATACTTTCCCAACAAAACCCGGGTGGATCCGGTTCAGCCTTCGCGGCAGCCAGGTCCGGCACGGGGGGGATAGGCCCGCACATTTCGGGAAAATTCTTTTTGTCCCCCAAAATTTTATTAGATTGGTAATGGATGCCAAACCTGCCTTGCAACCCACACACAATAAGAAGTGGAGGATGTGTCATGAATACAACACACAACACGACGTTTGCAAAATCAGGCAGTAGTTAAATACCCGCAATTCCATGTGATTCCGAAGCCGTTTTCACTGTTATTTAAGCAAGTTTGCAACCGCTTGGCCGGAACATCGCTTTTACTGATCATAATATTGATTTTTACTCCGGCAACAAGTTTTTCACAAACGGTAACGGAGGCCGATTCCCTGGCTCTGGTTAGATTATATGAACGGTTAAATGGCGAGAATTGGCATGAACAGTCGGGATGGCTGAAAGCTCCGGTTGCCCAGTGGTACGGCATTGAAATCGAAGAGATAAATCAACAATGGCGCGTTACCGGTATTTTTCTGGAGGATAATAACTTGCATGGACCGGCCCACTGGTTATTTATGGATGATTTGTATCGGATAACGTATTTGAAAAAACTGGATTTGTCCCACAATCGTATCTTCACCGACCCTATTTTATTTATGGATTTTTTTGAAGGGTTGGATTCCAGGATTTATTTGGAAGAACTCAAGCTGATTGGAAACAGAGACCTTTTTGGAGACGCAGCTTTTCTATCCGGAATGCCGAATTTGCATACATTCTGGTTTGAAGATACTCACATCTTTGAACCTGATTTCGAGTTCTATCTAGAATGGATCGTCGATGTTGAAGACGTGCGTCCAAGTGGATTGGTCAGGGGATCTCCTCCCTCACCCATTCTTGCCCAACCGACCCATCAGGCTGAAAATATTCCGCTTACGGTCACACTGCGCTGGGAAGAAATAACCATACATCCGCATATGTACGTTATGCACCCGGCGGACTCATTCCGGGTGCAACTGGCTGAAGACGAGCAGTTCGAAGTGGTATTGGCCGATACGGTCGTGGAAAAGCATTTTGTGACGCTGAACACCTCTCTGGAGCCTGATAAAACGTATTTCTGGAGGGTTCAGTCCCAAAACGAAACGGGACCAGGCATCTGGCCTTATGCGTTTCAATTTACTACGATGGAAGCGGTTGAATTGACGATCGTTGACACTATTCTGGACGGTCCGACGATTCCCGGATTCAGTATGATCGGCGATGATTTTCTGATGCTTCCGGTTGCCGGTAAGGGCATATACAGTCTGAACGCAGCATTGGAGGAGCGGTTTATGCTGGATGTCGGCGGAGACCTATTGGCCGTTGCATCCATTGCCCATGATTCTAGCTTCTACATTGGCTCGACCGACAACTGGCTGTACGCCTTTAATAAAAATGGCGCTCCTTTGTGGAATGCCGCTGCAGGAGGAGCAATCAGTTCTACACCTGTCGTGGATTCCACAAGCAACCTGATCGTTGTCGGGGTGGAGAACCGCAATGTGCTCGCCCTTGACCGTCATAGTGGTTCCAGTTCGTGGAGCTTTTTTGCCGATGCGCCGGTACGTCATTCCCCGGTGGTAAGCGCAAATCGTATCATGCTGGTCGTTTCTTCGGATGGAACCATATACGGTTTGGATCTGGAATCCGGCCAAAATCCACCTCTGCTCTGGGATTACGGTCTGGGCAATGCCATCACATCCACCCTGTCTCTAGGTCTGCCGCAGATGGTTTATGCGGCAACCAATGCCGGTCTGACACATCTGCAATTTGATCAACAGGGGATGGAGGAAATTTGGAGTCGGGAGTTCAGTGGTGGTCTTTCCTCGTCACCGGTTATTGATGCCTATAACCGTATATATATTGCCGATGAAAACGGTGTGTTGTACAGGCTGGATGGCCAGACGGGCGAAGAGCACTGGCAAGTTTCTCTTCAAAATTCGGTTGTTACGACACCGGCACTGGGGGATGGCAGGCTCTATGTCGTTGACAGACAGGGAGTGGTTTATTCCATCGATCCGGAAAGCGGCAAGGTAAACTGGCAGTTTCAATTTGATGAAAACCCCTCGAAGTCCATACTGTATTCCAATGGCGCTATTTACATAGGCAGTGAAAGTGGTCGCGTGATCAAAGTCCATGAACCTGCAATATTGGAAAAAAGTCAACCCCGGACCACGGCATCGGCTGTTGCTTATGCGCTATTATGGGCCACAGAAATGGGGAACAATCGCAGAACCGGAGTCCAGTCATCGGATATTTTATTTACTTCTATAGATGAGCCGGGACATGCTGCCTTGCCGGAAGAGTTCGAACTGAGTCAAAACTATCCAAATCCCTTCAACCCATCCACCCGGATCCGGTACTCTCTGCCTGAATCGGTCCATGTCACCGTTGAGGTATTCGACATCACCGGCCGCCATGTGGCCACGCTTGTCGACCAGCTGATGCCGGCAGGAGAACATGCGGCGGATTTCGATGCCGGCGGTCTGTCCAGCGGCATCTATGTGTACCGGATCAGCACTTCCGGACATAACCTGACCCGGCGCATGACCCTGATCCGGTGAAGCTACTGATAAAAAAAAATTGGTGCTGGAATGAACTCAGTAAGTTAATTGGGAAGCAGAAAGATTTCTATGCGTACAGCAGTCGAAAATTCGTTCATTATTCAGCAGAATCCTGAGTTCTTTCTTTTTTCTGCGTAACTATGTAAGTTGAATTATGATTTCAAGCAGACCAAATAAAGTCATTTCCCGAAATAAAGGTGTTCTGGGTGGGACTCCCGTCTTCAAAGGTACCCGCGTACCTGTAACAACGCTTTGGGATTATCTGAAAGCAGGCGATTCATTAGAGGAATTTCTTGACGACTTTCCCTCCGTTAAGCGCGAACAAGCCTTCACTCTCATAGAACGGGCATAATTGCAAGACCATGACTAAATAAGCCGAGTCAAACGCGCTTAATCCAATAGTCTGGCTCTCTGTGAAGGTGCATAACAGCTAAAATGATCTCTAGTTCATTTACTGAAGCGTTTTTGAATGTTCTCAAATACCTGTCCGCCCGGAATGGATTTTGCTTCCCCCGATTGTAATGCCTTCAAACGCTTTTCGGCAACTTTTAGCCATTGCTTATCATTGCTACAGATGCTTTTTTTCTGGCCTTCTTGATTACCTGATGGGTTCGAGTTTATAAATACGCCCATAGTTAGAAGCAGATTCCAAATCTTCTCTTTGCAGTGCTTCCCGCACCTCATCAAGCCTGGCAGCTTCCTCAACACTAAGATACGGAGCCCATTCATCTTCGCTATCGATCAGCTCAACTTCCACTTCAGCCACGTAGCGACCGGAATGGATGTATTTAGTCTTTTTTTTCAACATCATAATCCTTATAAGATCCTGTTTTATTTCATAACCATGCTCCGAAATTCTGACGGAACCTGTACGAATCAGGTGGCGAACAGTGTTAAAAAATTCACTCAAAGCGAAAACTCCATTTGAATTACATCAAACAGCATCACGGCAGCCAGGGATACTTGCGGAAATTCGGCTTGCGCTTCTCGATATAGGCGTTTTTGCCTTCCTGGCCTTCCTCGCTCATGTAGTAGAGCAGGGTCGCGTTGCCGGCCAGCTCCTGGATGCCCGCCTGTCCGTCAACGGCCGCATTGAAGGCCGATTTCAGGCAGCGGATGGCAATCGGACTTTTTTCGAGGATCTCCTGCGCCCAGGTCACGCCCTCGGCCTCAAGCTGATCCACCGGAACCACTTTGTTGACCAGGCCCATTTTTTCGGCCTCATCGGCATTGTACTGCCTGCACAAATACCAGATTTCACGCGCTTTTTTCTGCCCGACGATGCTCGCCAGGTAGCTCGAGCCGAATCCACCGTCAAAACTGCCCACCTTTGGCCCGGTCTGACCGAAAACGGCATTCTCAGCAGCAATGGTAAGGTCGCAGATTACATGGAGTACATGTCCGCCGCCGATGGCATAGCCCGCCACCAGCGCGATCACCGGCTTGGGCATCGATCGGATCAGTCGCTGCAGGTCCAGCACGTTCAGGCGCGGCACCCCGTCGTCGCCGACATACCCTGCCTCGCCGCGGATCTTCTGGTCGCCGCCGGAGCAGAACGCGTACTTGCCGTCTTTGGCCGGACCCTCGCCCGTCAGCAGCACCACACCGATTTCGCTGTCCTCACGCGCATCGGCAAACGCCTCGTACATTTCGAAAATGGTTTTCGGGCGGAAGGCATTGCGGATCTCCGGCCGGTTGAACGCAATGCGTGCGATGCCGTCCATTTTTTTGTAAGTGATGTCTTCGAATTCTTTTACGGTTTTCCAGTTCATGTCGTTCTGTAATTTGGCAGTGATAAAAGTGTTTGAATATATGAAAATTGTGCGACCGGGTGGATAGCAAGTGACGTTCCTTGCAATCAAATTTCCTGTTATCAAGAGGTGTCGGCGCATCCGGATCGCCCGGCTTCATCAAATTTGCGGAACAAACAACAAAATTGCGGTACAGCTAAAGGTCAATAAACCGAATTACGCACAAGACTGAACTTACCCAAGATAACGTATCACGCTGAAAAGATATCCGGCTGGATTATCAACATGGACCCGGTGTGCTGCGTTCGGAATCGTCTCGTGGTGTGCATTCGGCAACAGCCTGGCCATCCGTTCGGCAAGATCGCAAAATTTGGGATCGGATTCCCCGGTGATTAAAAGGACCGGTTTCTGGAGATGATGCAGCTCATCCCACAGCGGCGGCATCGACCCGGTCCCGAAGTCCGAAAGCCAGCGCGCCATCACTTCCGGATCCTTACTGCGCTGAATGGCGGCAAGCCGGGTGTGGGGTTCGCAGTGCTTGTTGCGATGAATTTCGGAAGCGGCATCAGTTTTACCCTTTGTTCCGGATTTACCTGTGACACCCGTTCCATCTGATGCATTCGGTGCCCTGAAGAGTGGTTTCTTTTCCCATTCCTCCAGAAAGCCCGAAAAATCATGACGGATGCGCTGCGCGCGGGCGTCGTCCGCTTCTCGTCGCAAAGCCCGCGACTCCGGATCGGCAATGCCGGCGGTTGTGCTTTCCAGGATGAGTCCGGATGCGCTGTCAGGGTAACGCACAGCCCATGACAACGCCAGCCGCCCGCCCATGCTGTAGCCCAGGATCCACGGAAGTGCCGGATTGCCGGCCGAAATCCGGGTTATGGTTTCCTGCAGTCCCTCCACCAGTGATGGCGCATCCAGCCGGGCATCCGGATGTGACGGAATGATGTCAATGGTGACCGGATTCACAACCTTGCTCAGTTCCGGAAACAGATGCGCAAACTGCTGGCCGTTGCCGAGGAAACCGTGCAGCAGCACAAGATCGGGCACGGGGTTCCCGCCATGGCGCTGAACATGAAACTCCAGATCATGTTGTCGTACTTTTTCCATGGAAACCCAAGCTGCGGAGTGTTACGAAAGGCACGTGCGAAGGCGCATGGAGGCATCGGTGTCGGTCCGGCACTCGAGGATGCCGACCCGGTGCATTTCCAGCGATTTCCAGGCAGGTGCAAGACTGTCCGGTGTGTCCGATGACGCAAAGGGGATGCCGTGAGCACGGGCGAGATCCTCCGGCTTGACCTTCTGCGGCGTCTCAAAGAAATCCGAGTACACCTGATCAAACCGCTCGAACGGAAGCATACGGAAAAGGGTACCGCCCCTGTTGTTCAAAATGACGATTTTCAATGAGAGGTCTCTCATCATGAGGTTGTTCAGGGCGCTCGCATCATGCAGAAAAGCGAGGGTGAGTTCGGCACAACGGACGTAGATGCCGCTCAGATTGCAGATTCGGATCTGTTCTACTTTACCGGCTATATGTGGGATACGCCGGCCCAGAAAGAGGCCCTGTTGCACGCCCTCGCCCTGTGCAGGGACTCAGGGACCCGGGTCATTTTCGACGCAGCCGATCCCTTTGCAGTTACCCGCAACCGAAATGAGTTTCTTGAGCTTATCGACACGCATGTGGATATTCTCTTTGATCCACGCCGAACATGGCAATCCACGCACACTGATCGGCACCGAAAATCCCGGAGGTGATATAACTGAGCATGAAACCGACC
>JAWOCT010000057.1:0-17354 GCA_046483675.1 Cyclonatronaceae bacterium
CTGCTGGAACGACCATCACCTCAGTACATGTGTTGATTTTCAGACAGTACAACACAAAGCCCCGGCGACTACTGAGAGACTACCTTATTTCAAAAGCGTCAGTTTTTGGGTTTGAGTAAAATCTCCTGCCTTGAGTCGATATATATAGGTGCCACTTGAGAGTGTGGAAGCATTAAAACGTATTTGGTGGGTTCCTGAAGAACGAAATTCGTTAACCAGCAGTGCAACCCGCTGGCCGAGCATATCAAATACCTCCAAACGTATTTCTGAAGATACTGGCAGCTCAAATTCAATAACGGTCGATGGGTTAAAGGGGTTTGGATAATTTTGACGGAGTGCAAACAGTTCCGGCGCTGTGTGTAATTCGTCATCCACGGATGTGGGTATTTCCAGTTTGTTAATCACCATTGGCCCTGTAAAAACCGAAGAAGAACTGTACGATCCAATTTCAATGACATTTGAGCCATTTAGATCCGCATACATTACTTTGGCAGTTCCACTGAACGGAAAATCTTCAAGCCAATATATTTTTTTATTTTTCAGATCGAGCTGCAATCCCTCGGGTTCGCCACTTGTGTTAATAAGCAAGGTTTTATTAGAACCATCAAGGTCAGTCACCGTTATTCTTTTCTTGGATGGATCGGCCCAATAGAGCAGGCCTCCTTCCGGATCTGCAACAACTACAGAAGGCCTGAGTGCAACATCATCCAGGTATGATATACGATCAATGGCTGCTACCATTTCTACATCCGTACCGTCCAGATTTGATCGCATTATCTCATCTCTCTTTCCCCAGTAGAGTTTATTATGTATCGTATCAATAGCTACATCAGTGATACCGTCAGTGATACCTTCAGCTTTTCCTTCAATAAGAATTTGTGGATCGGTGCCATCATAATTTACTATCAGAATTTTGCCGTCATTTAGTCCATCTGCTATATACACTTTTCCAGCCGATTCATGCAATGCGATTCCTTTAGGTGCAATATCGTTTACGTTAAGATCTCTGTCTCTCAAAATCATTTCACGTCCCGTTCCGTCCAGGTTTATTTTTTCCACCATCTGATTGGAAAATCTGGACGAATTTGAAAAGAAGAGCAGAGCATTTGTTGTATCAATGGCGAGCCCCGAAATTTCCTCATCTACAAATAAAGTGGGATCATTTCCGGCATTATCCGTAACAAGAAGCTGTTCATTCGCCCCATAATAAATTTGAGCGGACAAACCACAGGGTAGAAATGCGATAAAGAACAATAAAAATAATCGTTGCATTGAAGATCGATAGTTCAGGATTTTTTTTGGGGCATTCATAGCGTTACAATTTTCCAATTGGTCGTTCGTATTTTATGACTATTCAAACCTTGCATGCATTAAGCGGATTTTTTTTTCATTTGTCCCATAAATTTATGGACTTATCTCCCATGCGGGACATTTTCCTTCTCAAACAGGCTATTTAATCAGGGTAAGTTTTTTATGCTTCGCAAGCCGGCCTGCTTCAATCCGATAGATGTATATACCGCTCGGCAAATCGGAAGCATCAAACGATATGCTGTGACTTCCCGCCGGCAGCTGCTTGTCAATCAGTAACGCCACACGTTTTCCAATTGAATTGAATACTTCCAGGCGAACCGTTTCAGCCTGTGGCAAGGTAAATTCTATGGTAGTGCTTGGATTGAAAGGATTAGGATAGTTTTGGGACAGAACAAAGTTCTCGGGCGCCGGTTTATCGTCTCCTGTTGACGTTACAGTATTGACGGTTACGCTCATCTCATATTTCTGGTTCCAGTGATCTGGCTGATCGCCGGGTCCGCTGACTACACCATCTCCACTAAGCAACACGCCTACCCTCAGGTAATACGTTCCCGGAGCCCTGGCCCTGGTTGTGGTTGCTATAAATGGTTGCCCTTTATTCTCTTGCTTCCCGTCTAACTGTACTGTTGCTACATTTTCATCTGGTTCATCAAACAATTTTACTCTCATCAGGTGCATCCCGGCTGGTTGAGGCATATTGATCTCGATAAAGGCTTCCTCCTCCAATTCGAAGGTGTACCAGTCTGCATATTCACTCGATTGAAGGAAATTCATTTTGTATCCCTCTATCATATAGGCGTTAATGGTATCTCCGACATTTAGTTGTTTCGCCTGTTCTACCGTATTGTTTATTTCCCAGCAATCAATTCTATCTTCATAGCTCACGGATAATGAATATCCAACAGGGTAATCGTCTTCCGGAGCGTTACCAAATTGAAGGATATCAAAATGATACCCTTGCCCGCCTGCCGCCTGAAACTTAACCGTTGCCTCATTTACTTCAATGCCGGTATCACCAACGATACTTCCCCTGACACAGCTACTATCTTGACACACCCTAAGTCTCGGTGAGATTTCTTCACTTCCCGCACTTAGAGTCGCTGTAATAATACCCCCACCCCGTCGACTTGCGGGCACATAAAAACTTGCTGACTGCTCATCCTGTGGTGCTATCCATTGTCCGCCAAACCCTCTTGAAAGCGGCATCGGATCATACATTTCGCATCCATTTCCTGCCATAGGAGGCGTGTCTATAACATCTATCGTCAACAATGCTTCCGCCGTGTGAGATCCATCAGATACGGTGTAAGCGACAAGTTCTTCACCTATAAAGCCATCGTATGGCTGATACGTGAATGCCCCATCCGCTTCAATAGTCAGATCTCCATTTCCCGCAGCTGTAAATGAGATAACTTCCAGAGCATCTCCATCCGGATCTGAGTCGTTTGAAAGTACCCCTAGTGCAGCTTCAACAACTAATAACGTGTTGAATTCCGTTTTGTAGCTATCATCTTCAACAACAGGAGGTGCGTTTGCTCCAGTTTCGACTTCAATGGTGAGCGTGGCCGAGGCCGTCTCAAACCCATCGGTGATTGTGTAGGAAACGGTTTCAACACCTATAAATCCCTCATCGGGGATATAGGTAAACGAGCCATTCGTGACAAACTAACTAAATATTCCGTTTTCAGGTGATGAGTAGCTTTGAACGCTGATCGGATCTCCATCCGGATCAGAATCGTTGGCCAGCACGCCGTTTTCGGCATCCACAATCAGGTCCGTATTCGGTCGCATTGTATAGGTATCGTCGTTTGCTACGGGTGGCTGATTGTTTACTTCAATGGTGAGCGTGGCGGACACCCTCTCAAACCCATCGGTGATTGTGTAAGACACAGTTTCAACACCTACAAATCCCTCATCGGGGATATAGGTAAACGAGCCATTCGTGACAAACTGACTAAATATTCCGTTTTCCGGTGATGAGTAGCTTTGAACGCTGATCGGATCTCCATCCGGATCGGAATCGTTGGCCAGCACGCCGTTTTCGGCATCCACAACCAGTTCCGTGTTCGGTCGCATTGTATAGGTATCGTCGTTTGCTACGGGAGGTGCATTTATGGCCGAAGCAGACAAAAAAGGAAAAAATATTAAGGACATAAGAGTAACTGCCGCCAACTTGTAACAACCATGCAGTATACCTGTATCCAATCTCAAATAACTTTTAATTTCATTCATCAGTAGAGGCCGTATTGTTTATTTGTATTTAATTATAAATCAACAATGAATCCGGAAGGACTCTACTCTGCAATGCGTATTATTTTGTCATGTGTCTCAAAGAACTTTATCAGTCAGATTACCGCTGATTGATATTGACAATTACTACGGGGTACGAGGAGGTTTGGAAACCGTCAGGTGGGCGTGTACGACGGCAGTCCCTGCGGGGTCCTGTTGTTCAGGATTATGATGCTAACACATGCAATCCATGTTTAATGTCAGGCTAGATGGTTTTTGCCTCCCCGCTCACACCATATACGACCCGCCGTTGATGTGGAAGGTGGATCCGCTCATGTGTTTCACCCCGCCGCCGGCCAGGAATGTGACCAGGTTGGCCACCTCTTCGGGCTGGGTGATCTTGTCGAACGCCGACCCCTGCGTGAGCGCCGCCTCGCCGTAGGTCTTCACCGACTCGCGCGCCATGTCGGTCTCGATGAACCCCGGCGCCACGGTGTAGGCCACGATCCCCCTGCGGCTGAAATCGCGCGCCATGCTCTTGGTGAATGCGGCCATCCCGCCCTTGGACGCGGCATAGGCGGCGTATTCCTGGGTATCGCCGCGATAGGCGGCCCGCGAGGCGATGTTGATGATGATGCCCTCGGTGCCGGCGTCCAGGTGCAAATTGACGAACCACTTGCTCAGCAGGGAGGAGGAGCGCAGGTTGACGGTCAGGATGCGGTCCCAGACGGAAAGCCACCGGTCGTCATCCACCCCGAAATCGGCATCCTCGAAAATGCCGGCGTTGTTGATCAGCACATCGGGCAGGTCACAGTTCATCAGTGGACGCAGCACCTGTTCCATGGCGGACTGTTCGGCCAGGTCCACGGTGAGCCCGCTGAAATGCGGGTGCTGATCCAGATCATCGGGAAAGACGGCCGTGCGGCGGGTGCCGGTGACGCGGAAGTTTGGGGTGGAGGAAGGGGTGTGGGAGGATGGGTTCCGGGTGGATGCGGACGGCGTGCCGGATGGATCGGTTTTCCAGGGTGGGTCGCTTGAACCGGATGTTTTGGCTGATAAGGATGTTCCGGCCGGGGCCGTATCCAGCAGTTTCCTGGTAATGGCCAGGCCGATGCCGCGCGAGCTTCCGGTGACGAGTGCGTGTTTCATGGTCTTGGTTTTATGGTCGGTCCATGGTGATTTCTTCAGGTTCAATGTCCGGAAATCTAACGGTTTCGGTGCTATGGAGAAACCGAAAATTTAGTGCTGATGCCGGATTGCGGCACGGCATGCGCCCAGGTCCCGAACTAGTAAAACACGCTGTACTAAAACTCGATTTTATAGCCCAGGTTCGGGATCATGATCATCTCCCGGTCTTCCTCGATACGGCTTTTCCGCAGGTTGTAGCGGTAACCGTAAAACTCCCTGTACCCGGTCAGGTTCAACAGCTGCATGCTCCAAACCGAGGTGAACCGGCGGGCAATCGAGCGGTATTCCACGGTCATATGAGCATACAGGACCGGCGGCTCTTTCCGGCTGAAAGCCCGGGTTTCATCGTACTTGACCTCCCTGAGTTCATGGGAACGCGCTTCGTCGACCGGGGAGATCCGCCTTCCTCCCATCACGTTGATCTGTCCGCTGATGCCAAGCATCCTCACCCGTTTTTCACCCTGGAACTCCCACTCTTTTCCGGCAAGGAGGGTCGTCGCGTGATTCCGGTTGAAACGGGAGTCGCGCCAGACATCATCCCCGCCCCGGTATTTCGACTCAAAAAGGGAGCTGCTCAGCAAGCCGTACCATCCATCGGAAAAGTAGCGTTCGAGCGTCAATTCAATGCCGTAGTTTTTTCCTGCTCCGTCGCCGGTCATGTGGTTGCGCACCAGCCAGTCCAGCTCCAGGTTAATGGTGGAAAAGCTGGAATCGGGAATCACGGGCACGTGTGACAGGTACTGGTAATACGTCTCCACATTCAGGCGCAGTTGGGGGGTGAGCATCCGGCTGTAGCCCGCCACGAAATGATCTGCCCGTGTCAATGACAGGTTCCGGTTGTCGGGATGGGCAAAATAGAGGTGTATAGGTTCGGCCTGGGAGTGCCGGCCGTACGACAGACTGAACAGGTTCTTGCCGGCAAGGTACTGCAATCCGGCCCTTGGTTCGAACGAGGTGCTGCCCGTCAATCCGTAGTGCTGGATATGGACCCCGGCTGTTATTGTGAACGGGTGGAAGTCCAGCCGGGACTGGGTGAACGCCTGATAGTGGAAGGTGTGTCCGGATTCATCGGTGAGGGGCTGCAGCGGTGTGCCGGGGTTTTCAGAAAACCGGATCTGCTGTTGATATCCGAGCCGGCTGACCGTAACTCCGCTGCGGTTGGTGTGGCCGGCGGTGACCCGGGTGTTGACCACTGATTTCAATGACAACTTGCCGGTTTCACTTTTCAGGTGTTCGCGGGGGGATTGTGAGCCCCCGTCGTCGGTATACCGGTCCAGCTCGTACCTGAGTCCGTTTCCTGATGCGGCAAGGGATGTCGTGATCCAGGCACGGTCCCCCAGGATCATCTTGTGCCGAAGTCCGGCAGCCCCGAACCGGGTCGGACTCTCGATGTTCTCCCGGTCCTGGTTGAAGGTCCAGTTTTCGGGCGAACCGTTGATGGACTGTTCCAAACCGTCGACGGACTGGCCCGACCAGTCGTCGGCCCCGATCCCCCAGAAGCTGAAGATCCCCGCCTTTCCCGTTGGCATGTTTATTTTGAAGGACAGGTTCTGGTAGCGAATACCTTCGGCATCCTCCGGAAGCAGCGGACCGATCAGCGAAAAGGTGGAATAGCGGTAATTTAACAGGTAGGAGCCGTCTTGGGTGGCGGGAACGGGACCCTCCGAAGCGAAATCAAGGCCGATGGTACTTGCCTTGACCGCATGTTCGTACCGGCGGTTGTTTCCGCTGCGCAAATTAAGGTCAAAGATACCGGAAAGCGCATTCCCGTACTCGGCGGGAAACGCGCCGGTGTAGAAGTCGGAATCGGCGATCATGTGGGTACTGAGCGCCGTGATGCCGCCCCCGCCAATGGTCACGATATTGCCAAAATGGCTGGGCGTGGGGATTTCCATGCCTTCCATGAGCCACTGGACCCCTTTCGGTGCATTTCCCCGGATGACAACGGCATTGTCCGACAGGCTTCCTGTAACCCCGGCAAAAGCCGTTGCCAGTGCCGCCGGATCGTCAAAGCCGCCGGCATACCGGGAGGCCTCTTCCATGCTGATCAATCGGGAACTGGAAACGGCCATGTAGTTGATGGGCCGGTCTTTCTGCCGGTCTGGGCGGACCACCACTTCTTCCATTTCGGTAACGGATTCGCGCATGGCGATTTCCAGGACAGACTCCCGTGCGGATGTGACCAGCAGGTTTCGGATGTAATGGGGTTCATATCCAACAAAAGTGAATCGCAGGGTATGGCGTCCCGCCGGAACGCGCTCCAGTCGGAATGTGCCGTCCAGGCCGGTTGTGGTACCCAGTACCGGCTCCTGATCCAGCACGATTATCGTCACCCCGGGCATGGACACTCCGGTTGCCGCGTCGGTTACCTGGCCGCGGATGGTCTGCGCGGATAGCCGGCTTTGAATGGAAATGGTCTGCAAGAGGCAGAGACCTAGTGCGATCAAAACTTTTTTCATGACCTTGTTTGGCAAGGAATAATAATCGCAAACTTTACCCCATATTCTTGGTGGCCTCGAATTTTTCGCGAATGGACCAAATCGCCATAGCGTTATCAAAAATTTCATCTTGAAATCCGCCAATCACAGAGATGCCAGGGTGAATACTTGATACTTTCATAACGCCATAACGCCATAACGCCATAACATCATAGCGGAAATCTACAGGTTTCGCTACCTATTCAGAAATATCTTTTCGGAAGAAGCTCCGCTTTTGGATGAAGCCTGGCCGTCATATATTCACCAAGACCTTATCGGTGTTTTTCCTTCACCTCAAAACCTCCTTTGCGAACCATGAAAAAGACGGTACTTCTGCTGCTTGCAGCGTTTGCAATGCTTCTTCTGAGTGTCACCGCATGCCGGGAAGAACCCGATCCGACGGTTATCCGCATCATGAGTTACAATATTGCGGCCGGACAGGGCGATATCAGTGCGATTGCCGGGGTCATCCGGGAGCATGACCCGGACATCGTGGCCCTGCAGGAAGTGGACCTGCACTGGGGCATCCGAAGCGGTTATGAGGACCAGGCGAAGTACCTGGCGGAGGCGCTGGGCATGGACTATTTCTACGGCGAAATCTACACTCTGCCACCTGACCGGGAAGGTGCGGGGGTTCCGGACCGGCAGTACGGGCTGGCATTCCTGAGCAAGGAGCCGATCCGCTATGCACAGAACCATCAGCTCACGCGGCACTCGACACAGCCGGATGCGTCCGGGATCCGTGAATTGCCCGGTTTTCCGGTGATCGCCATTCCGTATCCCGGAGGCATCGTGCACTTCTACAATACGCACCTGGATTACCGTGCAGATCCAGCTATCCGGCAGGCGCAGGTCATGGAGATGATAGAGATCATAGAGCAGGTGGATGCGCCTGTGGTACTGGCCGGGGACCTGAATGCGCGTCCGGATGCATCGGAGCTCGATCCGCTGTTCGCGATGCTCCGCGATGCATGGGAGGGGCAGGACGATCAGGACGACCCGGGATACACGTTTCCAGCCGACAATCCTGACCGCCGTATTGACTACATCATGCATTCGCCGCATTTCGAGGTGGCAACGGTGGAGGTGGTCGACAGCCAGGCCTCCGATCATCTGTCGATTGTCGCCGATCTGGTGCTTCGGCCCGATCCACCCGAAAACGAGTCCGATCTGCCCTGAAATGAATCCGATCCTGCTGAAAAGAAACCCGAAATTGAATCAGAAAACAGGCCCGAAAACGAACGGGGAGTGAGATGAGGAACGGCATGGCGATTTCAGGGAAGCGTGTGCTGCTTGCGGCGATGTGTCTCATGATGCCGGGGATGTCCATGATGCCGGGGATGCCGATTGACGGATCGTTGGGGCCGGGGCGGACGGTGGCGCAGCCTCTGGAGGAACTGCGGGCCGTCAAGATCACCAACGTCGACTCGGACGTCATGTACTCGGATGATGCCATCGCCGAGGCAATGGATTACCTGGCCGGCATCGGCATTAATGCCATCCTCCCGGTAGTCCAGAATGCCGGCTATACGCAGTACCCGAGCGAGGTGATGGACCGCTACTTTGACCGTCCGATCGATCCGCGCATGGACGGACGCGATCCGCTTGCCGTCATCATACACGAGGCGAGGCGGGTCGGCATCGAGGTCTATCCCTGGTTCGAATACGGCTTTGCGGTGCACTATTCGGGTGGAAATCCGGCCACGGGCGGGTTCATAGGCCAGCGCTACCCGGACTGGCTCGCGCGGCACCCCAGTGGCGATATCTGCAAGAAAAACGGTTTCGAGTGGATGAGCGGGATCAATCCGGATGTTCAGGCGTTCATGCTGGAACTGGTGATGGAGGTGGTGCGCAACTACGATGTCGACGGCATCGAGTTTTCCGACAGGATGCCGGCGCTGCCCCGCGAGTGCGGCTATGATGACGCCACGGTGGGTGTCTACCGCTCGGAACATGACGGTTCGGATCCGCCAACCTATGACCGAAACGCGTCATGGATGCGCTGGCGGGCGGATAAGCTCAACCGGTTTTACGCGGATGTGCGCGATTCGGTGCTGTCCTTTGACCCGGAGCTGCTGGTGGCATCGAGTCCGAGCATCTATCCCTGGGCGTATGTCGAGTACCTGCAGGATCCGGTGACCTGGGCGAGCGAAGGCATCATCGACCACCTGGTCCCGCAGCTTTATCGCTACAACATCACCGACTACGTGTTCGAGCTGGACAAAACCCTTGCCGCTCTGCCGGCGGCCCGGCGCGACATCTACTTCGCCGGCATCCTGATGAACACCGGAAGCTACCGCGTCAGCCCGGAATTCCTGGGTGAGATGATAGACGCCAATCGCGAGGCAGGCGTGGCCGGGGAGGCGTTTTTTTTCTACGAGGGTCTTCGCAAGAACGACAATGAGCTGGGTGATTATCTGGCGGAAGACTATTATACCGAACCGGCGGTGGTCCCGCGTCCGGCACGGCTTACTTCATCCCGGGAGGATGCGGACCGATTCACAAACGACGGTCCTGCCACTTGTCCAGGCGATCCGATTCTTGCCGGGAACTATCCGAATCCGTTCAATCCGGCCACGAAGATCGGTTTCACCCTGCCGGAAGCTTCGAAAGTGCGCCTTGAGGTTTTCGATGTGACCGGGAGGCAGGTGGCGGTGCTGGTGGACGGGCACACAGCGGCCGGACGCCATGACGTTACATTTGATGCCGGTGATTTGTCCAGCGGTGTATATCTTTACCGTATCCATGCCGCAGGCCGGATCGAAACTCGCATGATGCTGTTCATGAAATAGTATTTTTTTGTGAATGCAAGCCGCTCTACATCCCGGCTTCACATACTATTCCCATCTTTGTTGTTTCGTCCCATCTTTGTCCTTTCGGCCATCAGACATCCAAACAGTATTTCATTTTTTATGCGTTTTCATTTTTTCCCGCATGCTGCTGTTCATCATGCCGTGCTGCCTAAGTCCGCACTTCTTAAAACCGTCCTCCTGTCCTACCTGCTTGTCCTTTCTGTTCAGCCCGGTGCTGTGCAGGCCGGCCAGAACAACCACATAGATTCAGACGAGCCCGGTCTGCGCGAGATGATCGGGCAGATGCTGCTGGTGGGATTCGGACCCGGTACGGAGGTGACCGACCGTCTCTATTCCGACATCACCGAGTACAACCTGGGCGGGGTCATCCTGTTTGCCTACAACGTGGACGGTCCGGCCAGTCTGCGCCAGCTCACAGGCGATATCCGGCGGGATGCATCCACGCCGATTTTCATCGCCATCGACCAGGAGGGGGGACATGTCGCCCGGCTGAACGAGAACACCGGCTACAGCAGCACACTGTCCGCCGAGGCCCTTGGCGAGCTGGACTCCGAGCAGGCAACACGCGACCAGGCGGCGCTCATGGCCGGCTGGCTAAGCGATGGCGGCATCAACCTGAATCTGGCGCCGGTGGTGGACCTGAACATCAATCCCGACAGTCCGGCTATCGGAAACCTCAACCGCAGTTTTTCAGACGATCCGGCCGTGGTGACCGATCACGCATCATGGTTTATCGATGAATTCAGGCAGCGGGACATCCTTACAGCACTCAAGCACTTCCCCGGTCACGGCAGCGCTACCGAAGATTCCCACCTTGGTTTCACCGACATATCCGATACCTGGAAAGTAAAAGAACTCGAACCCTACGAGCAGCTGCTTGCGCAGGGTTACTCGGGCATGATCATGCCCGGGCACCTGTACCATGAGGATATCGACCCGGACCATCCCGCCACGCTTTCCGGAGCGTTCATCGAGGGGAAGATCCGCGACGAACTGGGTTTCGGAGGCGTGATCGTATCCGACGGGATGTTCATGCGCGCCATACAGAACCATTACGGCTTCTTTGAGTCGGTGAAGATGGCGATCAATGCCGGGATGGACATCCTGCTGTACAGTGCCAATACCTACGATGGCGACCCGCTCGTCCCGCAGATCGTAGATTTCGTGGAGGGGCAGGTGGATGCGGGGATCATAGAGCGGCAGACCATCGAGGATTCCTACGCCCGCATCATGCAGATGAAGGATGAGCACCTGCCGACCTCGGCCTTCGATCTGGCTGACGGTTCCGACGTGCCGCAGGATTTCAACCTTGCCAACTATCCGAACCCGTTCAATCCCGTCACCACCATTTCGTTTGAACTGCCCCGGCAAAAGCAGGTGTCGCTTGCTGTTTATGACATTCAGGGACGCCGGGTAGCCGAACTGGCCAACGGGATCCTCGGAGCCGGACGGCACAGTTTTGCCTTCGACGCCTCCCGTCTTTCCTCGGGTGTGTACGTCTACCGCCTGGTTGCCGGCGAGCGGCAAATCACGCAAAAAATGCTGCTCGTGAAGTAAAGCTGTCGGGCTACGGTGCAATTAACCAATCCTGCCGACCAACGCGCAACCCGAATTTGGCCGTGAATTCAGCTATTCGAGTTGTAACATCGGCATGATGGTCTGCTGCTGTTGCGGTGAGAGCTGGATCTGCTGCAAAATATTCCGAGTAGAATCCAGCCGGATCTCGTATCGCTGAACCTTGTTTTCCAGATTTTGCTTCGATGTCGCAAGTTGCTGGTTTTCAGCCTGCAGCTGTTCGGTCCGTTGTCTTGCACTTTCCTTTTCGGCCTTTAGCTGCTGTGTTGTCTCCACCAGCTGCCGGTCAGGGTTCCACGGCTGGAAAAGTACAAACCCTGGTTGCTCTGCTACTTCTCCGTTAATACCGGTTTCCTCACCTGCTACGGCCGGAAGCGCGCCAGCGTCATATTGCTCAGGTACCGGAAAGAAAGATGTGCCACCCATGATGGTAAGGTATATCAGAAAGCCGTTGAAGGGTGTGACAAGAAGTTTCCTTATCGTCCGGTTTTCTGACAGGAAAAAACCTATAAAGGCAACCAGTAGCGCAATGATAAGACCCGGTATTTTCGGATCGGTTAATCCAAATATATCCACAAAGATGCTTGTTGTTACCCAGGTGACGAAAACCCCGCCATAAAGCGTCTTGAAAGAAGTTTCATCGAAATACTCACCGGGTGCCTTGTGTGAGGTGCTTGCAGTGTTGTTCATGGCAAAAGGAATTGGCATTAGAGCTTCTTTACATATTTTCTGGCCACCCATCCGGTCAATTTCACCTCGACCTGAAGCCAGTCGTTCTGTTCATTGAGGATGACTATCTCAAGGTTTCGGGACAACGGAGCGGTTATTGTATCATATGCAGTGCCCGGACCGGAGCGGATGTTCATATATCCATCCCTATAAGGTTCCATACTTTCAGGAGTTACTTTGTAACATATTGTTACGTGTTAACTTACGTTTTGTTTTTTGCTTCTCGGCCGGTGGTCGTAAAAATGACGGACTGCAGGATGATAATAGCTGTTCATCAAAAAAATCCGTATATTGTAAGATTATTTTACTTTCACTTTTCGTCCGGCAGATTTACGATCAAAACCGGATTTTTCACGACCCCTTCATGCACCCATCCATCCGAAACATCGCCATCATCGCGCACGTCGACCACGGCAAGACCACCCTGGTCGATGAAATGCTGCGTCAGAGCGGCACCTTCCGTGAAAACCAGGAGGTCGCCGAACGCGTTATGGACTCCAATGTTCTGGAGCGCGAGCGCGGCATCACCATAATGGCCAAAAACACTGCCGTCGTTTGGAACGGCACCAAGATCAACATCGTGGACACGCCCGGTCACGCCGATTTCGGCGGGGAGGTCGAGCGTATCCTCAAGATGGTTAACGGGGTCATCCTTCTGGTGGATGCGGCCGAAGGCCCGTTGCCGCAGACCCGTTTTGTGCTGCGCAAGTCGCTGGCATTGGGGTACCGGCCCATCGTGGTCATCAACAAAATGGATCGCAAGGACGCGCGTCCGGATGATGTGATCAATGAGGTGTTCGACTTGTTCGTGAGCCTCGACGCCTCAGACGAACAGCTCGATTTTCCGCTGCTCTACGCCGTGGGCCTGAAAGGGTGGGCGCGCCGGGAGGTTTCCGATACCAACGAAGATCTGGGACCGCTCTTCGATCTGATCATCGATCACGTGACCGAACCGGAACGACCGCTCGAAAAACCCTTCAAAATGCTGGTTTCCAATGTCGAATGGAACGACTATGTCGGACGCATCGCTATCGGACGGGTGGAACAGGGCAGTATCGAGCGCAACCAGCCTATCCTGCTGGTCAACCGTCACGGTGAAATCAAGGAAAAATCACGCATCACCAAGCTGTTTACCTATGCCGGACTCGAAAAGATCCCGGTGGACCGCGGCGAGGCCGGTGATGTCATCGCACTGGCCGGGTACGAACAAACCGATATCGGCGATTCGCTGACGGCTGAAAGCGATCCGACCCCGGTGCCCTACTACGACATCGACAAGCCGACCATCGCCATGTTTTTCAGGGTGAACGACTCGCCGTTCGCCGGACTTGAGGGCAAGTACGTGACCTCCAATATGATCAAGGACCGCCTGCTTAAAGAGCTGCGCACCAATGTCTCGCTGCGGGTCGACATGACCGGCAACCCCGATGTTTTCAAAGTGTCCGGCCGTGGCGAGCTCCAGCTGGCCATCCTCATCGAAACCATGCGCCGCGAAGGGTACGAATTCGCAGTATCGCGTCCGGAGGTGCTCATGCAGGAGGTCGAAGGCGTGCTGCACGAGCCGGTCGAGGAGGTAGTGATCACGGTCGACGAGCAGTACAGCAGTCGCGTCATCGAAATACTGATGGGTCGCAAAGGCACCATGAGCGGCATGACCACCGAGATGGACATGATCCGCCTGGATTTCCGCGTGCCGTCACGCGGACTCATCGGGTTCCGCAGCGATGTGCTTACCGAGACCCGCGGCACGGCCATGATCCACCAGCAGTTCGACAGTTACGAACCCTACAAGGGCGAGATCCCGGGCCGGACCAACGGGGTGCTGGTGTCCCTCGAAAATGGAAACGTGACCCACTATGCCCTGGAAGGGCTGCAGGACCGCGGCCAGTTCATCATTGAACCGGGCGACCCGGTCTACATGGGCCAGGTCGTCGGATTCAGCAACCGCGGCGACGACATGGTCGTCAACGTGGTCAAGAAGAAGAACCTGACCAACCACCGTGCCGCCCAAAGCGCCGATTCCGTCAAACTATCCACCGCCAAAAAACTCAGCCTGGAGCAGTTCCTCGAAGTCATCGAAGACGATGAGCTGGTGGAAGTGACCCCGAAAAGCTTCCGGGTCCGCAAGAAATTCCTGAATCCCCACGATCGCAAGAAAAAGGCCTGAACAGCCGATCCGGCTTGAAATATCGACTGTTTCCCGTTATGTTCCGATATTGTATACCAACGGTTAGACATCCCATTCCTGAATTCCGCCCGGCTGCGAACTGACCCCGTTTCAAAATGAATTGCGATCCCCCTTTTCGATCGATATTAGCGATACTCCCTGCAAGGGATGCCAACCGGCATGGAAACCCGGGGCCGGTTTTGGGACGGATGGCCGCTCTGACCATGATCACAATCCTCATCTTCGCCTCGGTTGCAACCGGACTTTTTACGGTATCAGCTGCTTATGCTTCGGATCAAACCCTTCCCGAGCAGGTGCTCATCCATCACTGGAACTTCAACGAGATCCCGAATGACGTGGATTTCTCCACCACCGATCCGGAATTGCTGAATGTATCCAGCAGGATCTATGGCGCCTTTCTTGCATACGACGGTGCCCGGTGGGACCGTGTAAACGAGCCCAGCCCGCTCAATGCCCGTGAAGAACCCTATGTGGAGGAAGACGACCGGGGGCTGCGCCTGCGCAATCCCGCCGGTGCGCTCACGATGTACCTGCCGACCACGGGATACCGGGATGTCGTACTGCGTTATGCCGTCTTGCGCACATCAAGCGGAGCACACCAGCAGCGGATCGCCTACTCCATTGATGGCGGAGAGACCTTCACGACCGAGGGTATCGAAACGGCCGCTATCGATGTCGGTTTCTATCACGATCTGGTGGAAGTGGACTTTACAGGCATCGAAGGGGTCGGCAACAATCCCGATTTCCAGGTGCGCGTCACCCTGACCGGAGAGAATTCCGGGCCTGATAACGAGAGCGGGAATCAGCGTTTCAACAACATCACCCTGGATGGATACGCTCTGGAGCCGGATATCCACCGGAATCTCATACATTACTGGGTGTTCGATGACATTCCCAACGATGTGGACTTCCCCACGAATCTTGAAATAAGCGCCGGCGGCATCGTCGGCGGGAACAGTACGGTCGGAGGCGCATGGCTGCGCTATGACGGCGCCCGGTGGGACCGTGCTAACGCGCCCACTCCGCTAAATGCCCGGAGCCATCCCTATGAGGAAGACGACGACCGGGCCCTGCGGCTTCGGAACCCGACCGGCGATTTCCTGCTACGCCTGCCCACGACAGGTTACAAAAACGTGGTAGTCCGCTATGCCGTCAAACGCACAGACAATGGAGCCCAGGCCCAGCAGATTGGCTACTCGACGGATGGCAGCACCTTCCGGACCGATGGACTGCGTTTTGATTCGGTCCGCGTGGGATTGAACTACATTCTCCATGAGCTCGATTTCACCGAAATGGACGAAATTAACGAGAATCCGGATTTCACGTTGCGCATTCGTGCCACGGGCGAAGGCGCCGAACCCGGCAATCAAGACGGCAACCAGCGTTTCAACCACATTACCGTGGATGCCACTTCCACCGACACGTCGACCGGTGACAGATTCCGGGAAGTGCCGGACCGTTTACGTCTGGAACAGAACTACCCGAACCCGTTCAACCCCGCCACACGGATCGGCTACACGTTGCCCGAACAGATGCATGTAACACTGGAAGTCTTTGATGTCACCGGCCGACATATCCGGACACTCGTCGACCAAATGGTCCCGGCCGGGTCTCACACTGTAACATTCGATGCTGCCGAACAGTCCAGCGGACTCTACATGTACCGTCTTCAGGCCGGTAACCAGAGCGTTACGCGGCGCATGATGTTCATTAAATAAGCCCGTTTCATCTGTTTAAATGTTTCGATTTATAATGTCAGATGTAATGCCATGACCGTATTTAATCATGCGCCTGTGTGTCCGGGCGCCGGCCCGGTCATGTACATTTCATATGTCCATGAAGCGGTAGTGCAGGATCCCTTCAAGGATGCCGGCAGCGTAATTGCGGTCGGCGAAATAGACACGACGGTTGCCGCGCAGACTTTCGATTTCCGGACTGTGATTGCCTACAACCACGGCCATCCGTTTTCCGTACAGCATTTCGTAGTCGTTGCCGGAATCTCCCGCTACCAGGATGTTTTCTGGTGTGATGTCCCATTTGTTGCCCAGGTACTTGATCGCACGCCCCTTAGAGGCACGTTGCGGAAGGATGTCCAGATAGGCCCCGTGAGAATAGATCAGCTGGTACCGCAATTTGTTTTCAACCAGTTTCTGATGGATCAGGGCCAGATGGTCGTCATTAGGGTCCATGTTGTAGCTGATCTTGAAATCACGTTCAGCATCCCGCTTCTGGGGACGCAGGAAATCGAATTGGTCAAGCACTTCCTTGATGCGATCCGGCTTCCATTGGTAGGATATGTGTGCCCTCCAGCCCGAGTCCATGCTCAGGTTTTCAAGTTCGGGGCCGTAATAGATTTCGGTGCCCACCGAGGAAATGATAACATCCGGGGTAGGTATGTCTTTTTCTTTGAGGATTTCCTCCACAAGTTCCAGACTCCGTCCCGTGGCAATACCGAAACCGACCTTGTTTCGATTTTTTTCCATTGCTTCAATGAAATCCCTGAGCGCATAATCATCACCGATCAGGGTATCGTCGATATCCGTGATGAGCATCTTGTTCAGATCGGCAAAACGCCAGCCCGGCGCTTCGGATACGCCGTGGATCTTTGTGGATTTGGAATGGTCGCCGATCACGTTGTCCACCTCATCAAGGAACGATTCGCCATGGGCGGTCCAGGAGTAGTGCTTGCGGACCCCGGTCACCCCGCTGTTGGAATATTCCCGCCATTTTTCCTGATCGATGAGGATGGATTTGATGGCATTTCCCAGGGCTTTGGTGTCAGTCGTATCCACCAGGATCCCGTTCTTGCAGTTCTTGACGATGTCGTTCGGTCCGCCGTCATCA
>JAWOCT010000084.1:0-52385 GCA_046483675.1 Cyclonatronaceae bacterium
GAAGCAAAAACAGATAAAAGCCCGGAGGGCGAAAAATAAAGCCCATAAGGCGAGGAGTGGGAAATGATGACCGTTGTAGCTGGGCTTAGCACCACAGAGGAAATGGCCAAAAAAAGTCAACCAGTAAGCAAATGGGGAGGATGGTTATGATAGAGACGATCATTGAAAGTATGGGGATTAACCCCGAGAACTATGGGGGAGTGGTATTTCTGAAAGAACAGACAGGTAAGCGCTATCTTCCAATCTGGATCAATCCCGCCGAGGCCAATGCTATCGTCGTAAAGCTTCAAGATGTGGATGTGCCCCGGCCTTTAAGCCATGATCTGTTACTTTCAGATGACCGGTGGTTAGTATGGGTCGGAATGCCTGTTCCGCATTAGTAGAGGACCCCTGCGATGGTGGCGGACATTAGGTTGGCCATGGTGCCGGCAAAAACGGCTCTGATGCCAAACTCGGCAAGCTCAGACTTGCGCGAGGGAGCCAGTCCGCCGATGCCGCCGATCTGGATGGCGATGGAGGCAAAGTTGGCAAAACCGCACAGGGCGAATGTGGCCATGGCGATGGTTTTGGGATCAAGGGTTTCCAAGCGGATGAACTCGGAAAGGTCGGAATAGGCGATGAATTCGGTGAGCACGATCTTGGTGCCCAGCATGGACCCGGCGGTGACCGCATCCACCCAGGGAACCCCGATAATGTACACCAGCGGGGCGAAGATGACCCCCAGGAGCGACTGCATGGTCAGTTGGAATCCGGGGAAGAGGCGTTCGAGTCCGACTGTGTCGCCAAACCACATGAAGACGGAATTGATCATGGCCAGCAAAGCGATGAAAGCCAGGAGCATGCCTCCCACGTTCAGCGCAAGACGGAGTCCCTCGGCGGCTCCGGAGGAGGCGGCGTCGATGCCGTTGGCGTCGGCTTTCTCGACCTTGATCTCAACGGAACCCATGGTGGCAGGGGTGTCGGATTCGGGATAGATTATCTTGGCCAGGACGATGGCGGCGGGTGCGGCCATGATGCTGGCGCCGAGCAGCTGTTCGGCAAACATCTGTCGTCCGACAGATAGACTCACTTCATTTGCCACAGCGTAGGCGTCCCCCAGCATCTGGATGTAGGCGGCCATCACCCCGCCGGCGATGGTGGCCATACCGCCGGTCATGACGGTGAGCAGTTCCGACCGCGTCATTTTCTCGATGTACGGTTTGATGAGCAGGGGAGACTCGGTCTGGCCGATGAAGATATTGCCCGTGACACTGAGTGTCTCGGCCCCGGAGGTGCCCAGCAGCTTGCGCATGCCTGTAGCCATACCCTGGACAACGGCCTGCAGGATGCCATAGTGGTACAGGATTGTGGTGATGGAAGCGAAGAAAACGATGGTGGGCAGCACCTGGAAAGCGAAAAAGTGTCCCATGCTGCCCTCCATTCCGGGACTCAGTGCCAGATCACCGAAGATAAACTGCGCGCCTTCGGTGGTGAAATCCAGCAAAACGACAAAGAAGGAGGATATGAACGCAAAGATTTCCTTGGGCCATCCCAGCGGCGAGAAGAAAGATGCCATCGCCTCGCCCTTGAGGATGAAGATCCCCAGGATGATCTGGAGGCCGACCCCGATACCGACCAAACGCCAGTTGATGTTGCGGCGGTTGCTGCTGAACAGTGTTGCAAGTCCGATAAGGAAGGCCATTCCGACGATCCCTCTGAGTAAGTCCGTTAAATCCATGATGTGCTGAATTTTTTGTGTTTTATCCTGACAAGCTTCCCCTCTTATTGCTTGTGCCTTTCGTATGGCTGTCCGGGTCCGGACCGGAACGATCCCGGCCGGACGGCCCCTGGTCTTTTTCCGATTCGGAATTCTGATCTAACTGGTTGAATGCCTTAGTTTTATTTCGTTTCGGGGCATCGACCGGGGGACGGAAACAGTGCCGTGCCCGGGGTTCGTACGCTTCGGACTCTCCTACAAGGATACGCTGCTCGCTCTGGACGACGCGTTGGGAATAGTGGGCCGGCATGCCGCTTTCGGTGCATATAGCATGCAATTTGGTTACATACTCCGCTATGGCAAGGATCTCGGGCATCGGTTCAAATGGTTTGCCTTCAAAATCCATATCCAGCCCCGCAATGATCACGCGCTTTCCGCTGTTGGCCAGGGTATTGGCCACATCCACCAGGCGGGTGTCAAAAAACTGGGCTTCATCGATGCAGACCACTTCCGCATTGCCGGTGAGCAGCACGATCTGGTCAGCGGTCGAGGCTACCACGCCCGGGAGGGCCGTGGCGTTGTGGGAGACCACCTTGACATCGTCGTAGCGTTTGTCGATCTCGGGTTTGACGATAACCACCCTCTGACCGGCAAACTGCGCCCTCCGCGCCCTGCGGATCAGCTCTTCGGTCTTTCCACTGAACATGCCACCACAAACTACCTCGATCCATCCGATATTTTTTGAAAGTATGGTGGGTTCGCTGATCATGTTGTTCTGAAGGGTCGTTTGTGTTGGTTGGATGCTGTTTAGCCGCCAAAATTCGCATGTTGACCAATATATCTGCCCGGTCAGAAAAAGAAAAATGTAATCTTGAAAAAAGCTGGTGAACCTGTCCGTGTATTTTTGCTCGTCCGGTTCATCTATGTTCTTTTTTCCTTTATATTTGGGGTTGATACCAATAGAGTGGGTCCGCGCCGGGACCGTCGGTCGCGGAGGCGGGCGCTCAAACCAGACCGTGCTCGGGCTGCCAAAGGTTTGCCACAACGGGAAAATACGTTTCAGCGAGCAGGGGAAGGTGATTTCATTTCGGTATGCACTGCCAACGATCGCCCGAAAGCACCTTGAGCAGATGGTCAATGCCATGTTGCGCACGGCAGGCAGAACGGATGGGAAAGCGGATCATGATTTCGACAGGAACTCAGGGGATTATGCGATGATGGAGGAGACTTCGAACCGTTCGATGAAGGCGTATCAGAATTTTACGGGAGAAGACGGGGTTTGGCGCTGGTATGCTGCCATCACACCGATCGAGTTCATCAGTGCGCTGCCCATCGCCTCGCGTCCTGTCTCTCGCAAATCAGGCAGTGAGGTCGACTTTGAAAGCCTGCGGGCAATTCCATGGGTTTTTGCCTGGACCCAGACGCGATACAATCTGCCGGGCTGGTACGGGACAGGGTCGGCACTCGATTCCTATCTCCGCGATCATCCGGAAGAACTCGAACGGATGCGCAAACTGTACCGGGAGTCACGGTTCTTCCGGTCGGTCATTGACAATGGCCGAAGGGAGCTGGCGCGGGCTCACCTGGATATAGCCGAACGCTATTCCAGACAGATGGAAGGCGGATACCACCAGACGATCTCAGAGGAGTTTGAAAAAGCGAAGCGGACCCTGCTGCAGGTCGCCTGCGAAGATGAACTGCTGTCCAATAACAAGGTCATCCAGCGATCCATCTCATTGCGGAATCCGTATACAGATGTGCTCAATTTGCTTCAGATCGAACTGATGCAACGCAACCGTGACCCGGAACTTGCCTCGGTGAAAGTACGTCACGCACTTTTTTCAAGCATCAACGGTATTGCAGCTGCAATGCAGAGCACAGGTTAGTATCTTGTCGTACCGGGCATCATACACGACCAGCGAGGTTTGCGGATGCGAATTTCGCTGTCCGTTTTGTTCCGCCTTGTTTGCCCGGCATCTGTATATACACTAAAAAATTGTTTCATGGCTCTTGATCTCGCCACCCCTGCTCTGCTTTTCCCGGCTATATCCCTGCTTCTTCTGGCTTACACCAATCGGTTTCTGACACTGGCCACGCTGATCCGCAGCCTGCACGACCGATACCAGAAAGACGGTGACGCCATACTTTTGTATCAGATAAAAAATCTTCGTTTACGGACCCGGCTCACACGCGATATGCAGATCCTGGGGGTGATCAGCCTTTTCCTGTCGGCTCTGTGCATGTTGCTGCTGTTTCAGGATTACATGCTCCTGGCGAAGTATATGTTTGGCGCCAGTTTGCTCTTCCTGCTGGCATCCCTGGCCCTTTCCATTTGGGAGATTCAGATTTCAATCAGGGCGTTGAATATCCAGCTTGGGGATATGGGAAAGGGCGAAATCAGAAAAAAGGCATAAGCACGGCCTGAACAAACGCATAATCCAAGCCTGAAAAAATGAAGCCCCGGACAGAATCACTGTCCGGGGCTGAAAACTTAGAGGTCAATGTAGTTATTGTGTCCTGTCCATGCAGTGCCTTTCGTCAACTGCACTTACTAATGTTACGGACGACTTGCAATATTGTTGCATTTTTTTTAAGAAAATAAAGATCTGCCCTCAGAGCGCCGGATATTGCAGCTGCTGCAACAAGTCCGCGTTTTTTAACCGGTAAAATTGATACTTACTGTACGCTGCGGACTGAGAGTATGCCTTCGAGCCTTCTTGCCTGATCGGCGACCTGTGCGTCCTCGTATTCATTTAGTATACGGTTGACCAGTCGCGTAGCCTTGGCCGTCTCGCCGGCTTCCATGGCTGCCTGTGCGGCATTCAGCAGGTTTTGGGGGGTGGTGGATTCGTTGATGTCCCATTCGGCCGCCTTCACAAAGATGTCGGCAGCGTGACTGTACTCCTCTTGATTCGCCAGGACGACAGCGTGGAAGGAGACAGGTCCGACCCCGAGGATGCCTTCAGGCGGATCGAAGCGCTCAATGTAGGTAAGGGCCTCACCGTAGTTGCCAAGCTCCGCTTCGGAGACCGCCGCGTAGTAGCGGGCCATGTTACCGGCATTGGTACGGCCGTAGTTGTTGATGATATCGATCAGACCTGAACGAAGCTGCTCATCGTCTCCCCAGAGCGCCGTTTCGTACTCCCCTTGTTGAAAGGCCTGTTCTGCAAGTACCAGGAGTTCCTGGGCTTCCGCTTCCTGTGCTTCGGTATAAAAATAATAATACAGACCGCCACCGATGATCAGAAGAACGACCACGCTTGTTGTGATGACTGCGGTTAGATTACGCTTCAGGAAACTGGTGAAAAGGTAGTAACTGGTAAGAAGGGGATCCGTTTCAAGTTGTTCTTTGGTTAGTCGCTTGGCCATATTTTGTTTGCTGTGCCTGAAATAAAAGTATATGTAAAAGTGTGCTAAATATATGACTGTTTTGCCAGATGACAAAATCAGGTAATCAGCCCGCAGCGGGGGGCTCCAGTCTGCCGTGGTGCAGCTGATAGACAGAGGAGGTAAAGTCGGCGATGCGGGGATCATGGGTGATCAGGACGATGGCCGTGTGCTCTTTTTTACGCAGATCCATCAGCACGGAAAGCAGTTTTTCACTGTTGGCCTCGTCCAGGTTTCCTGTAGGTTCGTCGGCCATGATGATCTCGGGCTCGTTCATGAGCGCCCGGGCAACGGCCACGCGTTGCTGTTCTCCGCCAGACAACTCAGAAGGTCGATGATCCATCCGGTTGCCCAGTCCGGTTTCTTCCAGCAGATATTCGGCCCGCTTGCGGATATCGTTCATGGATCTGCCGGCGATCAATCCGGGCATGAACACATTTTCCAGCGCCGTGAATTCCGGCAGAAGGTGGTGAAACTGGAAGACAAAGCCGATGTTGCGGTTGCGAAAACGGGCCAGTGTCACGTCATCCATCCGGGCCAGGTCGGCCTCGCGAAAACGGATGGTGCCCTCGTCCGGGCGGTCGAGTCCGCCGATGATGTGGAGCATTGTGCTTTTTCCGGAGCCGCTGGAACCGACGATGGCGATCAGGTCATCCTGGCCTATCTGGATGTCGACCCCTTTCAGCACATGCACGGGTTCGGCCTTGCCCGTGTAGGACTTGTGGATGTTCTCGGCTTTCAGGAGAAGGGAGCCAGTACTCACGATTTGGATCCGGTTTCGAATGCAGGGAAGGTGACCGATTCGATCCGGTGGCATTTCCCGGTATCCGGTTCGATTTCCGTAAAGAGTCCGCATATGCGGTTGTCACCGTTGGCCATTTTGTATTTGTGCGGGGTCTGGATGAGGAAGCGCTTGATGGCGGTTTCCTTGTCCATGCCGATCACGGAATGGAAGGGACCGGTCATGCCCACATCGGTTATGTATCCTGTTCCCTTTGGAAGCAGGCGGGCATCGGCGGTCGGGATATGCGTATGGGTGCCGGCGACCACCGATGTCCTGCCATCCACATACCAGGCGAAGGCCATTTTTTCGGCCGTAGCCTCGGCATGGAAATCGATGAAGGAGATGGATGTCTCTTCGCGGATCTTTTCAAGTACCCAGTCGGCCGATCGGAAGGGATCGTCGATCGGCTGCATATACGTACGGCCCTGCAGGTTGACCACTCCAATCCGGTGGTCTGTACCGGGAATGTCATAGATGCCGTAACCGAAACCATGCGCGCCCTTTGGATAGTTGAGCGGCCTGAGCAGTCGCGGATCGGTTTTCATGTAGGGATAGATCTTCCACTTGGCAAAACTGTGGTTGCCGCCGGTGATGACATGCACACCCAGCCCGTACAGGGTGCGGATGATCTCTTCGTTGATGCCCATGCCCTCATGGGAATTTTCAGCATTGGCAATGACAAAATCTGATTCGTATTTGCTGATCAGGGATGGAAGGAGGGTCTCAAGCAGTGACAGACCGGGGGAACCGACAATATCGCCGATGAACAGAAGCTTGAGTAGTTTCGACATGGAAGCAGTACGCAGAACCTGCAGCTATAGGTGGTTATGAAAAAGAATAAAAAAACGCTAATGAAGCAGGCACAAGACAAGCTACCGTCATTGACAGTGCGGGTACTCTCTCGCACCGGGTCTGCCTTCCACTATTTACCGGAGTAACATGAGGCCTGGCATTGCCGGACGAAGTTGAACACCCTTTTTTTTAAGTGTTGTGCTTGTTTATGTTAACCCTGCTTCAAAAGCGCTTAAAACGATCTTTGATCAGACTTTTTAAATATCGGAATTTTCCACGTCAATTTCATCCAAAATCTTCCGTAGTGACCCGTTGATATCGTCAAAAATGGCGCGTTCGCCGGCCTGGTCCGATGGATCATTCCCGTCGTTGGCCAGGAACAGCTCTTCGGCGATACTCAGCGAGGCCAGCACCATGATGGTGGATTCCGACTGATTCAGCAGGGCTTTCCGAAAATCGTTGAACCGCTGATCCACATAACCGGCTATTTGGTGCATCAGTTCCTCGTCGCCCTCATTGATTTTGAGGGGATATTGCTTGCTCAGTATGGTAACCTTGATCGATTTCATGGCAAGTACCAGATTCAGGGGGTTCCGGCCGAGTCCAGATGCCTGTCGATCCGCTGTATAAGATCAAGGATCTGCTGCCTGAGAATTCGTTTCTCGTTATCGTCGAATCCGTCGAACAGATCGGCGGCACGGGACGCCCCGGGGCTGCGGTCCTTGTCCTCCAGGGAATCGTCGGCGGGGTGAACGGACGATTTTGATGCCGGTTTTGATGCCGATTCCAGTTCATCGTTGAGCCGTTCCACTTCATTCTGCGCTTCGGAGAGCTTTCGTCGTACACCGGTAAGTTCCTGGCTGAACTCACGGTTTTCTTCCGACAGGCGCTTGTTCTCTGTTTTCAGTTCGGCAACTGCAGACTGTATCCTCGTCAGCAGGTCGCGAAACTCCTTGTAGTATGGCTGGTCGTGGTAACTCACTGTTCCGTACTCCGTTTAGATTAACGTACGTGATGCTGCCTGCAAACTGCCGGTACAACGAACAACTGCTGAATCAACCCGGGAGGGCGGGTGCCAATCATTTCATGAACGCAATTCTGCAGAAAAGTCGTCTCCCAGCCGCTTCAAAATTTTCTGAATGACGGGGTCGACTTCCTTAATGGTCAATGTTTTGGAATTATCCTGAAACGTCAGACGAAAAGCAATGCTTTTTTGATGTTTTTCCAGTGATCCCCCTTCGAAGACATCGAATACGTCTACGTTGACAAGCCGGGAGCCTGCTACACGGAACATTGCTTCGGCCAGGTTTCCTGCCGCTACCTGTTTATCGACCACAAGGGCCAGGTCGAATTCGAAAGAGGGAAAGCGTGATACACGTTGATAGGTTCGGCTTCTCCAGCGGATGGCAAGATCGCGCAGCAGGCCGATATCCAGTTCGGCCGAATAGGCATCTGCCTCCACATCGGTCTGCTTTTTCCACTGCTCATTGACCCGGGTGAGCCTGCCGATCACGGAACCGCCTTTTTGAACGGCGGCAAGCGCAAGGTGGCCATCCACCAGCTGCCAGCGGGTGTGTTCGCGAATCCCCAGCCGAGCAAGCACCGCTTCGACCAGCGCCTTCAGATCAAACAGATCAAACGGTCTTCCGGGCATTTTCCAGTGATCGGCGTGCGTGTGGCCGGCAATGCCGATGTGCAGGTGCGTGGCTTCGTGGAACCCTTCGATCCAGGTGCCTCCGTTCTTGTCCTTGCGGAAAATATTTCCGATCTCGAAAAAGCGTACCCCTGAAGCACCCCGGTTGAAATTGTAGGCCGCTGAGCGGAGGAAGCCGTACAGCAGGTCCGTGCGCAGCAACGCTTGATCTTTGGTGATCGGGTTCAGTGTGGGCACAACAAACTCCCGCCCGCCCAGGGCATCCATGAATCGCTCAGGCAACAGGCTGTTGGTGTAAATTTCCCTCAGTCCGGCGTTTACGGCGGACTGTCTCACTTTTTCGCGGAACTGTTCATCAAAAGGTACCGGTTCAGGGTTGGCGATCGTGATTCGCTCGGGATCGGGGATGTTGTTATAGTCAAAGATGCGCGCCACTTCCTCGATCAGGTCGATTTCCTCGATGATATCGGGCCGGAAAGTAGGCACCACACAGTTCCAAACGATGCCGCCATCCGTGCCACTATTTTTCGCCCCACCGGAGACCGCTTCGGCTTCGAATTCGGCTTCAGGTTCGGGATTGAATTTAGCCCTGGCTTCGGCTTTGGGCTTTGTTTGCAAACCGGATTTGGCTTTGATTTCGGCTTCTGCTCCTGCTCCTGCTTTGGGTTTGATTCCGAGCCGCTCAAGGATTCCAGTGACCGTGTGGGCATCGATTTCGGCACCCACGATGGCATTCAGCCTCTTGTGGCGCAGAGGTACGATGGCCGGTTCGGCCTTGACGGGGTGGACATCCGCCATTCCTCCGATCGTACCGCCGCAGAGCTCAAGAATAAGTCCGGCACATCGCAGAGCGGAATCTCTGGTGATCGACGGATCCACACCCCGCTCGAAACGGTAGGAGGAGTCGGTCTGGAGGGCCAGGCTGCGTGATGTCTTGCGGATGCCGACAGGTTCGAACCAGGCAGACTCGATCAGCAGGTCGGTTGTCTCTTCGGATATCTCGGAATTGACCCCGCCCATGACGCCTGCCAGTGCAACCGGCTTCTCTGCGTCGCAGATGAAAAGGGAGCCGGCTGGTACATCGCGCTCCACATCGTCCAGGGTGGTGAATTTGATTTCCTTGTCGAAGGACCGGACATCGATCTTCTGTCCGGCCAGGCGGTGCAGGTCAAAGGCGTGCAGCGGCTGCCCAAGCTCATGCAGCACAAAGTTCGTGATATCCACCACGTTGTTCACCGGTCGGAGGCCGATGGCCGAAAGCAGCTGCTTGAGCCATTGCGGGGACTCGCCGATCGTCACCCCGCGTACGACGACGCCGACATAGCGGTGACATTTGTCGGTGTCGGTGATACGGATGGTATCTTTGTCCAGTTTTTCAGAAACAGCAGGGAGGTCACCGAGCGGCTTTTTCAATTCGGCTCCGGTTACGGCGGCCAGATCGCGCGCCACACCCAGATGGCAAGTGGCATCCGGACGATTGGGTGTGAGTCCGATTTCAAATACCGAGTCCGGTTTCTCACCGGTCACTTCAGTGAACGGTATGCCCGGATTGTACCGTTCGTCAAGCACCATAATGCCGCTGTGGTCGTCGCTCAGACCCAGCTCGTCCTCGGCGCAGATCATGCCGGCCGATTTTTGGCCGCGGATTTTGGCTTTTCGGATTTTGAAGGGAGAGCCGTCGGGCAGGGCTTTGGGCAGCACCGATCCCACCGTAGCCACAGGTACATTCTGTCCGGCGGCGACATTGGGTGCGCCGCAGACGATCTGCGAGGGGATGTCATGACCGATATCGACCTTGCAGATGACCAGACGGTCGGCATCGGGGTGCGGCTGCACGTCCAGCACCTTCCCTACTACGATCCCTTCAAACCGGGATTCGGTCTGATCGATTTCCTCAACCTCAAGGCCAGTGAGGGTGAGTCTTTCCGCTGTTTCCTGCGGATCGGGTATTTCAGAGAGATATCGGGATAACCAGTTATAGGAAACTTTCATCGGGATACGGTAGTCGTTGGTGTAATAATGTCAGAGGTTGCGTCCGTTTATGGAAACTGCGTAAGGAAGCGAATGTCGTTGTCGTACAGGAGCCGAATGTCGTCGATTTCGTAGCGGGACATGGTGATGCGTTCGACCCCCATTCCGAAGGCAAAGCCCGTCCAGGTCTCCGGATCGATGTTCACGGCTTTCAGGACGTTGGGGTGGACCATGCCGGCGCCCAGGATCTCCATCCACTGGCCGGGACGGCTGCCGGTCTCCCACCATATATCCATCTCCAGGCTGGGTTCGGTGAACGGGAAGAAAGACGGACGTATCCGGTATTTCAGGTCCTTGCCGAACAGGTGTCCCGCAAAGGTGACCAGGGTGTGCTTGAGGTCGGCCATGCTGACATGCTTGTCGACATAGAGTCCTTCCACCTGATGGAACAGGCAGTAGGATTTGGCCGTGATGGATTCATTGCGGTATACGCGTCCCGGCATGATGGCGCGCACCGGCGGCTTCTGTTCCTTCATCAGGCGTATCTGAACCGGGGAGGTATGGGTCCGGAGCACCAGATCCCGCGATGGATCCTGCTCATCCTTGCGGATAAAAAACGTGTCCTGCATATCCCTGGCAGGATGTTCCGGCGGGAAGTTGAGGGCCGTGAAATTGTGGAAATCGTCTTCGAGTTCGGGGCCGTCGGCAATCGTGAAACCGAGACGGTAGAATATGTTCTTGATCTCCTCCAGGGTCTGGGAAAGCGGATGGTTGGATCCGACAGGCAGCGGCGGTGGCGGCAAAGTGGGGTCATCGGTGGCCGAAACCCTGGCCGAGGTGTCGGCAGCCAGGGTCGCTTTGGCTTCCTCGAAACGTTTCCTGGCCAGTTGTTTGAGCTCGTTGAGCTCCTTGCCCAGGCGTGCCCGGTCTTCAGGGTCTGCCTTCCCGATGCCGGCGAGCATTTCCGTTATGATGCCTTTACGGGACAGATAGGTAAGGCGGAAGGACTCTATGGCCTCTTCGGATTCCAGTTCAAAGGCGGCAATATCGTTTTTTACTTTCTCAATATCGTGTGTTTGTGACATGACGGCAGGTAAGTCGATAAGTGATACCGGTACTGTAATGGTCGGCGCGAAAACGGATATGGATGAGGCCCTTACCGGCGAAAGCAAGACAGTATAACAATAATGCAGGAATAAGTCCTGCCCGGGAAAAGCAGTGGTGCGTCTGGGCTCACCCGGACATAAAAAAACCGGCAGCATCAGGGAGATACAGCCGGTTTTGGAGTTGAAACGGGGTTAGGATTTCTTCTGGGCCGCCTCTACAACGGCCGAGAAAGCCTTGGAATCGTGAACCGCAATATCCGCGAGCACTTTCCTGTTGATTTCCATTTCATGGGATTTCATGGCTCCCATAAGTTTGGAATAGGTAGTGCCATTGAGGCGGGCGGCGGCGTTGATACGGGCGATCCAGAGTTTTCTGAATTCTCTTTTGCGGACTCTCCTGTCGCGGTACTGGTATTGCAGGGCTTTCTCGACTGCGTTTTTGGCGACAGTGTAGACCCTGCTTCTTGCACCCCAGTAACCTTTCGCCTGGTTTAACACCCTTTTGCGACGGCGACGGGAAGCCACATTATTGGTCGATCGTGGCATTTGTTCAGTAAATTAATGGTTCGTAGGAAAAAAATCAGGCATTGGGCAACAGACTGCGCATGCGTGCAATATCGGTTTTATCCACCAATGTTGCCGTACGCAGGTTACGCTTCCTCTTGGGTGATTTTTTTGTGAGTATGTGACTGGCGTACGCCTTCTTGCGCTTCAGTTTGCCGGTGGCAGTGGTCTTGAAGCGTTTTTTGGCGCCGCTGACGGTTTTCATTTTAGGCATGCGTATCCCTAAAAAAATTGGTTGAAATTTAGCAAGTACCAAATGTATGAAAAAAGCTCTTAAGCAGCAACCTGATTATGGGGCAACTGTCCGGTTGAAGAATCTGAGTGCCGGATCGGTCAGGATCCGGGACCTTTGACCGGAGCCAGCACCATCGACATCCTTTTGCCTTCCAGTTTGGCCGAGGTTTCCACCTTTCCGAGATCTTCCAGATCGGCCGCCAGCCGGTCAAGCAATTTCTTGCCCTGATCACTGTAAATGATGTCGCGGCCCTTGAACTGGACCGTTGCCTTTACCTTGTTGCCTTCCTTGAGGAATTCTTCGGCATGGCGCTTTTTGAATTCATAGTCGTGATCATCGGTCTGCGGGCGGAACCGCAGCTCTTTCAGAACGACTACGTGCTGCTTCTTTTTTGCCTCTTTTTCCTTTTTCTTTTTTTCGAACAGGTACTTGCCGTGATCCATGATCTTGCAGACCGGGGGATCGGCATTGGGTGCCACTTCGACGAGATCGAGATTCAGTTTATAGGCCATTTCAATGGCCTGATCGACCGGGATGATGGCATGTTCGTTGTCCGGCTTGATGACGCGTACTACATCAGCCCGTATATTTTCGTTTACGCGCTCCTTGGGGACTGACCTGCGAACAGGATGACTTTTGAATCGTTTTCCGATGGTTGTTTCTCCAATTTGTTTATGGTATATGATGAAAAGGGGGCATTATATCATTCAATTAGCCTCAGGCAAAGCCTTTTCATCCACTTCTTGCCTAATTATCGAAAGAAAATCTGAAAAATTAAAGCTTCCCATATCACCTTTTTTGTGCTTTCTGACCGAAACGGTGCCCTGGGACTTTTCTTTCTCACCTACGATCAACATGTAGGGTATCTTTGACGTTTCCGCATTACGGATTTTTGCACCGATCTGTTCACTCCGGAGATCGGTTTTGACGCGGATACCCGCATCGGTCAGTTGTTGCCTGTAATTCTCGGCCAGGTCGTTGAACTGATCGGAAACGGGGATGATGACGGCTTGTTGCGGACTCAGCCAGACCGGGAAATTTCCGGCGAAGTGCTCGATCAGGATGCTGGTAAAACGTTCCATGGAACCGAATGGAGCCCGGTGGATGATCACGGGCCGGTGTTTCTGGTTGTCGGAGCCGACGTAGGTGAGATCGAACCGTTCGGGCATCACGTAGTCGACCTGTACGGTGCCAAGCTGCCATTTCCTGCCCAGGGCATCGTGAATGATGAAGTCGATTTTGGGACCGTAGAAGCTGGCTTCACCTTCGGCTATGCGGTAATCCAGGCCCATTTCGTCGGCGGCCTCCTTGATCTCGCGCTGGGCCCGTTCCCACAGCGCCCGTTCCCCTCCGAACTTTTTGTCGTCGTCATCGCGGAAGGACAAGCGGATGTCCACAGGCATATCGAACGTCGAAAATACAAATTGCGTGAGGTCGATACAGTTGATGATCTCGTCCTTTAGCTGGTCGTTGGTACAGTAGATATGGGCATCGTCCTGTGTGAAGCCGCGCACCCGGGAGAGTCCGTTCAGCTCGCCGGACTGCTCGTAACGGTAGACTGTTCCGAATTCGGCCAGGCGCACCGGCAGGTCCCGATAGCTGTGCATATCGTTGTCGTAAATGCGGTGGTGGTGCGGGCAGTTCATGGGCTTGAGCAGGTAGCCTTCATCATCGATCTGCATCGGGGCGAACTGGGCATCCTTGTAATAGGGATAGTGGCCGGAGGTGCGATAGAGCTCCAGGTTGCCGATGTGCGGGGTGATGACTTCCTGGTATCCGCGCCTGAGCTGTTCATCCCGGAGGAATGCCTCCAATGTGCGACGAAGTATAGTGCCATTGGGCAGCCACATGGGCAGGCCGCTGCCGACCATGCGATCGATCATGTAGATGCCAAGCTGGGGTCCGAGTTTTTTGTGATCCCGTTTTTTGGCTTCCTCAATCTGGTGCAGGAAGGCGTCAAGCATGCTTTTTTTGGGAAAGCTGATGCCGTAGATACGGGTCAGCTGCTTGCTGTCTACGTCCCCTCGCCAGTAGGCACCGGCCGTGTTGAGCAACTTGATGGCTTTGATGGCTCCCGTATCGGGAATATGCGGACCCCGGCACAAATCGGTAAAATTACCCTGTTTGTAGAAACTGATGGTGCCGTCTTCGAGTCCGGCCAGCAAATCCAGCTTGTAAGGATCCTGTTTTTCCCTGTAGTGTGCGACCGCTTCTTGTTTGGGGATCTCAAAACGTTCGAACCGGTTTTTCTGGCGCGCCAGTTCCTGCATTTTTTCCTCAATGGCAGGCAGATCCTCATTGCCGATGGTCCTGTCACCGAAATCTATGTCGTAGTAGAAGCCCTGTTCGATGGGTGGACCGATGCCGAGTTTGACACCGGGATAGAGCGCTTCGACAGCTTCGGCCAGCACGTGCGCTGAAGAATGCCAGAACGCCAGCTTCCCGTCCTCGTCATCCCAGGTGTTGATGCTGATTTTTCCGCCCTTGGTGAGCGGGCGGTGAAGGTCCAGCACGGTGTTGTCCAAGGTGAGACTGAGGGCCTCCCGGGCCAGTCTGCCGGAAATTGATTTTGCGATCTCGTGTCCGGTCACACCGTATTCAAACGTTTTTTGGCTGCCGTCGGGAAAAGTAAAAGTCAGTTGGGTGTTTTTGCGGTCTTGTTTTTGTTCGGGCATGAATATCGTTTGCTGTTTTACTTATCGATCGAAAAAAAAGTACATCATTTTAATATAACGGTTGACGCATTGAGATGCTTGCCGTGCGCCGGAACAGGACTTGCATTCATGTCAGATATGAAAGGCCTGTTTTCCGGTCACACGTTGAAACGGAAAAGCAGGATATCGCCATCCTTGACAGTGTAGCCACGCCCTTCGGAGCGCATCTTGCCGGCTTCCCGGGCAGCGGCTTCAGAACCGAGCCGGTCGAAATCCTCAAAGGCAATGGTTTCCGCCCGGATGAAACCCCGCTCGAAATCGGAGTGGATGACGCCGCCGGCTTGCGGAGCCTTGGTCCCTTCGCGCACGGTCCAGGCCCGCACCTGCTTCGGTCCTACGGTAAAGAAAGTGATGAGGCCGAGTTTGCGGTATGCAGCCGATATCAGCCGGTTGAGTCCGGATTCCTCCAGACCCATCGAATCCAGGAATTCACGTTTTTCCTGTTCGTCAAGTTCAGCAATTTCGGCTTCGATTTTGGCGCAGGCCACAACGGTCTCGGCCCCTTCCTGTTCGGCGTGCTCCCGCACGGCCATCACATGCGGATTCCCTTCCGCATCGGGAAGATCGCTTTCATTCACATTGCACAGGTAGAGTACGTTTTTGGCGGTGAGCATGAAGAGTTCGCTGAAAGCGGGGTGTTCCGGATCCCAGTCTTTCCAGGATCGGACCGGTTTACCCTGTTCTATGTGCTCGCGCAGGCTGGCCAGAAGATGCAGGTGGTTCAGGAGTGTCTTGTCGCCGGATTTGGCCATCTTGCGAAGTCGCTCCTCCTTTCGCTCCAGGGTTTCCAGGTCCTTGAACATGAGTTCACTGTCGATGATGCCGATGTCGCGGATCGGGTCGATGCCCTGTTCCACATGGATCACGTCGTCATCCTCAAAACACCGTACGACATGGATTATAAGGTCCACCTCCCTGATGTGCGACAAAAAGGCATTGCCCTTGCCTTTGCCTTCGGAAGCCCCCTTGACCAGTCCTGCGATATCGACAAACTCAATGGTGGTAGGGGTGACTTCTTTGGGCCGGACAAGTTCGGCGAGACGGTCCAGGCGCCGGTCCGGCACGGGCACGATGCCGACATTGGGGTCAATGGTGCAGAAGGGAAAATTGGCCGCATCCGCCCCGGCATTGCTCAGTGCATTGAACAAACTGGATTTGCCGACGTTGGGCAAACCGACGATTCCACATTTCAAGCTCATGGTAGGGTTATAACGATCACTTTGGTTGTTTCAGTCCGCATATTCCTGCTGGATGGTGGTCCTTTCCGGCAGCAGCAGGGCCGTGAGCTTGCCGAACCCGTTTCCCGTGAACACGCAGCCGGTATCAATGGCTATTTTGCGGTCTTCGATCAGCGGCTCCCTCACAGGTGTGTGTCCGAATACCACGGTTTTTTCCCAGACCACAGGCCGGTGGACATGGCCGCGTTCCCACAGGGCCGCATGTTCGATCCGGGGCGAGGATAGCTGCTCTTCGACAGGCTGATCGGAATCAAGTCCGGCATGGATGAACAGATACTGCGGGGTGTTGTGCCAAAACTTTGTTTCTGAAATAAATTGCAGGAGATCATCCGGCAACTCTTCGGTGGACTCGGCCCGGTAGGATTCCAGGGTTTCCGTCCCCCCATTGATGAGCCACAGCGTGCGGTCGCCGGTTCGGACAGCATCCAGAAGCATCGCTTCATGATTGCCGCGCAGAAAGATGCAATGATGGTCCTGCGCAAAATCCCTGACCCGGTCAATCACTCCCCTGGAATCAGGTCCGCGGTCGATGTAATCTCCGATGAAGACGTGGGTGCGATCGGCATAGGGCCTGGTTTTTTCAAGCAGTGCATCCAGAGATCTGGCGCATCCATGGATATCACCGATGGCGATATACTTTTCCTGACTCATGATAGAATTCCGTTGCGCTTTTCGATCTGCAGAGGATTACTATGTATTCTTTTTCCGGGAAGGCCGCTTGATCCTGCGCTTCTTCGGCGGTTTCTGCCCGGTGTTGGTTTCGCTGTCCGGGTCGGACGGATGGGAAGTGCCGGGCCCGGCATCGGAGTCAGTATCAGGATCAGGATCGGGAACGTGAGAACCGGTGCCGGAGACAATTGCTCCGGTTTCAGCATCGTCCGTTTCGTGAGTGTCGCGTTTTTTCCTTCTGGCCGGGACATCCACTAGACCGCGACCCTGTTTGTTCAGGGTGCCCTGTTTGTCCAGGGTAGCTACGACTGCGTCCAGGATGCCATTAACAAAACGGCCCGACCGTGCGGTGGAAAATTTCTTGGCGATTTCAATGGCTTCGTTGATGGTGACCTTGGTGGGGATATCCTCGAAGGTTCGAATTTCGGTGATGGCCATCTGGAGGATGATACGGTCTATGGCAGCCAGACGTTCGATTTCCCAGTTGGCGATATGGTTACGGATGATCTCGTCGGTGTCGCCGCGATAGTCTACGGTCCGCAGGAAGAGGCGTTCGGCGAAGTCGCGGCTGAAGGCATCCTCACGGAATTCGGGTTTAATGATGGTATCAAGAACATGTGTCAGGGACTGGTCGCCGACCGACAGGGCATAAACGCCCTGCATGACGGTCTCCCTGATTTTTCGCCTGTTGGACATAGGGAAAATCGGTGATCGGACTGATATGTTGCAAACTTATAAATATAAGCATTTTTCCAGAGAAAAACGGAGATGATTCTGGCGGGATGAGCACTCGCTTATCCCGTATCACCTGATGGACCTTGAATCACCTGATGGATCCCGGATCACTTGATAAGCATCATCTTCTTTCTCCGGATGTAATCCCCTGCCGAAAGTTCATAGATATACGTTCCCGAAGCCAGTCCGGTCGCGTCGAAAGTAATGTTGTAGGTGCCCGGCTGCCGCTCTTCGCTGACCAGCACACGGATCGGCCGGCCCAGGATATCGTAGACGGTAAGCCGCACATGGGCCTGTTCCGGCAGATCAAACCGGATCCGGGTGTCTGGATTGAACGGGTTTGGGTAGTTCTGTGCCAGTTGATATCGCTCCGGAAGGTTCGGCTCGTCATCCACCGAAACCTCATCCACAATGGAGACCTGGGCGGTATCGGTGACGGTACCGGTGTCTTCGTGCTCATAGTGCGCCACGATATACCCTTCACTGATATCCAGGGCCAGGAACCCGCCGCGACCCAACTCGGCATCCAGTCCCAAGATTTCCCAGGTCACATCATCCATGGATATTTCGTACGGGTCGTTCCACCGGTCGAAGCCTGCGATGTTGAAATGGAAGTTTTCTCCGACCTCAACCACTTTTTCTTCCGGACTGATGCGGATATATCCGAACTCCTCACCGTCGTAGGGCTCGGAAATGGCGATGAGTGCGCTGGCTACGGTGCGCATCCAGTCGGAATCGGTGGGGCGATGGACCCATTCGTCATTTACGATCAACGTACTGGAGCCGCCACCGTCCAGGTTAACGGCATTCCAGGCGCCCAGGTCTTTCATGATCCGGGCTGTTTCCATCATGGTCGCCCCGCGGCTGGCGGTCTGCCGTCCGTCGATCACCACGAACCAGATGCGGCTTTCATCCTCACTGATGCCGACAGCCGAGCGTGGGTGCCGGTACATACTGTGACTATACTGAAATCCTTCCAGTCCATCGAACGTGGGTGGCAGTTCCCCGTCGGTGATCAGGCGCGGACCACCGCCCATAAGCTGTGCCACCTGGCCTTCAATGGAATCACTTTGCAGGTCGAGCCGTACGGTATCGCCGACCGAGATATTTTCCCGCAGAAAATCCCGCGCATCGCCGTGTCCCGAGGCAACTACATGTCCCAGCGGGATTTCCATATCGCCGATACCGTCTTCCTCCTTGATCACCACCAGCTCGGAGAGGCCGTTATATGTCAACTCACCAATGGGCTGGAGAAGGATCTCTTTGCCAAATTCGTTGGTGCCGGTGCTGTTGCCTCTCCACCGGTCATAAAGCACCATGAAATCCGTTGATCGGCCGATATTCCGGCCGTTGAAAGTGTAACCGAGCGTATCGGCGAGGATCGAGCCGGTGATCTTCTCGTTGAAGCCCATATTGACCAGAAGGGTATCGCCGATGGCCAGGGTGTCGGCGAGGGAGGAACCCAGCGGACCGTGCGCTGACAGGATATAGAATTCACGGCCGGGAATCTCCATGGATCCTTCCTCGATCTCCATCTCACGGGCGACGAAGCGCAGTGGCTTGCCTACCTGCATCTCGTCCAGCAGTTCCAGCTTCACTTCGACCCCGTTTTCATCGGTACGGGTGTCGAATCCGAAATAGTGGTTGTACAGCACCGCCCGGCCCGGATTGCGCTCCTGGTTGACGGCATGGATCGGGATCAATACGCCGTTGGGGAGCTCGGCCTGTCCGGCAAAACTGAACATGCTGACAAAAGGTGTGCCGTCGGTGGTCATGCCGAACTGGCTCCGGGAATAATTCTTGCCTATCACATACTCATTGTCCTTGATCATCAGGTTGCGGACATAGGTGTAGGGATTGGAAGCATCCGAGATACCGAAATAGTCCCCGTTCAGTGCGCCGATGACCTGGTGGTCTTCGCTGTGGTATTCGCGGGCCATGGATCGGGTGTTGGAAAAGGCGCTGCCCAGACGGTTGTTGGAAAGGGTGTTGCGGATGGTGACATTCGGCCGGGAGATATTGATTTCCAGCGCGGATATGCGAATGGGCACCGATGGATCCTCGATCTGGGTAAAAAAGAAACCGGGAGCGACCCGGGTGCGGGTGGTGTCGGCCGAAAAGGCTGTTTCCGGTTTCGAAAAATGCAGCAGCATCAGCGAAACAAGGGTAAGAATAACGGCGGTGGTGAAACGGGGGATAAAACGGACGGTAAATCGGTGGTTGCACCGGATCGGTAGCTTGGTTTTCATAACAATTCCACTTATATGTGTGTGTCCCTGAAGTATGTGTGCCTGTAAAAGTAGTGGCTGCCAGGTTGTTGCTCTCAGTTTTTGGCTGCCAGGTTGCAGCTGCCAGGTTATTGATGTCTGGCTCTTGCAACCAATTCAATGAGTCGTTCTCAAAATAACAGATTCGGGAAAAGATTTCAGTGCTTTCTTGTTCCTTTTCTTTTCTATCCCCTCCTATCCCATCCTATCCTATCCTATCCTATCCTATCCTATCCTATCCTATCCTATCCCCTCACATCCTATATCTGTTCAAAAAGGGGTGAGCTGAGGTACCGGTCGCCGATATCGCAGGCAATGCAGACGATCAGTCCGTTTTCCAGCTGGCGAGCCAGTTTCAGGGCCGCCGCCAGGCCGCCGCCGCTGCTCATTCCGGCAAAAATGGCTTCTTCCCGTGCCATTCGACGGGTCATCTGCGTGGCTTCATCCTGGCTTACGTCGATGGTGCGGTCCACGCGTTCCGCCTCGAATATCTCCGGCAGGAACTCCGGCGACCAGCGCCGGATCCCGGGTATCTGCGAGCCCTCGGTCGGTTGCACACCGACGATCCGGACATCCGGATTCTGTTCCTTGAGGTACCGGGAAACGCCCATGATGGTGCCGGTCGTGCCCATCGATGACACAAAATGGGTGATCTTGCCACCCGTATCCCTCCATATTTCCGGTCCGGTGGTGCGATAGTGCATTCGGGAGTTGTCCGGGTTGGCGAACTGGTTCAGCAGGTAGTAATCCCCGCCAGATGCCATTTCCTCGGCGAGGGTCCGCGAGTATTCGATGGTCTTTTCCGCCGGGGTGAGGATGACCTCCGCTCCGTAGGCGCGCATGGTCTGAATGCGCTCCTGTGTGGAATTTTCCGGCATTACGAGGGTCATCTCCAAGTCCTTCAGCCGGGCTATCATCGCCAGGGCGATACCCGTGTTGCCGCTGGTGGCCTCGACCAGTTTGTCCCCCGCCTTGATGTCCCCGCGTTCCAGCGCGGCGGATATCATGCCGTAGGCGGCCCGGTCCTTCACGCTGCCTCCGGGATTGCGTCCTTCCAGCTTGCAATAGATGGCCACATCGGGTGATTCAGGGATGTGCTGCAGGCGGACGATGGGCGTGTTGCCGATAAGATCTTCCAGTGTCATGGCTGTTGACTTAACTCGTGGTGCGATTCTTTTTCTTCCTTCCGGCTTTCCTGGTGGGCGATATAGGTGATGCGCGACCATGGCGGCACACTCGAAGTAAGCCAGACACTGCCGCCGATGATGCTGTGCTTGCCGATGACGGTAGTGCCTCCCAGGATGGTTGCCCCGGCGTAGATCACGGCATATTCCTCTATGGTGGGGTGACGCTTGATCGCAGCATCTTCCTTGCGCACACTCAGAGCGCCGAGCGTAACACCCTGATATATCTTGACATGGTCATGGATCTCGGTGGTCTGGCCGATAACGATGCCCGTGCCGTGGTCAATGCAGAAATGACGGCCGATTCGGGCTCCCGGATGGATGTCGATGCCGGTGTGACTGTGGGCATTTTCGGTGATCATGCGGGCCAGCAGCCGGTAACCCTCGCCATAAAGGAAATGGGCGATGCGGTAGGATGTGATGGCGTAGAAACCGGGATAGGTCCGCACTACCTCGGTACGGCTTTTGGCGGCTGGATCCCCTTCGTAGATGGCTTGCACATCCAGTTCAAGCATTTCCCTGATACCGGGGATCGCCGTCCAGAATTTGCGGGTCACCTCTTCCACATTGGCATTTTTGCATTCGGAACATTTCCGCAGGATCTGGCAGAATTCTTCCTTCATTTCATCGCTCAGCTGCTGAAGTTCGTCTGCCGACCTGAACCGGGTATTACTGAATTCCGGAAACAGAAAACCGAGCAGCTTGTTGAAAAAAGCCACGACCAGGACGGGCGAAGGGCAGCTCGCCGCATTGCGGTGATCCTCAAAAAGTTTATGCAGGAATGTCTTATCCATAGATTTTGGAATATATTCATAATAACAGACAGATGGGAGTCGTGTTTCCGGCTTCCACGGGACACTTATAACATTTTTCAGACCATGACCGATCGCATTATTGCTACCCGACTGAGTTTTTTACATGTATCGGCACGAAATGACCTGCATCATCCGCCGCCTGTTTTGGTACTGCTGCTTGTTCTGGCTGTATTATCGGGAGGATGCGGGCGGACCTATGATCCCGATCCGCACTGGGAGCCCGGGCAGAGCGATGCTGCCATCTCCGACGGGGCAATGATATCGGCCGCACATCCGCGGGCCGTCGAAGCCGGGTTGTCGGTGCTCGACAGGGGCGGGAACGCGATTGATGCCGCCGTAGCTGTGCAGCTGGTGCTGAATGTGGTGGAACCGCCGGAAAGCGGAATCGGGGGCGGGGCTTTCATGCTCTACCGTGACGGTGCGAGCGGGAACATGGCCGTATATGACGGACGGGAGGTTGCTCCGCAGGCGGCCGGACCGGACCGGTTCATGGTCGGCAACTGGCCGCTGCCGCTGTGGGCAGCTGTGCCAACCGGACTTGCCGTTGGAGTACCCGGGACACTGGCCATGCTCCACCAGGTCCACAGTGAAAGGGGAGAGCTGGCGTGGGAAGAGCTGTTTGATACGGCCATCGTTCTTGCTGAAGAAGGTGTACCCATGCCGGACCAGCTCCGGCGGCAGATCGATGCCGATCCATCCCTGTGGCTGTTTAGTGACCTGCGCCGCCATTTGGTGCGGCCGCGCAGGGAAGAGGAACCTGTCCTGAGGAATCCTGCCCTGGCAAACACGTTCCGTGAGATTGCCCGGCAGGGGCCGGACCTGTTCTACCGGGGCGCGCTTACCGACAGCATCATCGCTGCAGCGGCCGGAAGGTGGCCGGGCAGGAGCGACCTGACCCGTGATGATTTCGACCGTTACCGTCCTGTTGTCAGGGATGCGCTCTGCCGTCCCTACCGTGGCTGGTCCGTTTGCGGGATCCCGGCCCCGTCATCCGGCGGCATCACCCTGCTGCAGATCCTTGGCATCCTCGAGCATTTCGATCTTCCGGCATTGGCTCCGGGGGATCCGCAGGCCATCCACCTGATCGCTGAAGCCAGCCGGCTTGCCTTTGCGGACCGGTCCGCCTACATTGGTGATCCGGATTTTTCCGATGTGCCCCAGGGGGAATTGTTGGAGCCGTCTTATCTGGCGCTCAGAGCCGCCTGGATCGACACCGCCCGTGCCCTGGAGGAGGCGAATCCGGGCATCCCGTATAAAGCCGGGGGTCATAAGGAGCTGCCGAATACGACCGGTGCGACTCCATCGGCATCGCTGTCATACGATCAAGAAATGCGGTATGGACAAGAAATGCGGTATGGACAAGAAATGCAGTATGGACAAGAAATGCAGTATGAGCGAGGAATACAAAACGAGCAAATACCATACGAACAGGAAACAACCGGCACTTCCCATATTTCAATCGTGGACAAAGACGGCAACGCCGTGGCCATGACCACCTCCATCGAGGCGCCGTTTGGCAGCCGCATCATGACCGCCGGGTTCCTGTTGAACAACCAACTCACCGATTTTACGTTCCGGCCCGACCGCAACGGGTTCCATTCACCCAATGCTGTAGAGCCCGGCAAGCGTCCCCGGAGCTCCATGGCTCCCATCATGGTTTTTGACCGGAATGGGGAACTGCGGATGGTAGTCGGCTCACGGGGCGGCAGCCGAATTATAGGGTATGTCGTGAAGACGCTGATCGGGGTGCTCGACTGGAACTTGTCCCTCCAGGAGGCCATTGCCATGCCTAACTTCCTTCACCGGGGCCGGTACCTTGAGCTGGAGCAGGGAACGGTCTGGGCCGATCACGCCGTGGCGCTTGAAGGGTTGGGACACCGCGTGCGGGTGCGGCTTCTGCAAAGCGGTATCCATGGCATGGAAAGACGGGTGGATGAAGCACCCGCTCCGGTTACGGGAAACGGTCGATGGCATGGTGGTGCCGATCCACGCATGGGCGGGACGGCCATCGGTGAAGGGGTCGCACCGGATACAGATACGCAGATCAGGGATTAGCAGAGCCGGGTTCAATAAATGAGGAAATAGGCTTTCAGCTGGTGGTAGAACGTGCCGGTGATCTCCTTGAGGATGACGATGGCCGGGATGGCGAAGAGCAGGCCTGCGAATCCGAACAGGATGGAACCCACGATGGCGCCGAGGAATACGACAATCGGATGCAGTGCCACGGCTTTGCCGAGTACGAACGGCTTGAACACGGCATTGTCGATGCCCTGGGCCAGCAGATGCACTGCAACGACCCAAAGGATCAGGTTCTCGACCGTGACCCAGGGGATGAGCGCTGTTACGTCATTCAGCATCAGTGCATAGATGATGCAGATGCCGACACCGATGAACATGCCGAAAATGGGGATGGCGTTGGCAATGCCGGATATCAGGCCAAGGATAAAGCTGATGCCCAGGTCAAATCCGATCACGGCCAGCAGGATCCAGATCGTGGCGGTCATGAGCAGGGTCTCTATAAGCGTCCCGCGCAGGTAGTTGCCGATGGCCTGGTCCACGTTCTCCATTACCGTGAGCACCATTTCGAAGTAGGTATTGGGAACGATGGCCACGATCCCGCGTCGCATCTGGCCGTTATCCACCAGGAAAAAGAGGAACATGACAGGCATTACCAGCCACAGTGAGAGGATGTTCAGTACGCTGAGAAGCAGGGACCCATCCTCCCCGTTTTCCTCCTCCCCGGGGTCCTCTTCTATGAAGGAGATTCGTTCGGAGAGCAGGATTTCAGGGTCGGCATAGAGACGCAGGGCGGTCATGCGGTCCAGCAGATGGTGGATGCGCGAGCGGGTCTGTTCGTCCTGCAGGGCCGCCCATTCCCGCAGCTTCTCCTGATTGGACTCGGAGAGGAAAAGCCATTCGTTGAAGGTATCCATCAGCGGATCGAGTTCGGGGCCGGCGAAGTCATGGACCACATTTCCATTGTGGAGGTCGTCGTCCAGGCCCATGTAATTCTGGTACCGGTCGTTGATATTCTGCTGGATGGATGCGCGGAGTTCGAGCTGTTCAAATTCACCGGGCACGAGGCCGATTACGTAACGGCCCAGCAACAGCAGGATAATCAGGAAGCCTCCGAAAAGGATGAGGGTACTGGTGCCCCGGGATATCCCGTTGCGGTACATCAGGCTGAGCAGCGGCTGGCAGATGTAGGCGGCTACGATGCCGAGAAGGACGGGGAGGATCAGCGTGCTCAGAGCAAAGGCCAGGTAGATAATTGCGGCCCCGCCTACGAGGACGGCGATCGAGTAAAAGACACGGGAGCGGACCGTCCGCGTCGACGGATCGTTTTTCAGGTTGCGTATCATTGCGACAGCCCGGCGACTTGTTTGTTGGTTTCCTTGAGCCGCATGCCGATGACGATGGCCAGTTGCTTCATGATGCGGGCGGCTATGTAGGGTTCGTTCATCATCAGTTTGTCCAGGTCGGCGCGGAAAATGGCGAGCAGTTCGGTTTTGGTTGCGGCCCGTGCCGTGGCGGACCGGGGGGAACTGTCCAGCAGGGCAATTTCACCGAAAAAATCACCCTCTCCCAGTTCAGCCAGTGTGGTATCGGGGGTATCGCCGGAGCCCTCCAGCATGATACGGACACGTCCGGAGGTGATGATGAACATCGCAGCACCAGGCTGATCTGTCAGAAAGATATCTTCCCCGCTCTCATAAGAGCGGTCGTAGAGCATTTCGGATACGGTCCGCAGCTCGCGCCGGCTCAGGTCCTGGAAGATGGGAATATCCACGATCTGGTTGATGCGACTCTGGTCTTTCTGTTTGATGAGGGACTGGAATACGTTGCTCCAGAGTGGATTCCCTGCGGGTTTATCGGATCGGTTCATGCTTTTCGGGTATATGGGGCGGGATGACAGGGTTCGGGATCAGAAAAAGGCAATTACAATGACAATGGCTGAATGTACGGTACGGGAGGAAACAGAGACAATGAAGCAGAGAGAGAAAGAAACAAGGGGATGAAACGGGAAGAATGAGATGGAAAAAAAGGAATGGTTTGAGCAGGTGCATGGATGGATTACCTTCCGATGGAAAAAATGACGGGTTGGGTGTATTTAAACCGGCTCATGGCCATTCCCGGTGCGGCATGGATATAGGTCGGGTCACAGACATGGTAGGTCCGGCCGTCGACATCCACGGTATCACCATCCAGCGGTTCATTGAAATGCACGGCGGTGGCAATATGACCCGGGTAGCGCAGACCGACCACATCCAGCCTGGTAAGTTCACGCACCAGGAATCGGAAGAGGACGGCCCGGTCCTCGCAGTCCGAGTAGTTGTAATATAGGGTTTCCTCGGGAAAGAGCGGTTTTTCCCGGCCGAAGTGATCCGGGTCGATTTTGTAGCCAAAAGCGGTCTGTACGAAGCGCAGAAGAAGGTGAACGGCATCCACTTCCGAGAGGTCCTCAAGGTGCGGTTCCAGCGCGTCGATGAGCCCGGAAGCCGTGGCGGACGTTACCGGGGCGTCGAAGTAGACCTCCAGTTCGGTCTGCGGGAAAAATTCATAGAAGGAAACCAGGTTGCGGTCCACATCAACGGTCAGCCGGATTTCTTTGCCCTGAAATGTGAAACCGAGCTCCCGGCTGAGGTAATCCGGCGGGAATCCGGGGGAGGCCGGAAGGTGCATGGACAGCGGTGCCAGATCCGCGGGAAAATCGGAGCGGTAGGTGAAAATCTGTGCCGGTTGCGGTTCAATCCTGTCGAAATGGACCATGAAAAATGGATTTTCTCCGAACCGGAAAAAGGGAGTACCGAAGAGATGGGTATCGGTGGCGAGCAGCAGGATCACCCCGTCGTCATTGAATCCGACACGCGCCCTGTATCCTTTCTGTATCAGCATGAACCAGGTGTAAAGGCGTGCCATGTTACGGTCGCCGTTGTAGATGGCCTGTCCGGCAGAGAAGACCATGCGGGCCAGAGCCCAGTCGTTCATGTGTATCTGATCGCTGACATCCAGGTAATAGTCGACGGCCGGCTCGATCTCCGTCCGGCTCATATCCTCCCAGATGGAAGCGATGGTTTCCGCATCATAGGTGTTGCCGGCGTTGATCTGAGAGAGAGCGGGATCACAGGGTACATCCAGTGGAAGTCCGAAGAAAGTTACAGGGATGGTGGGTTGGGATGGATGGGCCGTCGGAGTTGATACGGAATGAGAAGGAGAGTAATGTGGTTGTGGACTTTTCGGTTGTTCGGTTTTTGGTTTCGGTTTCGACACTGATGGCGCCGGCTCGGGTTTCGGGACCGGATAGGGCTGTGGGACCGGAGGCGGAAGTGATTCTGGCTCTGGCTCTGCTTCTGCTTCTGGTTCTGCTTCTGCTTCTGGTTCTGTTCTTGGCTCCGGTTCCGGTTCTGCAACCGGAATGACGGTCGGTTTTTCCTCTTCGAGCTGGGAATCGGGGGTGCTGCTTTGCATCACCTCCCACTGCTCCCTTAGCATTTCGGCAAAAGCGAGGTTCTGTTCGGCCCTGTAATCCTCAAACTGGCGTTGCTCCTGTTGCAGCCATTCCTCGAAATCCTGGGCATTGGATGCATAGGGATGCACAAGCAGGGAAAGGACCAGCACCGGAATAAGGAAGACAGCAGGTAGCGAACGGAGCGGGTGCAGTTGGGAAAGCCGGGGCTGACAAGGCGTTAAGGACTGGCAAGGTGGGATGGACTGGCAAGGTAGGATGGACTGGCAAGGTGGGAAAGGCGGAGGGGTTGTATCCGGATCCAAACGTTTGCCGCAGATGTGCTCAGATATCATGTTTGTCGGGATTGGATGTGCAGGCGTGAGGTCAAAGATGCCTGAGATGGCGGGTCTGGTTCTCCCATTCACGGGCATAGGGGGTGCCCTGACGCATGGGTTTCCGTTCAAGCTCCGCACGAATGGCATCGAGCCGGTTGTGCAGCGTGTCACCGTACCAGGCCGATTTCCGCTCGCTTTCGGGTTCACGGTGGAACAGGGATATGCGCTCGATGACGTTGTAGAGCGCATCGGCCCGGTAGCCGGCCCGGGATGCATAGACCATGCCGTAACGGTCTGCCTCGGCCTCGTAGGCATGCAAACGATCGGCTATGAGGTATTCGAAGAGCTTGTCGGCGGCTTCCTGAAGCTCGGCGGTGACGTCGCGATAGCGTTCATCCGCCATGCCGGCCTCCTCGATCAAACGGTCCATTCGCCTGGTGGCATGGTCGGCCCGTATACGGGTGCCGCGTTTTTCAAGCTCGGTTTCCCCGTGCCGAAAAACCAGATGCGCAATTTCGTGGCCGATGAATGCGGCAAATTCCGCTTCGGTACGCATCAGCCGGACCGCTCCTACCGAAACGAAAACAAGTCCGCCGGGTACAGCGTATCCCGTGATATCATCGGTGTCAAGAAGGATGACAGTCACGTGGATATCGGGCCGATGGGAACTTTCGGTCACCAGCATGGCGACATGGTTGAGGTAGGTGCGCAGCTGTGGATCATCGTAAACACCGATCTGTGCGATCCGGTTGCCGGCCGCCCATCCCAGCATGTCCAGTTCCGGCTGGGGCGCTGGCGGCGACGGGATGTCGTCCAGGCGGTGCGTGCCGCGGACCTGGCGCCAGTTCTTCGAGGAGATACGCGAATCCCGGAAAGTCATGTAAGCCGGGGGATCATAACGATAGTCGAAAAAGTGGCTCAGATCGTTGAGATCGGATCCGGCCGCGGCAATATTGTTTTCGATGAATCCTTTTACAGCCGCCACAACCTGTGCTTCGGAGACATACGGCTCACAGTCGCCGGGTTCATCCTCAAAAGCCTGGTCGAACCGGTCCCGAAGCGATTCAAACCGGCCGGCGGGTTCTGCTTCCCCGGTATCGCCGCCTTTCAGTGCAAGGGACGGGATCCAGCCGGCGAAATCACCGCTGCTGATTTCGGTCCATCCTTCGGTCTGTCCGGTGACAGTAAGAGGAGCATGCTGCCTCAGGCGCACTACCATTGGATAGAACGAGCCCGGACCCTCGCGGACATCCACCCCTGACCTCAACTCTGCCGGGGCCGCTGTTTTCCCAATCAGTACAGAACCGCTTAGCAACAGCAGGCAGGCGAGCAGAAGCAAAGGCACCCGTCCGGAGCGTTGCAGGAGCAACTGCGGCTTTGCAGATGCTCCTGTCGTTGAGATTTTTTGTGCCATGTCAGGCATGGCTGTTCAACCCGGATTAGTTATCCTGACGCTGTTCGTAGTCTTCAACTGCCTTTTCCAGCTCCTGGAAGGACTGTGACTGACGGAAGCGCGTGTACATTTCTTCGCGCTCTTTTATCTGGTTCATGAGCTGCTGATTGGCAGCACCGATGGGATATTCCATCAGGACATAGGCGCGCCACATATTGCCTTCCCGCTCATGTTTGGTTTCCTTGGCACGGCTTCCGCTGAGGCTGGTGGCTACGACCGTGCGGCTCACTTCTTCAAACATCTGGCGGAAGGTGGCATCCTCATCCACACCGACTTCTTCGGTGAAGTTTTTCTGCATGGCTTCAATGCGTACCTCGACCACACGGCCTATTTCTGCTCGGGCATCGGTGGTAGCGCGGTTGATAGCTGTTTGGAGGTCTCGTGAGGAAGCGGTCCGGGGGACGAAGATGTAATTGGGATCTTCCGGAGGACTGGTGAACCAGGAAGGGATGGCATCATCGACGGTTGCTTTGTCTGAGGAGGAGCAGGCTGAAAATAAAAACGCACCGGACAGAAGAAGGAGTGTAACTAAAGTAGCTGTTGATCTCATGGTCAGTGAGGATTAGGTGAATGTTCGTCATACCATACAGCACGGAACTTGTAAAAAGAAGGGTACCCATACTTCCGCATACTCTGATTATATTATAAAAACTGGAATCATAATCCAATATAATTCATCAGGAACTGGGTCTGTCCATGTTCTGATTGCACGAAGGGTAGGATACGGTAGTATATGGTGGAGTATCCGGCGGGGCTACGTCAGGCTTCACGGAGCTCGTGGATGGTGACCGCACTGGATTTCCCCTTGACAGTAATGCGGTCCAGTTCACGCACTTTCAGTCCGGTTTCATCCGAACCCATCTTCCGGATATGACGAAGGGTGAATTCCGAAATAATGATTTTGGTGCCAAATTGTTTGTTCAGCGGCTCCAGCCGCGCCCCGAGATTGACCGCATCCCCCAGGACGGTGTAGTTGAAGCGGTCCCTCGAACCCATGTTTCCTACGATCATGGGACCGGTGTTGATGCCGATCCGAACAGAAACGGCCGGGTAGCCCATGTTACTCCATTCCTTAGAGCGCTCCTCAAGCCGGCGTTGCATTGCGAGGGCGCATCGGCAGGCGCGCAGGGCATGGTCCTCCTGTTCGATCGGTGCGCCCCAGAAGGCCATGATGGCATCGCCGATAAACTTGTCAAGCGTTCCTCCATGGTCGAAAACGATCCGGGTCATTTCGGTGAGGTAGTCATTCAGGAAAGCGGAGAGTTCCTGCGGTTCAAGTTTTTCCGAAATGGAAGTAAAATCGGCCATATCCGAAAACAGGATCGTCAGTTCTTTTTGCTGTCCGCCGAGTCTGAGCTGTCCGGGATCTTCGGCGATGCGGTAAACGAACTCTTTCTGGACATACTGGCTGAAGGCCGAGGTGATTGCCTTTTTCTGGCGCTCCTCGGTAAGGTAGCGGTAGATGTAGGTGGCGCCGATGCCAGGCATGAGAGACACCGTGAAAAAAAAGGTTGGCACAACAAAGCGCACCAGGGCAAATGCTGCGAGTCCGGAGGTGATCACCAGCAACGGCAGTATCACTGCCAGGGAGAGGCTGGTCACGTGCCGGAGGGCACCGATACCGAAGATGACAGGGAGAAGGACGATCCATAGCAGCAGCAAGGCCAGGGTTCCGGACATTTCCTCAAGGAATTCACCATCGAGCAGGTTGGCCAGCACGGTCGCCTGGATTTCCATGCCGGGGTACGGTTCGAGGGCACTGAACGGGGTGGTCTTGATATCGGCCAGACCTGCCGCGGACGCACCGATTACGACATGGCGATCCCGGAAAAGATCTGCTTCCAGCGGGGCCCTGTCGGGGCGGTCCTGCATAAGGGCCAGGCTGGAGCGGAACGTGTCGTAAAAGGAATAGTAGGGGAAGGTGCCGTCCCGGACACCACCGCGGGTATACCAGTTGATGCGGTAGGTGCCGTCGGGTTGAAGGGGGATGGATCGGTTGTGGATGTGCAGCCGGCCGTTGCTGAAATCCGGGAGCTTTTGCGGGGGGGGCCCGGTGCCGGTCAGCCAGACGGCCATGGGCAGTGACGGGATATGCAGGCCCTCTTCGACGCCGCCGGCTGCGGGCATGAGCAGATAGGTGTTGCGGATGACCCCGTCGTGACGGGTGGGTACGTAGGCACTGCCCAGCTGACGGGCGGCAAGCTGTATCGGGGTGATGGGGATGTTGACCGGCCTCATCGGCGGAATGTCGGGATGCCTGTTTTTGAGTGGAATGGCATGACGGTAGATATCCTGCAACAGGTTTCCGGATGGCATGGATTTTCCGGATGCACTATCCTCACCGGTAGCCGGAACGGAGTTGATGGCGAGGACCACATTGTCGCTGCTGTATATCGATTCCGCAAAACGGCGATCGCTGACTGGTCCTTCGGTGTCGAGGCGGTCAATGTCGGGCCGGTCGAACAGGATATCAAACGTAACGGTCCGGGCACCCGCTTCATTCAGATAATCCAGCAACATTCCGTACATCTCCCGAGGCCAGGGCCAGTACAGATTGAATTCACTGGAAAAGCGGTCAAGGCTGGACGCGTCGACTGCGATCAGGGCGATGTCATCCCGCTCGTACTCTCGCTGAAAGAGGAGGAACTTGTGGTCCAGTAAGAGCCTCTCCGCCGGGGCCAGCACATCGGTCAGATGGAAAACGGTCCCGAGTCCGGCCGAGAAAAACCAGATAAGAATCAGGCTGATTACTTTCCGGCGCTTGTGAGGGGCATGAAAAGAGCGCATACTTGAAGCTTTTTTTTACGGTTGACGAACCGGCATCCGCACAAGCACGTAATGGAGGTTGGAATCCGGTTCGTAATAGCGGGACATCACCGTCGCGTTTTTGAGGGTAACTTGAAGATCGGCGTACAAAATTTCATGACTGATGCCGCTCTGCTGATCGTGCAAGCCATGCACACGGCTCTGGATATGGGCGGAAAGGTTGCGCCGGGCCGTCGATTCGGCCGCTTCCCATGAGTTTTCACTGTAATAGTACCCTTCGGAGACACCGACGGCATAGAGGAAACCGTGGCTGGACGGGGTCTCGTCCACCCACGCCGGGCGGTGTCGTTGTGTATAGGAACGGCTTCGTTTTGCCACCTCTTCTTGACAGGCTTCGGGTCCGACCAGAACCAGTGCCATGTTGCCGGATACCTGATAGTCAAGCACAGGGAGGTCTTCCATTAAATGATCGAAACGGCTGGTATCATAGGCCTCTGCCTGGTCGCCGCCCAACCAAACGGCCCCGCGCTCGGTGATACTGAAAGCCTGTCCGCCGCTGTGATGCGATTCGATTTGTCGCAGGTAGGCGTGAATGCTCTTTTCGTGGGCCAGCTTTTTGGCGTTTTCCGGATAGACGGTCGACTGCCGGGTAATACCGATGGCGGTCATGCCGCAGTCCACCGGCTGGTTCCAGAACCAACCGGGTTTGGATTTGCCCACCATGCCTTGGCGTTCCCCCGGATCGTTGCCGAAGGCTGCCCACACAGACTGGAACAGCAGGATGTTCAGACTTAAGGCAAGGACTGCTGGTATACGGTATGCCCCGCATGCATTGATCGTGTGATGTGCTCTGAATGCATTGAAGAGGATGAGGATCATATCGGTCCGTATTAGGTAATAAGTGACCATCCGGAAGATATCCAGATGACAACTTATTAAAAAAGGTAAAAAATGGCGATCCGACCGACGTTTGCAGGTATTTTTCTGGGTTGGCCGACTATATATATGCAGGACAATAACTTTGATGATCCGTGACAAACGGTTTGGTCTATGTCATAAAGAAACAATCTGGTAGTCAACGATTTTTTTCTGGCTTTTCAAACTTTTTTCTGCTTTTCCGGGTTTGTGTGTAAGCTTTTTCAACCCTTCATCAAACCTTTGTCAATATGGATCAACTAATAACACTGGGTAACGCCACATTTGAAAACTATGTAGCTCTGGAAACAGGGTATACCGAAATGGCTTATCAAATGTCTGCCCACGTACTCACGGTCGGCTTTGCCATCATGCTGGCCGCCCTCCTCTATTTTGTCCTGACCATGAAGACAGTCGCTCCGAAATACCGGATTTCTTCGGTGCTTTCGGTCGTCGTCATGGTGTCCGCTTTTCTCCTACTGATGATCCAGCAGCAGAACTGGACCAGCGCCTATATATTTGATGGCGAGGTCGGGCGATATGTACTTGGGGAAGGAACAGACCAGTTCAATAACGGATACCGTTACCTCAACTGGCTGATCGATGTGCCGATGCTGCTGTTCCAGATTTTGTTCGTGGTATCGCTCAAGACCAGTTCCTTCAGTTCCGTTCGCAATCAGTTCTGGTTTTCCGGAACCCTGATGATCGTCACCGGTTACATCGGGCAATATTACGAGGTAACCAACCCGACGCTCTTCTTTGTATGGGGAGCCATTTCCACCGTCTTTTTCATCCATATTCTCTGGGTGATGAAAAAGGTCATCTCTGAAGGAAAGCAGGGAGCGCCGGAGAAGGCCCAGCGCTATATCGGTATGATCTGGACGCTTTTCCTTGTATCATGGATGCTCTATCCGGGTGCCTATCTTATGCCCTACCTGTTCAGTCTCGGATTTGAACCCGCTCTCAGTGAGGCAGCCGTGGTCGGACGCCATATCACATATACCGTCGCCGACGTCAGCTCGAAAGTGATTTACGGTATACTGCTCACGCTTACCGCACAGGAAATGAGTAAAGCCGAAGGGTATGAATATGAATCCCTGACCACCACCAGCTGACAGGCAGCTTACAGCCATTTACAGCGCGCTTGTTGTTTGGCAGTACGCTTGTCGATTTCATACGGCAGGCGGTCTTTAAACCCGGCCAGAACCCTTCTTTGGCCGGGTTTTTTTTTGAAAAAAGGAGGTCATGCAGGAATGTGATTATATGGATGTGGCGTAAGGTCCGTTCGGATAAATACGACAACCGCGGTATATTGGGGTGGATGGTTTCTCACCTTATTGCGATTGCTTTATGTCGTTGTTAATACTTGTTCAATTGGCCATAACCGTGACGGATGACCCGCACGACAGGGAACTGGCTGCCCGTATAAAAAACGGCGACCAGCAAGCCTTCCGGTTGTTCTACGATCGATACCAGGCGCCGCTGCTCTCATTTTTGATCTCCAAGGGAACTGCCAGGAGCGATGCCGAGGATCTGTTGCAGACAGCGTTCCTGATCATCTGGGAAAAAAGGGGAGACATCAGGGTAGACCGGTCCCTGCGTTCCTTCCTCTTCACTATCGCCTACAACCGGATGCTGAATCTGTTCCGGGATGCAAAGCAACAGGATCCGGCCTATGCTTACCGTCTCAGCGATACCGGCACCAATCCGGAAACAGAAGCCGGTGAACGCCAGGCCATGGAAACCATGCAAAAAGCTTTGGAACAGATGCCGGAAAAGCGGCGGCGTGTGTTCGAGCTGTGCTATCTGCAGGGTTTGTCTCACCGGGAAGCCGCTGATGCGCTGGAGGTTGCCAAAAAAACGGTTGAAAATCACATGGCGTTGGCCATCAAGGACCTGCGATCGGCATTGAAATTTTATATGGACCGCGGCTGAAATCCGATTGGGGGGATTTGCCTGCACATGTGTACTGGTGATGAAAAGGCCGGACGAGGCCGATCAATCACAACCAAAAACGGAAGTCATGAAAACACAATATGCAACAACAGCACGGGCCTTCCTTGTTTTGACAGTCGCACTGGGGCTGGGCGCCTGTGATACACTGAACAAGGATCAGGAAGAAGCGATCCCGCAAGAAGAGCTGGAAATCGCCAGCCAGATCATCGGCAGTTCCCTTTCCGATGCCGAGAGCGGACTGCTGTCCGGAATCTACGATGCCATTTCCGATATCAATGAAGACAGCATACGGTATGAGTGGCCCGGCATGTATGGCGAACCCGGCCGGAAAAGGAACATGGCAGGCAAGGATAAGGATAAGGACGGCCATGGTGACCGTGATCGCGATCGCTACCGTGAATGTGAAGGCGATCCAGATTGCGACCATACCGCCAATAGGGCACGGGGATCCGAGTCGAATTACAACGCTGAATACAATCCCGAAACCGGCGAGCACACCGTCTGGTTTATCAGGGAGTTTGAAGGTCCGGTGATCACAAGGAACCTGAACGTCCGGTCTGTGTACATCTTTACCGATGCTGATGGTGCGTTTCTGGAGTTTCCACGCCGCCAGCAGGATCAAATTGAGACCATTGATTTCAAGGGCACCCGCGAAGGTTCAACCGAAGGGCCGTTCCGGTCAAACCGGTTTTACCGATTCGATACGTTCTATCTGGAAGGCGTATCCTCGGAATCCCGGATTTTGACTCTGCAGGGTTCCCACGAAGGAAATGGTGAAATGACGGTCGAACTGCTGCAACGTGAAACCGTTATGGAACGTTCGTATGAGGTCAGTTTTGACCTGGAGGATATCCGCATTGACAAAGTGGAGGTAATGGAAAATGGAACCCTGGAAGAAGGGATCACCGGCTTCATCACCTACAATCTGGCCATGAGCCGGACCGTCAACGGTGAAACGAGGGACCGGGATATTTCCGGGGTAGTGGAGCTCACAGGCGACGGGACAGCCCTGCTCCGGTTCAACAAACTCAATGAGATCTTCCGTATTGCCCTCGACAAAGGAACCGTAACACGACCTGGCCGCTCTAACAGCTAACAGGCAGTCCGTAAAGACAGACAACCAACACCCCTCCACAGGCAGTTAGATATCCATGGCGGATCAAAATCCATATCCACCCCAACCTGAGGACCTGGAACTTGCCCGGTTCATCGATCGGTACAGGGACCAGGATATAGACCAGGATGTGGGCCGGATTTCAGCCCGTGATACCCACCAGACCATGGATAAGGCGGATCCTGAAAGCGGGCCGGCCGGACCCGGAGAGGATCCGCTTCTGCCTTTTCTGGAGGCTTACCGGGCACAGGCCCGGCTTCGAACGCATGCATCGGCCGATGAATCCCTTTGGGAAACGATTAAGGCCTCACTTCCGCATCAAAGTGACGGCGGCAAAGTGTTTACGGGCGTAGAAGAGAAGGCTTACGGGCGGCCGCAGCCGTGGCGCCGTCTCGGTTCCGAAGAACGCAGCCGGACCAGGGAGACCCTGAATCGCTGGATGCCATTCCTTGGCCGGGCGGCCGCATTGCTGGCCCTGACTCTGCTCATCTGGATCATGCTTTCCCGTCAGGGCGCCTATGAGCCTGATCTTATGGCGGAAGCGTCCACTGAAATGTTGCAGCTGGCGTTGCCGGACGGCTCGCAGGTCACCCTGAGGCCCTACTCATCGTTATATCGCCTTGTTGAAACAGCGGAAGAACAAGGGTACGAAATCCGCGGCGAAGGCTTTTTCAATGTAAAGCATAATGCGGGCCGGACATTCCGTGTGCAGACCGCAGATGCCCTGGTTACTGTTTCAGGCACGCGCTTTTCGGTCCGTACTTGGGAGGATGGGACCCGGGTCTATCTTGATCAGGGACGTGTGACCATGGAACATGTCGACGGCTTCGGAACGGTTGCGCTCTCCCCGGGAGAATCCGGCCGCATCAACGATGGAAAAGTCGTCACATCCACCCAAATTCCCGGTGAGGCACACCTGGGATGGCTTGAAAATGAGCTCGTGCTCGACCGGAGGCCATTGTCCATGATTGCACGGGAAGTGAGCCATCATTTCAACATATCGGTTGCAGTGGCCCCGGGCCTGGAAGAGATGGAACTCAGCGGCACCCTGGTCCTCGATGATCCGGAACGGGTGCTTGAGGACCTGGCCGTATCATCCGGAGGCGTGGTTGAGAATCCGGTGCCGGACCGATACCTGATCATGGAACCGGAATCCAACCGATAGGGCATGGGCAAGCGGATGCGCGAAAAGATATGTATGGTGGCGAGTTTGATGCCCGACTTGATGCCGTGCTTGGTTGCCGGTTTGCTTGCGGGCCTGATTTCGCTTGCCGGCCCGTTATCCGGTGTGTCTGCAGCAAAGGGCATCTCGCTCACTGCCGGTTCTACGATATATGCCGGGCCACCGGCTTTACCCGAAGGTGCGAACACTCCCGCTGTTTCGAACACTCTTGAAGGTGCGAACACTCCCGCTGTTTCGAACACACTTGAAGGTGCGAACGCTCCCGTTGGTACGAATCCTAACAGTACCAGGGACATTCCGGATTCATCAGGTACCCCGCAGCCACTCAGAGAAGTGATACGCTATCTGGAATCCGATACGGGATACCGTTTTCTTTATCGGGACGCGCTTGTGTCCGGCAAACAGGTCCGGTTTGAAAAAGGCGATGACTGGAAGGATGCGTTTGCGGAAGTGCTCCGGTCGGCCGGCCTGGATGTCAGGTTGGACGACGATCGCAGACAGGCTGTTATCTTTCAGGCAGATAGAGCCAGCACAGCAGAGGCGGGAAAGGGGTCGATGCTACTGCGGGGCTATGTGATCGATGACCGTTCAGGAGAGCGCCTCCCCTTTGCGACGGTGGTACTTGTCAATGACGAAAGTGAAACCGGCCGGATTTCCCCTGAACGCTTCTTCCGGGGAGCCCAGGCCGATATCCACGGTCAATTTTATCTCCAGGTTTCGGCCACTCCGATTGTTCGGCTGCGGATTTCCTATATCGGTTACCATTCGTACCACCTGGCCCTAACATGGGAGGAACTCGTAAATGTCGATGAAATTGCGGTCCGGCTGGAATCCGCCCCTTATCAAGGAAAGGAAATCGTGGTGGAGGCACCCATGGTGCACCGGGCGACAGGTGCAGAAAGCACGGCGAATCTGGTTTTGGACGGTTTCAGTCCGGCAGGAGAGTCGAACACCATCCGGATGCTGCAGACACTTCCGGCTGTCGGTCTGGGCACGGCGCTTTCCGACGGGGCCTTTGTCCGCGGAAGCAATGCCGATGCCCTGCAGGTGCTGCTCGACGGATCGGTGGTGTACAATCAGGCGCATTTGTTCGGGCTGGTGGACAGTTTCAACGCCGATGCCATCCGGACAAGCAGTTTCTATTACGACGTGACTCCGGCGCGGTATCAGGGTCCGCCGGGGGGGACACTCAACCTGGTCACCCGCTCCGGTTCCCTGTATCGCTACAAGGGCAATGCTGGTGTCAGCAGTTCTGCCATGAGCGGCAGTCTGGAAGGTCCGTTGCTTACCGGACGGGCAAGTGTGCTGTTTTCGGCCCGTTCCTCCCTGTTGAACAGTACCCTATGGCCGGATACCGGAGACCTGGTTGCATGGGGACTCGATATCGGCCGGCCGAATTCCCTCGATGACGATATCACGATCCTGGAGGACCGCATTGTTACGCCGGGTGATTTCAATGTGGTTTTTCATGATTTGCACGGCAAGGTATTCGCCGAGGATGAAAGAGGGAATCGCTGGATGCTTGGCGGGTATTCCGGGTACAACAACACCCGGCAGGACGCCCTGCGCCTTGTGCGAACCGGTCCGGGGCAAACCGGCGCACAACTGACCCGTGAACCATTCGAGACCCGCAACCGGTGGGGCAACCGTTCGGCCAGTATTGGCCTGTATCGTCCTCTCAGGCAAGAAGTCCGCCTTCAGGCGTCATCCGGCATCAGCTATTACCACACCCGCTACCAGAAAGAAGATTTCCCCTACCAGCGACCCGGCAGAAATGCGCAGAACCAGCTGCTGTTCTTCCATGATTTCCAGAATCAGAGCGAACTTACGCACTGGTACATTGAAGCGGATGTGCATCAGTTATATCCATTCCGGGATGGTGCGACAAGTGATAATGCAAAAGGTGGCGATGCCGGCGGGGAGGATGAGGCAACAGGGGAAACAGCCGCAACAAAGGGAGCTACCGCACCAGGGGATGCAGCTAAAACCGCCGGTAAATCCGGTTCAGGTTATATGCATGCCCTCACGTCCATGCAGTGGGGGGGTGCCATTCATGGATACCGGGCCGCCTACCTGGAAGAATCACTCAATCGCTCCCGTTACTTCATGCAATCCTCACCTTTGTTGGCGGAAGCGTTCCTGGATACCCGATGGGCGTATCCCGGGTGGACCGGCTACCATGGCCGTTCCCTTGTCGAGGCAGAAGCAGGTCTCAGGGTGCAGTACTTCAGTGCGGGGGACTATACCAGACTATCTCCCAGGCTGCAGACGGATTTTTTCCCGGGGTCCACTGTTTCGGCGGGATTGGGGTACAGTCGTACCTATCAGTACCTGTACCGTTTGGCGTTTTACAACCAGACTACCAGTGATATCTGGATCACGGCAAACGAGAGTCAGAAACCGTCTGCTGCAGATTCATGGTCCGCCTCCCTGCGTATCCGCCCGACCGGATTTTTCTTCCTTACTATGGAAGCCTATTACAAACACCTCCGGAACCTTCGTTTTCACGAGATCAACATCCAGAGTGTGCAATCACCGCTGGATGGGGCCCCCTGGTTTGCCGATAATACCGGGCATGTCCGCGGACTGGAGTTCCAGGCCGGTGTTTCCTGGAGGTGGGGGAGTCTGACGCAATCCTGGACGCTCAGCCGTGTGGAACAGAGCAACCCGCGGCTGAATGATGGTGAGCGCTTTATTGCATACTGGGACCGCACACACCAGTTCAATACGCTGTTTTCCTTGACGGTGGTGCCCCGGTTGCAGGTGAATATGAACTGGTACTATGCCAGCGGCGTACCTGACCGTCTTGATCTGTTCAGAAATGGGGCCAGCCGTTTAGGTGTTTACAGCCGTATTGATTTGTCAGTCCGTTACGAACGGCTTGCCGGATCGAACCGATGGGTGTTCGAGGCCGGAGTTTATAATCTTGCAAACCGTAAAAATCCGTGGTACCGTGACTGGGTCCTGACGGTTGAGGAAGAACGACAACAACGACGGCTGGAACCGGTCCAGGCCGATTACTATGACCTGGGGTTCCAGCCGTCCTTTTCACTTCGCTACTATTTCGATCCGTGATGGGTCAGACCGCCCGTGACGGGTCAGACCTCCCGTGACACATCATGTAATGTCAGGCCGTCCGTGCAAGGGATGTCCACCCGTAAAATGTCATGCTGCTCCAACGGGAAGCGGGAGCACGGTGAGGATCCACATGGCGAAAATCGTCAACAGCATGGTTGCAGCAAAAACGGATGCCCATACGCGGGTTGCTTCCATGGAAGGCAGTTGTGCCGCGCCGCCCCGGTATTTGATGAACAGTTCTATTCCCAGAAGGGTAGTTGTTGCCGCGGCCGACATCATGCAGAATGGGCAAATTGCGCCAATGACACCGATTTGCAGGTAGACAAATCCAACTGAGGCCAGGAAGCCTGCGAAAGTCACAGGAAGAAGGATTCGTTCTATGACCGGGTTTTTGGTGGAGAGCCATAATGCCCCCATGGCGATCATGACAATGTAGTAGACGGCGCCGATAGTGGCCAGGGGGATAGGTCCAACATAGGCCCACTGACTGGTTATGACCTGCATCGGTCCGGCCAGGATGGCATCTGCCGGTATGAGCGGTATGGCCCAGAAGTGGATGGCGGTCAGTATTGCGCTGGCTACCCAGCCAAGCATGGCGACAAAAATGAAGGCAATGATCAGTCTGTTCATAATAATTCCTCCGAACAATGTTTTATGTTGATATCAGTAATTCCGTTTAAAACAGATTTATTATATACAAGTATATAAATATTTAAATACAAATATAATAATACACCGGATTATTGTCAAGATGCCACGCCGCCTTCTTATGACGATAGGGGGTATGTTATTGCCAGAGTTGGGGGTATGCCGGCCAGCGCTGGAAACCGGGTTACTGGAATTACGCTTGTAATTTATTAGATTGAATTTGTCCGGACAGTAGTCAGGGGTACTATGCGGGCAATGATCAGCACCTTATCTGCCATACATGATTGCGCAGGCAATGTTTTTTAACAAAAATAATTTTTAGGAGGGTTATGGATATGCAATTACAAACAGGGGCCTTGTTTATCATTTTAGCACTGCTTTTGACAGCAGGGATTCAAACAACTCAGGCACAAACAGAGATCAGGGACTGGAACGATCTCACCAATGTAAGAACCAGTCTCGGGGGCAGTTTTATCCTGGCCAACGATATTGATGAGGAGTCTGAAGGATATTCCACCTACAACACCGGCGATGGCTGGGAACCGTTAGGATCGGAGAGTAGTCCGTTTACCGGCGTGTTTGACGGTAATGACCACACAATCAGCGGTTTGAAAATCAGTCGGAGCACCGGGGATAACGGACTGTTCGGATATGTCGATCAGGCTACGATCAAAAATCTGGGCGTCATCAATGCCGAGTTGAATGTCCAGGGTGAGTTCAATGGAGTACTGGTTGGACGCATATTCAATTCAACCATGGAATACTGCTATTCTACCGGAACGCTTACACAGACCGGCCCGGACACGCATCATGGCGGATTGATAGGGCGTATCCATGCCGGTACACTGTTCGGCAGCTGGTCGTCGGTCACCGTTCAAACCGAAGGCCGTTTTGCAGGAGGACTCACGGGTACCATTACAAGTATAACCGATGTGGGAGGAGCGACAGTGGAGCAATCTTACGCTACGGGCAATGTGGTGTCAGATTTTCGGTGGATTGGCGGACTTGCCGGACAGTTCGGTGGTACGTCAATTATCCTGGATTCTTATGCTACAGGCAACGTAACAGGCTCCTCACAGGTCGGTGGTCTGGTTGGCTATCACTGGCGGGGATCGGAAATTTACAGCTCATACAGCACCGGACTGGTTTCCGGGGAAGAGGAGATTGGCGGGCTGATCGGACACCGTGATCCACCCCAGGGTGATGTACAAGGCAAAGTGGAAACCAGCTTTTGGGATACCGAGTCGTCGGGTACGTCGCAAGGTGTTGGATTCGGCGAAACGGCTGGCGTGAACGGACGCAGCACCGATCAGATGAAAACCGAGTCCACTTTTGCCGGGTGGAATTTTTCCACTGTCTGGGCTATGGATGAGGAGCTGAACGACGGATACCCGGTCCTGATGTTCCAGCTTCCCACCTCTTCGGAAGCCGGGCCGCAGATCCCGCAGGACATGGCGCTCAACCAGAATTATCCGAACCCGTTCAACCCCTCGACGGTGATCAGCTACAGTCTGAATGAAAGCCGGAATGTTCGTCTGAGTGTCTACGATGTCACGGGACGCCTGATCAGTGTGCTGGTCGATCAGCAGCAGGCTCCTGGGGCGTATCAGGTGAACTGGGATGCCGGCCAGCTGTCCAGTGGCGTCTACATATACCGTCTGGAAGCCGGCAACCAGATACTGATGCGTCGCATGTCGCTGGTGAAATAATTCTGTACTCCCTTGTGAAATACGCAGATCAATACCAGCGGGCGGCACATCCAGGAGCCTGTGCCACCCGCTGGTAATCCTGGTCAATCCGGTACAGTTTAAAAACATCTGCTGAACTGGAATTACCCCTCAATTTTTTGTTACATTGGACTGTGCATCCAAACAAATTTGAATACAATGTATTCCATAGCAGGTGCCAATGTACCGTGCATGCAACCAAAACCATAATCATAAACGGAGCAGGTATGAAGAAACAGATACAAACGGGAACCATTTTCACACTGTTTGCGGCGTTGTTGCTGGCAGGTTTCGGCACTGTGCAGGCGCAAACGGAGATCAGCGACTGGAATGATCTGAACGATATCCGCAACAATTTGACCGGCAGCTATATCCTGGTAAACGATATCGATGAGCAATCGGCCGGTTACAGTACTCACAACACGGGGGACGGCTGGCTGCCGATTGGTGATACGGATAACCGGTTTGCGGGGACATTCGATGGCGACGGATTCACCATCAGCGGACTCATGATCGATCGCGATACCGGAAACAACGGTTTGTTCGGGGCCACTCAAAATGCCACCTTAATGAATGTGGGGTTGATCGATGTGGACATCAGCGCCGGGGCCGGCAATAACGGCGCCCTGGCCGGAAATCTGCTCATAACCAACGTTTCCAATGCCTGGGCGACCGGAGAGGTCAGGAGCACCACCTCGGCCAATACAGCCAATTTTGGCGGATTGCTCGGCCGTTTCCAGGGAGGTTTGATCGAAGACAGCTGGGCCGCTGTCGATGTGGATTCTGGTCCCATGTGCAACAATGCAGGCGGACTGATGGGTTATCTTGTTGACGATGCCGAACGGCCGGCCCAGCTGCGCCGGTCTTTTGCCACCGGCAACGTCATTGGTAACCGTGACCGAACGGCCGGACTGGTCGGTGCCAACAATGGCACCATTACAGATTCCTATGCCCGCGGTAATGTTATCGGATCTTCAGATCGGGCCGCCGGACTGGTAGGCTGGAACATTGTTGATAAAACAATCGGCCGTTCCTACAGCACCGGCTCCGTCGAGGGAAGTCCGACCACAGGCGGACTGGTGGCATTCAACGAAGGAACGGTAAGCGAGAGCTATTGGGATACCGAGACCTCGGGTGAATCAGAAAGTGAAGGAGGTACCGGTAAAACCAGCGAAGAAATGAAAGACCAGGCCACGTTTGACGGCTGGAGTTTCACGAGCGTATGGGCCATTGACGAAGACCTGAACGATGGCTATCCGGTCCTGATGTACCAGTTGCCCACCTCTTCGGAAGCGGGGCCGCAGATTCCGCAGGAAGTGGTGCTCAACCAGAATTATCCGAACCCGTTCAACCCTTCGACGGTGATCAGCTACAGCCTGACTGAAAGTCAGCATGTGCGCCTGAGTGTCCACGATGTCACCGGACGCCTGATCAACGTGCTGGTCGACCAGCAGCAGGCACCCGGTGAATATCAGGTGAACTGGGATGCCGGCCAGCTGTCCAGCGGCGTCTACATATACCGCATTCAGGCCGGTTCTCATACGATCACACGGCACATGACCTTCCTTAAATAAGGTTTAAGGCACATTTTTTCTGTGTCTTGCTGATGAAATAATAAAACCCGGGTTGGACTCCTGTTCGGCCCGGGTTTTTTGTAATTTACTGTCGGACAGTAAACCGGAATTATCCCTTATCACCAATCCGGGAGGATGATATCCATGCACACCAGGGTTCGCAGTGTCCTTGCGCTGGTCCTCAGCATCCTGATTGCCCAGGCCGCCGGTCTGATCGGATCATTTGCCACGCGTCCCAATATCGACACATGGTACCGCGGGCTGGATAAACCCGTCTTCACCCCACCGGACTGGATTTTTCCTGTGGTATGGCCGTTGCTTTACCTGCTTATGGGTATTGCAGCCTGGCTGGTATACCGAACACCGGAACGCAGAAGCCGGGAGTACTGGGGGGAAGGGGCTTCATACGAGAGCATGTTCCTGCCCCGACGCCCTTTGCGGCGAACGACCCTGGGGATTTACGGTGTCCATCTGCTGTTCAATGTCGCCTGGTCATATCTTTTCTTCCACTGGCAGATGCCCGGACTCGCCCTTATCGAAATCCTGGTGCTGCTGGGGCTCATCCTGCTCACAAGCAGGCTGTTTTACCGGATCCGTCCACTGGCAGGGTACCTCATGATTCCCTATATCCTGTGGGTCTGTTACGCCACCATACTAAATGGCGCCCTGTGGTGGTTGAATACTTGAGACCATGAAAAGGCACTTTTCCGGTGTCCACTCAACCGAATCCATTTATGCAGATCAATCGATTTCATTCACATCTTTTTTCAGTAGTGTGGCTACTTGTGTTGATGGCATCTCTGGACATAAGTTCGAACGCTTGTGCCACCGGGGCTGCCGAAACCAACGGACCCGCGGGGGGCTCCGAATCTGAGATAGCGAAAAAATCAGCCATTCATGCAGGGTTTGACGCATTTGAAGCGCCTGTACTTTCCACCGCTTCCAACGGAGATGAACAGCGCTACGAGCGGATGCGTGAGCAGATGGTCAACCGTCAGATCCGCGCCCGCGGCGTGGAACACCGCCGTACTCTCCAGGCCATGCGCACTGTTCCCCGTCACCTGTTCGTGCGGGAGGACGACCGGTCCAGGGCCTATATGGACAGTCCGCTTCCTATCGGACATGGCCAGACCATCTCGCAGCCCTATATAGTAGCCTACATGACCCAGCTCATCGACCCTGAGCCGGGGATGAACGTGCTGGAGATCGGGACCGGATCGGGTTACCAGGCTGCCGTGCTGGCAGCGATTACCGACGAGGTCTTCACCATTGAGATCATTGAGGAGCTGGCGGAGTGGGGTGAGCAGAACCTGGGAGAGGCTGGTTTTGATGAGGTGCAGGTGAAGCACGCCGACGGCTATCATGGCTGGGAGGAACATGCGCCGTTCGATGCCATTGTGGTCACTGCCGCTGCCGATCACATTCCACCGCCGCTGGTGGAGCAGCTCCGCGACGGCGGCCGTATGGTTATTCCGGTGGGATCGCCCTTTCGTACCCAAAACCTGATGCTGGTGGAAAAACAGGGCGATGACATCCGTACCCGCAACCTTATGCCGGTTCGTTTTGTGCCGTTTACGCGGGAGGAAGAGTGATGGTCTTCTCTTGAACCATGACGCCTGATTCCCGCTCCATATCCCTTTCCATTGGCCTTGCCTCGATGGCCGTCATCGCTTTCCAGCTGGTGGTCATGCAGATGCTCTCCATAAGCCAGTGGCACCATTTTGCCTACATGGTAATATCCATGGCCATGCTCGGCTTTGGTGCGGCCGGCACATTCCTGGCGCTGTTCCGCGAGCCGCTCCGGCGCCATTTCAGTGTGGTTCTCCCGATCCTGTATCTGCTGAGCGGCATTTCCATGGCCCTGAGCGTGCGACTGGTCGGCATCTTCGGCGATTTCGACACCTTCCTTCTTTTTTTTGACCGCTCACAGATCGGGCTGATGGCCTTTTCCTATCTCATCTACTGTCTCCCGTTCTTCTTTGCCGGCCTGGCCATAACCCTCATTTTTTACCATCAGATCGGCTCCATTGGTAGTCATTACTTTTTCAATTTGGCCGGTTCGGCATTGGGTGCCCTGGTGGTCATCTTCCTTTTCTGGTGGATGCCACTCCCGCTCATTCCGGCATTCCTGGCCCTGCTTCCGCTTGGCGCCGCCTGGATGGTCCGCATCCGCAGAACCCGTTTCACTGCTGCCGTGCTCGCTTCTCTGCTGGTGCCCTTGTTCGGGGCGTTCTACCACGTAACACCGCAGATTTCCGAATACAAGGCAATATCCGCCTCCCTGCAGCTTCCCGATGCGGAGGTCATCTACGAGCGGTCGGGTCCGTATGGACTTCTTCAGGCGGTGAGTGCCCCGGCCCAGCGTTTTGCCCCGGCCCTGAGCCTTCAGTACCGCGGCGAACCGCCTGTCAGGGACATCCTGTTCAATAACGGCGAATATTTCGGCACGCTGCTCGGCCGGTACGGGGAGGCCGGGCATGGAGGGGCTGCGCAAGATGAAGCCGGGAAAGGGGAGGCCGGGCATGGAGGGGCTGCGCAAGATGAAGCCGGGAAAGGGGAGACCGGGCATGGAGGGGCTGCGCAAGATGAAGCCGGAAAAGGGGAGGCCGGGCACGGAGAGGCTGCGCACGATGAGGCCGGGCACGAGAGGGACGGGTCGGACGATAACGCTGACACGATGGACCACATCCTCGACTACACTACACGCGGGCTGCCTTACGCCCTTCGCGACCCCGCCTCGGTACTGGTGCTCAATGCCGGTACCGGCACCGATGTGTCACAAGCCCGGTACCACGGGGCCGATGGGATTACAGCGGTGGAGCCGCACCGTCAGGCCAACCGTCTGCTCACCGAGGTGCATCCGGGTTGGATCGATTCGCTGTACAATCTGCCCGGGGTCTCTCTCCACGGACAAAGCGTTCGCAGCTGGCTGGCCGGTAACCGCGATATTGAAAAGGATCTGGTCATACTCCCGGTGATCGGGGCTTTTGGCGGCACCTCCGGTGTCCGTGCCCTGGAAGAGCAGTATCATATGACCCTGGAGGCGTTTCGGGAGCTGTTTGACCGGCTTTCTGATGACGGGATGATCGCTGTTACCGTTTGGGGCGAATATCCCCCGAAGTCCTCTCTTAAATTGCTGGCCACCTGGCGGATACTGCTGGAGGAAACCGCACCTCCGGCCCTGGAAACCGCGCATCCGGCCCGGGATACCCGCGCCGTCCGGGTGGATCACATCCAGGATCACATTCTGGCAGTCCGCAGCTGGGGGACCATCACCTTTGTTCTCAGCCGAAGGCCGTTCTCGGAACAAGAGCGCGCATCCACCCGGGCCTTTTCCCGGTCGCGCTCTTTCGATCCCCTCATCCTACCCGGCATCGAACCGGAGGAAAGGGACCACTTCAACATGGTCGAAGACAGCTCCTTTTTTGACCATGTGGATACCTTGTTATACGGAGATTACGAGGCATTTTTTGATGACTATGTGTTCGATGTGCGTCCGGCGACCGACAACCGCCCGTTTTTCTCTCATTACATGAATCTGCGCAGCATACCCGAGCTGCGTGATCAGTTCGGCGACCGGGAGCTGCCCTACATGGAGCTGGGCTTTATCATGGCGGGGGTAACGCTGCTGCAGATTGTGCTGGCATCGGTGATCCTGATCATACTGCCCCTGTTCCGTGTGGGCTGGAAGGGCACGCGGCGCCGCTGGACCTTCCTGTATTTCACTGGCATCGGCATCGGTTTCATGTTTTTTGAGATCGTGCTCATCCAGAAGCTGGTCCTGTATCTCGGCCAGCCGGTGTATGCCACGGCGGCGGTCCTGGCAGCCTTGCTTTTGGCCTCGGGGACCGGCAGCTATTACTCCTCCAGCTGGTCGTCCGGTCGTCCGACCGTACTGCGTACGAGCGGGGTGATCATGGGACTTATCGTTATCTATGCCCTCTTTCTGATGCCCCTGCTCGATGTGAGCATGTCGTGGCCGCTTCTCGCCAGGATTGTAAAGGTGGCGGTGCTGCTGGCACTTCCGGCGTTTTTTATGGGGATGATGTTCCCGTTTGGACTTCGGCGGCTATCGGGCAGCAATGAAACGCAGATTCCCTGGGCATGCGGGGTGGACAGCTGCATGTCGGTTTCGGCGACGGCATTGGCCACACTGGTTGCGCTGGAAGCAGGTTTCGCCGTGGTGATGGTCATCTCGGCCATGGGCTACGGGCTGACAGCCATAGCCGCTACACGGATCGGTGAGGATTGAAATCCAGCCATATTGCCCTTGCTGCATTGTATGATGTATGCCGTTTTTGTATCGTTCTGGTTGGCAGTGCAATGACCCTGACTGGAACAGATAAACTTTGGCAGCTGGCATGGAACTGGTATCGACGATAACCGCCCGGACATATCCATTCGAACGGATCGAGGAGTTTGCCGATAACGGCGAGTCCCTGGAAGTGCGCATCAGGGGGATCGAGCGCGCATCGGTCCGGCCCGGAAAACACTTGTGGGAGCGGTACCGTGATTTTCTTCCCTTTGAGTCGCTGGATGAAGCCCTTTCCCTTGGTGAAGGGCACACGGCCCTGACCGGCGCCGGTGGCCGTCTGCGGGATCATGCCGGCATCGACCGCCTGTTGCTGAAAAACGAAACCCAGAATCCGACCTGGAGCTTCAAGGACCGCGGTTCGCTGACCTGTATCGCCATGGCCAGGCAGATGGGCGAGATGGTCACGGCGACCATATCCACCGGGAATATGGGCCATTCCATGGCCGCTTATGGAGCCAAAGCCGGTATCCGGACCCTTGTGTTCGTGCCGCCGTACACCACACGGGAAAAGATCATGGCCATGGGGATTCACGGCGCCACGGTAATAAAGGTATCAGGTCCGGATTATTCCGTCATCAAGAAATCGATTCTTCAGATGGCCCGGTCGCTGTCGCTGCGGATTGTCTCGGGGAACGGACCCATCCGGGTGGAAGGGTACAAGCTGACGGCTTTTGAACTGTATGAGCAAATGGACGGGCAGGTCCCCGACTACATTGCCGTGCCTACTTCCGCATGCGGTCATACACGGGGCCTTTTCAAGGGCTACAAAGAGTTGCATCAGGCCGGATTGATCCGCGATCTCCCAAAGATGATCGTGGTGCAGGCCCGGAACAACCGTCCCATCGTCGGTGCCATCAAACAGGGGAAAAGGCATGTAATCCCTTTCACGGACTTCCAGACCGTTGCCGGGGCTATCACGACCGGCAATCCTATGGGAGGCGATGAAATCATCGACAAGGCATTGCGCTTCGGCTGGCTGGCTGAAGATGTGACGGAAGAGGAGATCCTGACCTCGCAAAAAGTACTGGCCGAATCGGGTTATTTTGTGGAACCGGCGGCGGCGACCAGCTTGTGCGCCATCCGCAAACTGTGCAAAGCCGGCAGGATAGAGCGGGACGCGACCGTCGTCATGATGCTTACGGGGTCGGGCCTGAAGGATATGCCGGTGCTGCGGCATCACGAACCGGACGTACGGGAGGTCGGGATAGGGGAAGTCGAAGAGGTGGTTTCCGGGCTCATCCACCCGTAAGAGTCAGTTAAAGAATCAGATGAGCAATTATCCCGGAATAGGCAATCATCAAATCAGATCATCAACCAAAAAAAACAAACAGACTATGGAAATCATCCGGCATCAACCTGAAAACAGCATCGCTTCCGGTCCGTACCATCCGGCTGTTGAGGTCAGGGAAGGAAACCTGAAGCAGCTTTACGTATCGGGCCAGGGGACTATTAATCCACGTACGGGGAAACGGGAGTTGGGTGGAATGAGGGGACAGGCCACCGCGGCGATGGACAACCTTAAGAATGTGATAGAGGGCAGCGGCTTCACCATGGATGACATCGTCAAGGTGACGCTGTACCTGGTGGAAATCGGGGATTCGAAGGTGGTGAACGAGGTATACCGGGAGTATTTCTCTGCGGGATGTCTCCCGGCAAGGTCCATTGTGGGCGTCAGAGAGCTTCCGGGTGGACAGTCCATTGAGATAGATGCCGTAGCGGTAAGGAGGCAGGCATCCGACTGAATGTCAGTGCAGGACATTGGAGAATATTCATCAAATTCGGCTCGATAAAGACCGCTTTTTTTCTGATAATGGATTTGGCGACATTCCATTCCACCAACAGGCAATTAAAATGCCGATTCACCTTCCATAGCCCCATTGTAATGACGAAATCCCGAAATCTGCCGAGTTTTCTTCTTGCTTGCGTCCTTGTCTTAACCTCGTGTGAAGCCCCGCCTGATGACGGCCGGGAGTTCCTGTCCAACCTGAGGGAATACTGCGGATACAGCTACGAGGGCCGCACGACCGAATTCAGTCTGGGTACCGGCGAGGAGGAGCATCCCCTGGAGGATCCTGAAATGCGGATGATCCTGAAGGAGTGTTCGGAGGACGAGATCCGCATTCCCTTTCACGTGGATCAAGACCAGTCGAGGACCTGGGTCCTGCAGATGCGCGATGGTCAGCTGCACCTGAGCCACGACCACCGCTATCCCGATGGCACCGAGTACGAGCAGAACATGTACGGCGGATATTCCGATGCGCGCGGATCCGGGCTCAAGCACTTTTTCCCGGCCGACGACTTCACCATTGCCGAGCGGCCCCAGCGCGACATCAACGTCTGGTCCATGGAGATCGATCCGGACAACGAGCTGTTCTACTATCGTCTCTATCTGGAAGGTCAGTTGCGGTTCGAGGCCACCTTCGATTTGAGCGATCCACAGCCGATTTGAGCGATCCACAGCCGATTTGAACGATCCACAGCCCATACCCTGACCGAGGCGTACTCCTGGATGGCAGGTGTGCATGGAAGGCTGGGCGGCCTGTTTTTCAAGTCCGGCCGGCTGCATTTCGAACTCCGGCCGGCTGCATTTCGAACTCCGGCCGGCTGCATTTCGAACTCCGGCCAGTCGCACTTTGAAACGGCACCTGGCGTCCGCGACCGGGTCGGAAGGTGATCGAAACATGATACAAAAGTGAGCTGGATATGATTCAGGAACCCATCGTCCTGTTGGCGGCGAGCCTGCTCATCGGCATGATGCTGCAGCGGGTCAGGGCCATTCCTGCCAATGCCCATATTGTGCTGAACCGGTACGTGATCTACGTGGCCCTGCCTGCCCTCGCGCTGGTCCATGTTCCGTACATCGAACTTCACAGAGAGCTGCTGTTCCCGGTTGCCACAGCGTGGATCCTCTTTCTGGCGGCCGTTCCGGTTGTGCTGTTGGTTGTCCGCATTCAAGGTTGGAGCCGGCAGACCACCGGATGCCTGATTCTCACCGCGGGACTTGGCAACACCGCTTTCCTCGGTTATCCGGTCATCGAAGCGCTTTACGGAACCGAAGGGGTGCAGGTGGCGCTGCTCGTGGATCAGCCCGGTACCTTTGTCGTCACATCGACCCTGGGCATCGTGGTGGCCGGCATCTACAGTGAGGGCCGCCGGCGAAAAAGGGAGTTGGCCCGCAGCGTGCTTACCTTCCCGCCTTTCCTTGTGTTCATTGTGGCGCTGGTGTTGAATCTCTCCGGAATCGCGCCGGGGGGTGTGGCCCTCGGGGTGCTGGAGCAGTTCGCGGCCACGCTTACCCCGATCGCCCTTATATCCATCGGTCTGCAGCTGAAATTTTCCGGTGCAGCAGAGCAGATCCGTCCATTGGCTTTCGGACTGCTGTACAAAATGCTTCTCGCCCCGGCATTGATTTTCCTGCTGTACGTCTGGGTATTCGGGGGAGAGGGCCTGCTGGTCCGCGTCAGTATCATGCAGGCGGCGATGCCACCGATGATCACCGGATCCATCATTGCCACTACGTACGGACTCAATGCGCGCCTTGCGGCGCTCATGGCGGGGGTGGGAGTGCCCGTGGCGGTCGTCACCCTTGCATTCTGGTACCTGATCCTGGGTGGATAAGGCTGATTTTGGATGGCGATGACCGGTTCTCCGGGTGGATACGGCTGCTGCCCGGGTGGATATGGTTTGTCCCGGGTGGATACGATTCATGCCCCGCTATTCCAGTGCCCGGATAATCTCACGGCAGAAGGCCGGCAGGTCGTTCGGGTTGCGGCTGGTTATCTGGTGCCGGTCCACGACCACTTCCTGGTCCACCCACTCGGCTCCCGCATTTTTCAGGTCATCCTTGATGCCGGGAGTGGATGTGCAGCGGAATCCTTCCATAATCCCGGCGGATATCGGTATCCATCCTGCGTGACAGATATGGGCAAGCGGTTTGCCATCTTCATGAATCTCCCTGGTCAGCTTCAGGACCTGCGGATCGCGGCGCAACTTGTCGGGTGCAAATCCTCCCGGGATGACCAGTGCGTCAAAATCCCTGGACTCCATGTCGTTGATGGCGG
>JAWOCT010000110.1:0-5332 GCA_046483675.1 Cyclonatronaceae bacterium
GCCATGTTCACAAACAAAGCTGTGCACCACATTCAGATAAATCGGCCCGACGATATCACTGCCGATTTCCGCCCATTCCCGTGGCAGATCGAAATAAAGATATTGTTCGGCGGCAAAGACATCTTTTTCATCAATGTTGAGCAGTTTTTCTTTTCCTTTGGCATTTTTAGCCTTGAGATAAACAGTGGGCGAATGGATTTCACCATTGAAATAAACATCGCCAAGCCCCATGCCGGTAACAGTAATGCGCGGCAGCGGATCATGTGGTCCTATTTTGGTAATGGGGTTGGGCGCTGCATCGGTCAGATTCAGGGGAAATTCTGCCCGGTCAAAGGTGATACGCCCCGGCGTTGCCGAATAGTCGTCGGCCAGCTTGAGGATATCCACAGCCAATCCGACTTTGGTGATGGGAATCTTTTCAACCACACTGTTGAATTTATTTAGAAACTGGGAAGTAAACTTTTTCGCATCCAGTCCTTTTTTTAAATATTTGGCTGTATAATCCTCAATAAAGGACTTCATGACCGTACCGTCGCAAAAAGTCCAGAAAAGCACTTCAATGCCGCCGCGGATGTCGCCGTATGCAAATTTATCATAGGCCGCATTCAGTAAGCCGCGGTCATGCATTTCCACAAACCAGTGCTTCCAGCCGTCCTTGCTGATGGGAGCAAATGTGGATACAATGTTCATGAGTGCTGTAGCGCCGGTGCGAAACGCCAGACCGCCTCCGATCTGCTGTTCGATTTCACTGGCAGTGTCGGCAAATGCACTTGCCGGGGTGAATATCGTGACTTTTGTTGACTTGAAATCCACATCTTTTTTTGCTGTGCTGGCCCACCAGAGACGCATCCATCCTTTTTGCGGGCCTATTATATCCGGATGAAAGGCAACATTGATCATGCCGATGATGCCGGAATCCGGATCCAGGCTCGTTATTTCGCCGTTCGTCAGAAGATCATGAATCCGGTAATGGGCAAACAGCATGGTGTCGTTTTCAATTTTCAACTCACCGGTCATGATTCCGCCCACATCCGCCAGATCGGTCCAGTTATCAAGTCCGAAAAGGCCGGTGGTATCTTCATAAACGACAAAATCATACTGATCGTGCCGGGGAAGGACATGCAGCTGAGACCCATTTGAAGACGACGCAGAAGCGGCCGCCATCAGCATCAGGGAATCACTGCCTGAAGCTTCAAACATCAGGGCGCTACGACATGCATCCGCAGCAGCCTCAAATGTCGGCGTGTAAATATTCTCCAGATTGTCCGTGCGCAATGCATAAGGATCTGAGTCAAGGGTATCCGAAAACTCATTGATAAAATCAGCCCCGCTGTCACGAATGATTTGTTTGACCTGTTTTGGCGTTCCGGCATTCAGAAGATATTCCTGGCTTATGCGGGACATCAGCAAAGATACGGCTGTTTCTTGGATACTGAAATCAATATCGGTTTCACCCGGCAGGATAGCGGTATAGAGATAGATGACGGGCAGTGCATCTTCCGATTCCGCCGGCAGCATGATATAGGCTTCGACAATTTGTCCGTCCGGGGCTTTAAGTTGCACCTCGCCATTTTTGTCAGGGGAAGTGGATGTTTCAAACAGATCCACTTTGATTTTTGACATGGATAAAGGGGATGAGGCCGGGAGATGGACCTGTCCTTGAACGGAAACCGCGGTTTCCTTCCAGTCCACACTGGCGCTTCCCTCGCTCTGGTTTGAACCGCCACCCCCCCCGCCGCCGTCACAACCCGAACAACAAAGTACAATGGATAACAGCAAAATGATGCACCAATAGTTTTTTACTGATTGCAACATGCAGCCTCCTTGATAATGAAAATGTTCATACACAAAAAACAGCAAGGCGATTTATCGATATTTTCCAAAAATATAACAAAACTATCCATTGAATCAGGCGATTTTCTTCGATGAATGTCTATCCATGGAAAAAAAATCGAACTTCGGCGGGCAAATGACTGCTATATTTCTATATATAGCGGCAAATCATAATAATTCAATCAAAAACCTTTGCCATTACGGAGAAAAAAACTTCAATTCATGCACTTTGCGCGGTGGATCCTGAATCCTGAATATAGTGTAAAGCGGAAAAAAGGGTATACCAGCGATCATGCCTCGCGGTAAATCTCCCCTCTGGATTGCACCATGCGGCTATGCCCCTCCAGTATTCTGAATTTCGGGCCGGAGCACATTGCCTGATTCAAGGTGCAAATTTCAGGACGTCCTGGAATACTGTCCGTTTTGGCAAGTTATCCTGCAACGAGGCGGTCTCCTGAATTGCGACACACGCAGCAAAGACCCCCCCCTAAAAATAATCGTCCCCGGCAGCACCCCAGGCCACCCGGTTTCGCATTCGGCTGCCAGCGGGCTCCGCCACTTGCCGGCAGCACGTCTGCGAACCCGTATGCCCTTTGCGGCGCTGCCTCCTGCCTGGCTCAATGACCTGGAAGCAAGACAAGCCGGAACCCGTAGTTGCGGTTCCTGAAGCCTGGGCTGAAGCTGTAGCGGTACGCTGACCGGCAGAGCCTGGCGCCGTGTGACCAGCTGCCGCCGCGCACCACCCGATAGGTGCTCGATGCAGGGCCGGTAGGGTCCGTCACCGCTGAAGAAGGATAAGTACCATACCAATCCGATACCCACTCATAGACATTACCGTGCATATCATACAACCCCCAGGCATTGGGGTCTTTTTGTGCGACAGGGTGTGTAGAACTGTCCGAATTGTACGTGTACCACCCAATGCTGTCCAGTACCGGATCATAACCGGAACCTGTCTCCATTATCTGCCCGTTGGCAAAGGCTGTGGTGCTACCTGCACGTGCCGCATACTCCCATTCGGCTTCCGTGGGCAAGCGGTATGTCTCCTGGTCCATAGAATTAAGCGCGTCAATAAAATCCTGCGCATCATTCCAGGATACGTTCTCAACAGGGCAATCATCACCGCAATCGGAAAAAGAAGAAGGATTGCTACCCATCACCGCCTTCCATTGCCCCTGCGTTACCTCGGTCGTCTGCATGTAATACTCCTGGGTGAGGGTTACCTGATGCTGGGTTTCACGGCTCCATCGGCCGGGCTCGTCCTCCGGGCTACCCATCATGAACGTGCCGGGCTCGATGTAATTGAAGGTCATGCCGATGGAGTTGGTCATATCCCCGTCCGGCATAGCCCTCATAATTGTTACGCTTAACGTTGCTGAATCAGTCGCCCCATCACTGTCAGTAACTGTCAATGTTATCGTATGAGATCCTTCACTGAGAAAATTTGTTGAAAACTCCTTGCTGCCAGTCTCAATCAAACCGTCTATGCTGGACTCCCATACAAATGTCGATGCCGGCAAATCACTATCCTCCGGATCAGTTGAAACACCCTTGAAAGAGACTATGTCACCATATGCATATGAACTGTTATCCGAAGGAGCTGTTATATTTGCTTTCGGCGACTGATTCGATGCCCCGATCGTAACGGAAATGCTGTCGCTGTCAGTAGCCCCATTACTGTCCGTCACCGTCAAGGTGATAGTCTGTGTACCAGCAGACAAATTAGACCGGCTGAAACTCTTGCTACCTGAATTGATCTGCCCGTCTATGCTCGACTCCCATTCAAAAGCCGAAGCCGGCAAATCACCATCTTCCGGATCTGTACCTGTTCCCGTAAACGAGATGCTCTGGCTTTCATCATACGTGCTGCCGTCTGTCGGGCTGGTTATAGATGCTGTAGGCGACTGATTCGATGCCCCGACTGTAACGGAAATACTGTCGCTGTCAGTAGCCCCATCCCTGTCCGTCACCGTCAAGGTGATAGTGTGTGTACCGGCAGACAAATTAGACCGGCTGAAACTCTTGTTTCCAGAATTGATCTGCCCGTCACGACTGGACACCCATGCAAAAGAGGAAGATGGTAAATCACCATCTTCCGGATCTGTGCCTGTTCCCGTAAACGAGATGCTCTGGCTTTCATCATACGTGCTGCCGTCTGACGGGATGGTTATAGATGCCGTGGGTGGGGTGTTCTCGGTTGACTGAGAACCACCAAACCAACCTTCTTCCATATCCTCTACAGCAGTGTTGTTTTCATAAAAACTTATCATCTGAGAGATCCAACTGCCCAAACCCTCTTGGGCTATCGTTTCCCGAACAACTGTGAGATTTATATTCTCAAGTGGGTTGCCTTCAAAGTCTGCCATAAAAGGATCTTCTTCGATTTCCAGCCAATCTTTCATATCTTGTTCGACAGCTATGTAGCGATTACCGGGTTTTCGGGATAACTCCTCAATAACAGTGGTCAACGGGGTCAGGTTGCAGGTCGAGTCAGTACACCGGTTTGTCAGCTCACCGCTATATGCCTGTCCATTAAGTGTTCCTCCTTGGGCTACAACCAGATAGTAAGAGGAATCTTTAAGACCGTCTATCGTATAAAATCCATCCTCCTCAGTTTTAGTTGTACCCATTGAGAACTCATCGCTATCATAAACTGTTACAGTGGCACCAACCAGAGGACCATTGTTGATATAACCACTCAGGCTAATATCACCATCACCCGCTGAATCACTTGAACTTCCTCCCCCGCCACAAGCGGTTAAAATAAAGAGACTAAGAATAAAGCCTATGATCCATTTTTTTGAATAACAAGACACCTGTGAACCTCCCCCTTTTAGCAGATCTTCGAAATTAAGCCAGATAACAAATTCGTTTATAATCGTTAGTTTATAGTCTATCCATTATGGTATTTAGATACAGGTAATAGGATTTTATTACCTGTATTCGTGAATTTTTCTTTCTCTTCTTAATTGCAAACATGCTGTTTTTATTTCATTATTCGCTCATCTACATTGCAGGCTAACATATCACCAACCGGGTGAAGGAGGTAGATGAGCATGAAATCGGTTCCGTTGCCCATAGTGAAAAAGCGACTGTCGGTCATGCAGGACTGTCGCTGATTGGAGAGATGGCCCGCATCTCCGGCCTTGATGAAGCGTGCCTGGGTATCACCCGCAAGAAACAACCGCAGATTGCCGATGCGGATATCCTGCGCAGCCTTTGCGGCCTTATCGCACAGGGTAAGACCGACTTTGACCATATACGCCAGTTTGCCGGGGATTCGTTTTTTCAGGCAGCCCTGGAAATCAACCAAAACCCATCTGCTGAAATCCTCTGCCAACGATTCCAGGAGATGAGCGCCCATCCGGATTTTGGAAAAAAAATCCAGCAGTGTGCTATAAAGCTCGGGCAAAAGATTGGCGTGAAGCCGGAGCTTACAACGATCGGAGACAACCGCTGGGTCCGCGTGGATGTGGATATCACAGTCTTTGACAACGCT
>JAWOCT010000120.1:0-99483 GCA_046483675.1 Cyclonatronaceae bacterium
GACATGCAGCCGAAGGGGCTGTTATCAGGATCATTGACAACAAAATGAGAAGAAAAAAATGAAATGTACATGACCGGGCCGGTGCCCGGACACACAGGCGCATGATTAAATACGGTCATGGCATTACATCTGACATTATAAATCGAAACATTTAAACAGATGAAATGGCCATGACCGTACCCCGGTCACACATGAGCATGATTAAAAGCGTCATGGACATTCTATGTGACCTTGTGAATCCAAAAATTTTAAACACATGAAATCAAAGAAAGGCGGCGCGGAAATCACTCCATGTGAACTCGCTCTCCTCGGCCGCATCGCTCCAGGCTCCTATGCTCCAATTGCCTGATTCGTCACGGATCATGATGAGCCGCATACGCCCTTCCGCCTCGACCGGAAGCCCCTGCAGGTTGTGCTGGACCGTGATACGGTAGTCGGCATCAAATTGCTCCTGATCCGGGGTAATCTGAACGAACCGGCTGTTTTCCAGCTGCAGTTCATGTCCGCTCAATCCCTCAGCTTCGGCCCGCATGTTGTTGAAATAAGCCTCTTCCTCGTCAAAACCCCATCCCTGCCATAGTTCGGGATTGCTGCTTTGGGCAACAGATGAGGGCTGATAGGTGAACGTCCCGGAATCAAAGCACCTGCGGTAATTGTCGGCATTCATCGCCCTTACGGCATTTTGAAGATTTTGTATGACATCCTGCGGGCGATCGGGCTGGATGAAAACCGGCACGGTGGTAGTTCCTGGATCTTCCGGGTCCCGGGTCTCAAACAGGCTGCACGAGGAAACGGAAAGCAGGCCTGCAAGAAGAAACAGAGCCGGTAAAGGGCCGGCAAAAAGAGCACGCAATCGGGTTGCAAGAGGAGAAATGGAATGGGTCGGTCCGCAACGGTATCGCATGGCATGGATAGCTTATTGTATTTGTTATATCAACATAGGGGCCGGACAGTAAAAAGGCAATTAAATACGTATGCGGGAAGAATATCGCCCTTCGGTTCAGCTTTTCAGCAATGAAAGAATGTCCTCATCCGGACAGCCTATGTAGTCAAAAAGATGCCACTCGCAGCCGATCCGGGGAATCCGCAAGGTGCAGTGAAGCAGCGATATGCCCTCATTCTGCAAAGGCATTATCGTATCAGCAAGCTTTGACTGAGCAACTTTTGTTTGTGCAAGATTCGACTGAAAAAGATTCGACTGAACAATCTCTAATTCATCAATACTTGAGTCGGAAAGAACCGAACCTGCGTTAGCCGGCTCCGGACCTGCTTTTTTGGCAGGATCGTTTTCCTGCCGATATAGATTCTCTGAGGTTTGAACGTATCTGTTGCCTGGAGATCGACCGTACAACGGATCATCGATGACCGGATGGCCCCAAGCCTGCAAGTGCAAACGTATCTGGTGGGTACGTCCGGTAAACGGCCGACACATCACAAGAGCGGCCTGCCCGCCAGTCCTGGTTATGCCGCGCATCAGCACGACAAATTCAGTGGCGGCCTGTTTGCCTCCCTCTCCGCATTCGAACAGATAGCCGGTTTTTCGGCGGATAGGCTCTTCTATTGTTATCCGGTCATTCGCTGGTATACCCGCCACGATGGCCAGGTAGGTTTTCTCAACCGCTCCCTCTGAAAAAGCCCGCCCCACCTGCTTTGTGAATCTGGCGTTGCGGCCGAAGAGCACCAGACCCGAAGTGACCGAATCCAGGCGGTGCAGTACCATACGTTGGGAAGCCGGCTGACGCTCCTGCAGGACAGAGGTGAGTGTATTACGGTTATAGCGTCCACCTGGATGGACCGGAAGGGGTGCCGGTTTGTAGACGAGCAGATAGTCTTCGGTTTCATCAAGAAGGGTGACTTCATCCGGAACGGAAGGTTCGGTCTGCAAGGAAGTGGAAAAGACGAGCGGCGGTTGTGACCGAACCCGTTCCCCCGGCTGCAACGCCTTTTCGCCCTGAACGATCCGGTTATCACGCAAATGGTATTCCCACCCTTTTCTGGACCGGTAGGGGAAGCGGCGTTGAAGGAAGTCCCCGATTTCCATGCCGGCATCATCCTCCCGGACCCGGCATCGCACGGTCCGGGCATACGGAGAAACGATTCGCACTTTGCGCGACAAAGTCCCACTGAAAGGAATGATTCCCGGAAGGATGGTACGGGAGCGGGTGGTTTGGGATGGGATCATTGCGCTCCGGCGAGCCGGCTATTGAACGAAGGATCTAAAGAGGGGTAATGCCGTTTGACCGGGGTAGGGGTTTTATCCGGATTGATACCCCGGGCAAAGTTGTAAGACAGGATAACGCGAAATGGATGCGACATGCCTGTTTCAGGTTTGGTAGTGGCATAGGTTCATGGTAATTTTACAGAAACGGCACGACAGGCCGCATCCATATATATTTAAATATTCCCGGATAAAAAAATCCGGTTTGATCCTTTCGGCCCGGTCCCTCCATGTATCGACTCGCACGATTCTTCACCATTCGTACTGATCAGCCCTTGTCCATGCTGTGCAAGGTGCTTGCGTTGATATGCATGGTCGGTATCGCGTCGTCGCATCAGCCCGCCGCCGCTTTTGCCGCTTCCGACTTCGAAACTTCCCCCACGGATACAGATACGGATACAGATACGGATACAGAGCCCATAAAATGCCTGACGCCATGGATATTGCTTTACGGGGAGGACGCCTCCCGGCTGGAACCGCACATCCGTAATAAAATCGAAGAGTTGCTTCCGTTCGATGCGCAATCAGCCGAAAGCCACCTGTCACCATCCGGCCGTTTTCGTCTTGTGTTCCATCGTGACGGTTTCCATGCTGTTCCCGCCGACGATGAATCCGGTTCGGGCCTCCCGGATTACATCGAACGGGCGGCGCAATATGCCGACTTTTCATGGCAGCGCCAGGTGGCTGACATCGGCTTCAAGGACCCTGTGGGCGATACTCCGCTCACCATCGAGTTCCGGAATATCGGCTCCCAGACCTATGGATACACCATCCGGGACAGCGGCGCCACCCGCATCGTGGTGCACAACACGTTCCGCAACTTCCCGCCCAATGACGATCCTGACGGAAACCAGTTTGGGGCCCTCAAGGTGACCATAGCGCACGAGTTCAAGCACGCCATCCAGTTTGCCACCAACCGGTGGCAGGGGGATGCCGGATCGACCGACTGGGTGGAGATGGACGCCACGATGATGGAAAACGTCGTCTACCCCCAGGTCAACGATTATTACAACTACATTCAGGGGACGTCCGGCATTTTTGGCAATCCGGGCCGGTCCACCCCGGTTGCCTACAGCCATGTGACCTGGTCGCTTTTTTTTGCCGAACACAGCGGCATGTCTTACTGGGTGGATGTGTGGGACCATGTGCGCGGCGAACCGCTCCTTCCGATGATCCGTGCCATGCAGCAGGCGATTACCGCGGATCCGGAGTCAGGAATCCGCAGATTTCGCGAGCTGGTCACGCGAAACCATCTATGGCATGCCACGTCAGGTTCGCGCTCGGTGGCTGGATACGGTTTTGCCGAGTCCGATGCCTATCCCGATGCGGTGATGGAAATCGTGGATGGACCGGTTCCCGAATGGTATGTGGAATCGGGGGAGCAGGTGGCCCTTTCGGGTTCCTATCGGATGTTTTACCCGGGTCCGGGCCAGATCGGACAGATTTCGGTGACGGTCACCCATGACCAGAACCAGCTCGGCATCGGCGTGCTGGCCTATCAGCGGGACGGCAGCGTGCGGGAGTGGATACCGATGACCGGAACAGGTGCATCCACCCATGCCGCTTCGCCCTTTTCCGTGGCTCAGTCGGATTCCTTCCTCCTGGTGGTCACCAACGCCGATCCGGCTGATCCCGTATCGTTCCAGCTGGAAATGACGATCGAGAGTATTCCGGATGTTGTGGTGCTGGAGCAGAACTATCCCAATCCGTTCTCGGAATCGGTCGGAAATCCCGGAACATCCATTCCCTTCAGCATTCCCGGGCGGGAACGGGTGGTACTTTCAGTGCACGATGTGACGGGCAGGAAAGTGGTGCGCCTTTTTGACCAGGAACTGGAGCCGGGACGCTATTCGGTACCCTTCAATGCAAAGGGGCTCTCGAGCGGCGTCTATATCTACCGGCTCCAGGCGGGGAGTATTCGAAAAACAGGGACGATGACCTATCTGCGCTAACCGCTTGTGCAACCGTGTCGCTTGTGCAACCGTGCCGCTGAAGCATGCTTCTGACCGGTAAGTATGCCGGATCTGTAAACAGTCTGCATTCTGTAAGAGTCCGTATTTCTCCTTATTTTATGCGAATAAGACTACCGCCGGCGTTTAACTCAGTAAACAGCACGGAAACACTCACTAAATTGCATGACCACCCGGCGCTCCGGTCAACTCATCCACGGATGGATTCCCAACCATGTTCCGACGTATCCATACGAAGTTATTCCCGGTACTCCTGCTCATCGCGCTAATAGCGGTTGATAGCGGAACATCGACAGCCACGGCTCTTGCAGGACCATCGACTGTGCCGAAAAAAGAGGGCACCACCGAACGGCATGCGCACCGAATGGACATGCAGGACGAGGACGGCACGGAAAGCCGGGTGATCCGATGCCTGACACCCTATCTGATAACCGGAGGAGGCTTGCCCGATTCCGGATCGGCCGGGTTGGAACCAGGTGACGACGTCCATCGGGAACAAGGTATCCCCGGCCGTACACTTTCGGCATCCCCCATTCTTGCCGACACGGATGAAGTGCAGGAGTACGAATCGGAGTCGGGCCGGTTCCGGCTGCTCTACACAACCGAAGGGCCCGACAGCGTATGGACACAGGAGACCGGCATTGGCGAACCGGGCGTACCCGATTACATCATCCTGGCCGCACAGTACGCCGATTCATCCTACCGTTACCAGGTTGAGCAGCTCGGTTACACCGATCCGCTGAACAGCTCGCGGTGCGGGTCCGGTCAGGAGGCGATCGGTCCGCGGATCGATATCCGTTTCGGGGATCTGAGAAGCAATGGCAACGAGAAGCTCTACGGCTACTTTGATCCGCAAACCCCTTCTGTACTGTACGTAAACAGCACCTTTTCCGACCCGAATTTCCTGCGCAACGACGACGAGGATGACAGGATCTACGGCATCCCAGGCATCCCGGGCGCCCTCAAGGTGACCATAGCGCACGAGCTCAAGCACGCCATCCAGTATGCTACCAACTGTTTCAGCGGCAACGAGATCAACATCAACTGGGTGGAAATGGATGCCACCATGATGGAGAACGTCGTCTATCCCAATGTCAACGATTACTACAACTACATAGGCGGCACCGCGGGTATTTTCGGCAATCCGCAGACCCGTTTTCCCCGGGCCTACAGCCATGTCACGTTCATGCTGTACTATCAGGAGGATTTCGGGAAGGATTTCTGGGTGGATGTGTGGGAGGAAATCGGGGCGGAGTACCTTGCCGGCCGCAACATCCCCATGCTCGAAGCCATGGACCGTGTCATCGGGGAGAGGCGCAGCGGGGAAAACGCCGAACTTCCGGATCTGGAGCAAAGCCTGCTGCGAAACTATCTCTGGCATCTGGCATCGGGGGAGCGTTCGCTCTTTGCCTATGGTTTTTCCGAACGCCTCAACTATCCCGATGCCCAGGTGGCCGGAAGCTACGATGTCATTCCGGAATGGCCGGGCGATCAACTGACCGTTCCGTATCACAGCGCCCGTTTTTTTGAGTTCAGGGCCGATCAAATGGATGCTGCAGGAGAAGTGGCTATAGCCCTTTTCAACAGCGATCTGCCGCTGGGTATCGGATTGCTGGGCAAGACCTACAACGGGAACGTGGTCGAATACCTTGTTCATCCTGGTGAGGAAAAGCGCCAGAAAAAAGCCTTTTCCGTGGACTGGAAGGATCTGGACTGGCTCGGGGTCGTGGCCATGAACACCCTGGGAGGGTCACCCGTAAACCGGTTGCAGCTATTGGCCGGCGAAGGTCCATCCATTGAACGCTATCACTACGGCAACATCAGCCGCTCGGGGAATCTATCCATATCCGATGCCGAATGGATACTCTCGCAAACACTGAATCCGGTCCCGCTTTCCGCGTTTGACATATTCCTCGGGGATGTGTCAGGTGACGGAACGGTTTCCCCTTACGATGCCGCCCGTGTGCTTAAGAACCTGGATACGGATACGGGTTTTCCAATCGATGATAACGAGGATGGGAGGGGTCCGGAATGGAGCCGATTTACCGTGATGGATCCGGATGACGATCCACCCGCAAGTGTTTCGGCTGCCTCCCTGGCTTCTCCATCCGCAAAAAAATCAGCAACCGTCATTGTTTCTGCTGCCAAACAAGATTTCAAACCGGTCTTTGTACCAGCTACTGAACAGCGAACGGAAGTTGGTTCTGATCCTTCAACCGCGCCCGACACGCTGTTCGACGGACCCGACGACCTCCCCGATACGCTTTTGGTCTCCCTTCACCTGCTGGAGGACCAGGTCCTGGCAGAGCAGAAAATGGAGCTGCTCCTGGAAATCCAGGACGGGTCGGAAGGGGCAGCCCAACCCGATGTACCGTGGCACGCACTGTACCTGGATCTGGAGATCGACTTTCCACCCGAGGACGGAGGTACGCAGCCCGGCGATCCCATTTCTCTTGAAATGGTCGACCTGTTGCCGGGCAACGGGGAAAGCGCGCTCCGGGTATGGGATTCTGACAACACCTCGCAGCGTCTGCGTCTGGCGCTGGCCTCATCTGCACCGCTGGTTTCTGAAGAGGACCCTTCCCGTTTGTCGATCCTGCAGCTCATCCCGCAGAATGAAGGGCTGATTCATTTTCGGGTGGCCGGACTGCAACTCGATGAATATGATTATGCAGTCGCGCATACCCCCATGGATACCATCCGTGTAATGGGTCCGGTCTTCGCCGATGAGCCGGATGAGCCTGATCCTGAAATACCGGGCCAAATGGTGCTAAAACAGAACTACCCCAACCCATTCAACCCCGAAACGGTGATCGCCTTTTCCCTGCCGGAAGCCGGACAGGTTTCACTGCACATATACGACATCACGGGCCGCCGGGTCGCCACGCTTGTGAATGGGCATATCGAGCGGGGGCGGCATCGCATCCGTTTTGATATGCGCAGCCAGGCGGACTTGAGCAGCGGCGTCTACCTCTACCGGCTCTCTTCGAACGGGCAAGCGCTGACCCGGAAAATGACCCTGGTCAAGTAAACTACACGGTCAAACAGCCTCTGTGGTCAAACAGCCTCTGTGGTCAAACAGCCTCTGTGGTCAAATAATCCAGTGGCTATGCAATAGCCTCAGAAAACCCGTCTCCCCAAAAGGGAAACGGGCTGTTTCATTCGGTGCGGTAAACAGGCCACTTCAGCTATCGGGACCGCCCCTGGGATATCACCCTCCGGACCGGACGGTCAGAGTGGGTACCGGACGCCAAACGAGATGCCAAACTGATCAAATCCCGTGAGAAACAGGCGCGGTTCGGCGTAAAGTTTGACGGAGCCGAGATCATATTCCCCGCCAACACCGATACCCAGGCCGAGTTCGGTTTCGGAATCCGATACAGTTTCGTTGAACATGGAAAATTCAAAACTATAGTAATGAATACCCAAGCTGCCGATACCGTAGAAGGTGACCTCATTCTCTCGGTAGAACAGGTAGTGGAAATTACCGTTCAACTCGAAGTAGGTACTGGAAGTCTCACCCGATGAATCGATGAGCCAGTACACAAAATCACCACCAACCCTCATGTCTTCGTTCAGTACATAGTATCCGCCGAGTTGCAGGCCGAGTTCACTGAATTTCTCCCCGTAGGACAACCCCGCCCCCAGAGTGATATCGCCCGGATCGTTCTGGGCGTAGGCCGCCGGGCTGAACAACAGCGCCAGCATTACAGCAAAAATCAGTGTTCCTTCTTTGATTTTTTTCATATGGCTAACCTTGGTTTTATTCTTTGATGGAATGGTTTAAAAAACAAGTGCATAGAAGATAGCAAGGATTGCTTTAATTACAAATGGTAGTAAATATTGATGTAACTGGCAAAGCCCTTTTTTAAGAAGGGTTAGAAAGACGCAGGTGCTTACGGGTATTGGTCCGGCGCAAATGTACGGTTGTCAGTCCATAAGACGAAGGGTGAGGGCGTCAGCCAGATCCATGCCGTTTTCGGTCAACCTGAGAGGGTTGTCAGGTAAAAGAAATCCCTGATGCCGGAAACGGTCAATCTGTTGCCGCTGGTTTGAACTGAGCGGATGTCCATAGCGGGTCTGCAGTTCATCAGGATGGATGCCGTAGGCCGTTCGCAACCCGGTCAGAAGCCGTTCGCCGGCCAGGGTCTTCAACGAAAGTATTTCAGCGATAGCAGAGTCGGATCCGGTAGTGTCCTGCCGGTTGGAAAGCGAATCAGCTGTTTCCGCTGATCCCCCCATTCCCGCCGTTCCCGTTGTTCCTGTTGTTCCTGTTGTTCCCGCTGTTCCTGTTGTCTCCTGTGATTCTGCCGGCTGCGCTGCCTCCTTCCACTCGTTCGATCCGACAAAACGGGTTGTGATATGAGGGGACCGTACCATCCTTCCATACTTATGGATATCGGGGGGATTATACCAGCGCACGCCCTCTCTTCCTCCACGGGGCCAGTAAAAGGAGTGAGCCGCCGGCCCTAGACCGAGATAATTTTCGTGCCTCCAGTAAGCCGTATTATGGACAGCCTCGTCTCCGGGAGCGGCGTAGTTGCTGATTTCGTATTGGTGGATACCGTATCTGGCGAGCGCCTGCCTGACAACCCGTGCCTGGACGAGGATCTTTTCATCGTCAGCGGGTTTCAGGCGTCCCAGTGCCGCTTGACGTCCGAGCCGGGTGCGGGGCTCGATGGTGAGGGAATAGGCGGAAACATGCGGGGGTCGATAGTACATCAGCAGGCGCATATCCTCCCTGAGCTGATTCAGGTCCTGGTCCGGGCAACCATAGATAAGATCCACGCTGAAAGTCGGGAATCCGGCATCGCGGACCTGTTCAAGTGCACGATGGGCCTGATCGGCCGTATGTGCACGGTGCATGAACTCAAGCAGATCCGGCTGGAACGATTGTATGCCCATGCTCAGTCGTGTGACCCCCAGCTCCTTGAGATTTGACAGCCAGTCGGTCGATGCATCTTCGGGATTGACTTCAACGGTGCATTCGGTCAATTCGGAAAGGTCAAAACGCCGTTGCAATGCCTCAAAAAGACGCTGAATCTGCATTTCGCTAAGCCGGGAAGGGGTTCCGCCCCCGATATAAACCGTACGCACCGGATCCGACGGGAAAGGAGAGCCATCTGGTACCGGGACCGAATCTATTTCCTGGTGAAGTGCATCCAGAAATTCCGGTATCAGCCGATCACGCGTCACAAAATAGAAATCGCAGTAGGAGCAGGCCTGTTTGCAGAAGGGAATATGGATGTAGATGCCGCTCATGGCAAAGGGGTGTCGGACTGTGAAGGGGTGTCGGGCTGTGAAGGGGTGTCGGGCTGTAAAGGAGTGTATCGGGTTGTGACAGAGTATACCGGGCTGTAATAAGGGTCGCCTGCACGAGTGTGTGTCAGTCTGCAATCGACCGCCAGCAGGAACGGGTGATGTGCGCCGCATTGCCGACGATAAACAGGAACGCCTCCCCGAAAAGGAACCAGAGCCGTGATGCCAGGGCAATGGTGGTGGCTTCGGCGACACTGATCCCAAGCTGGTTGAGGTAGATTATGATCATGGTCTCCCGGATACCGATCCCGCCGGGTGCAAAGAAGGCCAGGACGCCAATGTTGGCCGCCATGGGAAAGCAGAGGCCCGTCAGATAGGGAACGTCAGAGGGTACCAGGGCCTGGACCAGAAAATAAAACCCGACGGCCCAGATACCCCAATTCAGCAGGCTGTAGGGGACCACGCGTCGGATCATGTGCCAGTCCAGAGGCGTGATGTTCACTTCCCTGTTCATGAGTTTTGCCATCAGCCGGTTCACGATATTGGGAAGCAGGTTGCTGAGGATGAGGGGCGTCGCACCCAGCCAGATGACCATGCCGGTGATCCCGCCAATGGAGAAGTTTCCAGCCAGGTTGTAACCGATGAGCCCGAGAAAGAAACCCACCCAGATGCTGATGATCTGCTCTTTCAGGGAGAGCAGGGACAGCGGTCCGAGCTCATGGCCGCTGTGTTTTTCCACGTAGGCCGAGCGTCCAAGCAACAGCCAGAGCCGGCCCGGGATGTACTTGCCGAAGATGGTGAGCCCGGAACTGGCCATGATGGTCCGGTTGCGGATGTCGCGGTACTTTGATCCCAGCACCTTGCCCCAGCAGATACTGTAGAACAGGAAACCGGCCCACAGAAAAATCACCGAATAGAAAAGATAGGGATAGGAATACACGGCCGGCTTGATCAGGTAGTCGGCGTAATAAAGGCCGACCAGCAGAAAAATCAGCGAGACGTAAATGATGATCTTGCTCAGGTGTCTGGACAGGAAAGCTGGCAAAACAGTCAGTGTATTGGTGTGGCTGGACGGCGTTCAGATATCTTCGAAAGATACGATTTTTGCCGATGAACGGCATCACCTCCGGTAGAACGGGTTCTTCTCGTAGGTGTCCTTCTGCTGATAGGCGCGCAGGTAGGTAACGTAGTTGTCGGAAGCGCTGATCAGCGAGGTGAGTTCCTGCTCCGAGAGTTTGCGCACCGGTTTGGCCGGAGAGCCCATGCACAGATAACCGGAAGGCATGGTTTTGCCGGGCGGGACAAGGCTGCCGGCTGCGATCAAGCAGTCAGGCTCGATAACGGCGTGATCCAGGATCACCGACTGAATGCCGACCAGTACCCGGTCATGGATGGTGCATCCGTGGATCACCGCCCCATGCCCGATCGTGACCTGGTCGCCGATGCGCGTCGGCGCGGTCTCATTGGTTACATGCACACAGCAGTTGTCCTGGATATTGGATCGTTCACCAATATCGATAAAGTTGACATCCGCCCGGACCGTGGCATTGAACCAGATACTTGACTCACGGCCCATACGGACATCCCCTATGACATCGGCGCCGGGCGCCACAAAACAGGAATCATCAAATTCGGGACGGGCATTCAGGAATTCGTATATCATACCTCTTGAATTATCATACAGATCAAATTCGGGTTGTTCGTGTCCAAAATAATAAAACAACAATAACTAACGATATAAACGTGCAATAAAATGCACGGAACGATTGCAAAAGGATTGCCGTGATGCAAAAAATCAGAACACAAAGGGCCCGGTTCCTGCTTTTTGACAAGATATCCCTCACGATAAAGCGTTACGATCGTTCGGTTTTTGCTCAAATGCCGATCAATACGTATACTTGGTTCATTGATCCAAGCGATTTATATGACATCTTTTCTTGATTGGTTTGAGTTTATAGCGGTACGGTTCGCGGATGCAGCCTGGGGTATGCCACTACTGGTGCTGTTGCTGGGGGGCGGTATCTTCTTCCTCATCTACTCCCGTTTTGTTCCCTACCGGCATTTTGGTCACGGGCTGGAGGTGCTCACGGGCAAGTACGAAGATCCTACCGCCCCGGGTGATATCAACCACTTTCAGGCGCTTTCCAGTGCCCTTGCGGCCACCGTGGGCATGGGCAATATCGGTGGCGTGGCCATTGCCATTGTGATGGGCGGACCCGGCGCGCTTTTCTGGATGTGGATAAGCGCCATTGTCGGCATGGCTACCAAGTTTTTCACCTGTACCCTGGCCGTGATGTACCGCGGCAAGGATTCCAACGGGAAAGTTCAGGGCGGACCGATGTACTTCATCACCGAGGGGCTGGGGAAAAAATGGCGTCCGCTCGCCGTGTTCTTCTCCATTGCCGGCCTGATCGGCTGTGCCCCCATGTTCCAGTCGAACCAGCTCGCCCAGATCGTGCGCGACGAGATCATGATCCCCCTGGAGCTGGTCACCCAGCATGCCCATTTCTGGGGTGATTTCATACTGGGGCTGATCATTGTCGGAATCGTCTCCCTTGTCATATTCGGAGGTATCAAGCGGATCGGCCAGGTCGCGGCCGGCCTGGTGCCACTCATGGTCTTCATCTACGTGGTATCGGTACTGTATATTATCTTCAACAATATCAGCGATGTTCCCTATTATCTCAAACTGATCGTTACGGATGCATTTACCGGAAATGCGGTGGCAGGCGGCGCCGTTGGAGTGGTGATTATAACCGGCATCCGCCGGGCCGCCTTCTCGAATGAGGCGGGCATCGGTCTGGAAGCCATGGCACACGGGGCGGCGCGGACCCGCGAGCCGGTGCGCGAAGGACTGGTGGCCATGCTCGAGCCCATGATCGACACGATCATCGTCTGCAGCATGACGGCCCTGGCCATCCTGATGACCGGCGTATGGATGACCAGCGATGCCGATGGTGTTACGCTCACCGCCCAGGCTTTCGCGGAAGGCATTCCCTATGTAGGCGTGTACATCCTTATTTTTTGCGTGCTCATTTTCAGCATCACCACGATGTTCACCTATTCCTATTATGGCACCAAATGTCTGGGGTTTCTCCTCGGCGCCGAAAAACAGCACTACTACAACTACTTCTACGTATTCACGATCCTCTTCGGCGCGGTCGCCTCGATTAACGCCGTTGTCAGCGTTATTGACGGCATGTTTGCCATGATGGCCATTCCCACCATGACGGCCAGCCTCCTTCTTTCCCCGCGTGTCTACCGTGCCACCAAAGACTACTTCCGCCGCATGGATGAAGAACAGCGGGCGGCCGACTACGACAGTGATGACGAAGATGTATTCTGATCCCCTTAGTCAGGTCGTATTTCCGGATGATGAGGATGACATGTGGCTCTACAGCCGCTTTCTGAAGGGGCTGGAGGAACGCCAACCAAGCGCGTCCACCCGGGATACCTCCTCCCGCAGTAATTCCTCCCGGATCGCTTCCTCGCTCCCTGCATCCTCCCGGATAATCGGTACCAGTGAAGCGGGCCGCCCCATATACGGATTCGTTTTTGGAGATGGTGCGGTGACCGTAAGTCTCGTTGCCGGCGCTCATGCCGACGAGCCGGTCGGACCCAATACACTGTATCGTCTGGTTTTCGAGATGCTGGATGCGCCCGGCCGTTTTGAAGCGCTGTTCTCCCGCTTCCGCTTCCTGATTGTCCCGCATATCAATCCGGACGGCGATGCGGCCAATGCCGGATGGATAACACGATGGCCCGATCCGGAACCCTTTCTGACAGGCATGCAGCGGGAAAAGCCCGGACGGGATATTGAATTCGGGTATCCCGGCATGCGTCCGGAAAATCGCGCGGCGGTCCGTTTCTGGGAGCGCGAAACGGCCCCTGACCTTCATTTCAGCCTGCACGGCATGCAGTTTTCGGAGGGATTCCTGCTGCTGGTCAATGATGAGTGGGAAGATGGCAGCCGTTCCTGGAGGGAAAAATTCAAAGCGGCAATGCGCGAGGAAGGGCTCCCGCCGCACGACCATGACCGGAAAGGGGAAAAAGGGTTCAACTACATGGGTCCGGGTTTTACATCCACCCCGAAAGGCAAGGCCATGCGGGAACATTTTCTTGCACTGGGTGATCCGGAAACCGCCGGCCGCTTCCATCTGAGTTCCATGGAGTTCCAGTTGGGCCGCAACGAACGGGCCCTCTGCATGGTCACCGAATTTCCTTTGTACATGATCAAGCCATCCTGTTGCAACGGTGTACCCGAGCATTACCTTCAGCTAAAGCAGGAATGGGCATCATTGAAGGAGGACAAGCTCGAAATAGAGCACCTGGTATCCCGTTTCGGTGTCCGGCCGCTTTCGCTCGGGAAGGCTATGCGGCTGCAGCGCCAGACCATCCGGCGCGCGATGGACCTTGTCGGTGGCAGCAGGAAAATAAACGCAATTGGAGATAAGTGATTGACATTTAGTGAAAAAATTCAGTATTTCCTAAGAATAATGATCAGCCAAAATTCATATCACTTCAGGACCAGCATCCGCAGGCGTGGTACCCGCCGGCGCTTCCTATCCGGTGCATGTGAAGATTGTGTCTGACATAACGGAATTTGTTTATGTTTAAAAGGCAGGATCTTCGCGGGTTCTGCTTTTTTTTTTGCCTATTTTCACACTTAACCATTTTATAAACCTAAAGCTGCAACCGTCCCGGACACGCTGTCATGCTGCAGTCATGTCAGAGCGGGATCAGGGACGGTAAAACGGGTACGATTATGAGCCATCCGATAGTGCTTGCATACAGTGGAGGCCTGGACACCAGTTTCTGCATACCCTATCTGAAGGAAAAATACGAAGCGGATGTCCATGCCGTGATCGTGGATTGCGTCGGGCTTACCCGGACGGAAAAAGAGGCCATTCGCGATCGCGCACTGAAACTCGGAGCGGCGGAATTCGCATGTGTGGATGGATTTCCCCCGCTCTATGACAGGATCCTGTCCTATTTGATCAAGGGGAATGTGCTGCGCGACCGGACCTATCCCATGTGCGTGGGAGCCGAGCGTTATATCCAGGCGGAAATGATCATGGAATATGCCCGGGAACAGGGGACCCACCGCATAGCCCACGGCTCAACCGGGGCCGGCAACGACCAGGTCCGCTTCGATGTGGCCCTGCTGAACGGACTGGATGAGGTGGAGATCATTGCACCCATCCGTGATGAGGGTCTCACGCGGGAGTACACCACGGCCTATCTGAAAAAACGGGGATTTGAGGTGCCGAAAAAGACGACCGATTACTCGATCAATGACGGTATATGGGGCACCAGCGTCGGCGGAACCGAGACGCTGGACAGTGAAGAGGCCTTGCCGTTTGAAGCCTTCCCGAATCTGAAACCGCCCCACCTGCTGGATGACGAACCCGAAGAGATCACACTTGATTTTACGAACGGATTGCCCGTGGCTATCAACGGCCACCAGATGGATCCGACCGCCTTGTTATCCGTTCTCAGGGAATTCGGCCGCTACCACGGTATCGGACTGGGGATGCATCTTGGCGATACGGTACTGGGCATCAAGGGTCGCATCGGTTTCGAAGCCCCGGTGGCCAGCATTGTATACCTGGCGCATCGTGAGCTGGAAAAGCTGGTACTAAGCCAGGATCAGCGGCAGCTCAAAGACCAGCTGGGCGACCAGTACGGGACCATGCTGCATGAAGCAAAATACTATGACCCGGTCATGCGTGACATCGAAGCTTTTTTCAATTCCACCCAGGCGCGGGTATCCGGGGAAGTGACGCTTTATGCCTGCCGGGGTTCGCTTTTTCCACTCAGAGCATCATCCCAGTACAGCATCATGAATAACAGCGTGGCCAAATACGGAGAGGAATCCAAAGGCTGGGACGGAAAAGAAGCACGGGCTTTCTCCAAACTGTACAGCATCCGAACTCAACTCTACAAAAAAACAAGGTAACACACGCCTGCGTATAAAAACGTACGTATAAAAACCATATGGGACTGAAAGAAATAAAAGCGGATATCATTGCCTCGAGCTCGGCTTCCGCACGCCTGGATCATAATCTGAAGCTGGCTCCAAATATTGTAGCTGAAGAAGGGTATCTTATTGCTGTAAAAACGCTTGATACAAAAGATAGATATAACCAGATAGAAACCAGTGAAGGGGTTATCATCCCGTACGGAAAGGACCAGATAATGGTTGGGGCGTTGGGCGAGCGCCAGGCATTGCGCGGGTACAGCGGCATCATTCCCCGGTCGATCAGGAAGGGGGATATACTGCACGTCCTGAATATGGGCGGGATCATAGGAAGCTGCCAGTCCCCTCATCCAGATCACGGTCCGGCCATGCGGGTCGAAGTGCTTGGAGCGGTGATGATCGCCGAGGACGAAGATGAAGGAGGAATGTACAAGCACGCCTGCATCCAGGATTTTGCAATCGAATGGGAGTACAACCTGGCGGATAGTGTTCCGCTTATTGCGGTAACCGGTACCTGTATGAATGTCGGCAAGACCATGGCGGCGACCATGATCGTGCGGCAGCTTTCGGCCAGGGGGTACAAAGTGGCGGCCGCCAAACTTACCGGGGCGTCGCTCATGCGCGACACCCGCGAGATGAAGGAAAACGGGGCCATTGCCTCGGCTCATTTCGGCATGGCCGGACTCGTATCCACAACCGGAAAAAACATCCTGCCCATGGCCAAAGGGCTTATCAAATATCTGAACGGGTTCAATCCGGACGTGATCGTACTGGAGTTCGGTGACGGAATCATCGGGGCTTACGGAGTGGACAGCTTGCTGATGGACAAGGAACTGATGCAGTTTACCCGAACCCACGTGGTTGCAGCACAGGATTTCATGGGATGCTGGTCGGCCGATCACTTCTTCCGCAAGCGGTATACCAGTGGAATCTCCATCATTACCGGTCCGGTCACCGATAACCTGGTCGGTATCCAGTTCATCCAGAATACACTGGGCATACGTGCGGTCAATGCCGTGGCCGATCCAGCGAAACTCGGTGACATGGTTGCCGAGATTACTTTTGCCGCACCCCCCAAAAAGGAACCGTTTCTATGAGTGAAAACATTGTTGTCTCTGTGGCCGGTGCCAGCGGTTATACCGGCATGGAAGCCGTCCGGATCCTGCACGGCCACCCAAATATCACCCTGTCCCGTTTGTATGGCAGCAGCTCGGCCGGCTCCACGTTTCCAAGCCACTACAAGGGCATGGAGCTGCTGGTCGACCTTTCGATCATGGCATTTGACGAACTGGTTTCGGATCGCTCGGACGCCATTTTCCTGGGTCTGCCGCATGGAAAATCAGCCGAAGTTGTCCAAAAACTGCTGGATGCAGGTTACAAGGGGCGGATCTTGGACATGAGCTCGGATTTTCGCCTTCGGGATCCGGAGGCATACCGGCAGTGGTACGGGTGGACGCACCCCCATCCCGAGCTGATACCCAAATTTGTGTATGGCCTCACGGAATGGTACCGAAATGATATCCGGCTAGCGGACCATATAGCCAATCCGGGCTGTTTTGCCACGGCGATACAGCTTGGGTTGCTTCCCTTTGCCAGGGCCGGGCTCATCAGCTCCTGCGATGTGACCGGTATCACCGGCTCTTCCGGTTCCGGCGCCTCCCCTTCGACGGGGACGCATTTCTCCAGCCGGTTTGGCAATGTGAAGGCCTATAAAATCTATCACCACCAGCATCTCGGCGAAGTGAACCAGACCCTGGCCGATCAGCTGGGTGTCCGCGCCGACGGGCAGCCGTACGGAAATGGTGGCAGCCATGGAAAAGGAGGCAGTGCTCAAAGCGGAAGAGCCGGGGAAAGCGGGGTGCCGGAATCGTCCGCACTCCCGGAAGTGCGCTTCGTGCCGGTATCCGGACCGTTTGTCCGCGGTATCTGGATGACCATCGCACTTACCCTGAGCGAAGAGACACATGCCGGCAACCTGCTGGAAGAAGTCTACTATAATGCCCCGTTGATCCGGTTGCAGGAAGGGCTGCCGGAATTGAAGCAGGTGGTAGGTAGTGCGTTTACCGATATCGGATGGGTCCAGCAGGGCCGCAATGTTGTAGTAGGCGTAGCCATTGACAACCTGCTCAAGGGCGCCGCCTCGCAAGCCGTGCAAAACCTCAACCTGATGATGGACTGGCCGGAAGAGACGGGACTTGCTTTTCCACCCGCCATTTTGTGACACCGCAATCGAGAGCACTGTTCTCGCAGCCGGTGCAACGGGAGCGGAAAAATTCAAAACGGCACTCAATAATCCACTCAGCAATCAAGTCAGCGTTCCATGTAGAAGTAATCCAATCAGCATAGATAAATAAAGCAGTAATCCGTAAAGCAGTAATTCGTGAAGTACTAATCCAGCAAAATTAAACAATGACCGCCATCTTGTCCGACCGAACATCGCATTTCATACATTTGTCCGACCGGGACGACGACGCTCTTCGGGAAATACTCGGTCATGCCCTGAAACTCAAGCACGATGATTTCCGGGAGCCGGTGCTGGCCGGCAAGACGATCGGGCTTATCTTCCTGAACCCATCCCTCCGAACCAGGATTTCGTTTGAAACAGCGGCGGTGCATCTCGGCGCGGGGACGAGCATCATTCAGCCCGGACAGGGAGTCTGGACGTTTGAAACACGGACCGGTGTGGTGATGGACGGTGACCGGACCGAGCATCTCAAAGAAGCCGTCCAGGTGATATCGCGGTATGTGGACCTTATTGGAGTGCGGGCATTTGCCGGTATGAAGGATCTGGAGGATGATCTGGAGGACCGGTTGCTGGAAGATATCGTAAGCTATGCCACGGTTCCGGTCATCAATATGGAGAGCGCCCGTGAACATCCCTGCCAGGCCCTAGCCGACGGGCTTACGATGATGGAGCGTTTTGACGGCCGGACACAAGGCCGGAAATTCGTGCTCAGCTGGGCGCCGCATCCGAAGCCGCTGCCCATGGCCGTGCCCAACAGTGCGCTGGAAATCGCCGCCCGGCTTGGAATGGAGGTGACCCTGGCCTGTCCACCGGAGATGAAACTGGCCGATCAGGTACTGGAGCGTATCGGGGAGCAGGCGGAGCGCAACGGGACGCAACTGCATGTCGAACATGATCAGCGGGCCGCATTCCATAACGCGGAGGTCGTTTACGGCAAATCCTGGGCCGCACCGCTGGCCTATGATGATCAGGCTGCCGAGCAGGAACTGCGAACGAAAACCTACGCCGACTGGACCATCGACACCGACCGGATGAAACAGACCAAAGGGGCCGCCTTCATGCACTGCCTGCCGGTGCGACGAAATGTCGTTGTTACGGACAAGGTAATCGACGGTCCGGCCGCAATCCATGTCGACCAGGCGGAAAACCGCCTGCACGCGCAAAAGGCGGTATTGATGAAACTTTCGGGAGTGCTGTGATGAGTACCGTGCTGATCAAACTGAGCGGTAATATCCTGGCCGATCCCAGCGCACTGGGCAAGCTGACCGAGTACATCCGGAATCGACGTTCCCGTGGTGAACAGATTGTTTTGATACATGGGGGCGGTAAACAGATCAATGAACTGAGCCGGCGTATGGAAGTGCCGGTTCACCAGGTTGCCGGACGGCGGGTTACCAACGAAAAGACACGCGAGATCCTCCTGTATACCGTCGGCGGAAAAGCAAACCGGGAACTGGTCGCTTTTTTGCGCAGCAACGATATATCGTCGGTAGGAATAAGCGGAATAGACGGAGAGTTGACAACGGCATTTCGTCGTCCGCCGCTCGACATCGATGGCGAACCTGTTGATTTCGGGCTGGTTGGAGAAATGGAATCGGTGGACCGGACACTCGTGGAACACCTTCTCAAGGGTGGATACGTTCCGGTGATCGGATGCCTGACCTGGTCGCCGGATGACGGCATCCTGAATATCAATGCCGACACGTTTTCCATCCGGATCGCCCTCGCCCTGCAGGTCCGGGAACTGGTCATGCTCATGGAGCCCCCGGCCGTGCTGGATGCACAGGGTAAACCTGTGGCCGGGATGGGTCCCAAGGACTGGAAACGGGGGTTGCGCGAGGGCTGGATCACCGACGGCATGAAACCCAAACTGCTAACCGCATTCGAGGCATTGGAAAAAGGGGTGGCTTCGGTATTGCTGGCCAACGCCGACACGCTGGCCGCCGGCGGAGGCACCCGGCTGGCCGTCGATCCGGAAGACAAAGGTCCGAATCATGGAGCGAGCAGCGCGGATAACAATGCGAAAGACAAGGCGAGTGGCATAAATAAGCACAAATGAAAAAGATCCACGAAATATCGGTCAGGGAGTTGCTGAAGCAGCTGATTCGCTTTCCCAGTGTAAGCACAGAAGAGCAGGAGCTGGTGGACTGGCTGGAAGCTGAAGTCGCCGCTACCGGCCTGCTGGAAATGGAGCGGTACGAGGACAATCTGCTGTTCCACCTTGGAAGCGGTCGTCCGTGGCTTTTTCTGAATTCCCACTCCGATGTTGTTCCTCCCTCGGCCCGCCATGCGGGCAATCCATACGATCCGGTCGAAAAAGGCGGACGGATCTACGGCCGGGGCAGTACCGATGCCAAGGGACCGGTGAGCTGCATGCTCATGGCCCTGCTGAACCTATCCCAATCGGGATTCCATCCGCCCGGGCGTGTAACCATGGCCCTGACCGTATGCGAGGAAAGTGCCGGCGAGAACAACGGAATGTCCCGTCTGCGCCAGAAGATCGAGCGACCCGATGCCGCGCTCATCGGTGAGCCTACCCTGTTACACCCGTGCGCCGCCCAGAAAGGATTGCTGATCCTGAAGCTGGAAACCGAAGGCGAGGCGGGGCATGCCGCCCGCGTCACCGGTCCCAATGCCATTTACGAGATGGCAACCTGCCTGCAGAAGCTCAGGACCATCTCCTTTTCCGAAGAGAATCCTTTTATCGGCTCTACGCGTATCACTCCCACCACGATACAGGGCGGCACGGCCCGCAATGCCCATCCCGATTCCTGTACAGTGCATGTCGACATCCGCACCATACCGGAAGTGCCCAACGAGACGATAATCGAGCGGTTTCGGCAGGAGCTTGGCATCAGTGTGACGGTCTTCAGCGACCGGTTCGTATCTACCAGCACCGATCCCGGCCATGCCATTGCCCGGGCCGCCCGTGCTGTCACCGGCAATCCGCTGTTCGGCTCGCCGACCACATCCGATTGGGTGTTCCTGGCGGATGTTCCGGCCATAAAAATCGGACCGGGCAACAGCAGCGATTCCCATACGGCCAACGAGTCGATTGCCGTATCTCAGCTGGAAGAGGGTGTACGGGTTTATGAGCAGATCATCCGGGACTACTTCAGACGTATCGACCGAATTGACGGAGACTGATTGAACCACCAGTGAGGCAGCTTAAATGAAAACATTGTGGCAAAAACAGGCGGATGAAAATGCGGACGAGAAGTCCGGACGGGAAACGGGTGCCGGTGCGGACCGCTCATGGTTCTACCGGTTCACGGCAGAGGAAGACCGCGAACTGGACCGCAAGCTGATCCCCTATGACATCCTGGTCAACCTGGCACAGGCGCGCATGCTCAGAAAGATCGGCGTCTATGACGACACCGGCTTCGAAAGCGTTACAGCCGCACTGACTGCGACCTGGCAGCAGTGGCAGCGGGGAAATTTCGACCTGGGACCGGATGACGAGGATGTGCACTCGGCCGTGGAACGGCTGCTGACGGAGAAAGCGGGAGCAGACGGGGCCCGCATCCACACGGGCCGGTCGCGCAACGACCAGGTTCTGGCCGATATGCGCCTTTTCATGAAAGAGGCCATTCTGGAAAATGCAACAGAATGGATTGCCATTGCGGACCGGCTCCGGGGACTGTCGGAGCAATACCGGGATGTCTTTTTTGCCGGATTGACCCACACTCAGCCGGCCATGCCCCATTCGGCCGACGCCTGGGCGGCCGGTTATGCGGATCTGCTGTGTTCCGATCTGCAAGCTTTGCGGCAAGCATATGAGATTATTGACCGGTCACCGCTGGGCAGCGCGGCCGGATACGGAGTGCCCCACATCCCGGTCGACCGGGAACAGGTGTCCGCGGAGCTTGGCTTTGCGCAGGTTCAGGTGCCGGTGGCGGCGTCACAGCTTTCCCGCGGGCGATTCGAAATGCAATTGGCAGATGCACTCACCTACGGTGCGCTGACATTCAACCGGATGGCCTCGGATGTGGTGCTTTTCATGCATCCTTCCCTCGGCCTGGTGACACTCAGCGAAGACCAGGTCTCGGGGAGCAGTATCATGCCGCAGAAAAGGAACCCGGATGCCTGGGAGCTCATTCGCGGAGCGTATCACAATCTGCAGTCCGCCCGGATTCACCTGGCCTCGGTCCCGGCCAACCTGACATCCGGTTACCACCGGGACCTGCAGCAGGTGAAAAAGAGCATCATGGCTGCACTGGAGCAATCGAAGCTGCTGGCCGGAGCGGTCCGCCATGCCCTGGCCGGACTCGCATTCGATGCCGAAGCCGCTGCCCGGACCCTCACCCCGGAAGTGTATGCGACCCATGAAGCCAACAGGCTGGTAGCCGAAGGGGTCCCCTTTCGGGAGGCCTACAGAAAAGTGGCGACCGCGACCGCACGCACCACGGCACCCGAAGCCGGCAGGGAACCCTCGCAGCAACCGGGTCAAATCCGCTCCGGCTATCACCACTCGGGCGCACCGGGATCGGGAATGCCGGACGAACTGCAGAAAGCGTTCCGGGAGCTGAGCGAATGGACCGTACAGCAGAAAAAGCATATGGAAAGCATCAAAATGACCCTGCTGGGAATCCGGCATGAATGATTTCGTCGTTGTGTCCATCCCGGAATACAAGTATCATTATGTAAACAGAAGAACGGAGCGAACCTATGTCAGACCACATCAAAAACAGATTCAAGGCTACCTGTCTGGGTGCCGCCATCGGTGAGGCCATCGGCATGCCGGCCGAGCAGATGAAGCCGGAACAGGTTTCATCCACCTTTGGAGAAATAACCGGTTTTATGGCCCGGCCCGAAGCGGACGATTTCAATCCGGTTGCCGCAGGCCATTCCACCCGGCAGACAGAGGCGCTGATCTCGGTGCTTGCCTCATCCAATCCCCTGCCCGATCTGCAGGAATTCGCTTTCACCATCAAACAGGCGCTGAACAAATACCCTGAAAAGTGGCCCAAATCGACCACGTTTGCCTGGCCGCCCTTCCCGGATGGCGGTCACTATACGTTCTCTTTTGCCGTACCGGCTGCCAGGCTGCTGTACGAGGGCAAGGTAACGATGGATGAGCTGATCCGGTGGATGCAGTCCCTGACGCCGTCCTCGGTGGTCTGGCAACAGAGCATCTGGCTCTATCTGCGCTTGCTGGATTATCTCTACGGTGTTGAACACGAGGACTTCGATCCCGATGAGTTTCTCGAAAACGCCACAAGGTATATACTGGAAGCCGAAAAGCACTTTCCCGGCGATTACAAGATCCGGCGGCGCATGCAGGTGACCGAGCCGATGATGGACGAACCCCTGGAGGATATTGCCAAATCGTGCGGCAGGGTAAGCAAACTGGCCGAGGACATGATCACCTTCGTCGGAGCGGTTTTCTATCGTCACCATGATGATTACAAAACGGCCGTTACGACCGCAGCCAGCCTTGGCGGCGCCAGTGAAGCCTCCTGTTTCTATCTCGGCAGCCTCCTTGGAGCGCTTGGCGGCACCGAAATGCTGCCAGGGGACTGGGTGGATGGGTACGCCGACCGTGAACGGGTAGAGACGGCTATAGAAAAGTTTGAGGATCGTGCCGGAAGCACCGCACAATAACAGAAGCGAAGGAGAGGACAGGCCGGGCATCCTGCTGCCGGAGCTTCTTCTGGAAGGCTATGCGCAAGGGGTGTTTCCGATGGCGGAGTCCCGCCACGATCCCGAAGTCAACTGGTACACGGCCCGCCGGCGGGGCATTATTCCGTTGGATGCCTTTCATGTCTCGAGGAAGGTCAGCCGGATCATCCGCAGGGGGGGATACCGCTGGAGCATTGATGTGGATTTCAGGGGAGTGATGGAAGGATGCGCGGATCGCGAAACCACCTGGATATCCGATCGCATCATCGATTCCTTCGAGGTGCTTCACGAGCTGGGGCACGCACATTCGGTTGAAATTTACCTGGAGGACCACGCGCGAAAGTATGGAGTGCGAAAAGACCGGCTGGTTGCCGGGATCTACGGGGTTGCACTGCGTTCGGCGTTTTTTGCCGAATCAATGTTCCGGACCGAGCCCGAAATGGACAAGGTGGCCCTTTTCCACTGTCATGAAGTGCTCAGGGCAGGTGGATTCCAGCTGTGGGATGTGCAGTTTCACACACCTCACCTGGCACAGTTCGGCTGTCGGGAGATTGATGCGGACGCATACCGGCAGCTCCTGGCAGAAGCGTTGCGCCATCCCGCACGATTCGGTGCGCCCGCTTCCCGCTGAAAAAGGACCCTGTCAAAAGTCCTAATTTTTTCGTATATTCTAAAAATGTTATGAAAATTAAGCAATATACTTGAGCGACAAACAGATATTGACGTTTCATAACACGCCTTCCTTGCCAAGCGAGATTGCAGATATCATCCCTTTTGACGCATAGACAGAATGAGTACATGATAGCAATGACGAAGAGGGAGATGATATGTTCCCGAAATGCGGGGATCCGGCTACCGAATTGACGGGTTTGCCGGCAGAAAACAATCAATACAACCATACGATTTTGAATATCCAACCATTTGCTGATCTAGGGATCAGTGCGCCCATCCTCAAAGCAATTCAGGAGATGGGATACGAAGTACCCACAAAAATTCAGGCTGCCGCCATTCCGGTTATCAGGGAAGGGCGTGATGTGGCCGGACAAGCACAAACCGGCACCGGCAAGACCGCCGCGTTCGCCATTCCGCTCCTGGAGATGATCGATCCGAAACTGCAGGCCGTCCAGGCTGTGGTCATGTGTCCAACCCGCGAACTGGCCGTGCAGGTCACCGGCGAAATCATCAAGCTGGCATCGCACATGGAGGGCATCCACGCCACACCGGTCTACGGTGGCCAGCCCATTCAACGCCAAATCAGGCAACTCCGCGAGGGTTCGCAGATCGTGGTCGGCACACCCGGCCGGGTCATAGATCACCTCAAGCGCGGTACCCTCTCACTGAATCTGCTTAAAGTGGTCGTCCTCGACGAGGCCGACGAAATGCTGAACATGGGATTCCGGGAGGATATCGAAACCATTCTGGGTTACGGTTCCGGAGAGATACCGCTGCAGACCGTCATGTTTTCGGCCACGATGTCGCCGGGGATACGCAAGATCATGAACGGCTATTTCCAGGACCCGGTCACCGTAAAAGTAGAGGGCAAGACACCATCAGCCGACGGGATCACCCAGTATGCGGTCGAGGCGCGCGATTCCATGCGCACCGAAGGCATAAGCCGTCTGGTCGACCTGCACAGTTACCGGCTCTCGCTGGTTTTCTGCAACACAAAACGCACCTGTGACCAGCTTATCGGGGAGTTGCAGTCCCGCGGCTTTGCAGCCGATGCGTTGCACGGTGACATGACACAGAATATCCGCGACAAGGTGATGAAAAAATTCAGGGAAGGGCGTATTGACATCCTGGTAGCCACCGATGTGGCTGCACGCGGGCTCGATGTGGAAAACGTCGACGCCGTTTTCAACTACGATATACCGCAGGATCCGGAATACTATGTGCACCGCATCGGGCGGACCGGCCGTGCCGGCAAGACCGGGGTGGCTTACACTTTCGCCACCGGCCGTAAATCCGGGAGTATCCGTTATCTTGAGAACAAGTTGAAACTGCGCATTGAAACCATATCCCTGCCGTCACTCAAGCAGGTGGAAGCCTCCCAGCGTGGATTGATGCTGGAAGAAGTCCGGTCTACGCTGGAATCGGGAGGATTACGGCCCTGGATCGAACAGATCGAGGACGTTGCCGGGAATGATTTTGCCCCGATAGAGGTAGCCGCAGCGCTGCTCAAATTGCGTGAAGAGTCTAAAACGCCTGATCGTTCGTACGGGGAATCCGGACCGGAGGAAGACAGTCCCTCAGGAAAGACGGATAAAAAACAGTCAGGATACAAAAAGGGAAAAATGGTCGCCAAATCCGCCAGAAAAAGCAAAAAGAAAGCGGGCCGGACCAAAAAGCCGGAACCGTTTTATGCTCCGTTCGTGAAAAACAAATCACGCAAAAAACGGCCTGCCGAAAAGTAGATTCTGCCGAAAAGCAGGCTCTGGTTAAAGGCAATGTACATCAGGGACTCCGGCCATCTTACGGGCCGGAGCATTTCTCCTGTTTGGCATCAGGAAATGCTTTCCTGTTTACCAGTAGGAAAATTTTCCTTATTTCAGCACGGTCATCTTGCGATTCAGTGCGGTTCCGCCGGTTTCGAGACGGTAGATATAAACACCACTGGAAAGTTCCGTGGCATCAAAAGTTACCGAGTGTACTCCGGCCTGGAAAACCCCGTCAGCCAGCTGCATCACTCTTTGCCCTAACAGATCATACACCGAAAGTGTTAAGTGCTGTTCGGCATTCATTTCCCAGAGGATCCGTGTTTCGGGGTTGAACGGATTGGGATAGTTCTGGTGCAGGGCCAATTGTTCAGGCAGCTCAAGGCCCTCTTCGGCAGATGTTTCGGTAACGGAACCCAGGTACTCGCCGGTGACCGCATCCACCAGGTGGTTATGCGTTTTGTGGTAAATACGCTCCTGCTCATCGAACTTTTCGATTTCCACCTCCAGATGCCAGAACGGATTGGATTCCTCGTCCAGGATATCAGGGAACATGGAATATTCGCTGTGGAGATTGTAGTCGACGCGGATGAATGCCTCAGGCGGAGCCTCCTGCAGCTGCTGCCGCAGCCCGGCATCCAGCGAGGTGGTGAGCGCATGTTCGGAACCGAACCGGAGATCGATGCCCCTGAAATGGCCTTCGGGCGGGCGCTCTTCTTCCGGGATGTCGCTCAGCGGAAAGAAATTACGAGTGTAAATCTCATTGCCTCTTGTAAGAAACATGTAAACGAGCTCCGTATCGGCATCGAACCAGACGCCCATCCAGTCAGACGATTTACCGGCCGGCATCTGGTCTTGCAAGATATCCTCACTGCCGAAAGCCTGTATCAACGTTGCATTATCGTTCGTTTCCTGCATCTCATTATCTATCAGGGAATACATTTCGATAAAGTCCACGACCCCGAAATCATCTTCGCTGGTGAAAACAAGCTTGCCAAGCAGATTGCCGGTCAGGGCATCTATAAGGAAATCGGATTCCACCCATACATTGCGCTCCTCCACATCGTCCCAGGCATGGCCATCGAAAAGCACATCCCAGAAGACCGGTGAGTCGGAATCCAGCAATCCGGGATAATCAAAGAAAAATCCACCCAGATTGTAGTCAATAGTGAACCATCCATCCAGTTCGGTGATCGCGAGCAAATCGTCGAGGCCGTTGTCCAAAGCAGCTGTGAGAGCAGCTTTACTGGAAATGAAATCTGTCGGAATGGATTTCAACTCGGAAAGGGGAATCGGCGGAAGATCCTGCGGCAGGGAATCCCGCAAGTTAATGGCATCGTACTCAATGACTTCAGTGCCTACCACCAGTGCAAAATGAATCAGGGAGTCGAGATCATTAAGGTAGGCAACTTCCCAGAAGTAACTTTCGCCAGCAGGGACAAGCCTGTGCTGGTCGGCGGTCTGCTTGTATTCAAAGTCATCGAACAGACTGGAATCCTCTCCGTACATGTTGACGGGCCGGGCATCCGGATCTTCTTCCGTCATGAAGGCATTAGCGGTATCAAAAGCCTCTCGGGCATCCATAGGATCTGAAAGCTCACTTAATGATGCCTTTCGTTTGATTGTGGATATGTTGTAACTCGAGAAGGGACTCCAAGACCTAAGTCCCGTTTTGACCCGTTCGGCTTCTATTGCAACCCCGCTGCTAAACTTGAGATGCTCTGATCCGGACAGCAAGACAACAGATTCGCCGTTACCGATTCCGGAATTGCCGTGCATATTCATTGGTTTCTGTGCTTGCAGCCCGGATGCAAGCAACATCATAAAAAAGCAGATGAGAATGGCGCGGTAGCATCTACCGGCTGCCAGCCGGACAGGAATGGCATTCGATTTTTTCATGGCAATCTGGATTGGTTGGATGTGCAAGCACGGTTCCCATTTAATTCATCGTACTTGCCCTGAATGTACCAAGAAAGTTACGGCAATTAAATAATGTAAAATCTCATGGTTTTTTTGTTCGAGACAGCCGGTTTGAACCGTTCACGGGCAGTCTGGTCCGAAAAACCTTAGTCACCAGGGCAGGCGATCCGGCATGTCGGCAACGATGTAGGCCATGACAGCCACCGCGGCAACACATTGAGCCACCTCATCGGGATCCAGCTTGTCTATGGTGTCCTTCGCGGAGTGGTGATACCAGAAATAGTTGTCCGAGACCACATCCAGACCCATTATGGGCATTCCCTCACGATACAGCGGGCCGACGTCCACAGTGCCGTATGAGCCTTCGCGAAGATGCATATCCCGCAACGGGGACATGAGTTCAGCAATGGGTTCAAGCATGTCAAAGGCTATCTGCGATCCCTGAAAGCCGAATCCAGTGGGCTCAAACACCCCCATATCGACCTCGAAGGCCAGTTGATGTTTCTCCAGCTCGCCTTTTTCGATCACCTTGTTGCGGTAGGCCCGCCCGCCCATCACCCCGTTCTCTTCGTTTGTCCAGAACACAAGCCGCAAGGTGCGTTTTGGCTGCAGTCCCAGTTCATGGATTAGCCGCAGGGCTTCCCAGGCTACCACCACCCCGCTGCCATCGTCCATGGCACCCTGCCCTACATCCCAGGAGTCGATATGCCCGCCGATGACCACGATTTCTTCCGGCTTTTCCGAACCGGGAATTTCCGCGATGACATTCCGGGAAATCGCCGGTTCCTCTTTCATTTCGGCTTCCATGTAGAGGGTCAGGGTAGCTGGATCGCCGCGTTGATCGAACCGGTGCAGCAACATGGCATCTTCAGCGGAGATCGATGCGATGGGGATTTTGGGGACTTCACCGGAGTAGCGGGTCATGCCGGTGTGCGGATGCCCCATGGAGTTGGAGGATACGGCCCGGATCAGCGCACCGACGGCTCCAAGTTCGGCGGCTCGGTCGGCACCCCGGAAGCGATACTGTACAGACTGGCCATAATCGTGAAACGGCTGATTGTAGACGACGATCTTGCCGGGAACCTCGTCCTGCCGCTCCTGGAGTTCTTCAAAACTTTCCACCACGACGGTCTGCGCGGTAATGCCGTCGGACGGTGTGTGGATACTGCCGCCGAGTCCGAGCATGGGCAGGTCCTTGATATAGGGATGGACCAGGGAGGCGAACTCATTGCCCCTTACCCAATGCGGCACTTCAACATCCTGGGTGCGGATTACGGGGATGCCGTCGCGCCGGAGTTCCTCACGCGTCCAGTCGATCGCTTCCTCCAGCATAACGGAACCGCTGAGCCGGTGCGGAAAGTAGTCGCTCATGTATGTCAGCCGGTCGTAGGCGCGGTGGGTGGAGGTTGCCTGGCGGATGATTGTTTCGGCGATTTCTTTGTACTGTTTGTGCAGGTCGGTGGTACCCGCAGAAGGCACGGTCGCCTTGGGACTATTTTTTTGGGTCGGCATCGCGGTAGCTTTTGCCGTCGCGGTTCCGTTTACCGCCTTCCCCCCATTCGTTGTTGCGGTTGCGGGCTGGCTTGCAGCGGAAACAAGTATCGACAGGAAAAAGATAGATATGAGCGGGAGGATGATGCGGGATGCGGTCATGACGGATTTTTTAAATATAGGATCGGCAAGGCGTCCTGTGGACAGTAGGATACGACGGTGTGGAACCAGGGTTTGCAATCAGAAACCTAAAAATACGACACTCGAAGGAAAAAGAAAGAAACAGTGCATCATTTGCCGCTGATGACTTTCAAGGGATGCAACAATGTTAAAAGGGAACCTTTTTCAGTCCATGATTCTTTATTATGGGGCACTCTTGCACCATCACTTCCGTCACCACCATCACTTCCGTCACCACCACCACTTCCGTCACCACCATTACTTCCGTCACCATCATTGCTTCCGTCACCACCATCACCAACACTTCCATGACAACCTCCAGACATTATGATTTGATCATTGCCGGTGCCGGTGCGGCCGGGCTGAGCCTGGTCTGGCATTTTCTCCATACGGAGGGGTTGAAAAAGAAATCCATCCTGGTTGCGGACCGGATCCTGCAACCCGTACGTGACAAAACCTGGTGTTTCTGGGACGACCGGCATCTCCCCTTCGATGACCTCATCCACCATACCTGGAGCAGGCTGGAAGTCCGCGTGAACCGGAACGTGATCACACAACCCCTTGAAAACTATCGCTATCATTGTGTAAAAAGTGATGATTACGCACAGAAAATTCTGACACTTGCCCGTGGCGAGCCCAACGTGGAGCTGATGGAGGCCGATATTGACGGTTTTACCCACGAAAACGGCAGGGCGGTCATGCATACGTCGAAAGGCGATTTCACGGCCTCGCACATTTTCCAGAGTGTTCTGCGTCCGCCGGGCTTCAACAAGCTCAAGCTGGACGTTTCCCTGCTCCAGCATTTTGAAGGCTGGCATATCCACACAGAGAAACCGGTCTTTGACCCGGACCTTGCCACGTTCATGGACTTTGACGTACCGCAGAAAAACGGTGTCACCTTCGTGTATGTCCTCCCTTTCAGCAAGCAGGATGCACTGGTCGAGTACACCCTGTTTTCCCCCGAGGTGATATCGGACGAGGCATACAGGGAGGGTCTCACCGATTACCTTGAAGGACGGCTGGATTTGGGGCCCGGGGACTACGAGATCGGATACACCGAAAAAGGGGCCATTCCGATGGAGGACCGGCGCTACCCGGCGCAGTACTGCCGCAATGTCTGGAATGTGGGGACGATGGGCGGCCTGACCAAGCCCTCCACCGGTTATACGTTCACCCGTATCCAGCAGCACAGCGCGGACATAGCGGCATCACTCGCAAACGGCAAGCCCCCGCCGAAGGACATCATGTCGCCCTACCGCTTCCGTGTGTACGACATGATGCTGCTGTACAATCTGCACCGCTATCCCGAAACATCCATCACCATTTTCGAGGAACTCTTCCGCAAGAACCGGTTCGACCGTATTCTGCAGTTTCTTGAGGAAAACACCCGCCTTGACCAGGAAATACGGATAATGGCCTCCCTGCCATGGCTTCCGTTCTTCCGGGCCATGTACCGAATGAAACACCGCATTGTAACCGGAGCCTGACCCATGCGCCATGCTTCTGCACTGCTCAGAACCGTTACGGTCTGCGCCGGCCTCCTTTTTGTGCTGCTGGCCCTGGCTTTTCCGGGCTGGAACGCCTTGCTGGCTCCCTGGGTCGTGCTGGCGGCGGTGTTCCTCATAGGCATTCCACACGGCGCCATCGATCACGTCATGGCTGCGGAGCTTTACCGGCTGCACGCCACCCTCAAGGATTACCTGCTATTTTATGGCGGGTACCTGATCCTCATGCTGCTGGTCGGTGCGCTTTGGTATTTCCTGCCGGTGGGTGGGATGATACTGTTCCTGTCGATCTCGATATACCACTTCGGTCAGGCGGATATGGAGGATTTTCTTCGTGTGGATGGTGGCGGGCCGCTCCCGGCACCGGTATGGCATGTGGTTCGCGGCCTGCTGATTATCGGACTCATCGTTTTTTCGGATTCGGGGGTGACCTATCCGATCCTTGCAGAGGCCATGCGCATACCCGAGGCCGGACTCGACTCGATTTTGCCGGTACCGGCCTATGGCATTGCTGTTGTGACGGGACCATATGTGCTTGCAGCAATCGCTAGTCTTGCAGCGGGACAAATCGTGCGCCCCTGGCATTTCCTGCTGGACAGCCTGCTGCTGGGGCTTGTGTTGGTGGTTTCGGGTCCCCTTACCGGGTTTGCCCTCTATTTTGCCCTCTGGCACTCGGCCGGACACATCCGCGAGATGCAGCGGTTTTTCCGCTCCAGGGGAAAGCGGCTAACGCTGCCGGCCTTTTACTGGAAAGCGGCCCCGTTCACGCTGGTTTCACTGGCCGGTCTTGCCCTGCTGGCCGGCATCAACCGGGCATTCGGACTGGAGGAGCAGTTCCTGTCGCTTATGTTTATCCTGATCAGCGTGCTCACCCTCCCTCATATGGTAATAGTAGACCGGATGTACCGGGAAACGTATGCATGAACAAAGGTGCAGCCGGTGGCAGTACCCGTTTTATCCCGCTTGTCCCGGCTTCCTGCAGGCCGGGTGCATGGCCAGGGGCAGATGAACTGGCTCCGGTTCATTCGAGTGGGAGCGACATCTGGCGTCCGGCCTCCGCAGTCCCATCCTCCCGTTCAAAACCTGAAACGGTGACACCGGCGAGACGCACCTTTCGGCTGCCCGCTTCCGTTTCCCGCAAAAGCTGCGCAGCCAGTTCTGCGATGTCGTCGGCCTCGGAGATCACGTAACCGGGGGTAATGCGACGAGTAATGCTCTCGAAATTGTCGTAACGGAGTTTGAGTGTGACGGTTCGGGCGACGGTTTCCTCCTTTTTCAGCCGTACGGCCACTTTTTGGCTCAGCGTTCCGAGGAAGTGCTCCAGCCATTCGAGGGAGTCGACATCCTCCTCGAACGTCTTTTCCTTGCCGATTGATTTTGGGATGCGCTCGGTGCGGACCGGCCGCTCGTCGATGGCGCGGGCAATGTGGTAGTAGAACGTGCCGACCTTTCCGAAATGCTTGTTCAGATCCCATTGGGACCAGGACCGCAGATCGGCGCCGTTGCGGATGCCGAGCCGGTGCATTTTGGCCTCGGTGGCCTTGCCGATGCCGTGAAACTTCCCGACCGGAAGTCCGGCGATGAAATGGACGGCTTTTTCCGGCGGGATGAGTGCGAGTCCGTCGGGTTTGCGCAGGTCGGATGCGATTTTGGCCAGGAACTTGTTGAAAGAAATCCCTGCGGATGCAGTGAGCCTGGTCTTTTCGCGAATTTCCTGCTTGATATCGCGGGCGATCAGGGTGGCCGAAGGGTTGCCTGGCTTGTTAACGGTCACGTCAAGGTAGGCCTCGTCCAGGGACAGCGGCTCCACCAGATCGGTATAATCATGGAAAATGCTCCGGATCTGCAGCGATACGCTTTTGTACACATCGAAACGGGGGCGGATGAACACGATATCCGGGCAAAGGCGCAGGGCTTGTGCAGCAGGCATGGCCGATCGGATGCCGTACCGGCGCGCTTCGTAGCTGGCAGCGGCCACGACCCCGCGGCCCTGCGGCGAACCTCCGACGACCACCGGCTTGCCCATGAGCGAGGGATTGTCCCGTTGTTCCACCGAGGCGTAAAAGGCGTCCATGTCAATGTGGATGATTTTCCTGACGGCAGGCATTCCGCTAAAAATTCAAAAAATGTGTATCTTGAGCGACTTTTGCGATGCATGCTCGCCAGATGTCCCTGCGGGTGCTGACCTGGGTGTTATGCACGTGCTTGCTCAACGTAGCGACTGCATCGCTATAGCAAATTACGGAAATCTAAACGCACTTATGATGGGCACATTTGTAACGCTGTTGTTTATCGGCATTGTAGTGGGGTGGATCTACAAGGGACTTGTCGGGAAATCCGGTCCGGCCCTCGGCGTTTGCATGGCTTTTGCCGTTTTGGGAGCCCTGGCCGGCGGTCTAATTTTCCTGTTTACCGGTCTGGGCGGTGAATTTGTGGCCGGACTCCTGGCCTCGTTTCTGGTGCTGGTGGCCGCCGATGTTCTAAGCCGGGAAGTGGCACACGAATGATGTAAATGATACGGCGTAATCAACGCACCGTTTGGCAAAAATCTGGATTGAGTGGTACTTTGCATTATAAAGCATCTGCTGCGTGAATCACCGTAATTGGTACAATCGATTGGTATCAATGCTACAATCTGTTTGTGCTTTGGTGGTTGCATCGGACAATTGCTATTTATGCCATATATCTATATTTTTATATATGAAAGAATGAACTGACACAAAAACCGATAAAGTAATATGGAAGATATTGCAGGAAAAACATTGGATGTGGTAATTGTAGGCAGTGGTCCGGCCGGACTAACGGCAGCACTTTATGCGGGTCGTGCTGACCTGAAGCCATTGGTTCTGGAAGGACCCGAGCCGGGCGGACAGCTCACTACAACAACGGATGTGGAGAATTATCCCGGGTATCCCGAAGGGGTTCTCGGGCCCAAGATGATGGAGGACTTCCGCAAGCAGGCCACGCGTTTCGGTGCCGATTGCCGCTGGGGTACGGTCAGTCACATTGATTTTGAAAAGAGGCCGTACAAGATCACAGTCGATGAAAATACCGAACTGTTTGCCAAAGCGCTCATTGTTTCCACAGGAGCATCCGCCAAGTGGCTCGGCATTGAGAGTGAGCAGCGGTTGCGCGGCCACGGTGTTTCGGCTTGCGCCACGTGCGATGGTGCATTTTTCCGGGATCAGCATGTTGTCATCATCGGCGGGGGAGATACGGCTATGGAAGAGGCGCAGTTCCTCACAAAATTTGCCAGCAAGGTGACGCTGCTCCACCGCCGTGACGAGCTGCGTGCATCCCAAATTATGCAAAAACGCACGTTGGGCAATCCCAAGGTTGCGGTGATGTGGAGTACGGTGCTTGATAAAGTGCTCGGTGACAAGGTAGTAGAAGGCGTCATGGTCAAGAATGTGAAAACCGGTGATATCACTACGCTGGATGATGTGACCGGGGTATTCCTGGCTATCGGCCATAAGCCCAATACCGATCTGTTCAAGGAGGTGCTGGATATGGATGAGACCGGTTACATCAAGACCATGCCCAGGAGTACGTATACCAATATGCCCGGTATTTTCGCCTGCGGTGACGCCCAGGACAAGGATTATCGCCAGGCGGTTACGGCGGCAGGCACCGGTTGCATGGCAGCGATAGACGCCGAGCGATGGCTCGCCGAACAGGAGTAAGGGGTCGGGCAAACAACGACTGATACATTCCTACGGTTCCGTTACCGGATCACTTCAAACCGGGCGTCTATTTCGTATGGATCGGTATGACGGGCGTCTTTTCCCCGGTTTTCAGAACCGGCAGGCGGGGAATGCTCATCGTTCGTGAGTTCGTTTTCCAGGGGATTACCCTTGCCCTTTCGTTTTTTGCGAGGCCCGGATCCGCCGCCCGGGTATCGTTCGACCAAAATACGGGCATCTTGTACGAAAAATGCGAAGGTGGCAATACCGGAGAGGATAGGAGCCAGGGCAAAGGCCCCGCCCACCCCGATCACGCCGAGGGTCAACGGGACTTCCAGTAGCGTTTCATTATCGCTGTTTTTGATGATCATCCTGCGGACGTTGCCTTCCTGCAGGATTTCCCGGGCCTTGTCGACCAGCTCCCTGCCGGAAGTGCGAAATTCTTCGAAGACATCATGTGCCATGGTGCCGCTCCTGTCGATTCGTGAATCGGGGTGTTTGAGTTGAGGATTGAAAGTTCCGGTGCTGATTCTGCCGGATGGTCTGAAAAAAGGTTCCAATGTGTTACAAAAGCGCACATCCTGTCCGGTGATCTGTAAGGACGAGCCTGCTTCTTTCTCTGATACGAAAAAGAAGGAGGTAAAGATACATGCTCGCTCATGCTTATTGTGCATCGACATTCGGTGTAGAGGCGCATCTGGTAGACGTTGAAACCAATCTGGTGAACGGACTTCCCCAGTATTTTCTGGTCGGACTTCCGGGCCGTGCGATCAGCGAATCACGTGACCGGATCGAGGCGGCTGTCAGAAACAGCGGTTTTGAAATGCCCCGGGGACGCATTACCGTCAATCTGGCACCGGCCAGCCTGCCGAAAGAGGGCAGTTCGTTCGATCTTCCGATTGCGGTCGGGCTCCTGGCCATGTCAGGGCAGATCGCATCGAGCAAGCTGGCCGGAACGATGATCCTGGGGGAACTGGCTCTGGATGGAACGCTGAGGCCCGTCAAGGGGATATTGCCTGTTGCCCTGGAGGCTCAAAGTCGGGGGATGAGCCGGATCGTGGTGCCTGAAGCCAACGGGAAAGAGGCGGGCGTGGTGTCCGGCCTGGATGTGTACGGGTTCAACCACCTGGATCAGGTGACCGGGTGGTTGAACAGTCGCATGGAGGCTGAGCCGGTCAGGGTGGATGTGGAAGCCTTGTTCAGGAAGCAGCCGCCCGACGCCGGCCTCGATTACAGCGATGTGCGTGGACAGGAAAATGTTAAACGTGCTATGGAGGTGGCGGCTGCAGGAGGGCACAACATTCTCATGGTCGGTCCGCCGGGATCCGGCAAGACGATGATTGCCCGGCGGCTCCCCTCCATCCTGCCTCCCCTTACTCTGGAAGAAGCGCTGGAGACCACGCGCATCCATTCCGTAGCAGGGTTGCTCACCAACGGCACTTCGCTGGTGGTGCGCCGACCCTTTCGGTCGCCCCATCATTCAATATCGGACGCTGCACTGGTCGGGGGCGGCAACATGCCGCGTCCCGGTGAGATTTCACTGGCGCACAATGGGGTATTATTCCTGGATGAATTGCCCGAGTTTCGCAGGAATGCTTTGGAAGTGCTGCGACAACCGCTGGAAGATGGGGAGTTGACGCTTTCCCGATCCCGTTTCAGCGTAACCTATCCATCACGTTTCATGCTGGTTGCCTCTATGAATCCTTCAGCCGGCGGGGACTGGTATGACCCGGACAATCCGGGCTCGGCCACACCCGAGGAGGTGCAGCGATACCTGGGACGGGTAAGCGGACCGCTGCTGGATCGCATCGATATTCACGTGGAGGTACAAAAAGTCAACTATGAGGATCTTGCGACCCCGGCCGCTTCAGAACCTTCAGCTACGATCCGGGAGCGGGTGCTGCGAGCAAGAGCACTTCAGAAACGCCGATTTCAAAAAGCTTCGCATATTTACAACAATGCTCATATGAATACACGAATGGTGCGTCGCGTCTGCGTTATCGATAGTACCGGTATGGAACTCCTTAAAAAGGCGATGCGCGCACTGCGTCTGTCTGCAAGGGCATATGACCGCATTTTGAAAGTGGCAAGGACCATTGCCGATCTGGAAGGCAACGATCGAATCCGGGCCCATCACATAGCCGAAGCGGTTCAATATCGTTCACTGGACCGTGAACAAGCTGTCCGCACCTGAGGCAATCGAACCGCCGCTGAATGCATTCGAAGCCTGTTCCCTGATATATTACCATGCCAACGGGCAGCAAAGAGGCGCCGAAAAAAGGTCAAATACGGTATTCGGGCTGCTATAATAGCAACATGGCGTCGCCAAAAGAGTAGAAACGGTATTTTTCCCGAATGGCATGCCTGTAGATGCGGTGCATTTCATCGATGCCGGTGAAAGCGGCGATCATCATCAGCAATGTGCTTTTCGGCAGATGGAAATTGGTGATCAGAGCGTCGATGGCCCTGAACCGGTAGCCCGGCGTGATGAAGATATCGGTTTCTCCTTCAGCAGCTTTGAAGTCACGGAAAGGCACGCCTGCAGACCGTTGCGTTTCCATAAGTGTGCGGGTTTCTTCCTGACTGTCGGCAACTGATTCGAGTACCCGTGCGCTCGTGGTGCCGACCGCTGTGATGTGCTGTGCATGACGCAATGCGTCCGCAGCCTGGTCGGTCAAACGGTACCATTCGGAGTGCATCTTGTGCTCGTCAATGGACTCGGTCTTGACTGGCGCAAACGTTCCGAGACCAACATGCAGGGTAGTTTCAACCTTTTTGATGGATTTACGGGACAGCTCTTTGAAGATGCGGTCAGTGAAATGGAGTCCGGCCGTGGGAGCGGCTTTGCTGCCGTCATCCCGGGCATAAACGGTCTGGTAGCGGTCGGACAGGGATTCATCCGGGCGGATGTACGGAGGGAACGGGGTGCGGCGGTAGGGCTCCAGAACCGGGTCGTTGACGGGTACATTGAATCGCAGTGTACGTAATCCATCTTCGGAAACAGCAAGCACCTCGGCTTTAATGACGGATGTATTGCCAGCGGTACTTTTTGACGTGATCGGGACCAATTCCACGACACGACCCTTTCTGAAAGCCTTTCCAGGGCGTATCAACGCCTCTACCGTGTTTGTATCCAGTATGCGGGTGATAAACACCTCTTTTTTGCCAAACAGAAGCCGAGCCTTTTCCACCCGTGAAGTGTTGATGACCAGGACTGACCGTTGCGGCAGATACCGTGGAAGATGGTAAAAAATGTCATCGGTTATCGAGCGGTCTGAGCGCTTGTATACCAGCAGCCGGGAGTGGTCCCTGGGCTCGGCCGGTTGCTGAGCAATAAGCGATTCCGGAAGCTCGTAATCAAAATCGGATAAGGAATAAGTTCGGGTCGATGCCATGAAATGGTAGACAATTGCTATATTTGGAAACCAAAATAAATCACCGTCAAAAATAGTGAAAAGTAATGATTCTGCATTCAGTCTTCTTCTACCTGAACGACGAGGCGCCGGCGGGAACAGCGGAAACCATGAAAGCCGAGATACTCGATAAGCTCACTGGGATAGCTTCTGTACGTGAAATCCTTGCAGGGCCGCCGCAGGGGATTGATCGGGACGTAGTGGATAATGTCTACAACATGAGCCTGCATGCAAAGTTTGATGACCTGGAGGATCTGCTGGCCTATCAGGCGGATCCGATCCATGTGGCTTTTGTGGAGAAATTCAAGCCGTTTTTTGACAAAATCAGGGTTTTCGATACGCGTATCAGCTGATCATGGCGGTGCTGAGATAATCCCTGTTTGAAGAAAACGAAACGGAACACCTCTCCAGTGCCCGGAAATACGGTGTCTCCGGATTGAAGACGCATCCAGTAGGAATTCAGATCCGTGACACTGTCCAATCAGGCCGTCTGTCCCGCGGCGTCCGGATCATCCACGTCGTCTACGAAAAGCGTAATGATGGCCGCTGCGATCCAGGTAGCGGCACCCAGCATCAGGGCAAAAATGGCCTGACCTCCGAACAAGCTGGCGACGATGAAGCCAAGTATGGCAGCAGCAAGCATTTGTGGAAGGACAATAAAGAAATTGAATATCCCCATATAGATACCCATTTTTTTGGCCGGAAGCGCACCTGCAAGTATGGCATACGGCATGGCCAGAATACTGGCCCAGGCAATACCGACCCCGACCATGGACAACAGTATCCAGGTGGGATTGGGGACAAAATAGACCGAAACAAGTCCGATCGCTCCGAGTACCAAAGCCAGTGCATGGGTAATTTTCCTGTTGGTGAACCGGGCGAAAACAGGCAACAGGAAAGCAATAAGGGCTGCAAATCCGTTATAGACCGCAAAGGCGATGCCCACCCAGTCGGCTCCGGTGTTGTATTCCTGCTGGATATACAAGAGTTTTTCACGCATTTCTTCGGTCATCCCGACTTGCTCACCCTGTCCCAGGAAAAAGTTGACCACGCGCATACTCGCCACGATTTCGTCGGCGCCTTTGTCAAAGGCTTCCTGGAATTCATCCAGGTCTTGAGTAACACGGGGCAGGCGGCTGTGCCAGTCCGCTTCGGTGAAGGCTTCCATTTCTTCGGACATGGCCACCAGTGCGGCCACTTCAGGCTGATCCAGTTTCATGTCATAATGGTGGCTGGTGACACCCGAAGTGGTGTAGATCCACATCGAAAAGAGGGCAAACCAGGAGAAAAACTGGACGACGGCCAATTGCTTCATGGTTTTGGGCATGCCGTACAGGTCGTCCATAATCACCACCACACCGTTGTCGGTCCGGCCGCGCTCCTGCATCATGTATGCGATATAGAGAAGGATGCCCAGCAGGGTAAATCCACCGGTAACGATGTACAGTTCTTCGGCCCAGTCAAACCAGTATACCAGCAGAGTCAAAAGGATTCCGGAAAAAAGGAAAACGGGCGCATGTTTTTTTTTGGATTCGGCTCGCCTGGCAGCGGATTTCTGTTCTATTTCCCGCCGGATATCCATGGCTTCGGAATCTTCCGGCGGCCCGGCATCCTCAAAGGATTCCAGTTCTTCCGGACTGTATTCCCTGGTTCGAAGCACGGTCCACAAAATGGTCAGGATAAAGACGGTTGCACCCAGGTAAAATGACCATTTTACCGAATCAGGAATCACTCCTTCCGGTGCCACATTGGATACACCCAGCCAGTTTGTAAGTATGTACGGAAGGGCTGAGGCCACAACCGCGCCGGTCCCGATAAAGAAGCTTTGCATCGCAAAGCCTTTGGTTCGTTGCTCTGAAGGCAGCATATCTCCAACAAAAGCGCGGAATGGCTCCATGGAGATATTGATGGAAGCGTCCATAATCCAGAGCATGCCCGCCGCCATCCACAGAAACGGGGAGTTGGGCATGACGACCAGTGCGGCAGAAGCTAAAATTGCCCCAACGAGGAAATAGGGACGGCGACGTCCAAGCCGGTTCCAGGTATTGTCACTGAGATAGCCGATAATGGGCTGAACGATGAGCCCGGTCACCGGAGCGGCAATCCAGAGAATCGGGATGGTTTCGATATCGGCGCCAAGTGTTTCAAAAATCCGGCTGACATTGGCATTTTGGAGGGCAAATCCGAACTGTATTCCCAGGAACCCGAAACTCATATTCCAGATCTGCCAGAAGGATAGACGAGGCTTCTTCATCACTTTTTCGTTGGTTCGCTGTAGGACCAGACATAATGAAAGCCTATGTAAGGGCTTTCATTATTGTGCCGGGCAATGTAGCAAACTCCACGGCGAAAAAAAACAGCCCGGTGCCATGAAAGTGGTTTTTGTATCGCATCCGCCGGGCTGCTGCAGAAAGCCATCCCTTTACTGCCGGATTGCGAGGACGGGGTTGCATGCACGAAGGTGTGGCGGCGGATCAGGGATCAGAGTGCCAGTCCAGGGCGGATGATCAGGAGGGGACGTTGACGGGCTGTTTTTTCATCAGTTTCATGGCTTCGGAGACGATTCCTTCAGCATCGAGGCCAAGCTCATGATGCAGCTGCTTCTGGCTTCCATGCTCTACCACCCTGTCGGCCACACCCATGATCTTCATGGCAGGACGTCGCTGCTGTTCCATATAGTATTCGGCGACGGCCGAACCGAATCCGCCGTGCCGTGCGCCGTCTTCAATGGTGATGACATGCGAGTAGCTTCTTGCCACAAGGTCAAGCATATCGGTATCCAGCGGTTTGACGAAGCGCATGTCGTAGTGGCCGACCGATATGCCAAGACCGCTCAAAAGCTCGCGGGCTTCGGTGACATATTTGCCAATGGTTCCGTAACTCAAAATGGCGATATCTTCGCCTTCACTTATTACCCTGCCGGTGCCGGGTGTGATATATTTGTAATCCTCCGTGAGTTCCACTCCAGTGGTCTCGCCCCGTGGATAACGGATGGCGAAAGCCCCTTCGTCGTACCGCGATGCCGTATAGAGCAGATTGCGCAGATCATCTTCGGCCATAGGTGCTGAGACGACCATGTTTGGCAGGCATCGCATGTAGGCAATGTCATATAGGCCGTGATGGGTGGGACCATCGGCCCCGGCCACACCGGCGCGGTCCATGCAAAAGACCACGGGCAGATTCTGAATGGCCACGTCATGTACGACCTGGTCGTATCCGCGTTGCAGGAAAGTGGAATAAATGGCAACAAACGGTTTTATACCCTGGGTGGCGAGTCCGGCCGCGAACGTGACCGCATGCTGCTCGGCGATGCCCACGTCGAAAGCCCGATCCGGCAGTTCCTCCATCATCTTTAGCATGCTGGTCCCGCTGGGCATGGCGGCCGTGATACCGACTATTCTGGGATTTTTTTTGGCCAGGTCGATAAGGGTCCGGGCAAACACATCCTGATACTTTGGAGCAGGCCTGACTTCTGTTTTTTTGACGAGAGAATTGCCGGTAAGCTTATCGAATGGACTTCCCGAGGCATGCCACTTGACCTGGTCCCGTTCCGCGGGAGCAAAGCCCTTGCCCTTGACGGTGACCACGTGCAGAAGTTTGGGACCGCCGACTTTTTTGAGGTCACTGAGCTGGCGGGTAAGGTTCTTCACGTTATGCCCGTCCACCGGGCCGTAGTATTTGAAACCCAGAGAGCGGAACAAAGATCCGGGCGTGAGGGCAGATGTGAGTGCAGATTCCAGCCGGGAAGCCATTTTTCGCATTTTGTCGCCCGCTCCCTTGAAATAGCCGAGCATGTCGTACAGATCGTTCCGGATCTTGTTGAACGTCTGGGATGTGGTGATATCGGCAAGGTATTCGTTAAGCGCGCCAACATTGGGGTCGATGGACATCCGGTTGTCATTCAGTATCACGAGGATGTCGCTGTTCTGAACCCCGGCGTTGTTCAGACCCTCGAAAGCAAGTCCCGCCGTCATGGCCCCGTCACCGATGACCGCCACAACCTGCTGGTCTTTCTGGAGCAAGTCCCTCGCAACGGACATACCGAGACCAGCAGAAATCGATGTGCTGGAATGACCTACGCCAAAAGTATCATAGGGGCTTTCGCTTCGCTTCGGAAAGCCGGATAGCCCTTCATATTTGCGATTGGTGTGAAAATTTTCGCGGCGTCCGGTAAAGATCTTGTGTCCGTAGGCCTGGTGTCCGACATCCCAGACCAGCAGATCCTCCGGGGTATTGTAAACGTAATGCAAGGCGGTGGTCAATTCCACCACACCAAGGCTGGCACCGAAATGCCCGCCGTGAACCGAGACCATGTCGATTATGAAGTCACGTAATTCCTGGCAGACATGTGGAAGCTGCTCTGGGGAAAGTTTTTTCAGGTCATCCGGAGTGTTGATCTGTTCCAACAATAGTCCGGGAACCGCCGGCTTGTTTTCCATATCAGTGATTTTCTTTGCTCGTGACCTGCACGATCCGTAATTCCGCTTCTTCAAGCTTCTTTGAACACAGTTTGGACAATTTCATTCCCTCCTCATAAAGTGCGATGGCTTTTTCGAGAGGAACATCATCGGATTCAAGCTCTTTCAGCACCTCCGACAGTCTTCCTAAAGCGTGTTCAAAATCGAATCGTTCCTTTGATTCTTGATTTGTCATGGAATAAGTACCGGTCGTTTCTGAAAATTCTATTAAAAATACGCAAAAAAAGGCTCAAATGATGACTAAAAACGGTCTCTTTCAACTTATTTAAAGGAAAAACAGATGTTTGGATGCGGCCTTTGCCAAGGCCTTGACGGGAATTCCTGCAGCGGAACCTCCGGATTTGACTTTCCTGCCAAAAAGGCGTCATGCAAGTGTATGATGAATTTGTTATCATATAAGGTTCAAGAAGTGGCCGTTAAGTAAAACGATCGGGCGGGCCATTTCGTGTAACTGCAATCATTATCCCGCATTTTGCTGCATAAGCATATCATTCATTTTATCCGCGACTGGAAAAAGACGGGAGCGGTGATGCCCAGTTCCAGGTATCTGGCCAGGGATGCGGTGCGCCTGGTGATCGATCAGCTGGAACAGCGGCGGCGTGAGCCCTTGTCCATCCTTGAGCTGGGAGCGGGTACCGGTACATTTACCGAACGCATCCTCCCGAGACTCAAAAAAGACGACCATTTCGATGTTGTGGAGCTGAACACGTATTTCTACAATATCCTTCGCCAGCGGTTCCGCTTGAACGGCGAGGTCCGCCTGCACCACCGTGATTTTTTGAAATTCAGCACCGAAAAAAAGTACGATTTCGTGATTTCAAGCCTGCCGTACGAGCAGATCCCCATTGCTGTGACCCGGAGGATGTGGCAGCAGAAGTTGTCTCTCTGCAAGCCGGGTTCCTACATCATCTACTATAAATATGTCAATTTCAACTTTTTCCGGAGCCGGTTCGAAAAGCGGCTGGTACGGGATTACTGCCAGGATGAAAAGATTGTTTTTCTGAATATGCCGCCGGCCCGACTGTTCACGCTCAGGATCGATAACCCCGATGTGTGCCTGGCGGTTTTCCGGGAGGATGAAGAAGAACCAGGCTTGAAGGCGGATACGCCGGTGAGAACCGGGACGAAGGGTAAACGCAAAAGCCCCAGGAATGGCAAGGCCTGTATAAGGGAAGAAACCGGCAGAAATGGCAGGTACAACAAGGGTGAATCGCTGCGTTCCAGAGTGATCCGAAGGGCGCGGCAGATCAATCGCAAGTAGATTTCCCGCTTCTCAAAAATCCGCAAATATCTCGTCGGAATGCTCCCTGATCCACGCCCGGGCTTCGCTTACACCGGGATAGCAGCGCCGGACCGTCTCCCAGAAGGCCTTGCTATGGTTGAAATGCCGCAAATGGCATAGTTCGTGGATGATGATATAGTCGATGATATCGGGCGGGCACTTGACAAGGCGCCAATTCAGGGAAATGGTGCCACGGGCGGAACAGCTGCCCCATTTTGTTCGCTGATTTCGGATGGAAATCCTGGCCGGACGAAAAGGCAGTTGCACCGACCAGTAATCACAGCGTTCAAGGAGCTCTTTTTTTGCCAGTTGCCGGTAGAAGGTATCAATCAGCCGTTTATCATTGAGCGCATGGTCAGGGTCCCGATCAGGGTTGAAACGATGGATTACGTCGTGCTCCCGTTCGGTCAGACCGGATTTGCGCAGTCCGGGTACGGGCTCGTCAAGCAGGGGTTTTCGGATTCCGCGCAGCAGGATCGTCCCCTCGGCCTGTTTCCGCTTTTCTGCCAGCTTTCCGGCTTTTTCCATGCGGCGGCGGCAGACCTTGAGTATCCATTCCCGCTTTTCCCCGACAAAGCGCATCATCCGGGAGCGGGATACCGAAGCCGGTCCGGAGACGATGATGACATCGTCCCTGATGCGGATCCGCAAGGTTCGCTGACGCCTTCGCCGTACAAGGTTCAGCGGTGGCAGGCCGGGATCCCATCCGGAGGAAAAATAACGGTTCAGGTCGATAGGGTCATTCATGGAAACGGTGAGTTGTAAAAAAGAGGATAACGGGATTGCTTCATTATTTCAACCTGTGCGATCGGAGGGCGTTCTCTGCTTTTTTGGAGTAGGGATGGTCCGTGTCCGGCGTGGCTGCCCTGCTGAGGTAGAACCTGGCCAACTCACGATTGCCTTCACGAAGACTCAGTTCCCCGAGATGGTAGAGTGAAGTGATCAGGTGGTCGCGTTCGGCAAACGGGGACAACTGTTCCGAGTACTCAAGAGCGGCCTCAAAAGCATGCATGGCCAATTCGTAATCGCGTTTGTGATGGTAGAGGATGAGACCGCGCAGGGTCAGCAGATCTTCACGCATGGTGATGGTCCTGTGTGCGCCTGCATCGAAGGGGTGCTCCAGGCTCTCTTCGATGGCGGCGAGGGCTTCATCCATTCGATTGAGCTGATAGAGGGAGCGGATATAGAGCCTCCGGTAAAAACTGTTGTCAGGGTAGCGTACGTACAGATCGTTCAGATAGGTGAGAGCCTGGTCGGGTTCGTCCTCATAATGCAGGTAAATATGGCCAAGGAAATAGGTCGCTTCCGGCTCGACGAAGATGCTGCTGTCGGCGGCTGCCTTCAGACGATCCAGGCCTTCCTGTCGGTCACCGGATGGCAGCATCCAGCGGATGGCCCGGGCGATGGTGTATTCTTCCACCAGGAAAGCGGTGAAGTAACGATACATTCCCAGTCCGAAGTTGATGTCCGGCAGTTCAGGGTGCTCATTTTCCACATGGAAAAAATCACGGAGCGCCCTCCGGCCGTGAAGAAAGCTGCGGTACCACCGGTAGCGGTTGGAGTAATACCGGGCGATCTGGCCGTTGATGACAGAACGGATAATGAGGGCATCCAGATGCTCCGGATCCTGATCCAGCAGTTCTTCGCAATTATCTATAACCTCTTTGGCTGCAATTAAAAAGTCTTCATCATATGAGGTGTTTTCGAGATCTATGAGGACAGGCCACCAGGCATCGAGGGCCATCCATAGCGACCAGATGGGATGATCGGGATACTGCTGCTGCCATTCCGAAAGACGATCAAGTGATGCCTGCAGGTCCCGGTTGTAAAGATACTCGATGGCATCGCGGGTGTCAGCGATGAAGGTCTCGTTGAGGATCAGAGAAGGTGCTCCGTCAGCGGTATGGTTTCGAGTTTCGGCCGGCTCTGCAGGAACGGGGAGGCTGTATGCGGACAGTTGCAGGGAAATGAAGGAGTCCGGACGGATCAGCAGGATCAGCATCGGCAGGATTACAAGTTTCAGCAATTGCATGGGTGCCCGGATATGGTCTCTGTCTCGAATAATGGCACGGGTCAGTGCTGGTCAAGATGTGGCATCGGGAGCAACCGCACCATTTTGCGCAATTCGTTGATTTCACTCTTGCGGAGTTTGCGCCAGCGGCCGACGCGTAAGCCTTTCTTGTGCAGCGGCCCGTAGGCGACACGGTCCAGGCTCAGCACGTCCACTCCGAGGGCTTCCATCATCCTCCGCACGACGCGGTTGCGGCCTTCGTGCATGCTCAAGGTCACCACGTTCAGGAATTCAGGGTGTCGTGAAACGCGGTAGGCCTTGGCCGGACCGTCATCCAGCGGAATACCGGTCCGCAGCCGGGTCAGCTCTTCATCGGTGAGCATCCGGCTGGTCTCGACGTTGTAAACCTTTCGCACCTTGTAACTGGGATGCATGAGGCGGTTGGCCAGGTCGCCGTCATTGGTGAGCAGAATGAGCCCGGTGGTGTTGCGGTCAAGGCGGCCGACGGGATAGACACGTTGCCCGGTGGCGTTTTCGACCAGTTCCATCACGGTTTTGCGTCCCTTTTCATCGCTGGTTGTGGTTATGGTGTCTCGCGGTTTGTTCATCAGGAGATAGACGAACGGTTCGGGTTCAATCCTTTGTCCGCTTACGGTGATGCGGTCTTCGGGATGGACCTGGTACCCCAGTTCGGTGATCACTTTCCCGTTGACGCGAACCTGCCCATCCGAGATGTAGGTATCGGCGTCGCGCCGCGAGCAGATACCGGCATGGGCAATGTACTTGTTCAGCCGGATGGTTACATCGGAGCTGGTTTCGGGCCTGGCGGCACGGGTATTGTGATGGCTCCTCTGCTGGCGGTCACTTTTACGGGGATCTCTTCTCGGTTTGGCTGGTTTACGTGCGCTCACTGGGCTGTTCCGGGGAAAAATGGATGTTTACAGATGTACAATGGGAAAAGTACCGGGTTATTGTGGATGAACCACAAGAATGATGTCACGGATGGCCACGGTCTCCGCGGTCTTCCTCTTCGTCTTCTTCGTCCTTCGTGGAATCCCGGCTGTCGGTGTCATCAAAATCGAGCCAGATGGCATCATCGGTATCGTCGGTCTTGTCCGATTCGGATGACGGTGCTTCTCCGATATCCGTGGGGGGCGGTTTGAGCTCCGATTTGAGTTCCAGCATCAGCTGCCGGTGTTCGGCCATGTCGTCGTCTTTCAGGATCTCTTCGATTTCGCGCGGACGGGGTAGTTCGTCGATTGAGCTGATGCCGAAATGCTGCAGGAACACCGGTGTGGTCCGGTACAGCAGAGCGCGTCCGGGTCCCTCGTAGCGGCCTGCCACCTCGATCAGGTCCTTTTCCAGCAGCTGCCGAAGGATATAGCCCGAATCCACCCCGCGGATATGGTCCACTTCCGGCTTGGTGACCGGTTGCCGGTAAGCCACGATGGCCAGGGTCTCCACCGCCGACGGTGACAGCTTGCGTTTGGCATTCTGATGCTGGAAATGTTCGAGCCAACTATGGTATTTTGGTTGCGTCGCAAAGGAAAAGCCTTCTCCGACCACCTGTATGGTAAAAGCTCTTCCCTGTTCTTCCAATTCGGCATTGATCTCCTGAATGACCTGTACTACCTCGTCTTCCCCGATGGGTGGGGCCAGCTCGGTCCCGGTAATGACCGAAGCTATATCATGGGCCGCCAACGGCTTGTCGGAGGCGAAGAGAATGGCCTCCACGACGGCGCCGAAAGGCTGACCATTGATTTCCATGTATTTGAGCTCTGACATCTGACGCGAATGGAACGGGTTTGAAACGATATTCCGGAGATCGGCCTGACCGAATGGCCGGCTTCATGTGAAAAGGGCCGGTTGTTTGGAACCGGTTTCCCAAAGTACCGGACTCGTTGGGTGCAAAAAGCAATATTACTAATAAATCTGCGAATTTTATAGTCTCAATGCATGGTATCAACATTGATGGTGATGCGCACGCTGCCGGCATTTCGTGGCTTCTCCTTTTCATACTGTGCAAAAGCTGTATCGAACAGTCGCTCAATATATATTCCGCCCTTGTCGGACTCCAGTTTCAGATGGGATTCCCACGACCAGGTGTTTTTCATGCGGGCGATGGTGGATGGGGAAGGGCCCATGACGCGCTCGGGAGGCTGCATCCGAGCCAGGATGCCGGTAAAGATGTCCGCCACTTCGGCTACACGCTGGGCGTCGGCCGAGCGGAAGAAGATTTTCACCAGACGGGAATAGGGCGGGTAGTGCAGTTTTTTGCGGCTCTTCATTTCCTGCCGGGCAAAACCAGGGAAATCATGCTTCTGTGCATACTTCAGTGCCACATGATCGGGCATCAGGGTCTGGAGGAACACCAGGCCGGGCTTGGATCCTCGCCCGGAGCGTCCGGCCACCTGGCTGAGCAGCTGGTACATGCGCTCCGAGGACCGGTACGACGGAAAGGCCAGTTCTGTGTCGGAATTGATCACGCCCACCACGGTCACGTTAGGGAAATCCAGACCCTTGGCAACGATCTGCGTGCCCATGAGAATGTCGGCGTCCCCGCGGGCAAAACGCTGAAGGATCCGGTCGTGGGCATCCTTGCCACTCGTGGTATCTTGGTCCATCCGGGCGATCCGCGCATCCGGGAACAGATCGGCCAGCTCCGATTCCACCTTTTGTGTGCCCATCCCCAGCTCCCCGACAGCCTCACTGTCGCAGGACGGACACCGCTTCGGCATCAGCCGGCTGTGGCCGCAGTAGTGGCAGCGCAGGTTGCGCTTCACCTTGTGATAGGTGAGTGACACCGAACAATGCGGACATTCCACGATTCCCCCGCAATCTTCGCACTGAATGAACGTGGCAAAACCCCGCCGGTTGAGCAGCAGGATTACCTGCTCCTTGCGTTTTATCGCCTCCTCCGTGGCGAGGTACAGGGGTACGGCCAGCGGACCGCGCATGGCAAACCGGTACTGCTTCAGGTCAAGGATCCTGACTTCCGGGAGCTGCGCGAGCGCATGGCGATTGTCCAGTCGCAACATGGTGCACTTGTCGGATGCGGATGCGTGCAGACTTGCCAGGCTCGGGGTCGCCGAGCCGGTCAAAATCACCGCCTTGTTGATCCATGCACGCATGATCGCGGTTTCGCGTGCATGGTACCGCGGGGCAGGATCCTCCTGCTTGTAGGAGGGATCGTGCTCCTCGTCGATGATGATCAACCCCGGATCCCGCACCGGCGCAAATACCGCCGATCGCGCCCCGATGGCCACTTTTTTCTCGCCTTTCTGCAGGGATGTCCACGCCTCGTAGCGCTCCCGCTCGCTGAGCCGGCTGTGCAGCACGGCGATCTGGTTCCCGAAGATCCGGTGGAAACGGCGCACGGTCTGGGGGGTCAGGGCGATTTCCGGCACCAGTATGAGTCCGCCCCGACCCTGGCGCAGTGTTTCCCGCAAGGCATGGATGTATATCTCGGTCTTGCCGCTGCCGGTGATGCCGTACAGTAGAAAACGTTTGAACTCACGGTTGGAAATGGCATCGCGCACCGGACCGAAAATCTGCTCCTGTTCCGTGTTCAGTGTGCTGATGGTGTCCGGTTCGTAAGGCAGCGACGGACGGACCTGGTCGGCCGGCACTTCGCGGGACCGCAGCAGTCCGCTCTCCCGGATACGGTTCCAGACATACGGGGTGATGACCGGCTGGTCGAGGATCTGTTTACGGGTGGATGGCAGCGGAAGTCCGGCCAGCACGCAGAGCCCCTCAATCCACTTTGGATTTTTTTTTCGGGTGGATGCGGTCTGTCGCGCGGGCCTGGAGGTGCTGCTTCCCGGGCTTCCGGATGCCGTGTCGCCTGAACCTGTGGGTATATTTCGTCCGGAGGTGCTGCTTCCCGGTTCGGGGCTGCTGCCTGCCGTTTTGGACACAGGGTCTCCCGTGTCGGAGATACCGTCTGCCGGTTTCGAAACGTGATGATCTTTAGCAAAGCAAGGCGGGACGTACGGAACGTAGTCGGGAAACAACTCGGCGAATACCCGGTCCATACCGTTAGCATCCAGTTTTTTGCGGATATCATCCCGCCAGTCCCACAGGGTTTCTGTTTGCGGCTGCATCCGGACCTTCGGTATCTGCCAGATCTCCACCATCCCGCGCGAGGCCAGCCGATCTATCGCACGGAGTCCCTTCTCATGCCATTTTTTCGAGATTTCGGATAACGGCATATCGGTGTCGGTTCCGGTCTCGGCCAGGAATTCATAGACTTCCCGCTCAAGGCCTCGTGACGGTATATCGTTGCCTCCGGCGGCAAGGCGCAAGATTGGCTCGGCGACGAAATTCATGCCGGTGGGCAGCGCGGCCTGTATGGCCTCGCCCCGGCTTGAGTAGTAAAACCGGTGGATCCAGTCTGTCAGCTTGAGCAGCTCATTGGAGAGGACGGGGAAATCATCCAGAAAACGGACAATTTCACGGGTTTGGAATGGTGGCTTCTCCTGATGGACACGCACCACCATGCCGATGGCCATCTGATTTTTGAGCGGGACCCATACGCGCATGCCCGGACGCACATCCACCCCTTCCGGCGTGTCGCCGGTCAGGGATCCGGGAATCCGGTAAGTGAAGCAGCGCCTCACTGCTGTGGGGAAAGCAATATCAGCGTAGCGGGTCATGAAGAAGTGTGCCGATCGCGTACGGGAAGATGTTTGAATGAAAAGGTGCCGGGAACAGGTTCCAAGATCGTCATCATGCAGCAAAGATACCATGGCACAGGAATCCGAAATACGGATGCAAAGTATTTTGCCTGTGCAAAAGTGGTCAAAAGATCGTATATTTATTGTCATTTTCTGGATGCGCCCGTAGCTCAACTGGACAGAGCGTTAGGTTCCGGTCCTAAAGGCTGGGGGTTCGAGTCCTCCCGGGCGTACATTTTTTTATTATTGAACAGACGCGGCAATCAGAACAAGGAACAGCCGGCGTGGCAAGTGTGGCCGGCGTGAAATACAGACGGTTATCTTATCAACGGGAAAACTATTGGAGCGGTCAGAAACCGATATGGAATCAGGGCGGTGACGGTTAATGATCTGTCTGGAATATGAAGAGCGAGATATTATTGGTTGACGATGACAGGATATTCAACCTGTTGCATTCCCGGTTTTTCGAAAAAGCAGGTGTGAGCCGTTCGTTGCTCAACAGCTTCAAAAGCGGTGAAGAATGCCTGTCCTATCTTGACGGACATCAGGAGACGAACAAAACGGTTTTTCTTGTATTCCTGGATATATCAATGCCGGGAATGGACGGATGGGATTTTCTGGAGGTGCTTCAGGACCGGCACTACCGCGACAATACCATGGTGGTGATGCTTTCCTCTTCTGTGGATGGCGCAGACAAGAAGCGGGCCCAACATTACGAGCAGGTCATGTACTATCTCGAAAAGCCGCTTTCCCCGCATTTCATCAAAATTCTGAAAGAACAGGAAAGTTTTGAAGGGCTTTTCCGAAACGGATGACGCAGTAAAGCCGTGCTACTGTCCAGGAAAAAACCTATTTTTAAATGCACAACGTCACAACGTCACAACGTCACAACGTCACAACGTCACAACGTCACAACGTCACAACGTCACAACGTCATAACGTCACAATATTCCAATATTACAACATCACAACATTGCAACGTTGCAACAATGCAAGATTACAGTGCACCTCAATGCAGTAAAACACTTTGGTGACATCATATAAGCGCCCGTAGCTCAGCTGGATAGAGCGTCTGACTTCGGATCAGAAGGCCGGGGGTTCGAGTCCTCCCGGGCGTACTGTGTTATCGATTTACAGCCATCATGTGCACGTTTAATTAATTAATCGATTTTCCTGCCAAAATCCGTGCCATTAATCGATCTTGCCGGCATCGGGAAAGTCCATATTAGCGGCAAATTCGTCCGGGAATTCCGGGTGGCCGGACAGTTCGAACAGCTCCATCCGGGACAGGACTTCATCCAGGCACGCTCCGAATTGCTCCGACTTCAACGCCAGCAGCGCGCCGGATGCGGACGTGTTGCCCACGGGGATGATCCTGCCTTCCAGTTCACGGGGAAACAGGCTGATTTCAACGGCGCTGCGGGGTTGCAGGTAATTGCCCAGCCCGCCGGCCAGGTACACCGCGCCGATATCGTCCGTTCGGCATCCCGCATGGCGCAGCAGCAGCGCCACCCCGGCCGCAATGGCGCTTTTGGCCAGCTGTACCTCGCGCACATCACCAGGCGTGAGCAGAATGTCGCGTCCCGGCCGCGAGCCTGACTCCACCCCCGGCCGCTCCGCCGGGAAGATCACCGCCGGTTCGGCCAGAAAGCCGTCCTCCCGGATTACTCCACGCCGCAGCAGGCTAGCGACGATATCCACCAGACCGGATCCGCAGATACCCACCGGGGGAGCATTGGCGATGGTCTGACAGTCATCCGGACCCCGGTACCGGCTGATGGCCCCGGCCGCGGCTTCCATGCCGCACGCCAGATTGGCGCCCTCGAATGCCGGTCCGGCCGCCGTGGCACAGCACAGGATTCTGTCTGGCGTGACCAGCGCCAGTTCGCCGTTGGTCCCGACATCGACAAAAAGATAGTTTTCCGGGTTTGATTCGGGGTCCAGCGCTGCCAGTCCGGCCACCACATCCGCCCCGACATAAGCGGAAAAGGACGGTAGGATGTGGACCTCAGCCCGTGGATGGATATCCAGGCCCAGCGAAGCCGCCGGAACTTGCTTTTTTCCGGTGAACACGGGTTTGAACGGAGTGAAAGCGAGGGGTTCGGGATGCTTGCCCAGCAGGATGTGCATCATGGTGGCGTTCCCGGCGACGGTGACCTTGACGATATCTGCGGCTGGAAGCCCGTGGCTGTCCGCGAACTCCGAAACCAGGCGGTTGAACGTGCCGGTCACCTGCGACTGTAGGGTATCGAGGCCGTCTTCGTCAACCATACAGTGGTGGATGCGGGAGATCACGTCTGCGCCGAACACGGCCTGCGGGTTTCGGGCCGTGCGCGTTTCGATAAGGGATCCGCTCTTCAGATCGGCCAGATGCACGGCGATGGTGGTCGTGCCCAGGTCGATGGCGGCACCGATCGGGTTTTGGGAAAGTGAGGATGCGGGTCCGGGTGCCGGTGGCAGCTCCCGCAGACGTTTGTACTGCGAAGCAAGGACCCCGGCTTCTGTCGCATCAGGCAGGTCGACTTCGATGTCCCGGTCCACCGTGTACCGGCAACTTGTCACCTGTTTTCTGTCCGGTTGCCCTATGTCGTGGACGCTGACCAGGCATTTCCCGCACGTCCCCTCCCCTCCGCATGGGGCATATACCCTGAAATTACGGCTTCGGAGCACATCCAGGAGGTTGCTGCCCGGCGAAACACGAATCACCGTCCTGGTTCTGCCGCTGTGGACGGTTACTGTGGCCATATCAATTTCCCGTCAAGGCTGTGAAATTTCCCGTCAAGGCCGTGAGTGGTTCGGCATGCAAATGCCTGAAGAGGCAGTTTTGCAGCCTGCACTCACGGCATGCATCACGATGTGAGCGGGCATCGCGATTCGAACAGGCGTCACGAAATGGATGCCGGCGGGCTCGCTGTCTTGTCAGCCCGACGAGTCCGCAGAGGGATGCGACCGGTGACAGCATTCCACCCCCGGTGATCCCTACACCGCAGAAGTCCTCCGGAAGCAGCCGGAACAGGCGCGGCTGGTCGGTCAGAGTCCAGCCGTCGTTGCCCGGAAAGCCGCATCCGGCAATATAAAAACCCCCTGAGGTGGCGTCAGTCTCCAGTTTTCGAAGGAGCTCTTCCATGGCCACCGAGACAAGCAGGGTGCTGATCAGGCTAGTACAATACCACGACAGGTAGTCCTCGTTGAGCCGATGCCTGTCAGCCCGCCGTCCCGCCTCTTCCCCCGCCGTGCAGAGGACCAGCGCCATCTCTTCTGTGTTTTCCCACCGGTTGACAAGCAAATCGCCGACACGGAATGGCACCTCATCAATGATAACGGTTTGCTTTTCCGGGTGGATGCGGATGCTGTCGGATACCCGGTAGCCGCCGCGGATGTTTGTGAAGCTGGTGCCATCTTCCGGAAGCAGTTTCGCAGAATCCCCGGCTTGTGAAACCAGGCCGGTTTCCTCCAGTCCGGCCCGGATGGCATCGCGGAGGGGCTGCGGCATGGTCCAGGGGTCGTATCCGGATACCCCGGCAAGGCACTTCTCCATCCTCTCCGGGTCCAGGCGGAAGTCCAGGGCAAAACTTTTCGGCTTTTCGGGGAGCGGGGTCGCTGTGCCGGCCGGTTTCATTACGTTGGGTTTGGCATAAGTGCCGGTATCATGAAGACGGGCTCGTTGCCAGTGCTTGTATGAAAGAGGGATCGGTTCCACAGCAACCTCCGACGAAAGTGGCGCCGCCCTGTTCCCAAAGAGGGCGGACCAGCCTCGAGAACTGTTCGGGTGTCATCTTGTAGACGGTTTGGCCGTCTTCGATTTCTGGCAGCCCGGCGTTGGGTTTCATCCACAGCGGGAGGGGGGTGGCCGACCTGAAAGCGCGGCAGAGCGGCAGGAAATCATCCGGTCCGCGTCCGCAGTTGGCGCCGACAGCCCAAGCGCCGGACTCTTCCAGCGCCAAGGCTGCCTGTTCGGGCGTGATGCCCATCATGGTGTAGTCGTTTTGCGGTCCGGAGTCAAACACCATGCACGAGAGCACCGGTAGTCCGGTTTCCGCTGCCGCCATTGTGGCGAGGATAGCCTCTTCCAGATCAGACATGGTTTCGATCACGAGCCCGTCGGCGCCCCCTTCTTTCAGGGCTTCGGCCTGCTCGGCGAATGCCTCGCTCATCTGGGTGGATGTGACCTCGCCCATCATCAGCATAACTCCCGTCGGGCCAATAGAGCCGAAAACCAGTGCTTCGGTTCCGGCCGCCTGTTTCGACAGTTCGGCGCCGGCACGGTTGATTTCGGCGGCCTGGTCCGTGAGACCGTGGCGGGCAAGGGCAATCCGGTTGCCACCGAAGGTATTGGTGAGGATAATCTGCGATCCGGCCTGTACATAGGCCTTTCCGGCCTGCAGCACTTCACCGGGATGGGTCAGGTTCCAAGACTCCGGGGCGGTGCCGGCGGGTAGTCCGCGCTGCTGGAGCAGAGAGCCCCAGGCACCGTCCAGGATTACAGGTGGCTTCACGCAGAGTTCAAGCCATTTTTTTCGGGATATTTGGGGCATGTTCCAGGATTTGCGGGATTTCAAGGTTTATTTCGTGCTGCCGGACTGCCTTCGCGCAGGGCGGTGCCGGCAAAAAAAACGGTTCGGCTCAGGATGCGAGTTTGTTGAGAAATGTTACGGCGCCCTGCGGGTCCGGGCTGTAGAAATTGGCATTGATATCACGGCAGAACTTTTCCGATACGGGTGCACCGCCGATACAAATCACCTGCTCCGGATGTTTTTCGCGGATCAGGGCAACGGTCCGTTTCATGTTGATCATGGTGGTGGTCAGCAGGGCGGACATCCCAACCACACAGTCCGGCCGTTTCTCGATCTCGGCCAGGAACTGCTCCGGTTTCACATCCACACCCAGGTCGATGACCTCGTATCCGTTCCCTTCGATGTACATGGCTACGATGTTCTTGCCGATGTCATGCAGGTCACCCTGTACGGTGCCAATGACAAAAGAGCCCTTACGCTTCGCGGTTCCACTCTCAAAAGCCGGTTTCAGATGTTCCATGGCGGCTTTCATTGCCTTGGCGGACATCAGCATCTGAGGCACGAAGATTTTGTTTTCGGAAAACTTTCGGCCGACCGCCTCCATGCCGTCAATGAGCACTTCCAGGATACGATCCGGCGGGTACCCCTCCTCCAGAGCCATCAGCGCAAGCTCGTTGGCACCGTCCTGGCCTTTCATGTCGGGCGGCCACGGGGATGCCCGGTCGGTTTTTCCAAATTCAATGCAACGGGTGAGTTTATTCAGAATGTCGTCCATGATACTATGACTGAATGCGATGGATGTTAAAAGAAGAGCTATTCAAGCGCTACCGCTTCTGATAGCGAAAGCTGTGGGAAACGGTAATCTAATTACAAATTACAATTCTCCGGTTGCAACCACTGCTTTCCGGAAGGCGTGCATGTTCTCCGGCCGGGTGTCAGGGGTGATTTCGCATCCGGCGGAGATGATACAGCGTCCGCCAGATGCCCGATAATCGCGCGCCACGGTCTGGCGTATTTCCTTCGGTTCCCCGTCCTGGATGACGGAAACAGGATCGGCCTTGCCGGAAAAGACCTGGTGGGGGGCGAGCATTCCGGCGTAATCGGACATGGAAGGGACCAAATGGTCGATGTCGATGATATCAGCTCCGGTGGCGATCATATCCGGCAGGATGGATGATGTGTTGCCGCAAATATGCAGTTTGGCCAGGGCCCCGGCCGCATGGATATGGTCCACCAGCTGTTTCTGCCGTTCAAAGGCAAACTGCCGGTAGAGGTCCGGCCCAATCTGGGAGCAGAAGGCGTCCCCGATGCCGATGGCATCCGCCCCCTCTTCCAGCTGGAAGGTGATAAAATGGAGGACGCTTTCGATGATCACATCCATGGCCTTTCCCACATTATCCGGATCCATCAGAAAGTCAAACGAGGCTTCCGAGGCGCCGCGGATGTCAACATATTCCGCGACAGGCCCTTCCACCCATCCCGCGATGAAATATTCACCACCCACCCGGGATCGATAGTTACGGATCTCGGCAAGGCGGTTGCGGCACCGTGAATTCTTCAGGGGATCAAACGGCTGCAATCCGGCTGCCGCCGCCGCATCCGGCAAATGGCCGCCCACGTCCACGGGCAGGTTGTCTTCGGGATACTCGACTTCCACACCGAACGCAGAGGCTTCGGCCCAGGGATCCGACATGACAGTAACCCAATCGAGATCGAAATCCCTGGCGCAGCGCATCATGGCATGGCACTTGGCTTCGGGATCCAGGCAGAAATCCCGGTAGCGGACACCCGCATACCGGGCCGCCCACCGCATGATGATGGGATGAAAGGGAGGCCGGTCAACCGGGTCCCTGTTTAAAAAGGCCAGGGTACGTTCATAACCTGTCATATGAGGGGTCTCGTTTGTTATTCAATCAGGAAGCGGGAAGTTTCCCGTTACAGTCAATCCCTCGTTGCCGGAGTGTACGTGTAACGTTCCGTCCAATTGTTTGGTCAGTGTCTGAATAATGGTCCATCCCAGCGTTTTCGGATCCTCCAGGATAGAAGTGTCCGGGATCCCGACTCCGTCATCCTGAACAGCGAACAGGCACCCATCTTTTGTTTTTTCGAAGATTACAGTGATGCAACCACGCTTGCGGTCACTAAAAGCATGTTTGCAGGCATTGAGGATAAGTTCATTGGCAAGGAGACTGAAGGGAACCGACAAGTTCATGTTCAAAAGAATATCATCAGCCCGGATCTCGATCTCAAGTTCTTTTTTATCGAAGGTGTTTTTGTAATCAGCTACCATTCGCCAGAGCAGCCGGGCAAAATTCATCTTTGAGACGCTCTCGTTTTCGTACACCAGCTCGTGTACCAAGGCCATGGACCTGATGCGGTGTTGCATCTCCTGCAGGATCGACTTGGTGTGATCGTTGCCAGTAAAAAAATCGGACTGCAATGCAAGAAGGCTGTTGATGATGGCCATGTTGTTTTTTACACGATGGTGAATCTCGGCCAAAAGCACATTTTTTTCATGCAGGTTTTGCTGGATGGTCTGCGCTTTTCGCTGCCTTGTAATAACATTGGAGATGATCTCCGCGGCAACCTTAAGCAGATCAAGTTCGGTTTGCTCAAAATGCCGTGGTTTTTTGACCGCATCAAAACCGACAAAGCCGAAATCCGAATCCTCATGATGCAAGGGAAACAATACCACGGAGCGTATTCCCTGTGGCTCCAGGATGCGTCGTATCGAGTCGCTCTCAGGCATGTCGGCAACATCCGGAATGTGATAGACACCCCCGTTTCTGTGGGCATTGACAATAGCCGAAATACGGTGAAGCGGGATATGTTGCAGGTTGTCTATCTCCGGTGAAATGTCCTCGGCACACCATTCATGGGTATTGCTGGTCGTATTGAGTGAATAATCGTGCAGGAAGATGTATGTGCGATCCATTTTGGTGAAGGATCCAATGGATTCCAACATCTGGTTGAGAACGAAATTCACGTTTTCGGGCGCCGTATTTATGAATTCAGTGGCAAGTTGCACCAGTAGCTGTTGCAGGGAGCGGTGGTATCGCAAGGCATCCTCTGCCTGCTTTCGCCCGGTGAGATCGAGCAGTGAAACAACACTCTGACCTGTTTTTGGGACCATCATAATACTCAGCAAGGCCTCGCCGAAACGGTTGTTCTGCTTCTTGTAGCGAAATATGTAGCTGGAAGGAATGCGTTTCGGTGCTTGATGCCGCAACCGATGTAGCTGGTTCATGCGTTCAAGTTCATCTTCATGGACCAGGTCCATCCAGCGCATTTTGCCTTCTATTTCCTCCTGTGCAAACCCGGTCTTCCTGGCAAATTCTTCGTTTGCCATGGAAATGACGCCGTCCTCTTCAATAATAATAATCCCGGTACCCGAATTTTTTAGAAAATCATGGGTTTCCAAACCGTTTACGGATAGTTTTCGAGTCATCTCGCTATCTGGTCAAGGCACCAGAACCTGATGTTAAATAATATATCTTCGATTCACTACTCTATCATATGGAGGAGTTTGGTAGCAGCGAAATGTTACAAAACAGCTCAGGCCGGAGAGGCAGGGATTCTTACGTCTTTGGGTCAGTCCTGTTGCTCCATAAGAGACAATTTCGTTGTGCGGCTGCCGCGTCCGCGTGTGTCGAACGTTCGCAGGTGGATTACCGGAATACCATGGACCTCGACCGGACCATCATAGCGCAGCGAGTGTTCCATGGGTTCGCTTCCGTCGGTGGTATAGCGTATTTCTAATCCCGGATGTGCCGTGTTCGCCAGCAGCATGCCGTCCTCCATAATCGCACCGGGAGGGGGGATCCGGTAGGCATAACCTCCATTCATATAATCCAGTCGTGGGAGCTCTCGCTGACCTAAACGATTTGAGAACTCATTCCATGCAAACTTAAGGGCATCAATGCGTTCCTTTCTTCCATCATGTTCCATCCACTCCTGCTCCGGCACCCAGGCGCGTTCCGCGAGTGCCAGGAGACGTGGCAGCGCCATGTATTCGACCCGTTCCGGTGAGCGGAACGTTTCGGACCAGAGCTGCGCCTGCAAACCGAGGATGTTGTTCCGGCCTTCCTCCGTCAAACGGGGGAAATCATCATAGGCGTCCTCCGGCATCGGGCGGCCCATGTAATCCTTTATGCCACTCTTGTACAATTCGAACGGGATGAAGGCATAGGGATCTCGGGTATCCACAAAGCCGGCCCAGTACAATCCGGTCTCCTCCGGGTGCTTCTGGTACGACAGGTCGAAGTAGAAATTGGAGGCGTGATTCAGCAGGATCTCATAGCCGGCGTTGGCCAGCTGATAGGAGTAGGACTCGGTACCTGTACCCCAGATATTCGACCATACGAAAGGAACGGATACCCCAGAAAAAAGCGGGTTGGGGATGATCCGGCCACTGTCGAGATCTCGGATCAGCGAGAATTCCTCCCAGGCAGCCATGGTGAGTTCGCGGTCGTCAAGATCGGCTTGTGACCGGGCAAAAAAGTAATCCAGCAGGTCGCCCGTCCCGTTTACATGATCTTCGCGGGTGATGAGGTCACGACATTCCGGTGACTCTTCCCATACGCCGCGCGGCACCTCATCCCCGCCGATATGGATCATGGTGAGCGGAACCCCGGCTTCGCTGTGCATATCGATGATCTCATCGTACACGGTCCGCAGGAAACGGTAAGTGGATTCCTGACATACATTGATCACATTATCCGTCCAACGCTGGACCGACATATATTCCGAGGTGTCTTCGGGATCGTGGATGCGGTAGCGTTCGGCCTCTTCGGTACGACCTTCATCAAGCAAACGCTCGTAGCGGTTTATCATGGCGACCAGAGCTGCGCGGGCGTGGCCGGGTACATCGATCTCGGGAATCACCTCGATATGGCGTTCAGCGGCATAGCGAAGGAGCTCGACATATTCCTCCCGGCTGTACCAGCCGGAACCCATGGATGCTTCGGGATCGGGTGAGGGCCCGGAACCGTAGGATGGCAGCAAATGCTCATTTTCATCAAGGGTGTGCCCGCGCCGGCCGCCGATTTCGGTCAGCTCCGGGAAGGCGTCGATGGCAAGCCGCCACCCCTCATCGTCTGTCAGGTGAAAATGGAAGCGGTTGAGCTTGTAGAAAGCCATTGCATCGAGCAGTTTCTTCACTGTTTCGACGGATTGGAAATTACGGGAAACGTCCAAATGCAGACCACGGTACCGGAATCCGGGCGCATCCTCGATCACCTGAGCCGACAGGGGTATGGATGGAACGGCTGCCTGCCAGGCGTCGACCGGCAACAGGGAGCGCAGACTCTGGATACCGTAAAACACACCGGCTGGATCGCTGCCGGTAATCCGGATGCCCGAATCGGTGATGGTCAGCTGGTAGGCTTCCTCTCCGGGATGTTTATCCTCACCATCAACCGCAGGCATGCCCAGAGCAAGGTTTATGAAGCTCTCTTCTTCCTCTTCCCCGGGAAAAGCCTGCGTGGTAACGGTAAGTCTGCGGTCCAGGACTGGTTCAAGCGCCTCGGAGAGGAATCGTGCTTCGTTTTCCAGTCCTTCCTGAAACCCGATTTGGGTATAGGGATCCAGCGTAAAAAAACCATTCATACTGCGCTTCGAGACTGGTGTCGGAACAACGGGGGTAATCTCGCGTTCTTCGAGCAAGGCAAGATCGCGGTTCTGCTCGTACAGACTTTCGGCGTCAGCCAGCGGCACCACATCGTCCTGCGACCGGTGCCATTGTTCCTCGCGCTCAAAAGGTTCGGGAATGACGTCCACAGTATGTATCGTACCGTCATCAAAAACGATGTAAGCCCCGGCCGGGGCGTCGATTTTCAGGATGGTAGATCCGCGGGTCCGGAAGGGGATTGTCAGTTCCTCGCCAAACCGGATGCTTTGATAGGAAGGACCGGGCGCCAGACGATAGAAATCGCCGTTCATGTGGGTAAGTTCCACGAAATCCGGTGACCATTCACCATCGATAAACCTGAGAAAATTGAAATAGAGGGTCCAATCGGAGCGCAACTCAAGGCGGCCGTTGTTTACCAATCGCAGTTGATTGTAGGCATAGGTCTCATCCTCGAAGTTGGAGAGCACTTGCCAGTAGAGCGTAATGTCACCCTCGCGGATTTCGTCCGCCTCATGGCGGCAACCGGAAAAGGCAATGATCCCTGATAGCATTATCAGTGAAAGAAGGCGGTTGAAAAGCATGGTACCGGTGGATTTTATTGTCTGGATATATAAACGGGCAGCAAGTACGAAGATACGAAAAAAATGGCCATGCCCTTATTCAAGTATAGTATAGAAAACCTATGTAAATTTTTGTCAAAGAGTACAATTTTTTGTTTGGTAAAGGACATGAACGGAACCCTTCCACGCCGCAGAAAGCACCGCGGACGGGTTTGGTCAAAAAGGACAAAAAGCACGACTGTTCATGGATTTTGCAAAAATTTGTTCCATTATACCATCGACTTCCACATTGGGAAAGCATTATAAAACCTGTAGCAAATTTTATGCAGGATTATCAATATATATAAGACATTAACTGTGGGTTTTATTCAGGCTAATGGAAATATGCATTACAAAACCACGATATTGAAAAGTTAATTTTCTTTTTTTATGGGATAATGGTAGATTCTATCGTTCAGGTCACAGAAGGTTTATATAAGTATTGGTATAAAACCTGACCGGATCAGCGCACCCCAATAAGACTGTATGTAAATCATTTTTACGGATAACCTTGAATAAAGAAGGGCGAAAACATCCACAAGCAGGGCATGCATTATTTTGCATCTGCAAGTATTCCATGCATGCTTTTATGGGGATTTTTTGTTGACCTTTCGAAACCTGATTAAATAAACAAATGAAATGGCCATAATGGCTACCCGTCACACAGAAGCATGATTATAATCGTCATGGACATTGCATCTGACCTCTTGAAACAAAAATTATAAACAAATGAAATGCTCATGACCGGGCCGGCGCCCGGACACACAGGCGCATGATTAAATACGGTCATGGCATTACATCTGACATTATAAATCGAAACATTTAAACAGATGAAACGAACATGACAGCCTACGGCTGACACACAGGGGCAAGATTACATCCTGTCATGTGAGTTCATTCTGACCTTATGAATCTAAATTGATTTAAACAGATGAAAGTAAATATCGGTAAAAGCCGGGACTTTGTATTGGTATGGGAAAAGGGGAATGTCGATTTGTATCTGAAACCCAAGGGGAATTTCGATACGGCATACAAGGATCTCAGGGATGAAGATCTGAGGATCCTTAAAGGGCTTTGGAATCACCTTCAGTCCAAAAAGAGGAATCTGGAATATGCCGGTCTGGAAAAGGGCATTGATGAGGTCATCGGAGCCCTGGATAAAATTTTTGAAGAGCGGTAAACCCGTATTTCCATCTGATCTTTTCCTCTTGAGAGCTTTCCCGCAGGTGCTTTCCATCAGAGCAGTTGCATCAAAAATTATCCAGAAAAGCGCTATTCCTAAATATATACTATAATTATAATGTAATTCATTAATTATTTAGTATATAATTTGATTATGGCTAAATATTATTATATAATAGCCAAATCTGCTGAATGAGGTGCAGATAAAAAAGAGGTGCAGATAAAAAAGAGGTGCAGATAAAAAAAGGGGAACATCCCGGTGTGGGGCCAGGATGTTCCCTGTTTTCCCATTCAATCACAACGATGATCAACAGGAACGAGGTGAAAATTATGTTGAATTATGAATTAAAAAAAGGACTGTTTTGCATTATGTTCATGGCAGGTGTGATGGCGGAAGCCACACACGCACAAGTTGGCATGAATATGGATATCATGAGCCGGTATGTATGGAGGGGAGCGGATTTTGGCAATTCACCAAGTATTCAACCTGAAATTACTTACGGTTATGGAGGCCTGGAGATAGGGAGCTGGGCGGCTGTGGCTACAACCGGTAATCCCGATGGGTACGAAGTTGACTGGTTCGCAAACTACACTTTCGAAACCGGATCCGGTGACTTTTCATTGTACCTGATCGACTACACTTTTCCAGTACCCGGAACAGGCGATTATTTTTCGTCAGAGGCACATTTTCTGGAAGCAGGAGCAGGGGTATCGGAGTTGGCCGACACGCCGCTGTCATTTTTTGGCGGAATGTTTCTGACCAACGATGAGGACCACTCCATCTACCTGGAACTGGCCTATGATCTGAAGGCCGTCGGTTTTGTGCTGGGCATGACCCCCTCGGAATCGGCGATGTACGGCACCTCGGGTCCGGCCATCATCCATACCGGTATCACTGCAGGGAAAGCATTGCATTTTTCTGAATCGCTCGAAATAGGATTGTCGACCAGCATAATCCTCAACCCCCATTCGGAAGATCTTTTCTTTCTTGTGGGTCTGGGTCTTTGAAGCGATGTCAGGTCGGTCAGCCAAAGGGTGATGCGCAAGCTGATGCACATGAGAGTGTCAAGAAGTGCATCACCCCTATTTTTTGATCATATTGGTCAGTATGAACCAGATGTTTTCCTTGCGTTCACGCAGGCGCCGGCTGAAATAGGGCAGCCACATCGTACCGTAGGGAACGTACACCCGAACCCGGTATCCTTCCTGCACCAGCTGTTCGCAGGTGCTCAGCCTCAAGCCATAGAGCAACTGGAACTCGAACTTATCCCTGGAAATGCGGTACTCCTGCGCATGCTGCTTTGTCCACTCGATAAGATGATCGTCATGTGTGGCGATGCGGGTATTGTCGGTGGAATGCAGCAGCTTGGAGGCATATTCCTTGAAGACCGCACGGATGTCGGCCATGTTTTTGAGGGCCAGCGAGGCGGGTTCGTTGTAGGCTCCTTTGCACAGACGGACATCGGCACCGTTTTTTGACAGGGCTTCAATATCTTTCCGGCTCCGGTGCAAGTAGGCCTGGATCACGATCCCGACGTGTTGTCCGTACTCCTTCCGGGCATCGAAAAAAAGGTCCATGGTACGCTGTGTGTAATCCGATCCCTCCATGTCGATCCGGACGAACTGATCCAGCTCCCGGGCTTTGTCAAGCAGTGCATGCAGGTTTTGGCGGCAGTATTCGGTGTCGATATCCAAACCCAGCATGGTCAGTTTGATGGAAATCGAGGCATCCAGTCCGTCATGGCGGATCCCTTCAAGCAGGTCGCAATACTCACGAGTGGTAGCATCCGCCGTTTCCCGTTTGGTCACGTTTTCACCAAGCAGGTCCAGAGTCACAGCAATCCCCTTCTCGTTCAATTCTTTTACTTTCGGGACGGCCGCAGAGAGATCTTCCCCTGCCACGAACCTGCTGGCTAAAAAAAATGGTAGTCGCATCCTGTTCCGGTTGAATAGAAAAGTATAATAATACCCTCTTCGGCAGTATAGGATTTTTTCGGAATATTTCCATACAGGCCTGCCGGAGTGCCATGGCGTCCCGATCCGGAGGTCCTGTTGTCGCCTGGCAGGTCAGCATCGGCAATTGCCCGTACGTATTTTTTTGTGGCATATATGGCAGATTATTATATTGAGCCGTCAAAAAGGATCGGAGGCCGTGCGAATTTCATTATTTATTTCAGTATTCGTCGCGGATTCACAACATTTTTAGAAATGGATTTTCTTTCACTGGCCGTCGTTATTGTCTATGTCCTGCTGAGCATTTCGCTTCTGGTGTCTCTTGTCAGGGTGATCATCGGCCCGAGCCTGCCCGACCGGGTGGTGGCCCTGGACCTGATCTCCTTCGTCGTGATCAGCCTGATTGCTACTTATACCATTTCTTCCGGACACCCCGTCTATCTGGATGTGGCGATCGTCCTTGCACTGGTCGCATTCCTGGGAACCATTGCCTTCGCCCGTTTTGTGCTAATCAGGGCCGAACGGCATAAAAAGGAGGAGACCCATGTCTGAGATCATAGCCGGCATACTCCTGATTTCGGGTGGATTTTTTGTCCTTGTGGCCTCAGTCGGCATCCTGCGTCTGCCGGACATCCTGATGCGGATGCACGCATCCACCAAGGCAGGCACCCTCGGAGCCGGACTCATACTGCTGGCCGTTGCATTCACCTATGGTGAGATCGGGATCATATCCCGTGCGGTTGCCACCATTGTTTTTATCCTGCTTACGGCCCCTGTTGCCGCCCACACCATCGGCCGGGCTGCTTACAAGAGCGGTTTCAAGTTCTGGAAAGGGACCGTGGTCGATGACCTGAAAACCTATTACGAGAAAAAGGGTACACCGGGCCACCAGGTCGGTGACCTGCCCAAAGACGACTGAGCCATCATGGGAGGCTCCGAAAGTACAACAGAAACAGCCGTTTATTCACATTGTTCCAAATCCCTGTTTATGAGTGATTCAGTTACTTGGAAGGGATCGCATGATCCCGATGCAAACAGGCCCGGTTATGGCAGGAGGGTGGCATGCTGATCGTTGTCGCCCTGATATTTGCCGTGGCCCTGGTCTCTCCGTGGATCCACCAGCTCTTCAAGAAGCGTTCCGGCTGGGTGCTGGCGCTGCTTCCGCTGGGCAGTTTCATCTATCTTGCAAGCTGGATGCCGCATATAGCCGCCGGCAATGTGGTCCAGCAGTCCACCACCTGGGTTTCCATGGGTCTGTTCCAGGTGAACCTGGCGTTCTATCTGGATGGACTGAGCCTCATGTTCGGATTTATCATCACCGGTATCGGCACGTTCATTGTGCTGTATGGCAGCGGGTACCTGGGTAATGACGCCCATCTGCCCCGGTTCTATTGCGCGGTGCTGCTGTTCATGGGATCCATGCTCGGCGTGGTTCTGGCTGACAACCTCATCAGCATCTTTGTTTTCTGGGAGCTGACCAGCTTCACCTCGTTCATCCTGATCGGGTATACCCACGAACAGGAAAACTCCCGGAAGGCGGCGCTTCAGGCACTGCTGGTGACCGGTATCGGCGGACTCGCGCTGGTAGCCGGCCTGGTGCTCATGGGCTTTGCCTCCGGTCACTGGGAAATTTCCACTCTGCTCAATGAAGGGGATGTCATACGCGACCATCCGCATTATCTGGCCATCCTGATACTTGTGCTGGCGGGTGCTTTCACCAAGTCGGCGCAATTTCCCTTTTCTTTCTGGCTTCCGGGAGCGATGGCCGCTCCGACCCCGGTCAGCGCCTACCTGCACTCCGCAACTATGGTCAAAGCCGGTGTGTACCTGCTGGCCCGTCTGAATCCGGTGATGGGATCTACCGAACCCTGGCTGCTGCTGGTGGGCGGGTTTGGCCTGGCTACGTTGCTGATCAGCGCATGGCTCTCAATCAGCTTCACCGATATGAAGCAGATCCTGGCCTATTCCACGGTCATGGCCCTGGGTACCATGACCATGCTCATTGGTCTGGGAACAGAACTGGCCATGAAAGGACTTGCCGTCTATATACTTACCCATGCCATGTACAAGGGTGCCCTTTTTATGGTCGCCGGCGCCATAGATCACGAAACCGGTACCCGGGATGTCACCCAACTCGGTGGACTACGCCCGCTGATGCCCATCTCTTTTCTTGCAGCGCTCCTTGCCGCCATATCCATGGCGGGCATTCCTCCGCTTTACGGCTTCATTGCCAAGGAAATCGTCTACGAGGCCGCGCTTGAAGCGCCGCTCTGGCCGGTGCTGGTCATTGCCTTGAGCGTCATCGCCAATATCGCGATTGTGGCAGCATCGGCGATCGTAGTGATACGTCCTTTCCTCGGCCGCAAGGTGGAAACACCGAAGAAAGCCCATGAAGCCCCCCTTGCCATGTGGATCGGGCCCCTGACCCTGGCCGTGCTGAGTCTGCTGCTGGGAGTGCTTCCGTTTCTGGTGGATAAGGCTCTCATGGTACCCGTAGCCTCCAGCGCGTACGGTGCCACGCTCGACTTCTATCTGTCGCTGTGGCATGGCATCAACCTGCCGCTCATCCTCAGCTTGCTGACCCTCGCCGGCGGTATCCTGGTCTACCGCTTCTGGGACGGACTTCGTGAATCGGCCCCCATGAGAGTCTATCAGACGGGCTTCGCGCAGTTCCCGATCAACGGATACAACGGACTGGTCAGTGGCATGCTGAATCTCGCCGGATGGCAGACGCGCGTAATCCAGAACGGCCTGATGGCCAATTATCTGATCACTATCCTCACTACGCTGCTGATCGCCGTCGGCTATACGTTCCTGACCCGGTCTGGTATTATCTGGAATCCGTCCTTTGGCGACATGCTCATACAGGAGTGGGCCCTTTCGATCAGCATCCTGGTCTCGCTGGGGATCGTGCTCTGGTTCAGGCATTCGCGGCTGACCATGGTCATCGGGGCAGGGGTGGTCGGTTTCGCACTGGCTCTGATCTATCTCATGCACGGCGCCGCCGACCTGGCCATGACACAGGTGCTGGTGGAGACGCTGACGGTGATCCTGGTGGTGCTGGTCCTGATCCACGTACCCAAGCTCACAGAGATTCGCAGTACGACGTCCAAGGTCCGTGACGCCGTGCTCGCTGTGGGAGCCGGGGCGATGATGACGCTGCTGATCTTTGCGGTTACAGCGGCTCCTTTTGATGCTTTCATCTCTGAATTCTATGCCGAAGCCAGTTACCCGCTGGCCCATGGTCGCAACATCGTAAACGTAATCCTGGTCGACTTCCGGGCGCTGGATACCATGGGTGAGGTCGTTGTGGTATCCATTGCCGGTATTGCCGTCTATGCACTGATCAAGATGAAACGGTTCGGGGCATCCGACAGGGAAGCGGCGAAGGGAGGCAGGCCTTCGGGACAAACACTGACCGGGTCTTCCGGTCCGTCATCAACCGGATCTTCGAATCAAGCAACAAAAGGAGGAACATCATCATGAGAAGCCTGATCCTGCATACGGCCACGCGTCTGATGATCGGTGTCCTGGTCCTCTTTTCCCTGTTTTTGTTCTTCCGCGGACATGATGAGCCGGGCGGCGGATTCATCGGCGGACTGGTCGGCGCCGGCGCCTTTACTCTGTATGCCATTGCATTCGGGACTGAGGCCTCGCGGAAGGTGCTGCGTGTCCAGCCCCTGACCCTCATTGCAATCGGCCTGCTCAGCCTGGTGGTGAGCGGCCTGATCCCCATGTTTCTGACAGAACCGTTCCTCACCGGCAAATGGCTTTTCATTGAGTGGGGGGCGATGGAAACCAAACTGAGCACCCCACTGCTGTTTGACATCGGAGTCTATTTGTGCGTGGTCGGCTTTATAATCACCGTCATTTTTTCACTCGAAGAAGAGTAGTCAGTTTTTATGGATACGATACTTCCCATTATTGCCGGAGCGATCTTTGCGACAGGGATCTACCTGTTGCTGCGACGGAGTATGATCTTGACAATCATCGGCATTATCCTGCTTAGTAATTCCGTGAATCTGGCGCTTTTCACGATTGGACGCATATCCACCGAGAATCCGCCGCTTATCAAGGCCGGCAGCACAGAACCGCTGGTGCCGTTTGCCAATCCGCTGCCCCAGGCACTTATACTTACAGCCATCGTAATCGGCTTTGGACTGCTGGCTTTTGCCCTGGCCCTCGCTTACCGGAGCTACCGTGAGCTTGGAACGGTCGATCAGGATGAACTGCTGCGGGATGCCGAAGACACCTCGGCAGCCATTGTTCCGAAAGATGAAAACACAAAGGGAGGTAAGGCATGAACGGGCTGCTTGTACTTCCCATTGCAATCCCCCTTTTTACCGCCACTCTGGCGCTTTTTTTCCGGAAATCGTCTCTGCTGCAACGCTTGATCGGAGTCCTCGGCATGGTTGCACTGCTGGGGTCGGTGCTATTGCTCTTCAGGGATGTCCACAACGAAGGCATCCAGGTGCTGCAGCTCGGCAATTGGGCGGCACCATTCGGAATTACGCTGGTCGCCGACATGCTGACGATGCTTATGCTGGGTATATCGGCCATCATGGGGGTGGTTGTCGGCATCTATTCCATCTACGATATTGACAGGGAGCGGGAACGGTTTGGTTACTATTCCCTGCTGCACATCCTGCTTATGGGTGTGAACGGCAGCTTCCTGACCGGTGATATCTTCAACCTGTATGTCTGGTTCGAGGTGATGCTGATCGCCAGTTTCATTCTGCTGGCCCTGGGCAACAGTAAAAACCAGCTACAGGGAGCACTTAAATACGTATTCATCAATCTGTTCTCTTCCCTGGTCTTCCTATTCGGGGTGGCCATGCTGTACGGGATGACCGGAACACTCAATATGGCCGATCTGGCTTTGCGGCTTCCTGAAGTGGAGAATACCGGACTGGTGACTACCACGGCGATGATCTTCATGGTGTCATTCGGCATCAAGGCGGCTGTTTTTCCGCTCTTCTTCTGGCTGCCGGCTTCCTACCATACCCCGCCCGTAGCCATATCAGCTATCTTCGGCGGACTGCTCACCAAAGTCGGGGTCTATGCCCTTATCCGTGTCTTCACCCTGTTGTTTACCCAGGACACCGGATATACCCATACCATCCTTCTCTGGGTGGGCGGGTTTACCATGGTGATCGGCGTACTCGGGGCGGCATCGCATATGGAATTCCGGAAAATTCTCTCTTTCCACATCGTGAGTCAGATCGGATACATGATCATGGGATTGGCATTCAACACGGCCATGGGAATCATGGGTGCGATTTTCTATGTGTTGCATAACATCCTGGCCAAATCCAACCTGTTCCTCATAAGCGGGGTCGCACAGCGCCTGCTGGGTACTTTTGAGCTGAAAAAGATGGGAGGGCTGTATCGCCATTATCCGGTCCTGGCTGTACTTTTCCTTATTTCAGCTTTTGCACTGGCCGGATTCCCGCCGCTTTCCGGTTTCTGGGCCAAGCTGAGTCTGGTGAAAGCCGGTCTGTCGATTGAACAGTATGTTGTGACCAGTGTGGCCATCCTTGTGGGTCTGCTCACGCTCTTTTCCATGACCAAGATCTGGCTGTCGGCCTTCTGGGGGAAGGTTCCGGAGGATGCTCCCGAAGACTTTGGGAAAACGCCGCTGTTCGGCGCCGGAAAGCTTTACATCCTTGTCATTCCGGTGATGATCATTGCCGGACTGATCATCGTTATCGGCCTTTACGCCCAGCCGCTGCTGGAGTTGTGCATGACCGCTGCCGAGCAGCTCGTTGATCCATCCGATTACATTGAAGCCGTTTTGGGACCGCAATGAAAATTTTCCTCTTTCATATCATTCTGGCACTGATCTGGACCGCCGTCACCGCGACGTTCTCTTTCGTCAATCTGCTCATCGGCCTGATACTGGGTTACCTGGTGCTTATGGTGGTTGGACCGGCCATCGACAAAAGCAATTATACCCAACGTGTCCGGAAGGGGATTACGCTGATTCTGTTTTTTCTCAAAGAGCTGGTCGTATCGAGTGTCCGTGTGGCCATCGATGTGATGCGCCCGGGTTTCCGTATGAAGTCCGGTGTGGTGGATATTCCTCTGACGGTGACATCGGACCTGGAAATAACACTTCTGGCCAACATGATTTCCCTGACCCCCGGCACGCTGAGCCTGGAGGTGTCCGACGATCGCAAGGAATTGTTCATACACGCGATGTACATTGATGAAGGTGTGGAGTATGTGCGTGAAAACATCAAGAGCGGCCTGGAGCGGCATATCATGGAGGTGACGCGCGGAGAATCCCGCTGACAGAGTCTCCGCAAAAAGATGTTCCCCGGCAGTATTAATCATGAAGCAGTTTTAATCATGAAATGTACATGACCTGGCCGGTGCCCGGACACACAGGCGAATGATTAAATACGGTCATGGCATTACATCTGACATTATAAATCGAAACATTTAAACAGATGAAATGGACTCCACAGGGATGTTTTTGCAGTGCTTCGCCCGATGATACCCTTCCGGAGCCTGCCCCTGGTTTTAGAGCACGGAGCCTGGCCACCGGTGGAACCACCCCGCCAGTGCCAATGTTTACATTCTGCATACGTTAGTGTTTGGATTGCTTCCACACCCTACACATTCACAACCAGTTATCTGCCTAACTGCAGCGGATTTTCATGACTTCACCCCGGACACATAGCACTTTAAAAAACAAAGCAAATGATTCGCCCGCCGGGAACGCGAATGGAGATCCCTCCCGGTCACCGATCTTGGTCAGGGGAGCGCGGGTGCACAACCTGAAGAATATAGATGTAACCATCCCGCGCAACAAATTGACGGTTGTCACGGGTGTCAGCGGGTCGGGAAAGTCGAGTCTGGCTTTCGACACCATCTATGCCGAGGGGCAGCGGCGCTATGTGGAGAGCCTGTCCAGCTACGCCCGGCAGTTCCTGGAGCGGATGGACAAGCCCGAGGTGGATTTCATGCAGGGTATCTCCCCGGCCATGGCCATCCAGCAGAAAAACACCACGACCAATCCGCGCTCAACGGTGGGCACCACCACGGAGTTATACGACTACATGCGTTTGCTTTTCGCCCGTGTCGGTCAGACTATCTCGCCGGTATCCGGGGAGCCGGTTCGCAAGGATACCCCGCAGATCGTTGCACGGGACCTGATCGAGCGTTTGGAAGAAAAACAGCGTTTCTATGTCTTGTTCCCGGTCAGCATGGAAAAGAACAAAAAGATGCGGGCTGAACTCGAGATATTCCGGCAAAAGGGGTTCAACCGCATTCTGCTGCCGGGTGAAGATATGGTCGACCTGAGCCGGGACGAGGTCAACCTGAAAAAATTCCACCCCGATCAGGTGCGCATCGTCGTGGACCGGCTGGCCATCAAAAAAGACGATGACGAATTCCGCAGCCGTCTTGTTGATTCGGTGGAAACAGCTTTTCTGGAAGGGCGCGGCCGGTGCTACATCAAGCTGCACAAGGGAGAGGAACAGATGTTCAGCGAACGCTTCGAACGCGACGGCATCGACTTCACCGAACCGACCCCGCAAATGTTCTCTTTCAACAATCCGTTCGGAGCATGCCGGAGCTGTGAAGGATTCGGGCGCGTTCAGGGCATCGATGAGGACAAGGTGATCCCCGATCCGGAGCGTTCCATCCGTGCCGGGGCCATCCAGCCTTTTCAGTCGCCGAAATTCAATCACAATCTGAAGCTGCTGGTCAAGGTGGCGGCCCGGTACGGTCTGCCTATCGACGATCCCTATCATTCGCTGTCCAGGGATGTGAAACAGATCATCTGGTACGGGAAGGATGAGTATCCCGGCATCCACAGTGTCTTCGAGCAGGTGCGGGGAGAGTTCTACAAGGTTCATATGCGTGTTTTCTACGCCCGTTACCGGGGCTATTCCCGCTGTCCGGAATGCGACGGATATCGCGTACGACGCGATGCGCTGTATGTCAAGATTGCCGGGATGCATATCGGCCAGATTTCGGAGATGACCATCGGCCATGCCCGCCGCTTCTTCGACGAACTGAAGCTCACCGATTACGAGATGGATGTTGGCGGGCAGATCCTGTACGAAATCCGCAAGCGCCTGCGATACCTCGATGAGGTGGGCCTGCACTACATCACCCTGGACCGCCTCACCAACACCCTGAGCGGAGGCGAGGCGCAGCGCATCAACCTGGCTAATGCTCTTGGCAGTTCACTGATTGGCAGCCTGTACGTACTGGATGAGCCGACCATCGGGTTGCATCCACGCGACAACGACCGCCTCATCCGCATCCTCAAGTCACTCCGTGACATCGGCAACACCGTGCTGGTGGTGGAGCACGACCCCGAGATGATCCGTGCGGCCGATCACGTCATCGATATCGGTCCATTCGCCGGACGGCATGGCGGCGAAGTGTGCTATGCAGGCGACCATGGAGGGCTTCTTGAATCCAGGACACTCACGGGGAAATACCTGAGCGGCAGGAAGGCCATCGCCATCCCTGAAAAGCGACGCAAGGGCAGCGGCCGGGAGCTGATAGTCGAAGGGGCTTCCGAGCATAATCTCAAGGGCATCAGCGCCCGGTTCCCACTGGGGAAAATGGTCTGCGTGACCGGCGTCAGTGGTTCGGGGAAATCGACACTTGTGCACCGCACGCTCTACGCCGGCATCATGAAAGAGCTCGGGGTATACAACGAGAAGGTCGGACGGTTCCGGTCGATCAAGGGGCTCCAGCACATCGACGGTGCGGAGATGGTCGATCAAACACCCATCGGGCGTTCCAGCCGGTCAAACCCGGCCACGTACACCAAATCATTCGACGGCATACGCGACCTGTTTTCGAAAACCCGCGAAGCCCGGATCATGGGCTATACGGCGGGTCACTTCTCATTCAACGTGCCGGGCGGACGGTGCGAGACCTGCCAGGGGGAAGGCGTGCAGACCATCGAGATGCAGTTCCTCGCGGATATCGAGCTGCCATGCGAGGCCTGTGGCGGCACGCGTTACCGAAAGGATGTACTGGGTGTGAAATACCGCGGCAAAAACATCCATGATGTGCTGGAGATGTCCGTTTCAGAAGCCCTTGATTTTTTTGTGGATGAAAAACAGATTGCAGGCCGCCTGCAGGTGCTCGAGGATGTCGGACTGGGGTACCTGAGACTGGGTCAGAGCGGTACCACCCTGTCGGGCGGGGAGGCGCAGCGCGTGAAGCTGGCCCGTTACCTGTCCCGGACGGAAAAGGAGCATATCCTCTATTTCTTCGACGAACCCACGACCGGTCTGCATTTCGAGGATATTGCCAAGCTGCTGGAATCGTTCAACCGGTTGATTGACGGTGGGCATTCGGTGATCATCATCGAGCATAACCTGGATGTGATCAAATCCTCCGACTGGGTGATCGATATCGGTCCGGAAGGCGGTTTCGGAGGCGGTACCATTGTCTGTGAAGGCACGCCCGAGGAGGTCGCAGGACATCCGGAGAGCCTGACCGGCCGGTTCCTGAAACAGCTACTGCCCTGAGCGCGAGCCTCAGAACAGCTCGGCCACCTCTTTGGCGATCGCTTCGAGCAGTGTCCGGTCGTTTTCGGTCATTGCCCCTTTGGTTTCGGAGTCGATGTCGATCTCACCGATAAGTTCCCTGGCCTTGATCATCGGGACCACGATTTCAGATTCCACACCCGGACTGCAGGCAAGGTAATTGGTTTCGGCTTTCACGTCGTTGACAAGAAACGTTTCCCGGGTTTCGGCGGCCTGACCGCAGATACCGGTGCCGAACGGAATGCGAACATGTTCGGTAGGTTCGCCAATGTAGGGACCGAGCACCAGTTGTCCTTCAGCCAGCGGATCCACCATGTAGAAACCGACCCAGTCATAGTGGGGGACTTCACGGTGAAGGAGGGCACAGATGTGTTGCATGGCCTCTTCCCTGTCGGCTGCCTCTCTGAGGATGGTTCTGGTTTGTTCCAGCAGTTTGTCCCAGGGGACATCTTTGTTACTCATATGACAATAAACAAAAAAACGTGCGTTTTATGGATTCAACCTGATGCCAAATATACATAAATTTGGCAAGGAAAATACCGGGCCTCCCCAATTCCATGCGTAATCCAACGGATCCGGATGCAGCATGCCGGGGCCAATAAGGCCTGTTCCTGTAAGGTCTTTTAATTATTGTTTTGAATTGGAATTGCATTAATGACCATTTTTACCATATTTCTTGCCACTTTTACGTCTCTGTTGTCCATTGCCAATCCCTTTGCGGCCATGCCCTTATTCCTGGCCATGACCGACGGTGATACCAATGAGCATCGCAGGCAACAGGCCTGGAAAGCTTCGTTCTACATGGTGCTGATACTGGTTGTATTCCTCATCGGCGGCAACTACATCATCAGCTTTTTCGGGATCAGTCTCGAAGGTATCCGGATCGCAGGCGGTCTGCTGATCATGAAAATGGCCTATTCCCTGCTGGATCCGGACAGTCAGGGCCGAAAACTCACGGCAGCGGCCCATTCAGAGGCATTTCGCAAGCCGGACATCTCCTTCAGTCCGCTGGCGATGCCGATGCTGGCCGGTCCCGGATCCATTGCCCTTGTCCTGGGTTTTGCGACCCAGGCCGATTCGGCAATTGATTACGGCATCATGCTGTCGGCCATCCTGCTGGTGGCGGGGACATCGTTCGGTCTGCTTATTGTTTCGAGAAGGATTACCCGCATGCTCGGGAAAACAGGAATGACCGCACTGACCCGCATGATGGGATTCATTGCGCTGACGATCGGGGTGCAGTTTATCATCAACGGGGTCCGTCCGATCATCGGAAGCTGAGTTCTTGCCGGCGCATTTCATTTTACGCGCGCATGTATTAGATTTAACGGATTTATGGTACCAAATACCTCATGCCCGGAAAGAAAACCTGTCCGGGTCAGCGGTAATCCAACAGAAACAACCCTAACAGAAACAGCCCCTAATAGAAACAGTACTCTAACGGTAACAGCCCATGGACAAGCCAAAAGTAGCCTCGGACAGTCCGTTCGTTATGAAAGTGGAACCCGGCACCTATGCCTGGTGCGCATGCGGTCATTCCGGCAATCAGCCTTACTGTGACGGGTCCCACAAGGGCACAAGCTTCAGGCCGGTGATCGAAAAAATCACGGACCAAAAGAAGGTAGCATGGTGCGGATGCAAGCAGACCGGCACCCCGCCTTTTTGTGATGGCACGCACAGCAAGCTATAAACCGGGGGATTCTGTGCTGCTGAATCTTGCAGCAAGCTGCAGTATGGATACCTTGAGTTGCAGTCCGGAGCCCGTACACTGCAGCATGGATATATTGAGCTGCTGGCCGATACCATACGCCACAGCCTTCATACCTCCAACGGATACCGTGAAGCCGTTTGTATTAAATTCAGATAATATGTAATATTAGGCACTTATAAAGTATTATCTGATCCGGCCGCCGCGGCATGCCTCGTCGGTTGCTCCGGAAACAGCTTCAGTGGGTTTCATTCAATCATTTTTTTCGCATTGCATATCAACATTATCCGCGTTCATCATCGGGACCGGAGGTGCTTTGGGGAATATGATTCCAAATAATGGAGAATCACGTGTACCGTATCATTGGAAAAGAAACACTGGCACCGACCATCAGCAAGCTGACCGTGGAAGCTCCCTTGATCGCATCCAAGCGCAAGGCAGGCAATTTTGTGATCGTTCGCGCCACACCTACGGGTGAACGAATCCCGCTGACTATTGTGGATTCGGATCCGGATAAAGGAACCATCGTGCTGATCGTGCAGGCCATTGGCAAAACTACGCATATCATCACGGAGATGCGCGCCGGAGACCATCTGCAGGATGTTGTCGGTCCGCTCGGCGAGCCCACTCCGGTCTCCGATTTCGGCACGGTGGTCTGCATCGGCGGTGGTGTGGGTACGGCGGTGATCTACCCCATTGCCCGGGCGCTGAAAGCGGCCGGAAACCGGGTCATCAGTATCGTCGGCGCCCGAAGCCGCGATTTGGTGATCCTGGAGAATGAAATGGCGGCAGCCTCTGACGAACTCATTGTGACGACCGACGACGGATCGTTTGGCAAAAAGGGCTTTGTTACCGAGGCCTTGCAGGAGATCATTGCGGAACAGGGCAAACCGGATGCGGTGTATGCCATCGGACCACTGCCCATGATGCGGGCGGTTGCCGGGGTGACGCGCGATCCGGCCATCCGGACCTGGGTCAGTCTCAATCCAATCATGATGGACGGAACGGGCATGTGCGGAGCCTGCCGGGTCACCGTGGGCGACGAGCTGAAATTCGCCTGTGTCGACGGACCGGAGTTCGACGCCCATCAGGTGAATTTCGACGAACTCATCGCCCGCAACCGCACCTATATCGGACCGGAGCAGGAAGCCTTGCGCTCCTGGGAAAAATCAACCGAAACAACGGATTGTAAACACGTATGAGCAGCAACGGTCAGGAAAGCAAAAAAGCAGGAAAAAAAGGAGAAAAACGCCGAAAGGTAATAGCGCTCAAACCTAAAGAGCGCATGAAGATTCCTCGTCATCTGCCCGATGAACAGGATCCGCAGGAGCGCATCACCAACTTTTGCGAGGTATCTGAAGGTTTCAACGTCGAGAAAGCCCTGGAAGAAGCCCATCGCTGCCTTGAGTGCAACGATCCGGTCTGCATGAAGGCGTGCCCCGTCAATGTGGACATCCCCGCATTCATCCAGCTCCTTTATGAAGGGGATTACGACGGTGCGATCCGCAAGATCCGGGAATCCAACTACCTGCCGGCCATCTGCGGGCGGGTATGCCCGCAGGAAAACCTCTGTGAAAACAGCTGCATTGTGGGCAAAAAACTCGAGCCGCTGGCCATCGGGAAAATGGAGCGTTTTCTCGCCGACTACGAAGCAAAAAACGGCACCTTCACCCCGCCGGATATAGCGGAATCCAAAGGACAGAAAGTAGCGGTGGTGGGATCGGGGCCGGGGGGCCTCACCGTGGCTGCCGAACTGGCCCAGATGGGGTACGATGTCACCATCTTCGAGGCGCTGCACGAAGCCGGTGGCGTGTTGAAATACGGTATCCCCGAATTCCGCCTGCCCAAGCAGATCGTGGACGAAGAAGTGGACCGGGTGAAGGCACTGGGCGTGAAGATAGAAACCAATGTGATCATCGGTCGTACGCTTACCATTGATGAGATCATGGACGAAATGGGGTTCGGAGCCGTATATATCGGAAGTGGGGCGGGATCCCCGCGATTCCTCAACATACCCGGAGAGAATCTGAGCGGGGTCTATTCGGCCAGCGAGCTGCTGACGCGGGTCAACCTCATGAAAGCCTACAAGTTCCCTGAATACGACACACCCCTCAAGATAGGCAGTAAGGTGGTCGTGCTTGGCGGGGGGGATGTGGCCATGGACGCGGTCAGGACTTCCAAACGCATGGGGCCGGAACAGGCGCTGCTCCTGTACCGCCGGTCGCGGGAAGAGATGCCGGCGCGCATTGAGGAGGTGCACCACGCCGAGGAGGAGGGCATCGAATTTCATTTTCTCACCAGTCCGGTTGCCATCCATGGCGACGACAGTGGGTGGGTCAAGGCCATCGAATGTCAGAAGATGCAGCTGGGTGAGCCCGATGAACAGGGACGACGCCGTCCGATCCCGGTCGAAGGCTCCAATTTCGTTATAGAAACTGATACGGTGGTGGTGGCCATCGGCCAGAGCCCCAATCCCATCATCCAGCAGACTACGCCCGGACTTGAAACAACAAATTGGGGCACCATTACGGTAGATGACACTGGCGCCACCAGCCGCTCCGGGATTTTTGCAGGAGGCGATATTTCCCGGGGCGGGGCAACGGTGATTCAGGCAGTGGCCGACGGAAAACGGGCATCGCGTTCAATCGATGCCTATCTGGCCAAATTGCGGGAAGAGCAAGTCGTATCCGGCATCAAGGATGATTTTGGCTCGTCATAGGCTCGTATCGGTGCGTAGCGGTATGCCGCCGGTTTATCCACGGGTCAGTCGCCCCACAAAGCAGCACCGGCGTCCCACAAAGCAGCACCGGCGTCCCTTGAAGAGGAATCAGCATATCACTGGAAAACATCACAAAATTATTATTGGAGTACGGGTTCATGCGGGTATATGTAAACGGACGTTATTTGCCTCGTGACGAGGCGGCCATTCCGGTCAACGACCGGGGGTTTCTTTTCGGCGATGGTATCTACGAGGTGATACGGGTGGTGAATGGCCGGATGTTCCGGTTGGAAGCGCACCTGAAACGGATGGACCGGGGACTGGAGGGGCTCGGCATCCCGTTTTCCACCGGGCAGCGTGACGGGCTGTCTGAAATCATGCAGAAACTGATCATTGAAAACCGGTTGCAGGAAGGTGAGGGCACGATCTATTTGCAGATAACAAGAGGCGTTGCCCTTCCGCGTACGCATGCATTTCCACCCGAAAGCACTCCGCCGACCGTGGTAATCATGGCGTCCCCTTTTATCCCGGACAAGGAGATCCTCGAAAAAGGTGGGCATGCCATAACCATGCCGGACATCCGCTGGTCTCGTTGCGATCTGAAGACCGTAAACCTACTGCCTAACGTCATGGCCGCGCAGGAAGAGAAAAAGCGAGGTGCCGGTGGCGTGCTGATGGTGCGGGACGGGTTTATCACCGAAGGGTATAAAAACAATGTCTTTGCCGTTTATGGCGGCACATTGTGGACCTACCCGGACTCACCCTATATCCTGGCGGGCATCACGCGCGAGGAGGTGTTCGAAATAGCCGAAGAAGAGGGCATTCCGGTCAGGCTTAGCCCTATTGAGCAGAAGCAGATCCTGAAAGCTGACGAGGTGATGCTGACCGGCACGATAACCGATATTCAGCCGGTGGTCAGCATTGACGGACACCGCATAGGTACAGGACGACCGGGTACGGTTGCCAAAAAGCTGCAGCACGGACTGCGCCGCCGCATGGATAGCGAATAGCGTACCTGGATGACCGGGCCTGTCGCAGTTCTCCCATGGCATGAAATGACATGGGGAGGGTTGTCGCGAACCGGGCTGGTCTCTGGACCTATCCAAACCAGCCCTTTCCAAACCAGCCCTTTCCAACCTGGCTCAGCCGGTTCAGGCCAGACCGACCCGGGCGACAGTCTTGTATCCACATAGATTATTGATCGGACCAGCCGGGGGTGATCACCACGTCGATCCGGCGGTTCTGGGCTCGGCCCGCCTCGTTTTCGTTGCTGGCCACCGGACGTTCCGGTCCGAAACCGGCCGATCGCAGCGGGATATCCATGTCGATGTTGGAGCGGATGTATTCCGCGACGGCCTCGGCCCGATCTTCAGAGAGACGCTGATTCATTTCGAGGCTTCCGCTGGAATCAGTATGGCCTTCGATGCGCACTCTTCCTTCCGGAAAGAGCTTGATCGCATCCTGCACCCTGCGGAGCAGATTGAAAAACTTGGGCTCCAAGGTCGACTGACCGACAGGGAAGTTAAGTCCGTGCAGACGGATCAGGACGTTGTCTCCGTCCAGGAAAACGTCTCCGTCATTGGGCGGAATAAGGTTGCGGACATTCTTAACGGCTTCGTCGCGTTTTTGCTGTATTTCGAGACGGGTAGCCAGGTCTCCTTTCTCATCGATCTGCTCGCGCATGACGGCGATTTCGCTTTGCTGCTGGCGCAGCTCTTCGGCCTGTCTTTCGTTTTCGAGCCGCAGGTTGCGGATCTGCTCCTCGGCGGCATCGATCCGGGCCTCCTTGTCACGCATCTGGCTGTCAAAGGCATTGATGATCTCCTCGGCCGGGGGCTGAAGGCCGGAGTCGAACCGCACGTCGATATCCAACGCATCCGAAATCATTTCAAGGGGTTCCTCCGCTCTGAGAAACAGATCCTCAAACGTCATGTCTTCATTGCGCATCCGGTTTATTTCACGATGCAGATAAAGGGCGTGTGAAGCTTCATAGGACGCCTGTTTGGCCAGCTGGCCGGCTTCTTCGGTGTCATACCGGTCCTCGGAAAGCATCTCTTCTACCTGTTCCACCCTGGATCGTGCTTTGGCGAGTGTTTTCGGGGCATTGCGCTGTGCCTGCTCCGATTCGGCTTCGCGCAGGGTTTCCCTTGCCGCATTCAGGTAATTGGCCTTTATGGCTTCCAGCTCCACGGCCTGATACTGCTCTTCGACGGTACTGGCCTGGCTGCGAGCCCGGTTGACGTTGCCATCCTCCAGGAAGCGGGCCGCGGTACGAAATGCCTCTTCGGCCTCAAGCCAGCTATCCGAGCTGAAAACAGGCGCCTGGGCTTCCAAAGCGTCATTCCTGGCTTCAATGGCCGAGCGGAACGTTACTTCGGCAAGGTTGGTGGTTTCTTCGGCTTCGTCGAACGCCTCGAGGGCCATATCCAGCTCTTCGCGGATCCGGTCGAGTTCGCGTCCCTGCCTCAACAGGCGCTCGGCGTTTTCATAATGGCTCATCCCCGTTTCAAAATATCCGGGGCTGAGCACATCGGCCTGGATCGATTGGAGATGCTCCAGCCTGGCATCTGCAGACTGGAAAAGCTCTTCGCGGATCCGCTGCTGCTCCTCGGAGAGGGTGACATCGGCTGCAGGTTCACTGGACCCGCATCCCTGCAAGGCAAACAGCAGGATAATAGGCAATACTTTCAACAAAGATACTTTGTAAAGCAAAGCTAATAGTTTCATGGCAGCACCTCTTTTCTTGGATGGTGATTATTGTGCAACGTGGCTTATAAAACATAATGTAAGCACTAAGCTGCTGGATAAAAAGAGGGCGGCAAAAAAAAGCCTTGTGCCGCAATTAAATGCGATACAAGGCTTGGTAACAGGCTTTAACTGTGGGACCGGGCGGAATCGAACCGCCGACACATGGATTTTCAGTCCATTGCTCTACCAACTGAGCTACAGTCCCTCCCAAATGATTTCAGAATGCAAATATACGGTCTTTTTTTGATATTGGAAACCGTATGATTTGTTTTTTTCAGGGTCAGGATACATGTTTACCGTCTATGTGAATGTCCTTCAGGCGCAGTTGCAGCGTGGTTCGGTTGTTCCAGGTATTTTGCTCGAGGGCATACGCAATGTCGATGGGTGCATTTCCGGCCTTTCGAAGGGGTTCGGCAAATTTCTTCATATTGAATCCGATGGCATCCAGGGAGCCGGATCCGCCCTGGGACAGCCGCATTTTGAGATGGCCCTGGCCTACGACGGACAGTCTGCCGGCAATGTTGACATTACGGCTGATGAACACCGGTCTAAGGTTGTTGGGGCCGAAAGGTTCGAACTGTTTCAACAGCTTCCAGAACCGGGGTGTGATGTCCTTAAACGGTATTTCCGCATCGATCATCAGTTCCGGTTTGAAATCCTGTTCGGAGAGCATCTCCCCGGTGATCTGCTGAAAACGTTCGATGAAGCTGTCCAGCTGGTCTTCGGCGATGGTGAGGCCGGCTGCGTATTTGTGTCCGCCGAACTGCAATAGCAGGTCGTCGCATTGCTTGAGGGCATCGTATATGTTGAAGCCATTGATGCTGCGGGCCGAACCTTTGATGAGCCCGTCGACCGTGCTGAGCATGATGGTGGGGCGGCAGTAGATGTCCACCAGCCGAGATGCGACGATGCCGATCACGCCGAGGTGCCATTCCGGGTCGTGAAGAACCAGGCAGGAGCAATTATCGGGATCCATGCTCCCGGCGAGCTGTTTCAGGGCCTGATCCATGGTTTTGGTGTCGGTGTCGCGGCGCTCGAAGTTGATCTTTTCGAGGCGGGCGGCGTAGCTGTCGGCTTCATCGGAGGTTTCGGCGATGAGCAGGGCGACGGCTACGGCCGCATCCCCCATCCTTCCGGCAGCATTGATGCGCGGGCCCAGTGAAAAGACGATGTGGGAGGTGGTGATTTCGGAATCGCGCAGCTGGATACGGTCAAGCAGGGCCTTGACGCCCGGACGCGGATGTGTGTTGACCAGCTCCAGTCCCTCCCGCATCAGAATGCGGTTCTCATCCACGATCGGCACGATGTCCGAGGCAATGGAGATGGCGACCAGGTCCAGATAGGGATGGGCCACGTCGGGCTGGAGCCCGAGTTTTGTCAGGGTGGCCTGGACCAGCTTGAAGCCAACCCCGGCGCCGGACAATCCTTTGAAAGGATAGGGACAACCGGGTTGCTTGGGATCCAGCACGGCCACGGCATCGGGAATCACTTCACCGGCATTGTGGTGGTCACAGATGATAAGGTCGATGCCTTTGCCGCGGGCATATTCGGTTTCTTCCACAGCCGTGATGCCGCAGTCGACCGAAACGATCAGTGTCGCCCCGATCTCTTCGGCGAAGTCGATGCCGTCCTGTCCGATCCCGTAGCCTTCCTTGAAACGATGAGGTATGTAATAGCGGACGTTGAGGCCGAAATTTTTGAGGAAGGTGTAGATGATCGCTGTGGCCGTGGTTCCGTCGACATCATAGTCACCATACACAACGACATGCTCACCGTTCCGGATGGACGAGGCAAGGCGTTCGGAACCCGTTTCCATTCCTTTCATAAGAAAGGGGTCGTGGAGATGGTTCAGGGACGGACGGAAAAACGTGCGTGCATCTTCAAATGTGGTGATTCCCCGGATGGCAAGGAGTTGCGCGACAGACCAGGGGATGCCAAGCTCCTCCTGTAGTCTGGGTACAGCCTCCTCATGTGCCGGCTGGATAAAGTTCCATCGGAATGACATAATGTTACGTGTCTTGTTTTTTTTATCATGAAGAGGCCAGCGGCGGTCAGGCCGGCAAACCAGCGGGAACACCCGGTGCCACGGTATTTACCCTGGCTGAAAACCGGTACGTTTCCTGATGAAATAATGTACGAAAAAGAAAGGTGGAATGGTATGTCGGAGAGGAAAGGAAGTGCTCCTTTACCGCAGGCATGGTGACAAGAAACGGTTCAGGAGCGTAAGAAAAAAATGTATATTGGAGGCCCGATGGTCTGCTGACAATCTACCAGATCCAATGAATACCCGGCGGTTCAACCGCAGATCCGCAGATCGGCTGTACACCGCCGGAAGAAAACACTCTACCTCATCGCCGTTTACATGTCACTGTTCGCATCCAAGGAAATACCGGTTTTCGTTAAAACACTTATGGGACTGGAAGAAGTGCTTGCCGGCGAGCTGAAAGAGCTGGATGCCCGGGATGTGCATATCGGCAGGCGCGGGGTGGCCTGTGTGACCGATGAAGAAGGGCTGTACCGAATCCTCGTCCATTCCCGCATTGCGATACGGGTGCTGGTGCGGCTTGCTGAACATACCGTCGGCAACGAACAGGAACTGTACGACTGGGCGAAGTCGATAGGCTGGGAGGATTATCTGTCGGTAAAGAATACCCTGGCGGTGGACGTGGTCTCGTTCCATCCGGAGATGAACCATACGGTGTTCCTGGCTCAGAAAACCAAGGATGCGATCGTTGACCGGTTCCGGGAACTCTACGATCAGCGTCCGAGCGTGAACCCGAAAGACCCTGACGTACGCATCAATCTTCACATCTCCAAAGATGGCGCTTCGCACATCGCCCTGGACGCTTCCGGCCGGGCGATGAACCAGCGCGGTTACCGTACGCACACCGGCAAGGCCGCCATCAACGAAGTGCTTGCGGCCGGTTTGATAGCTCTCAGTCTCTGGGATCCCGAAACCCCATTTGTCGATCCGATGTGCGGTTCGGGAACATTTCTCATCGAGGCGGCGATGATCGCAAAAAGGCGGGCACCTGCCCTGCTGAATGATTCATTTGGATTGAAGCGCTGGCCCCATTTCCGGGAATCGCTTTGGAGCCGCCTGGTGCGGGAGGCCAAAAGGAGCGAACGCCGTGACGTGGACTGGATCTACGGAGGCGACCGGGATCCACGCATGATCGAAATAAGTCAGCAAAACATCAAAAACGCCCGTCTGACCCACAACATCACCCTGGTTAACAAACCTTTTGACAAGCTCTGGATCCCCGAAGGAAACGGGGTGATCATCTCCAATCCGCCTTACGGAGAACACATCGGAGAAAGGAAGGAACTCCGGAAAATGTATGAAGAACTGGGTCGGGTGCTGCGCTACAAAGCCGTGGGGTACAAGGCGTATTTCATCACCCCCGACAGGGAATTCAGGAAAGCCATGCCGATGAAGCCGGGCAAGGTGTTCCATGTGTTGAACGGTTCAATCCCTTGTGAATACATCTCGTATTCGATCGGACCAAAAAGATAAGATTTTACTCGACTGGAAGCGCTTTTATATGTAATTTGGTACCGACGGTCGCGGTGACTGTCCAAAGGGAGACACCGAACAGGTAGCCTTAACGCACCCACTCGGTACCGGAAAAATTGATATCTAACGGAACGGCACGAAGCAAAAGGCCAGTAACCACATCACTTCAAAGATTCAACACTATGTCACCAACGCTAGCAGAAAAAGAGCCCCAAACCGGACATTCCATTTTTGAAAGCATGAATGAAAACGAGCATGAACAGGTCATAATCTGCTCGGACCCCTCATCGGGACTCAGAGCCATTATCGCCATTCACAACACCATACTCGGACCTTCCCTGGGTGGCGTGCGGATGTGGCCCTACGAATCGGAACAGGCGGCTCTCAAGGATGTCCTCCGGCTTTCCCGGGGGATGACCTACAAATCGGCCCTGGCAGGCCTCAATCTCGGCGGGGGCAAGGCCGTCATCATCGGAGATCCGAAGCGTGACAAGAAAGAGGCGATTTTCCGGGCTTTCGGGCGATATGTGGAAGGCCTGGCCGGACGGTACATCACCGCGGAGGACGTGGGCATGAGCCTGCGCGACATGGAGTGGATCCGGATGGAAACAAAATACGTGACGGGCATTTCCATCGCACACGGCGGCAGCGGTGATCCTTCACCGGTCACCGCCATGGGCATCTACATGGGCATGAAGGCCACGGCCAGGAAAGTGTTCGGCAGCGACTCACTGGCCAACCGGAAGATCAGCATCCAGGGTGCCGGCAATGTGAGCTCGCATCTGGCCTCGTACCTCCACAAGGAAAGGGCCAAGCTGTACGTGACGGATATTGATGAGGAAAAGGTGGACCGCGTGGTTCGGGAAACCGGCGCCATCGCCGTTGATCCCGATTCCATCTACGATGTGGATGTGGATATTTTCAGTCCGAACGCACTGGGCGGTGTGCTCAATAGCGAGACGATTCCGCGTCTGAAATGCGCCATTGTGGCCGGTGGAGCGAACAACCAGCTGGACAAAGAGTCGGTGCACGGACCCATGCTCATCGATCGTGGAATTCTATACGCCCCGGACTATGTTATCAATGCCGGCGGGGTCATCAATGTTTCCAATGAACTCGAAGGTTACAACCGTGAACATGCGCATGAGCAGGCGGCCAGGATCTACGACACCATGACCCGTATCCTGGAGTATGCCGAAGCGAATAACGTACCCACTTACACCGCATCCAATACCATCGCCGAGATGCGACTGGAACAGATCGGCAGGATCAAATCCATCTATGCCTCCCGCAGCAATTTCACCGGCAGGATGGGTGAGATGGTGGGAAGGCGCTAAGTTAAGCCGGCTCGACAGCACTTCGCGTTTTGCAGGCTTCATTTTACCGGCATATGAAGAAAGAAGATTTCATCATGCGCGACCGGCTTTTGCGCGCAATAACCACAAACGGCCATTTTCGTATTTCCATCGTTAAGACCACGGATGTTGTGCGGACTGCCCGTCAACGTCACGGACTCTCCCTGCTTAACACCGTGCTCCTTGGGCGCACGTTAACAGGCAGTCTGTTGCTGGCATCGCGCTTGAAGGGCGATGAACGCATCCAGGTCCGGATAGAGGGCAGCGGGCCTGTGAGATCGGTAACAGCTGAAGCTACCAGTCATGGAGAAGTGAGGGGATATGTTTCACATCCCGGAGCCGAACTTGATTTCCAGGAAGATACCCGGCTGGGTGACGCTATCGGCGCGGGGGTGATGAGCGTGTCAAAGTCATTGTACAATCTGGCCCGGCCGGTCACCGGTACCGTGGCGCTTGTCCGGGGTAATGTGAACGAGGATCTGGCGCACTATCTGTTGCAGTCGGAGCAGATCCCCTCAGCGGTTTCACTGGATGTGGCCATCGATGAAAAGGGGGATGTGACCGAAGCGGGCGGAGTGCTGGTACAGGCTTTACCAGGCGCGGAGAGGGAGGACGTCGAACGGCTGGAAGAAAATGTGCGTTCCATGTCACAGCCCGGAAAGCAGCTGCAGGCGGGCTACCTGGACGATGTACTTTCGGCCGTATCCAAAGGTATGGCGGTCAAAGAACTGGGGCGTTATCCCGTGGATTTTTTCTGCCGTTGTTCAAAGGGCCGGTTCCGTGATTCCCTGGCGTTGCTGGACCCTGACGAACTGCTGAAGATGCAGAGCGAAACCGAGGAGCTGGTATGCCATTATTGCAGCAAGAAGTATGTATTCAGCCGGCAGGAGATTGACGCTATTGCTCAGAAAGCAAAGGTTCGGCAGAACTGAGCGATGGTTTTACATGGAGCACCCGCTCGTGTAAATGGCGGATAAGCGTGTAGGCCATTAATGTGCTGGTTGGAGCGATCACCCGTTCATCCACGTCAAAACAGGAGTGATGCAGCGGGTAGGACGTTTCGGGTGCATGTGCGGTACCGACGCGTAAAAACAGACCTGGAAACCGCTGGGTATAGTACGCAAAGTCTTCTGCACCGATGCTTTGCTCCCGGTCCATGAACTTGTCCTCACCAAGTTCCGTGCTGACTACCTTGCGAATGAACTGGTACAGCTGGTAGTTGTTGATCACGGAGGGCGATCCGCCACCCAGGCGAAGACGGGCTTCCACCCCGTTCAGCTTGCCGATACTGTGGGTGATATCGGCCATGTATTCCCTCAGCTGCTGCCTGAGCTGCTCGTTCATGGTGCGCACAGTGCCTCCAAACGATGCGTGATGGGGAATGACGTTCAGGGCATCGCCGGCATGGAACGAGCATATTGAGATAACGGCAGGTTTCCGGACATCGGTCACCCGGCCTATCATCTGATAGAAGTGCTGAGCGATCTGGCTGGCGATCCAGATCGTGTCTTTTCCCTCATATGGGCGGGCAGAATGGGACGTCGAAGGGGCATCCACCGTAACTTCGAAGGTATCGAAAGAGCCGGTTTCCGCTCCGGGCCGGGCGCTGTAGGTTCCGGAAGGCATCGTGGGATCGCAATGGATGCCGTAAATGGCCTCAATGTCGTCCAGCGTCCCTTCCTCCATGACCCTCGGGGCTCCGCTCGGGATCACTTCCTCGGCAGGCTGCCAGAGAAGGCGAACGGTGCCGTGGATTTCACGGCGGGAACTGTCAAGCAGCCGGGCTACTCCGGTCGCCACGGTGCTGTGTACGTCATGACCGCACAGATGACCGAAACCGGTGCGTTTGGAAGAGTAGGGTTTTTCCTTGCGGTCCTGTATCGGCAGGGCATCCATATCGGCGCGGTAGGCGATAACCGGTCCTTCGTGTTCCCCTTTAATGTCGATGACAAAACCGGTTGCTGCTGTTTCGGACGCAGTTTCGAGACCGTTATCCTCAAGGTGGGAGCGAAGGGTCCTGGAAGTCTGAAATTCCGACCATCCGGTTTCGGGATGCTGGTGCAAGGTGCGCCGAAGGTCTATCAACGCATCTTCGATGCCATAGGCATGGGATTTCAGTTTTTTGTAAAGTTCATGCATGATGAGCTTCAGGCGCTAAAAGAGGTTCCGCATCCGCAGGTGCTGGTAGCGTTAGGGTTGCTGAAGACGAAGCCGCGGGCGTCGAGTCCGTCGTGGAAATCGATGGAAATACCTTCCAGATACAGGATATGCCGTTTATCGACGATCAAATTCACGCCGTTGGAGGTGAAGTGCTCATCATTTTCGGTGGCGTGGTCAAAGCCGAGGGAATAACTCAGTCCGGAGCATCCACCTCCCTTGACGCCCACCCGGAGTCGCTGCTCCGAGGGGATTTCCTCATCCGAGATGATTTTCTGCACCTGAAGGGCTGCCCGCTCCGTCAATTGAACAGGGTGTGCGGTTTCGTTTGGATGGCTTTTACCATTGGGAACATTCATGTTACGGGAAAACGTTATGTCTTTTTTCGTATTAGGTGGCGACTAATGGTATAATGTACACGAGCCGTTTAACCGTTCCCCGCCGGCCGGTTATACGGTGATATTCAAAAGGATCGTTTTGCAGGCCGATTGAGGGTCAGGCCGGAAGAAGACGGACTGGCGAGGTGGCCGGGACCGCGGACCTTTACTGTGAAAGAGTGAACACGTTGATCTGGTTCTTTTTATTGATTTTAAGCACGCCAAGAGTCGTAAGGTCGACCAGAATCCTGGAAGCTTTTTTCCGGTTGATATCGGCGAGGCTGGAATATTGTTCCACGGTTATGTTCGGATACTCGTTGAGGTAGCGGAAAAGTTTCTGTTCATGGGTTCCATAATTGAAAGTAATGCCCCTTTCCGAGGCCTGTGCCCTCATCACTTCAGCCATTTCATCGCTTGCCCGCACGCTCTGGTCGTCAACCCTAACATAGATGGCATCACCCTGGCCGTTTTGCACGACCACCGGTTTTTGTTCTGATTCCTCTATATGGACGAGCAGTATTTCCCTGTGAAAATAGGGAATGACTTCCATACGATAGACCAGAGCGGGACTGCAGAGTTCACGGGCAGCCTGTTCCAGATAGAAATCCTGTTCATGATAGCTTTCCACGCCTGTGATAGTGTGATCATCATCGACACCGACCAACAGGTGGCCGCCATGTGTGTTGGCGAAAGCCGCAATTTCACGGGCGATCTTTTCGGGGGACGAAATACATCGTTTGAACTCCAGGAGGAGTCCTTCGCCGGAGCGGATCAGATTTTTCAGGTCCCGCAAGCTCATGGAGCTGTGGATGGGGGCTTGCTGATTCATAATGCTGAAATCTGACAATACGTAGTAGAGAACAGAATAAGGGAACAGGTGTGGGGGCGGCCTCCTGCCCGATCCATTTTGGTGGTTTTAGCTTTTAACAAGTCATGCCCGCATGATATGGCATGATATGTAAAACCTAACGAAACAGGGTCAAAAAAGGTATGGTTAAAAAACGATTTCCTCTTTGGGATCGCGGGTCATTAGCTTGTGGACAGCCTCCAGGGGTGGCATATCCTCAAACAGCACCTGATGCACCTTCTCCGTTATGGGCATGTTTACATTGAGTGATTTGGCCCAGGTGTAAACGGATTTGGTTGTTTTGACGCCCTCAGCGACCATTTTCATGGAATCAGTGACATCCTGCATTTTTTCACCCTTGCCGATGCGGTAACCTACGTTCCGGTTGCGGCTGTGACGGCTGGTGCAGGTCACGATGAGGTCGCCGACTCCGGTGAGTCCCGCAAATGTCTCCTGGGAAGCGCCAAGGCGCATGCCGAGCCGGCGCATTTCCGCCAGCCCACGGGTGATGAGTGCCGCTTTTGCATTGTCACCAAGATCGGCGCCATCTGCTATGCCTGCAGCGATAGCCAGGATGTTTTTTACAGCGCCTGATACTTCCACACCGATGATATCACGGTTTACATAAACACGGAAATGGGGTGTCATGAACAGCTCCTGGATGAACAGGGCTGTTTTTTTGGAGTTGGATGATGATACCACAGTGGTAGGCATGTGCCGGCTGACTTCTTCGGCATGGCTGGGACCGGACAGCACCCCGATATAGTCGTCGCTGATGACTCCGTCCAGTACGTGTGATAGCACCTGGCTCATGGTCATGAAGGTATCCATCTCGATTCCCTTGGATACGGTCACGATACGTTCGCTGCCCTTGAGCAGGGGCCGGGCTTCTCCGGCCATGTTCCGCACGGCGTGTGATGGTGTGGCGAAAACGACCACTTCGGCATCCTTCAGTGAATCTCCCAGGTCTGACCAGCCCGTTACATTTTCAGGGAGGATGAGGTCCGGCAGATATACGCCGTTTTTATGGTTCCTGGTGATATTATCCACGATTTCCGGTTCCCGGGCCCACAGCCGTACGTCATGTCCCTTTTCAGCAAGGAGCATGGAGAGGGCGGTACCCCAGCTTCCGGCGCCAATAACACTGATGTTCACGAACTTTGCTCCTGGTTAAGCCGGCCTTTTGCAGGTTTGAAAGACCGGATTCGGTTTTCGTTACCCTGGATCAGTCGTCGGATATTGGAATGATGCTTTATGATGATGGTTGCAGATACTACCGCGCTGATCACGATCAGGCTGCCGTCGATCGGCAGTTCAAATCCGTATTTCAACATGAGCAGGAAAAGGGGATAGGAAAACGTAGCCGTAATGGATGCCAGAGAGACGTAGCGGCTGGAAAACAGCACGATGGCAAAAACGGTAATGGCCAGCGTGATGGACAGGGGCTCGATGCCGTAAAGCATCCCCGCCGCGGTGATGACCCCCTTTCCTCCCTTGAAGTTGGCATACAAAGGATACATATGTCCGCCAACGGCGGCCGCACCGGCTATCAGCCTCATGAAAACATCGGTTTCCCACTCGACACCAAGGATGACAATTTCCGGCAGTACACCGCCGGTGTAATATCCCAACTGGCTGATATAGTAAGCGGCGGTGAATCCTTTGGCCAGATCGATAAGGCTCACAACAACCCCGGCTTTCCATCCCAGTACGCGAAATGTGTTGGTGGCTCCTGCGTTGCCACTTCCATGATCGCGGATATCCACACCTTTGAACAGTTTGCCGACCCAGATAGATGAAGGAATGGAGCCAAGTAAATAGCTCAATACGACAATGAGTAGGAATGAAATCATACAAACTCCCTGTAGAACGATCCGGTGTGGAAAATTAACTCAACATATTCTAAATACCACTAAAATAGGATTTTTTTGTGTTCATTCTAAGCACCAGGTGCCAAATGTTTATGGGCATGGTAGGACGACCGGACAAAGGGGCCGCTTTCGACATGTTCTATGCCTTTGCTTTCACCTACCTCCTTGTACGTCTCGAACATCTCCGGATGAACATATTCTTCTACTGGAAGATGCATCTTGGTCGGTTGCATATACTGTCCGATGGTCATGATGTCCACACCCAGACCGGCAATATCATCCATCAGCTCGAACACTTCGGCCGGAGTCTCACCGAGGCCGACCATGATACCCGTTTTGGTTCTCAGTCCCTGCTCTTTTGAAATGCGAAGAAGCTCAATGGAGCGGTCGTATTTGGCCTGTGGCCGCACACGTCGGTACAGACGAGAAACGCTTTCCAGGTTATGGTTGAGGATGTCGGGCCGGACGTCCAAAACGATTTGAAGTGCATCCCATATGCCGCGAAAGTCGGGGATCAGAACTTCAATGGTAACACCGGGTATCTCTTTGCGCAGCCGTTCGATTGTTTTGGCGAAAATAGGTGCGCCTCCATCCCTTCTTTCGTCCCGGTTCACCGAAGTGATGACGACGTGCTTCAGGTCCATAAGCCTGGCGGCATCCACCACTCGATTGGGCTCGTCCCAGTCGAGGCCCTGAAGCGGGCGACCGGTCTTGACGGCGCAAAAGCCGCAGGACCGGGTACACACATCGCCAAGTATCATGAAAGTGGCCGTTCCGGCATTCCAGCATTCGGACATGTTAGGGCAGCGCGCTTCAGCGCACACCGTATTCAGTGAGTGATCCGAAATGATGTCGGAAATCTCCTTGTAGACCTTCCCGCCGGGAATCTGCGACCGCAGCCAGTCCGGACGCCGTTTATGTTCACGAAGACCCGCATTTTTACGATTGCCCCGGATCCCGGATCCATTTTGCGGTTTTTTGGGGCCGTTTTTATTCGCCATTCCCGCATATTCATCCGGTGTATGGCTTTGGCAGAGAGAGGCGGTTTGCTTCCGGCGGTCAGAAGTTTCAGGTGCCGTGGATAGTACGTTGAGTTCCTTGATCATAAAAAAACGAAGTGCTGGTAAGTGAGTGAAGATAAAAAGGGCTCCTGTTCAGCGCGGGGTAGTTATAGAAGCCAGAAAATAACCATGTGTAAAATAAGCACATCCGTATGATTCTGAAACCTCCGGATGGCTGTTCGGTCACAGTTCCTGGATGAGGGTTATCAGCTCAAAAAAGATGAATTTACTTATTAATCATTAAGAGTGCAGCCATCTGTCGGCCGGTGGTTCTGACGATGGCCTCAGTCTGCTTACGGAATCAATTCTTCAGGGTCCTTTTGGATGATGGTGCAACCGAACAATTCGCGGAATTCTTCGATCAGCCGATCTGCGATCATCTTCTTGGCGGGCGGTTTGTCCAGAAGCTCGTGAAAACTTGTAACACCACCATCGGAGATGCCGCAGGGGATGATGCCGTGGTAGAAATCGAGATCGGTCTGTATGTTCAGCGCAAACCCGTGCATGCAAACGTATCGTGAGCACTTGATCCCGATTGCACAAAGTTTGTTGTTATTGACCCAGACACCCGTCCTGGAAGGGACCCGTCGGGCCGTGATTCCGAAATGTGCTGCTGTGCGGATGATGATCTCTTCCAGACGTTCGATGTAAGCGGCAATGCCCATATTGAATAGCTCCAGATCCAGAACGGGATAACCGACCAGTTGTCCGGGTCCGTGATAGGTGATATCACCGCCCCGGTCGGTCTTGACCACTTCGATTCCCCGCTGTTTCAGGATATCGTCGGTAAAAAGCAGGTTTTCCCAGTTTCCGCTCTTGCCAATGGTGTATACGTGGGGATGCTCGAGGAAAAGCAGATATCCTGAAGGCAGGGATTTCGGCTCTGCTCCGAACCCGGAGCTGTTGCCAGCTGAGTGTTTGTCCGGGTTTTGGCCGGTCCGTTTTTTTTCTATCAGCTTGTGTTGCAGTCGTTCCTGCAATCTCCAGGCCTCGTTGTAAGTCAGCAAGCCAAGATCAGAAAAATAAACAACTGGGTGCATTGGGACAATGGAATCTTTTCAAACAAAGATAGGCCGCATGTCCGGTGAATTCAACTGCCCACTTTATTTCGCTTTATATTGATTGACGAAATATAAAGAAACAGTGCAATGAAAGGAACGTAAACCAGCGCATCCACTGTAGACACAGCCCATGTTGTACTCATCCCAGAGAGTGGACGATTGTTTATTGATTACAGCTAGCTGTTAGTAACTTTCTTTCGATGCCAGAACTGCAGGACCAGGAAAAAAAGCAAGCCTGCTACTACCGCAGTTGCAAATGACTGAATCAGCAATTCTGTCATTTCAAGATCATTCCAAAGGAGCAAGTGCATAATGGGTCTTAATATGAAGAACAGCACTGCGAATAAGATGGATTGTTTTGCAATTACCGACATGGTTTTTTTGATTTGTGAGAATAGATAAAAGCCAAACACTCAATTTACAATAGTTTGTATTAATCGGGTGTTTGGCTTTTTGTTTGTTAGAGGAAAGAGTCAAGTATTTGACTTAAAGCTTCACCTGCTGAAGAGGTTGCTGATCCGATAAGAGCACCAGTAGCGGCTCCGGGACCGCAGCCTATACCACCTGCAAGCGCACCTGTCATGCAACCACCAATTGCTCCGACAAGGGCACCATCGATATCTCTTCGAATAATGGAACGCCCATTAAAATTGAAGAACTGAATGGTCTCAAAATCAGAGAGATCATATTCAGTCAAGGTATGAATCCAGTAGTCAAGGTTATCTTCCCAATAAAGTGTTGATTCAATACCGACAGAAGTTGTGGCAAAAAGAATGTGTTTGTCATCTGCAGGCAGATTATCAACAATCGGGCTGTTGGTGATCTTTTTTAACTCCTTGACAATTTCGGCATCACTAGATGCCGTATTCAAGACCTCATCCACCTGCTGCAGCAAACTTTGAAGGCCCGGACTCATGATATACAGGCTGGAAGAGACCAAATCCCCGAAATCGCTTTTCGAAGCATGATAATCCACTTCTTCGTTTTCGATGACCGTCAGTAGCTCTCTAACATATTTTAAGATTTCATCCTGTTCTACGGATGAGAGAAAGCTTTTTTTCGACAGATTCCGCAACAGTGATTGTTCGAGGAACGAAAAATATTCACCCCTTTCAAGGAATCGTTTGTCATATTCACTGAAGTCTTCGATCACTTCTGCCATCACCTTGTTGTGCAGCAGACCCACCGCCTGAAACTCCCTAAGGATATCATCGGTGTTTATAACTTCTGCCTCACCTTTCTCGGTTTCCACCGTCTGAGTGCAAAAAGTGAAAAGAGAGACAGACAACGCAAGTGCTGCGATGAGAGCCATGGTGCTACCTATTGTTGTTTTCATAATCGTTCTCCCTTGATTTATAGTTGTTTTTATTCGGCATGTGCTTTTACACATCCGATATCTTTATGAGTACGATGCAGCCGAAACCTTTCACCCCCGGGACAGGTTTTTTTCTGATCTGCCTTTTCCCGGCACCGGGGCAGGGATCCTGCTTGGTATTTTGCCAATTGTTTTATACTATTTTCAGTTAGCTTGCTACATATTTCCCGTCCACTTTTAGTGATGACCGCCCATGAAGAAATGGATAATATTCGCCTCTCTGATCCTGTTTTCCAGCGCCTCCCTGGCGGCCGGAAACCATACGCAAGATACTCCCCCGCTATACGGGAATGAACACAGTGCATCGGAAGAAACGGACCGGGATCTGCATACCGGAAACGATGCACTCCTTATAGATCCTGCATTTGTCAGCATGCCTACAAAGTCTGCACCCGTCCGCAGGCTGTCGGCGTCCGCACCCGTCCGTACTTCCGGTTATGACCACGTAACCGAAACCGATATGGACAGCATCTTTTCTGTGTATGATCGTCCGGACAACCCGGGCTGTGCCGTGGGCGTGTCCAGCATCGGGAATCCGATTTTTGCCAAAGGATACGGATCGGCCAACCTCGACTACGGTATCCCCATACGTCCCGATTCCCGGTTCATGATCGCATCCATATCGAAACAGTTCGCCGCTGCTTCCGTGCTCATGATGGCTCAGGAAGGCTTGCTTGACCTGGATGAAGATCTGCGGACCTACATCCCGGAACTGCCTGAATTCGATAAGCCCATAACCGCCAGACAGATAATCCACCATACATCCGGACTGCGCGATATTTACAACCTGTTGTCTCTGGCCGATATCGGACTTGACAACACCACCACCAAGGAAGAAGCCCTGGCCATGCTCGGCCGGCAGCAGCGTCTCAACTTCGAACCAGGATCGGAGCACCTCTACAGCAACAGCGGTTATTTCCTGATATCCGTCCTGTCGGAAAAGGTCACCGGGATGCCCCTGCGCGAGTATACCCAAAAACACTTTTTTGACCCCATCGGCATGACCGACACGCACTGGCATGACATCACCGAAATGATCGTCCCCAACAGGGTCATCAGCTACCTTCCCACCTCCCGCGGTCCCGGCCAGTTCTATCGCGGCAACATGGACCGTATCGGCGCCCGAGGACTCTTCACCACCATCGAGGATTTCGCGAAATGGGACGCCAATTTCATCGAAAACAGGTCGAACCTTGAGAATTTCGCCGAGATCATGACCCGGCCGGGATCAACCCATCGCCGCGACTCCATCAATTATGCCGCCGGGTTGCGTCTCGGAAGGTACAAAGATATCGAAACGGTGGGCCACGGGGGCAGTTACATGGGTTTCCGGACCAGCTACATGCGCTTTCCTGCCCATGACTTCTCCGTGATGGTATTCTGCAACCATAGCGACATCAGTCCCGCCACGCATGCCCGGCAGGTTGCCGATCTGTATCTTCGCGACGCGTTCAGCGAGAGATTTGCGGAATATCTTGCCGAATACAGGAGCGAATCGCTTGAAGTAGCTTTTGACGTATTTCTGGAGGATGGGGACCTCTACCTGCAACGACATGATGAGGAGCCCCGGCGGTTGATCTGGTCGGAAGAGGACCGCTTCCGTACCGGCCAGTGGGACCTGCGTTTTGAAAGGGATGACAACGAGGATATTGACCGTTTCATCCTGGAAGCACCTCGCACCGGCAAGATCACGTTCCGGCGCGAATAGATAATCCACAATGAACCAAACCCATAGCGATCTGACCATGTCACGCGTAAACACGTTTCCTGCAAACCCAATCATCTCCAAAGCCGGACTCTGGCTTCTTTCCGGCTTCATGCTCGTCGCCTGCTCTTCCCGTACCGGAGAAGCCGTATCACAGCAGGACGATAGCGCGGCACGCCCGGCCAATCAGGCGCAGATCCCCGCGGAATCGATGCAGATGGAGGATAAAACCCTTGCCTCGATCCATGACCTGTTTGCCGAATACGACAGGGACGACGTCCCCGGATGCGCGGTCGCCGTGTATCAAAACGGCGAAATGACCTACAGTGGTGCCTTCGGCATGGCCAACCTGGATTACGGTATCCCGCTGGCGGATTCCTCGCGCTTCTACATGGCCTCGGTTTCCAAACAGGTGACGGCTGCGGCTGCCGGACTCCTGATCGTGCGTGACGAGCTGGGCTATGAGGACCGCGTCGCCGACCACCTCGAGGAGTGGCCGGAATGGGCAGCTGAGGTGCGCGTCAAGCATCTGTTCAACCATACCTCGGGCCTGCCGGACATTTACGATCTGATGGATATTTCCGGCGTATCGCTCAGTAATGTGATGAATGTGGATGACTACCTTTCCCTGGTCTACCGCGGTGAGTCCCTGAAAAGCCGGCCGGGTTCAGAGTTTAGCTATACCAACAGCGGATACACCGCACTGGTCAAACTGGTGGAAGTCATTTCCGGGGAATCGTTCGCCGAATTTGTTGAAAGCGAGCTGTTCTCCCCGCTGGGGATGACAGCCACCCATTTCCACGACGACCGCACACGCGTGATACCAGACCGTGTTATCAGCTATGCACCGGTCCCGGAAAATCAGGAAAATCCCGATGAAGACGGCGGTTCTGACGACGCAAAGGACGACGAGGCCTCCCCGCCGGCATTCCGCCAGACGTACCTGAGCAACTTCCAGGGAGTCGGACCCGGCGGACTCTATTCTACCTTGAAAGACTGGAAGCACTGGGAGTCTTTCTGGCTGGACACCATAGAGTTACCTGATGACTTCCTTCGCCTCAAGGCCCTGGTGCGTTCACGGGAAGTTGTGCGCAATGACACGTTGAACTATGCCATGGGACTGGAGATGGAAACCTGGCAGGGGCAGCGCATGGAAGGACATTCCGGGAATTTCATGGGCTTCAGGACCGATGTCCGTCGCTTTCCGCAGCACGGTCTGGCGGTGGCGACCCTGTGCAACCGCGATGATGCCGATCCCTCCCGCAAGAACCGGGAGCTGGCAAAAATCCTGCTTGAAGATGCTTTTGAGTCATTCCTGCTACCCTACAGCGGCAGCTATCACAACGAGGAACTGCTGGTCGACTATGAGCTGGCCGTCGAAGACGGATCGCTGAAATTGAAACGCCGCCTCTCCCCGCGCGGGGCCATGCGCGAGGAAGAGCACGACAAATGGAGCGCCGGCTCCTGGGATTTTGTTTTCCAGCGTGACGAAGAGGGCCGGATCACCGGATTCCTCGTATCCACCGGCCGCGCCCGCGAAGTGGTGTTCAACCGGAAATGATCCGCTTGCATTACGCGTTGCAATGAACGGATAACCTTGATTTGTCACTTAATAAACCCGGACCGATGTCACAATACAAACAGGTTCTCATCCTCATCGGTATCACACTGGTACTGGCACTTGTTACCAATATCCTGATAAAAGTTCTCTGACCAATGGAAAAGACATCACGGCAGCAGTTTGAATTCAAGGCCGAAATGAAGCAGTTGCTTCATTTGATCGTTAATTCCCTGTATACCAATCCGGAAGTTTTTCTGCGCGAACTGATCTCCAATGCCTCCGACGCACTCAACAAGGTACGGTTCAAGCAGGTGACCGGCGAGGAGGTCCAGTCACCCAAACTGCCCGCGCAGATCCGGATAGAAGTGGATGAGAAGGAGCAGACGTTCGCCATTGAGGACACCGGCATCGGCATGACGTTTGAAGACCTCACCGAGCGACTGGGCACGGTGGCCAGCTCCGGGACCATGCAGTTCCTGCAGCAGCTCAAGGACCAGAAGAGCAAGCTGGACGGCAACATGATCGGGCAGTTCGGCGTCGGGTTCTACTCGGCGTTCATGGTGGCCGAGCAGATTACGGTGGAAACACGCCATGCCGATCCGGATGAAAAGGCATGGATGTGGGTCTCGGACGGCCAGGGCACCTACGAGATCGGGGAGAGCGGCCGAACCGAACGCGGAACACGCATCTCATTCCGCCTCAAGGATGAACACAAGGAGTTCGCCAGTCCCGAGCGCATCAGGCAGCTCATCCGCAAGTATTCCAATTTCGTGGACTACTCCATCCAGGTCAACGGCGAGGAAGTCAATTCCGGGGGAGCGGTCTGGCACAAGAACAAGAACGAGGTTACCGAGGAGGAGCGGAACGAATTCTACAAGTTCATCAGCAACGATTTTCAGGAACCGCTGGATCATCTTCACCTCTCCATGGAGGGGCGCATCAACTTCAAGGCGCTCATCTTCGTACCCCAAAAAGCAAAGCCCGATTTTTTCCGCACCGAGAACCTCAAATCCCTCCAACTTTACTCCAACCGGGTTTTCGTCCAGGAAAACTGCGAGGAGCTGCTTCCCGAATATCTCCGCTTTGTGGAAGGGGTCGTTGACAGCGAAGACCTCCCGCTCAATGTTTCCCGTGAAGTAACGCAGCACTCACCGGTCATGGCCAAGATCCGCGAGGTGCTGGTGAACAAGATCTTCGCGATGATCGAATACTGGGCCGAAAGCGAGCCGGAAAAATTCCGAACCTTTTACGATGAATTCGGGCCGCTGTTCAAATCGGGCCTCAACTCCGATTTTTCCAACCGGAACCGCATCATCGAGCTGCTGCGGTTTTACAGCACTCGCACGCTGGACCCGAAAATCCGCAACGGTGGTAAACCGGCCGGAAAAGCAGAGGAAGCAAAGCAGGAGAAGAAAGCCGGCACAAAGACAAAGGGTGACACAAAGACGAAGGGTGAATCAAAGACGATGAGCGACACAATGGCGACAGATGACGCAAAAGCACGGGGCGACATGGTCTCGCTCAAAACCTATGTGGAGCGCATGCCCGACTCGCAAAAAGAGATCTACTACCTCTCCGGGGACAGCCTGGATGAATTGAAGCGCGATCCCAAACTGGAATATTTCCGCAAGAAGGACATCGAGGTGCTGCTG
>JAWOCT010000117.1:0-14132 GCA_046483675.1 Cyclonatronaceae bacterium
GTTGCAGCAGATTTTGCAGAACAGCATGGATTTGATCAACAAACGGGCCGGTGGAATAATTTGTACGGGCGAACCCTCTGGCGTTGTGGATGAGACTCTTCCGCAATCCCGGCGATTCCAGAAGCCTGCAGATCTGCTGGACCAGCTGGTCCACATCCCCGGTTGGGTACATCAACCCGGTCTCCCCGTCACGGACGATCTCGGGCAGGGCGCCGGCATCGGAGCTTATGACCGGACAACCTGCCAACATGGCTTCCACGGCCACACGGCCGAATGTTTCCATCCGGGATGTAATCAGTAGCAAGTCCGACTGTGAGAAAACTGCCCCCATATCCTCCCGATACCCCATCATCTCAATCTGATCTTCCATACCGGAATTGATAATCTCCTTTTCCAGCTTTTTAACATAAGAGGCCGATCCCTCTCCAAATATTTCCAGCCGGACCGGATACCCCATCTCTTTCATCCGGCCCGTGGCAGCTATGGCATCTTCGAAATTTTTGACCTTGCTGATACCTCCGGCCATGACAATACGGATATCCTGGCTGTTCCGCTTTGGTGTGTACCTTTTCGGAGCGGTCGTTTCCTGAGCGGCCATCTCGGAAGCGTTCTTTCCCATACCGGCAACACCGGGTTCATCGATTCCATTATAAATGACTTCAATGCGCGGGGATGGAGCCGGAGCGTTTGCGCCAGCGAGCAAGGGCTCAAGCCGGTCCCGCAGGAATTGCGAATTGCAGATAAAGGCATCGGCAGTGCGCGCCATGATCTTGAAGGATTTGCTCTTTTCAAGGTCGAACAGTCCAAAAGCCGTATCCCTTGATCCGGGTAGTTCTCGGGCATGCCACACATGGAGCGGCCTGGGATGCAGGTGTTCCGTGATGAAAGCACCAGCGGGCGTGGCTATGGTGTTGGTATAGACGATATCGGGCTTCCACTTACGGGCTGTCCTGAGCAGTCGGGACAACATCAGCCGATTTCTGAATCTTCTGAAATAACGTGTGACAGGGTGAAACCGCTGGCCTATCCAACGTGAATAGGGCAGAACCCGGTAGCTCAAGTCCCGTGCCGACAACGCCGCTGTCAACGGTCCCTCTTCCGGTACCCAAACCAGTATCTCATACCGGTCCATATCCCTGAGCCCGACCAGCAGGGTCAGCAGCGAACGTTCGGCGCCATAAAACTGCCCGCTGTGTGATACAAACAGAACACGCGGCTTGGAATTATATGTAATCATACTGAGGGACAATCACCTGGAGTGTATTTCCTGATATATTTTCGATAGTTCGGCCCCTTGTGTTCCCGCATCAAAATTCTTTTCGATGTGACGGCGGGCCTTCCGGGTCATCACAGGCCATTTTTGCGGCTCCGCCATCAGCTGTTCAAGGCAGGCGGCGATCTCATCTACATCGCGTTCTCCGGCAAGCAACCCCGTTTCGCCGTGGATGATCACACCCGGTATGTCGCAATGACGCGAACTGACCACCGGCAGGCCGCTGGCAGCCATTTCGATCAGTGAAACCGGGGCCCCGCCCTCACTGTCACCGTCATCCGCCGTGACACTGGGGGCGAGGTAGATGTGATGTTGCCGCGCCGTTTCAATCAGCTGCCCGGAGGAAATGAATCCGGTGAGGGTCACGTGGTCGGATATCGGCGACGATCTCAGGTAATCCATCAATCGCTGTTTTTCCCGGTTTGATGTGGGATCTCCGGTGCTGTCTCCCACAAGTGTAATGTGCAAATCGAACCGGAATGAGAGCTGCTCAAGCGCCCTGAATCCATAGAGCAATCCCTTTTTTGGACGGAAAGCAGCCGCCATGAGGATACGGAACGGCTCTCCATTGCGCCATGGCCTCAGTTCGAAGGGGATACGTTCCAGATCGACCCCAAGATGGTGGATCCGGAGGCGGTCTTTCGGACAGCCCAATTCAGCCACCTTGCCGGCCATAAACGGTCCTTCACACAGTACCATGTCAACCTCGTCGAACATCTCCCTGTAACGTTTGATCCAGTCAGGATCGACCCTGGGGAGATGGTCCACATCCTGTCCATAGAATGTCACAACCTGCCGAATCTTCCTGAGCCGGGAGGATGCAAACGGCCTGAGTACCCGGTGATTTTTCCATCCGACAGGCCCAAAATGGGAATGCAGAATATCAGGTCCGATCCTGCGGCACATATAGCGGGTAAAAAGATGAAAATCCACATGTCGGAACAAACGGGTGCTCAAACGGGTCAGCCTCGAGGAGGGGCCGGACAGGGAGTGAATGCTCGGAAGCCGGAACTGATCCAGATTTCTGGTCTCCTTGCACAGTATGTGGGAGGTGATGTCTTTTGGGAGAAACCGGACCTGGTTGTACAGCCACGTCTGCGTCTGCGGCAGCCATACCGGGAAACTATGTGCGGCAATCAGGTTCATTCGGTCTGGCGTTATATCTTTTCATTTGAATTTCCGTTTGGATCGCTGTCAGTAAAGGTATTAATCACTTTTATAATTTATATCAACGCTATCCATGGCATCACGGTGCTCATCGCTGGTGTAGGCATCTGCAACTTCTCCAATTACATCGGATTGCACTTTCCATACCAGGGGAAGGTAGACCAGGAGGAAGAGCGTTACAATGGCAACAACCATGATCAAGTCGCTGGTATTGGGAAAAACATGCAGGATGAGTAACCGACCGGCCAAGGCTGAAATCAGTGAAACGCCCAGCACAAGGAATGCAGGACTGGTCTCACGGAAAAAGCGCGACCATTGCAAATGTATGAGATGATTGACCATAATAGACTGACCCACAGTAAAATACAGCATATTCGCACCGATGTACAGCCAGAGCAGCATAAAAACCGAGTGCTGTGCCCCGGCAAGGAAGACCCCCGTACTCACTACGGCCGTCCCGAGATTCCACAAAAACAGCAGGCGGGCCCTGCCCTTGGACAGGACAATATTTCCGCTTGGGTTGCCCAGCATCCGCATCAGGCCTACGACCGCCATCCAGGGTATCAATGCTGCTGCAAGCTCCCATCCACCCCCGAAAAGCAAGGGGACCAGCCAGGGGGCCGTTAGCGCGGCCAGCAGGAACAAGGGACCTGTGAGCGCTGTCATCGTGCGCATCAGTTTCAGGTAGCCGTTGCGCAGCCGGGCATCGTCATCCTGACGACTGGAAAATACGGGAAATGCAACGCGGTTAAGCAGAGGGCTCAGCCGTGCCAGCGGGAAGAGCACGAGGTGGTATGCAAGATGATAGGCGCCCAGTATATCCGGACCGAAAAAACGTCCAATAATTAACTGATCGATCCGTGTGGCATACACACCCAGGCCACGGTCGCCCATCTGAAAAAGTCCGAAGGACAGATGTGAGCGCACCTCACGGGGTGAAAATTGCAGAGCGGGTCGCCAGCTGCGCAAGCCGTTGGCCACATAGCAGAGGGTGAGCATGGACGCCGTTGCAATATGCGACCAGATGAGCGCATAGACACCCCAGCCCGAAAGTGCCAGATATACCGCAGTGGCAAAGCTGACCAGAGCCGCTGTGCTTTCCGAAATCATAATATACCTGAAAGACAATGCCTTGCGGAGCATGACTTCGTAAAGCGCGCCGGTGGCATAAACCGGAAGGACCACAGCACCGAGTCGAAGCAGGCGGTTTACTTCCGGTTCACCATAAAAAGAAGCAACGTGCGGTGCAGCCAGGGCAACGACACCATAAAGCGTAAGCCCGGCCCCGATATTGATCCAGTAGAGCGTCGAAAGCTGGCGGCCTGACTGGTTCCGGTAATGGATCACGGCATTGCTGGTGCCTCCATCGGCGAAAATGCGGCCAATGCCGATGATCACCATCGCCATGGCCAGCAGGCCAAAATCACCCGGACCCAATATCCGCGCCAGAACGATGTATTTCAGCAACTCCAAAGCGTTGACAATCAGCCCGGAAAGGCCGCTCCAGCCGGCTCCGCGGTATGCCTTGCGCTGCAGGCTCATTGGCTGTCCTCCCGCCTTGATACGCGCCGAAGGAGCCGCCCCAATACCCTCGTTGCTTGCACAAAGCCACTCGTTTTTGCATAGACCGGACACGGTGCCGGCTTCGTGCCGAAGCTTTTTTTGAACCGCTCCACTCCGTGCAGGCCCATGCTCGGATTAAAGTCGAACCAGTGTACACCCTGCTCGCAGCTGGCCCTGATGACAGCAGCTCCCATGAGGTTGACCGGCCGCATTTTTCCATAATCCGGATCGAGTACACCATGCCAGTAGGATGCATGGTTTTTACCTGTGAGCAGTATGGATCCGGCCACAACCGAGCCGTTGTATTCTGCGATCCACATTTCCATGGAGCCACCGATGGCCGGGCCCGTACCTGCCTTCTCTGTTGCTTCTCCGTTCTTGCTTTCGTCACCAGCCAGCAGCCTGATGAAGGAAAGGGGATAGACATGAGCAGGGGGTGGGTTCCATCGGCGGGCCGCCTCGATATAAAGACGATAGTAAGTTTCGATGTCCTGCTCGTTCCGGGCTTTGCGGATAATGATCCCGCTATCTTCCGCTTTTTTTATCTTCCGTGCCATTTCCGCGTTTCCTTCGGACCAACGGTCCATGATGGCTCGAAATCCGTCAGAGCAGTCAAGGAGCCATGTACGGTCGGGCCTTACCGACACCCCGGAGGGGGCTTTCCACTCACGCTGGTTGATACCGGCCAAAGTAGACCCGGATTTATCGTAGCTGTTCATCGCAAGCGGCACTGAACAAGGGGAAAGGGGAAAGGGTCTGAATATCAGCGATCCGCAGCGGTCAAAAAGGGACCGAAGCAACAGGTGGGTTTCCTCATTCGTCAATTCTGAACCGGGTTCGCAAAGCCACCCGCCATAGGTGCCGGCAGGTGCAGCATGCCAAATGGACCCGATACCCCCGCGCAGCCGTTGCCGTGTCAGCGGGAGCAGCACGTGTTTTCCAGAGGGAAGCCGGGCCTGCAGCGGTTCAGGACGATACAGCCCGCCGGTATGAATTTCCCAGACGCGCGACCACTCAGGAGACTGGAAAAAGGATGCAGTTTGACTCATCCGGTAGAATCGTTCCCAGTCATTGACAGCAGCAGATGATATCATGGAAAATCAGGAATTAAAAGGATCGGATCTGGCCAATTCGGTTCAGGATTAAGGATATTATAACCGATTTATCTTCCGCCGGTAGAGTAATAGCGGGTCAGCACCTTCAGGACGCGGTCGGCCACATCTTCCCTGATGTCATCCAGGCCGGGATACAATGGCAGGCGAATGAGGGTATCGGCCAGCTTTTCGGTCCGGGTAAGGGGCAACTTCTGTTTTAACGTGTTGACAGCATAAGGGGCATTATGCAGGGGTATATAATGGAACGTGGCTCCGATTCCGGCTTTTTTCAGGAGGTCCAGAAGGGGATTGCGGTCGGCTGCTTCCCGAACGTGGAAATGGAATATGTGATAGTTGGGACGTGCATATCCGGGAATTTCCGGGAGCGAGATCCATCCCTTGTTCTGTAATTCCGCAAGCCGGTTCCGGTAGGTTTCCCATACCCTGCGCCGCGCATCATGGATGACGTCCTTCTTGCGAAGCTGTGCCTCCAACAGGGCGGCCAGCAAATCGGAGGGTATGTAACTGCTCCCCTGACTGATCCAGGTATATTTGTCGACCTCGCCGCGCAGAAAAGCGGATCGATTGGTGCCTTTTTCCCGTATCCATTCGGCTTTTTCCGCCAGGTCCGCATCGTTGGTCAGGAACGCCCCTCCTTCACCGCATGTGATGTTTTTGGTGTCATGAAAGCTGAGGCAGCCGATATCGCCCAAGGTACCGAGTGCGCGCTCGTTCCAGAATGCCCCCACGGCTTGTGCCGCATCTTCCACTATGGCGATATTGCGTCCGTTTATGGCATTGCGGATACCGTCAAGGTCCGCGGCGACCCCGGCATAGTGGACAGGGACCACTGCCCGTGTGGCCGGGGTGATCTTCGTTGCCACATCCTGGGCATCCAGTGTGAGGTCAGAGCTACGGATCTCTGCAAATACGGGTATCCCCCCCCGCATCCGGACGGCATTGGCCGTGGAAACAAAGGTAAACGACGGCATGATCACCTCGTCGCCTTCTCTGATGCCCAACACCATCATCGCCATTTCAAGGGCGTGGGTGCAAGAGGTGGTGAGGAATACGTGGGATACATCGAGCCATCGGCACAAATACGATTCCACACGTTTGCTGGCAGGACCATCCCCGTGCCAACAGTCACCATCCAGCGCCAGTGCCATCGCCTCAAACTCGGATTTGTCCTTGGAAATTTTGTTAAACGGGATAAAGTCAGGCATCCGATATGTTATATTGAATTTGGTAATGCGTTCGATACGGATAATTTCGTAATTTACATAAACGCCAATCAAATTTTTGCCCTTTCATGACTATCAGGAAACCCGACCCTAAAATCACCCGTCATGGTCTGACCTATGACGATGTACTGCTCATCCCCGGATTTTCCAGAGTGCTTCCACGCGAAGCGGATATCAGTGTCGAGCTCACAACCGGTTTAACCCTCAACATCCCCATAATCAGCGCCGCCATGGACACGGTTTCGGAATACCGCATGGCCATCGCTCTTGCGCGCGAAGGGGGCATCGCCATGCTCCACAAAAACATGTCGATTGAAGATCAGGCCGATCAGGTGCGCCTGGTCAAGCGCAGTGAGAGCGGGATGATCGTGGATCCGGTTACCCTCAAGCGGGACGCCAGTGTGGCTGAAGCCCGCAGCCTCATGACGCGCCTGCAAATAGGGGGCATACCCATTGTGGATGAAAAACACGTACTGGAAGGCATCGTGACCAACCGCGACCTGCGATTCGAGTCGGACCCGTCTGCCATGCTTGGAAACATCATGACTTCGGAGAAACTGGTTACCGCACACGAAGGTACTACACTTGAAACCGCCGAAAAGCTGCTCCAGAAATACAAAATCGAAAAACTGCCGATTGTCAACGATGCCGGTGTGCTGGTCGGCCTGATCACGTTCAAGGACATCGAAAAGAAAAAAAACTTCCCCAATGCCAGCAAAGACAACATGGGACGGCTTCGTGTCGGTGCCGCGGTCGGGATTTCCCCTGGGACCATGGAACGCACAGCTGCTCTGGTGGAAGCCGGAGTCGACGTGATCACGATTGATACGGCGCACGGCCATTCACGCGGGGTCTTCGAAACCGTTAAACGGATACGCGAACAGTGGCCGGAATTGAAAATCATTGCCGGCAATATCGCCACGGCCGATGCGGCACGGGACCTCCACAAGGCCGGTGCCGATGTGATCAAGGTTGGGGTAGGACCCGGCTCCATCTGCACCACTCGCATCGTGACCGGTGTGGGCGTACCCCAACTCAGCGCCATAATGGAAATCGCAGAGTATACCCGCGATGCCGGGGTCGGCCTGATTGCCGATGGCGGGATCAAACAGACCGGTGACATTTCCAAAGCCATCGCCGGCGGCGCCGATGCCGTAATGATCGGATCTCTGTTTGCCGGAGTGGATGAGAGTCCGGGTGAAACAATTATCTATGAATCCCGGAAATACAAGACCTACCGGGGTATGGGCAGCCTCAGCGCCATGAACCAGGGCAGCAAAGACCGATATTTTCAGGATGTGGAAGAAGATATCAAAAAACTGGTTCCGGAAGGGATCGAAGGACGTGTGCCGTTCAAGGGGTATCTTTCGGAAGTCGTCTTCCAGATGGCTGGCGGACTCAGGGCAGCCATGGGGTACTGTGGTGCAGCAACGATCAGGGAATTGCAGCGTGCCAAGTTTGTCCAGATCACGGCTGCCAGCGTGCATGAAAGTCATCCCCATTCCGTCCAGATCACCCAGGAAGCACCCAATTATTCGGTGCGTTAACCTGTCAGCGATCTGCCGACGCACCCGTTCCAAAACGCGCTCCGTTCCGGGGGCATGATCATTCTAAGAAGTACTGGAATTATCCGATTTAATTACTGATATTTAGGCTGCAAAAGCCAATTACAGCACACCCCGCACTTATTGATTTTATCATCCGGCTGCACTCCGTGAAAAAGCTCCTGAAAAAGCTGATCGAACGCCGCAGGGAAGAGATGACCATCCTGCTGTTTGATGATGAGAATCCTCATCAGCAGGACAGTTATCGCTTGCATCCCGGGAAACTGTTCGCCCTCCTGGCCGGTGTGGCCATCGGTATCATGATTTTGTTGATGGCCCTGTTGTATGTCACCCCGTTGGGAACATACATGTTCAACAAGGAAAACCGTGCCATAAGGTCATCAGTAGTGCAGATCCACCAAAGGGTGCTGGCGCTTCAGGACTCACTGCAGGCGCGGGACCAGCAGCTGGCCGAGATCCAACGCGTCATCCGCGATAAAGCCGATACGGTTTTCATGATCCAGAGGGCAGCAGATATGCAATCCGGAGTTGTTGCCGAATCCACGCCTGTTGTTCCCGAAGCTCGCACAACCATGTACCGCGTAGCCTCATATCCGCGGGTGCAATCCCTTGAGGGAGAACAGATCATCCACTCCGATATTTTTTCCGGAACGCTTCTTTTTCCTGTTGAACCACCGGCCAGGGGCTCTCTCACCGGCGGGTACAACCCGCAAGCTGGACACTACGGTATCGATATTGCCGCCGGCATGGGTACCGATGTGCGGGCTGTTGCCGATGGGGTAGTCGCCAGTTCCGAATGGACCATCAACAGCGGCTATACCGTACATATCCTTCATGCCGAAGGATATATGACCATCTACAAACATTTTTCCAAAGTTATCTACCGTACGGGGGACTATATCCGGAAGGGGGATGTCATCGGGAAGGTCGGAGGGACCGGACTGCTGGCAACCGGCCCCCACATCCATTTCGAGATTTGGAAAAATGGGGTATCCCTTGACCCGGAATTGTATATCAACCTAAATTAAAACTTTTATCCACAGCCGATCTTCTGATCGCCCCTGACTAACCTTAACGTCATCCAGCCTATGTTTGGCAAAAACGCTAATCAGCAAAAAAAAGTTATGAAAAACGAAACACCTGGACAGCCCAACATCAATATTATCAGCTCTGGTTCTGTCCTGACCGGAACCCTGAAAAGCAAAAGTGATCTTCGCATCTCCGGGACAATCGATGGTGAAGTGTACGCCGAAAGCAAATGCATCGTTTCCGAGTCCGGTCTGGTCAAGGGCGACCTGAATACCAAGGAAGCGGACATTGCCGGTACGATCGAAGGTGAAGTCTCGGTTTCCAATCGCCTCATCTTGCGTTCATCGGCGAAAATCACCGGTGACATCCGGACCAAGGTCCTGATGGTTGAAGAAGGCGCCCATATCGATGGTTCATGCAAAATGGGCGATCAGGCTGTATCCAAAGCGGAAAACAACCAAAAAGCGCCTGAAATAAAAGGTGCCTGGAAGAAACAAGCCGATAAAACATGACGTTTCTGAACGTCCGGCTGTCATTAAACCCGTTACATGGGCCAACCCATTAACGAATGCCCGCATTTTCATAAAAACAAGCTATGCAGATCAGGGATCTTGCCGCTTACGGTGAATACATTGCACTGGGGACACATATTGCGGCCTCCATGATCATTCCCGTGGTGATTGGAATCTATGTAGACAAGCGCTGGGAAACTTCACCCTGGGGCGTCATAATCGGTGCATTGATGGGTTTTGCAAGCATGATTTCTATTGTAATCAAACTGGCGGCAAAAACAGGAAAGAACCAGTACATGGAGAAGAAAAAAACCGAATCCGGTGACGGGAATGACAAGATTTAGCGGATATATCCTGCTTTTTGATGCGGTGTGCCTCTTACTGGCGGGTATCCTGCTCTGGTTGTTGGATGCATCCGAAACGTTTGGGGCGGTACTGCTGGCGTTTGCCATCACCACGGTCCTGGCCGTGTCAAGCTACTACCCCTTTGCCCGTATCAAAAACGGGGACATGAACAAGTACTTGTCCGCCATGCTGCTCGGCATGGCCATCCGGATGATCTTCATCGGAGCCTCGGTAGTCGTGGTCTTCCTTTTTACAGAATTGAATCAAATTGCCTTTACAGTTGCCTTGTTATTTTCCTATATTTGCAAATCCGCGGTCGAGACTTATATTCTAACACGTAAACACAGATATTCTAACACGTAAACACAGAGGGTCATTTCGGTAACGTGATGAGACAACTTCTACGCTTTCTTTATGTGCTGCTTATTTTTACGTCAGGTGTAGCTGTTGTTTCCAACTCAGCCTTTGGTGCCGAAAAAGACAATGACAATCAGATCGACCTGATTGGAAAAGTCGTCGATAAACACTACCTGGATTTCAAGCCCCTGGCAACCATTGAGCTTCCCCGGCTTATCTACGACAACGGCCGACTTCATGCATACCGTAGCACTACCTCGCTCCTCAACAAAAGCGATGTCTTCACCGATGCCCGCTACGTGCAGGCCGAGCCTCAAATGAAAGACGGCAAGATCAAGCCGGCATCATACCAGATCGTACGCCTGGATGGCACCAAACCGCAATTTGATTTCTCTATTACCGCGCACCTGGTTTTCTTCTGGATAGCGGCCCTGCTTACATTTCTCATATTCCTGCCCCTGTCAAAAAAATACCGCCAGGGTATCGGCCGTCGCTCAGAACCGCAGGGAGCCTTTCAGAATGTGTTCGAGACTCTGGTTGTCTTCATCCGTGATGAGATTGCCCTGCAGAATATCGGTTCTCAAAAATACCTCTTTTTTACTCCGTATCTGCTGACGGTATTTTTCTTCATCCTCTTCATGAATTTTTTCGGCCTGATGCCATGGGGCGTGTCATCCACGGCGGATATAACCGTTACGGCCGTGCTGGCCCTGATGACCTTCGGAACTACCCAGCTTTTCGCTACAAAAGAACACTGGAAACATGTTTTCTGGTTTCCGGGAGTACCGGTACCCATCAAGTTCATCCTGATGCCCGTAGAGCTTATCGGCCTTTTTACAAAACCCTTTGCCCTCTGTATTCGACTGTTTGCCAACATGGCATCCGGCAAGATCCTTGTTATGGCGATCCTGGGTATCATCTTCATATTCTCTAATCTTTTTGGCCCGGGGGTCGCGTACGGAACTTCGTGGGTATGGGTCCTGCTGACCCTGTTTGTCTACCTGATCAAAGCCCTTGTCAGCTTTATTCAGGCTTATGTTTTTACCATATTATCCGCACTCTTCATAGGTCTGGCCGTGGCCGAGCACAACGAAGAGCATGCACATTGATCTTTTCCCTACTAAACGCTTAACTGAAAAAAATGAGGTAAAATAATGGAATTAGCATATTTAGCTGCTGGATTCGGAGCTGGAATCACAACCATCGGTGCCGCTGTGGGTATTGGTATGATCGGAAAAAGCGCAATGGAAGGTTCGGCTCGTCAGCCGGAAGCATCAGGTGACATCCGCACGTCCATGTTGATCTCTGCTGCATTTATCGAAGGTGTGGCGCTGTTCGGACAGGTTGTCTGTATTGTACTTGCTCTGAAGTAATTCTCGTGACGGTAATCGCCGTCTTCGCCTATAAACGCCTGACACCAAGACCATGAACCCTGTATTTGCACAAGGCCTGCTTGATGTAGACTTCGGACTCTTCTTCTGGGTTCTCATCACCTTCCTGCTTTTTCTGTTTCTGCTGACCAAGTTTGCCTGGAGGCCTATCCTCGATGCTCTTGGAGAGCGGGAAAAGGCCATTAAGGAGTCGCTTGAGGCGGCTGAAAAAGCCAGGGAAGATGCGAAGCGGATCTCGGAGAAAAATGAGAAAGCCATCAAGGAGGCCGAATCCATCTCACAAAAGATGCGCAAGGAAGCGATCGAGGAAGCCGAGGCATTGCGTGCCGACCGCGCTGAAAAAGCCAAGGCTGAAGCCGGAAAACTTCTGGAGCAGGCCAGAAGCACTATTGAGCAGGAGAAGAAAAAAGCTCTCCTCGAACTCCGGGAGGAAGTTTCAAAACTGGCGATTCAGGCGGCATCGCGTATTCTTGATGAGGAGATAGACGAAAAACGCAATAAAAAAATCGTGGATAGCTATCTCAAGGACCTCAACTGATACCTCTGATACATGATCACGACCAAAGCCGCCCTTCGTTACACTATGGCCCTGTTCCAGGAAGCAAGGGACAAGAAGTCACTCGAGCAAGTCGCTGATGACATGCAGCGTATCAGTGAAAGCATTTCCGGTTCGGCGGAACTGCGGTCTTTCCTGAAGAGCCAGATCATCTCACGGGAGGTGAAATCGAAAGTGCTCCGGGAGCTTTTCGCAGAAGACGTTTCCAAATTGAGCCGACAGTTTATGAAGCTGATCCTGGAAAAAAGGAGGGAAGATCAACTGCCTGCCATAGCGGACGCTTTCGGAAAACTCTACAGGAAAGAGCAGGGACTGGTGGAAGTCGAGGTACTCGTGGTGCGACGTCCTGACAAAGGACAGACCGAAGAGTTGAAAAAAGCACTCGAGAAGAAAACAGGCAGCAGCGTACTCCTGAATTTCAAAGAGGACCCATCCCTGAAAGGGGGTATGGCCGTACGGATCGACGATACGGTAATCGACGGTACCATCAAACACAAACTCCAACAACTTGAAGCCTCATTCCAGCAAACCGCAATGTAAACGCCGGAATGTATGTTTTCAAAATGTATTGATACACCCGCACTATGAGTCACGTTAAACCAGAAGAAGTTTCTGCCATTCTCCGCAAGCAGCTGGCCGGGTTCGAAAGCCAGACAGATGTCTACGATGTCGGAACCGTCCTTGAAGCAGGAGACGGTATTGCCCGTGTATACGGCCTGTCCAAAGTCCAGGCCGGCGAGCTGGTGGAGTTGCCGGATTCCAAGGACGAAGATGGCAATCCCATCCGCGGTATGGTCCAGAATCTTGAGGAAGATAATGTCGGTATTGTCCTTTTCGGAGGTACACGGTTTGTTAAGGAAGGGGATCAGGTCCACCGGACCAAGGAAATCGCCTCGCTGCCTGTAGGGGAAGGGGTCCTTGGCCGGGTCATCGACCCGCTGGGACGTCCGATCGATGGCAAAGGACCGATTTCCGGAGAAACGATCACTCTTCCGCTGGAACGCAAGGCGCCGGGTGTGATCTTCCGTGAGCCTGTTTCCGAACCGGTCCAGACCGGGATTAAATTCATTGACACGCTCATACCGATCGGCCGCGGACAGCGTGAGCTGATAATCGGTGACCGCCAGACCGGGAAAACAGCGATTGCTATCGACACCATCATCAACCAGAAGCGAACACAGGATACCGATAAACCCGTTTATTGTGTGTATGTGGCTATCGGACAAAAAGGATCCACCGTCGCACAGGTCAATCAGGTTTTTGCTGAAAATGGAGCTTCCGAATATACGGTTATCGTGTCGGCACCCGCCTCTGTTGCCGCCCCGCTTCAGTATATCGCACCCTTTGCCGGCGCCGCAATCGGTGAGTTCTTCCGTGACACCGGACGACACGTTCTGGTCATTTTTGATGACCTTTCTAAACAGGCTACCGCCTATCGGGAACTTTCGCTTCTGCTCAGGAGGCCTCCCGGAAGGGAAGCGTACCCCGGGGATGTCTTTTACCTGCACAGCCGTCTGCTTGAACGTGCGGCCAAGATCAATTCCAATGATGATGTGGCAAAAAACATGAATGATGTCCCCGAACCGCTTCGGGACAAACTCAAGGGAGGTGGTTCCCTCACGGCGCTGCCCATTATCGAGACCCAGGCCGGTGATGTTTCCGCCTATATCCCGACCAACGTCATTTCCATTACCGACGGACAGATCTTCCTGCAGACAAACCTCTTCAACTCCGGTGTGCGGCCGGCTATCGATGTCGGGATCTCCGTATCCCGTGTAGGTGGAGCAGCCCAGGTGAAATCCATGAAAAAACTGGCTGGCACGCTTAAGCTGGACCTCGCCCAGTATCGCGAACTCGAGGCGTTTGCCAAATTCGGATCCGACCTGGACCCCAGTACGCAGCGTCAGCTTAGCCGCGGTGCCCGCACTGTGGAAATTCTCAAGCAGGGACAGTACGAGCCTCTGCCGGTAGCAAATCAGATCGCTCTGCTACTGGCCAACAACAAAGGCGTGCTTGAAAAACTCCCACTGGATTCA
>JAWOCT010000121.1:0-30631 GCA_046483675.1 Cyclonatronaceae bacterium
CCTTCTTCTGCCAGATCGGTGAGCTGGGCCGGCGGATGGGACCACGGCATTAAAAGCAGAAACAGTACCAGGCCCAGAAGGGCCGGCAACAGCAGCCAACGATAATGTTGAGGTGATTCTACCACAGATTTCCGGTTTGAAGCGGCATAGTCAGATACAGTATGAACACCCTCGTTTCACACTATGGTGCAACCGGGTGAAGACGGTACTAAAGAAGCCTGCCCGCTCTGGTACGAAGGTCCCTGCCCGATGTTTCAAAATCCGTTACAGGAGTATACAAATCAGTTTCAGGCGTATGTAAAATGGTGTATATTGACGGCTGATACCTATTTACGATACACACAATTTCGCATTCCAACAAGTTCATGCCAGATAAAAAGCGAATTCTGGTCGTCGAAGATGAGATGATCGTGGCCCAAAGTATTTGTACGGGTCTGGATCGCATGGGATACACCGCTATCGGCCCGGCAGGAAATGCCGCCGATGCCGTGCGTCTTGCGTTGAGAGAGAAACCGGATCTCATCCTGATGGATATCCATCTGGGAAAAGAGTCGGACGGTATTGAAGCGGCGCAGCAGATCCACAAAACGCACATCATTCCGATCGTCTATCTGACGGCACACTCGGACCTGCATACCATCGACCGGGCAAAATTGACCGGGCCGTATGGCTATATCCACAAGCCGTTCAGTGAAAACGAGATCCGCTCCGCCATCGAGATGGCGCTCTACAAACATGAGAAACAGCTTGAGGTTAACCGGAGTGAACGGCTGCTCTCGACGACCCTCCGGAATATAGGCGATGCGGTGCTGGCCACGGACTGGCAGCGGAACATCAGCTATGCCAATCCTGTACTGGCCTCGCTGCTGGGAAGTGACGGCGATGAGCTGACGGGAAAACCATTGCCGGACGTGATACGTCTGGTTTCGGAAAAGGACGGTAGCACGGTGGACATCCCCGAGGACGAGCCCCTGTACGAATCCGGCCGATGGTATCTGCCCGACCAATGCATGCTTGTGGATGGAGAAGGCGGACATATCCCGGTGAGCGGGTCTTTCGCGGTCATCGCCGATGAGGACCAAAACGCGGCTGGTATCGTGGCTGTGCTCCGGGATATTCGGCGGGAGCGCAAACATGCCGAGACAACGCGGGTCCGGAAGCGGTTTGAAAGCACGATCAATGAGATACGGACACGGCTGATCCAGGACAAGCCTCCCGACATCCAAAGTATTCTCAAATCGGTGGCAAGGTCGGTCTCGGCCGATCGTGCATGCCTCAGCCTCCATCCATCCGGAAACAAAAACATCCAGGACCACCGCGAACGTTATTTCTGGTCTGAACCCGTTGCGCATGATGCGCCTTCGGATGCGGACCTGTCGAAGTCCCGGGATACACACGATTTCCCGGAGAGGCCGGATGGTACGGATGAACGACATGGGCACCAGGACCCGTACTGCGATCACCTGTGGATCGAATTGGCGGACGGTGAAATGCGGTTTTTCCCGGACGCTGGAGCCCTCCCGGAAAAGGCCTCCGGATTGCAGGAGCAGCTTAGGCTCAATGGCGTGATGTCCCTGGCCGTCTTTCCTTTCCGTTCGGAGGAAACCGGCTATGTCGGTGCTGTCAATCTGTTCTGGAGGAAGCCTAAAGAGGTGCTTAAGGAACTGGAAGCCCATTCCCTATCCATGATGGTGGAGCTGGTATCAGCCCACATCGTGCGGGCCAAAGCCGAAGACCTGTTGCGCAGCAGCGAGCAACGGTTCCGTCACCTGATCCAGAAAAGTTCGGATGTCATCACCGTACTCAACCCTGACGGAGAGTTTACCTATGTGGCCCCTTCGGTAAAGAAGGTACTGGGTTACAATGAAGAGGAGCTGGAAGGCAAATCGGCTTTCGATTTTGTGCACAAGGAGGATCTGGCACAGGTAAAGCGTTCATTCGAAAAACTTCGTGACCGGTCGGTCGACGAAGTGGTTGTTGAGTGCCGTTTCAGGGACAGTAAAGGGCAGTGGGTCCATCTCGAATCCATAGGATCCAACCTGACCAAAGACCCTGCACTCAAGGGCATCGTGATCAACTCGCGGGATATATCCGACCGGATACGATTCCAGCAGGAACTCATTGATGCCAAGGAAACCGCCGAAGCAATGAGCAGGGTGAAGACGGCGCTGCTCGCCAACATGAGTCATGAAATGCGTACACCGCTTACGGGCATACTGGGGTTTGCGACCATCATGGAATCCGAATTGCCCGAGGGCGAGTTCAAGGAGATGTCCACCCGGATTTATGCGAGCGGACAAAGGCTCATGGAGACCATTGAGTCGGTCCTTGACCTGGTCAAACTGGAAGCAGACAAGGTCCGGGTGCAGCCTGAAAGGACCAACATCATCGATGAAGTGACCCGCAATGTCAACCTGCATGCACGTCCGGCCAGGCACAAAGACCTGGAACTGAAAGTAAAAAGTGACCACAAGGAGCTTTTTGTGGATGTGGACCGGCAGTTGCTGGGACGCATCCTGTACAATTTGCTTTCCAATGCCATTAAATACACCGATGAGGGATATGTACAGGTCGCAATCTCAACGGACCGGGATCTTCTGGACGAGTGGCTGCTCATTGATGTGGAGGATACGGGAATCGGTATTTCCACCGAGTTCCTGCCCAGGGTGTTCGATGAGTTTCAGCAGGAGAGCTCGGGGTACTCCAGGAAGTACGAGGGTACCGGACTCGGATTGACCATCAGCCGCAAGCTGGCCAAAGTGATAGGCGGGGCCATCACCGTGCGCAGCAAGAAAGGAGAGGGTTCAACCTTTACACTCAGGATTCCCCTGGTGTCATCCGATGGTCCGATGCGCACCATGCCGCAAGGGGAACACGCTGATAAGGATGACCAACGAAAGAAACATGATACCCGGCGGATTCTGGTCGTGGAGGATGATTTTGACAGCTCCGAGGTCGCCAGGGTCTATCTGAATCCGGATTATGACGTGGTAATCGTGGATTCAGGCGAGAAAGCTCTCGATGAAGTGAAATCCGGAGCTTATGACCTGGTACTTCTGGACATCAGCCTGGGGCCGGGCATGGATGGGGTGAAAACGCTCAAAGCCATCCGTAAACAGTCCGGCTACGGTTCCGTCCCGGTCATTGCCCTGACGGCGCATGCCTTGCGCGGTGACGCGGACTATTACATGTCGCAGGGCTTTTCGTCCTACATGTCCAAGCCCTACAAGAAAAAAGAGCTGCTCAAGGTGGTCACCAATTACCTGGATGAATCATAGCACAGAAAAATAGAGCTGTAGAATGGCACGTAAGAGGGCTGACACTCACAGCAGAATGCCGATGACCATGGAAGCAATAGTGAAATAAATCATCAGGCCCACGGCATCCACAATGGTGGTGACCAGGGGGCTGCTTGCCACAGCGGGATCGATATCGAAATGTGTTAGCAGAAATGGAAGCACAGTACCTATAATATTGGCGGCCAGTACGATAGCAATCATTGCAAGTCCGACTACAATACCGATTTCCATGCCTCCCCGGTAGTAGCCGAGTATCATGCTGGCAACCCCCATGGCCACTCCCAGCGTAATACCGACAAGCATTTCTTTTCCCACGGCCTGAAACCATTGTCGAAGCTGGAGATCGCCGATGGCAATGGCTCGGACCATCAGGGTGGCCGATTGGGCGCCGGTGTTACCGCCGCTACCGATGAGCAGCGGAATAAAGAACGACAAGGCAATGGCCGATGCCAGAACATCTTCAAAGGCCTCGATGATGCCGGTGGATATGAGGTTGACAAAGACAAGCACCACCAGCCAGGGGACCCTTTTGCTGAAGAGCGACCAGATGGAGGTCTCACGGTAACTGGTGCGGAGAGGTGCGACCGCGGCGGTTTTATGGAAGTCCTCCGTGACCTCTTCTTCCGCTACATCAAAAAGGTCATCGACGGTTACAATGCCGAGCAGAATACCGTCCGAATCGACCACGGGCAGCACGGTTTTATCGTATTTCTGGATTACCTGGACCGCTTCCTCCCGGTCATCAAAAGCCGAAACCGCGATGAAGGACTTGTCCATGATATCAGAAACCCTGAGGTCCGGATCGGAAAGGATCAGGAGTTGCAAATCCAGGGCATCCAGCAGTTTCCAACCGGGATCGGTGACGTAGATCACGTTGATAGTCTCACTCTGCCGGCCCATTTTGCGGATATGGTCGAGCGCCTGACCGATGGTCCAGTGCGGCCTGACAGCCAGGTAATCGGGCGTCATGATCCGCCCGACACTCTCTTCGGGATACCCCAGCAGGAAGCGGGCTTCCTTCAGATCCTGGGGACTGAGCAGGTTAAGCAGCTGTTGAGTTGCCTGGCCGGGCAGCTCATCGAGCAGGGCTGTCCGGTCGTCAGGCGCCAGGTTGGCGAGCAGCTGCCGCGCCTCATCGTCGGTCATTTCCAGCAGTAAAGCGTTCTGCTGCTCCGGTTCGAAATGGGCGAATGTGGCGGCGCTGATCTCGCGGGGCAGGATCCGAAAGAAGACGACCCGGTCCCGTTTATCGAGCGACTCCATGAGATCGGCTATCTCGGGTATGGGCCAATCCTCGATCGATTCACGCAGCTCGGTCCATTTCTGCTGTTCGATCAGTTCCGATATCTCGGGTTTTATCAGCTCTTTATTGATCATTCCGTCGTCTCTGTTTAAGGCCCTTGTTGAGACCGGCATCCCAGTCCGGGAATACGTGGTTTTCAGACCACCGAATCGGCAAGTACCTGACATGAAGTTGACTGGGACACGGATTGTCATGTCCCGCAGTCAGATTGCCCGGGTGACAGGGATAAAAATACGAAATGCAACGGGATAGTACAGAATAAATAGCGTCCCCGGTCTTCGACTTGCGCTTACAGGATCCGGTTCAGCAGGCCCCTGGGCATCAGGGAGAGCAGCCAGGCAACCAGGCGCCAGCGCCGCGATACATAGCTCACGTGGCGCTTTTTCGCGATGTCGTCGGCGATCTGCCGTGCGGCTTTCTGAACATCGGCAACCCAGAACATCCGTTTGTTTTCCTGTGTCATGGGGGTCTGCACGTAGCCGGGGAGCACGTCCGTCACCGATATGTTTTCCCCACGGCGTCTGATCCGGAGCCGGATACTGTCGAGGTAGTTGGATACGAACGCTTTGGAAGCGTTATAGGCCGATCCGTTGGGATGGGGGAGCAGCGACGCGATGGATGAGATGCCCACGATATGGCCGTGCCCCTGGCGCTGAAAGATCCGGTAGCCCTCGTGCAGCATGCCGGCAAATCCAAGCACATTGATGCGGATCAGTTCTTCCGTTGATTCCCGCTCCATGCCGGGTGAGCGACCGGAGATGCCGGCGTTGATCACAAGGATGTCGATGCCTTCCATCTGGCGGATCAGTTCATGCAAGGTCTTGATGGAGGCCTCGATATCGAGTACATCCATGAACGCAGAAAAGGAGGGGGATGGCAGTTGCGGGCGTACCTCCCGGTCGATCATTTCGGTACGCCTTGCGGTGAGTCCCAGCAGATAGCCGCGATTTGACAGCTCCACGGCCAGCGCGGCTCCGATACCCGAACTTGCCCCGACAATGACGGCCTTTTTGGCAGTGTCTTTCACACTCACGCTGGCGGCCGTTTCAGGAGCGAAGGGGAGCGGAGGATTCGCGGATCGAGGGGATCCAGCGCTCGGCCAGATAGAACCCGCCGAAGAGCACCGCACTGTAGAAGAGCGTGCCCAGTATCATGTTGTGCAGGAATGGTATGGCGGCAATATAGGTGGCAACCAGTCCCTGCCAGGTCGGGGGATACATGGCGCTGGTGAGCCAGACACCAAAATTGGTGACGATGAAAAACAGCATTGCACCGCTGATGCCGCCACCGGCGACGTAGCCGGGCGTGATGTGGCCCTTCAGTGCACGCCCGATTAGGACCATCAGGACAAAAGAACCATAAACAAACAGGATCGTGCCGTGCCATCCCAGGAACAGATCGGTGACCATCATCACGGCAAGCGGCAGGATAAGCGCCAGGTTCCGGTCACGGAAAACAGCACCGCAAAAAAGCGCAAGTGCGGCAATAGGCGTGAAGTTGGGTGGATGGGGAAGGAAGCGCAGTAAAACGGCTGCAAGAATCAGTATCGAAAGGGCAATGACCCGATGCTTGTTCATAAGAAGTGTGGTATGATGGATGTCAGAATACGAAATCAAAATAATCAATATCCTGTCCAGAATAAATAAATAGATTCAGGGATCAGGGAGCACCGAACGTATTGGTGGCCTTGTATGCCGATTCCGAAGGATCCCAGTACAGGATGATATCATCACTGGCCTCGCGGCCCTGTTCGTTGAGCATGACGATCTCAAGAAGTGTGACAGGCGCGTCATAAAGCGTGTCATTTTCAAAAGACCCCAGCACGAGCGCATAGCCATGATCCGCAGGTACCTGGTCGATCAGTTGCCGGCCGTGTTCGTCCCGGATCGCTTCCCCATCCACCAGGAGAACCGGCTCGAGACGGCGGTCCCGCAACTCGTAAACGGCCAGGTTCATGAACCTGTGGGTGTAGCCGGCGTCAACGAGCACCCGGCTCAGTTCGGGCACATCCCCACTGCCCCTGATCACTACGTAATCGGGGGCCTGGTTGGCCGTGATATCTTCATTCAGCACCAGCACCTCGTACGGCTCGGGCAGGCGCTGGTTGATGGCGGCCATATCCATGTTTTCAACGATGTGCCAGCGAACTATGCTTTCAATGACCGGCTCATCGTCATGGATGAAAGCCGGTTCGGGTGGATGGGTTTCAGAGTGGACCGGGCCGGACGTCCGTTCCATGATCAGCACTGCCGCAAAATAGGCGACTATCAGGATGACCATCAGGGCACCCAGCCAGATCACCAGGGAGCCGGTTTTTCTTTTTTTTTGCTTCATTTCACCAGCCTGTGTGAGGGTGTAAGCATAAATGATTGAAAGAAATAGAGTTCTGTTTGTGGTCCTCTATTATGATCACAAGCTATGAAGCAAATTCGAAATTTTCCCAAAATATTTCTATGTTTCATAAGTTATATCGGTTTTAAACAAGTCTTGTAACGTACCAATAGAGGAAAAAAATGAAATATCCGTTGATGTCAACATGTATTGCAGTTGTAATGGTAATTTTTGGCGCCGCTTCGGCACACGCCCAATTCGAGCAGCCGGCCCCGCCCGAGGATATGCCGGAGGTGACCGACCAGGAGCTGCAGATTTTTGTTGATGCATCCATCAAAGCCCAGCAAATCCAGAACGAAGCTCAGATCGAAATGGTCGCCATTGTGGAAGAGGAAGAGCTGGATGTCGAAACCTACAACAAAATCCTTCAGGGTATGCAGATGGAACAGTCTGCCGAAGAGATGGAGGTTTCGGAATCCGATGTCGAGAAGTTCGAATCCGCTTCGGGCAAAATAGGCGAGATCGAGATGGAAATGGAAGACAAACTGGTCTCGGCCATTGAGGAAGAAGGACTCGAACTCGATCGCTTCCAGGAGATCTTCATGACCGTTCAGACCGATCCTGAACTGCAACAGAAAATGCAGCAGATGCTTCAGGAATCTCAAATGCAGCAGGAATAACACAACCCGATCGGGCGCTTCGGCGCCCATCCGGTCTTGCCGAATGCGTATCCGGTCTGACGAGTCCGGTGGTTGCTGACAGAATCGGCAACTTCCGGAGTTATCGGTAACAAATGGCGACTTTGGCGACTGCTGACAAGTACGGGAACGGCTTTGCGGTACCCTCGTGTAGTTGTTTTGACGGACTATCTTGCTGGACTCGTGTGCACCGAGTTTTTGATACGGAATCTCCAGGGAAGGTGTGCGTCCGGTCCGGCGTAGTCAATACCCACCCGTCGGGACGCGATGACATTTTCAGCGCTTGGCTGTTCCTCGCGATCACCACGGGTAATCCAGATCATTTCACCGCCCAGATCCGTCCCGTTCAGTTCCGTAGTGATGCCCAATGCCTGGCTAACCAGTCCCGGTCCGCCTCCCGTGTTGCGACGCACAGCTGACTGGTTCCGGCGCTTGAGGATGGTGTCGATGCCTTCGCAAGGCCGTATGGCCCGCACCAGCACGGCGTGAGGGACCTCTTCAGGACCTGTGATGACATTGAAAAGTGTATGAATACCGTAGCACAGGTAAGTATAGGCTATTCCACCCTCGCGATAGAAAACGGTTGTACGGGGCGTGCGCCTGCCGCCATAGGCATGTGAAGCCCGGTCGGACCGGCCGTCGTAGGCCTCGGTCTCCACGATGACGCCGGCGGTTACCGCACCGTTGATCCGGGTCCAGAGACGGCATCCCAGCAGAGTCCGGGCCCTGGAGACCACATCATCCACCAGAAAAAAAGATTTGGGCAGCTTCGGGTACATGAATATCGAGGTGTATGGGTTTGAAAGGGGGTATGGGTTTGGAAGAGGGTATTGAACAGCCTGGACATCCAACTGCCAATTTACCTTGTCCTGGAGTTACCCTATTTTTCAAGATTACAAAATAACAGGACCGCATGGCAAAATCGACTAGGGCGACCGGAAGAAAAGAGGTGACTCCCCTGATGCGCCAGTATCAGGAGATCAAGGAGAAGCATCCGGGGACGTTGTTGCTGTTCCGGGTCGGTGATTTTTACGAGACGTTTTCCGACGATGCGATCATGATAAGCCGGGAGCTGGGGATTACGCTGACCCGTCGCAACAATGCGGGCGACCAGACCCCACTGGCCGGTTTTCCGTATCATGCGCTGGAAAGTTATCTGCCCAAACTGGTCAAAAAAGGGTATCGGGTGGCGGTGTGCGATCAGTCGGAGGATCCGGCGCAGGCCCGGGCGGCGGGACGCAAACTGGTCAACCGTGAGATCACCGAGGTGGTCACGCCGGGTGTCACGCTGTCCGATAAGGTACTGGACCGGAACCGGAACAATTACGTGGCGTCCGTGCATCCCGGTGCAAAATCGTACGGGCTGGCCTTTGCGGACATTTCCACGGGTGAGTTTGCCGTTTCCGAGCTGCCTCAGAACGAGTTGCGGGAAGTGCTGGCTTCACTGGATCCGGCCGAGATCCTGATCAACAAGAAGCTGAAATCAACGGTACCGGAGTGGCTGTCCGGATACGTGATCACCTGGCAGGAGGAGTGGGTCTACGAGGGCCGGTACGGGTATGATGTGCTCCTGGAGCATTTCGGCACGCACTCTCTCAAGGGCTTCGGCATCGAAGAGCTCGGGACATCGCATGTTGCCGCCGGGGCATTGCTCCACTATGTGCGCGAGAACCAGAAAGCCTCGCTCGGACACCTGCGCACCATCTACGCGTTCGACAATTCGGGTTACATGCTGCTCGACTCATCCACCAAGCGGAACCTGGAGCTGATCACCAGCCTGCACAAAGGCAGCACGGAAGGCACGCTCATCTCGATCCTCGACGAGACGGAGACCGCGATGGGCGGCCGGCTGCTGCGCAGATGGCTGATGCGACCGCTGAAGGATCCCGGGGAAATACGGCGCCGGCTGCAGGCCGTGGAGGTGCTGCACATCCGGCATGATCTCCGCCAGCAGCTACGCGAGATCCTCGGGGAGATCGGCGACCTGGAGCGTCTGGTGTCACGCATATGCGTCAAGCGGGCCAATGCGCGCGAACTGAAGCAACTCAATGATTCGCTCAACCGCCTGCCCGGAATCAAGAAGCTGCTGGGTGACCTGGAGGATCCGCTGCTCGGGGAGATCGAGAGCCGGCTGTCCATCCATGCCGGGCTGCAGGAGCGGATCGATTCCGCCCTGGTGGATGAACCGCCGGCGGGCATCCGCGACGGCGGCTTCATCCGTGACGGCTATTCGAATGAGCTGGACGAGATCCGTGATATCGCCCGCAACGGCAAGGAATATATCGCCCGCATCCAGAAGGACCTGGTCGAGCGGACCCATATCCCGTCCCTAAAGCTGGGATACAACCGCGTGTTCGGCTACTACATCGAGGTAACCAACGCCCACAAAGACAAGGTGCCCGATGATTTCATCCGCAAGCAGACGCTGGTCAACGCCGAGCGATACATCACCCCGGAGCTGAAGGAGATCGAAGAGAAGATCCTCTCATCGGAAGAGCGCAGCCAGGTGCTGGAGCAGGAGCTTTTTCAGGAGCTGCTGGAGGTGGTTGCCGGACAGGCCGAATCCATCCAGAACAATGCCGATGCCCTCGCGCACCTCGACGGCCTGCAGAGTCTGGCCGAAGTGGCCTACCGGTACAACTATGTGAAACCGGCAGTGCATGAAGGCACGGAGATCGCGATCAAGGGCGGACGACATCCGGTCGTGGAACGCTTTCTGCCGCAGGGCGAGCCGTTTATTCCCAATGATGTGAAGGTGGACAGCGAATCGGACCAGATCCTGATCATCACCGGTCCGAACATGGCGGGCAAGAGTATTATTTTGCGGCAGACGGGCCTCATTGTGCTGCTTGCGCAGGTCGGGTCGTTCGTGCCGGCGAAAGAGGCGCGCATCAGCGTGGTCGACAAGATCTTCACGCGGGTGGGGGCGTCCGACAATTTGGCGGCCGGTGAGAGCACGTTCCTGGTGGAGATGAACGAGGCGGCCAACATCCTGAACAATGCCACTCCGCGTTCCCTGATACTGTTGGACGAGATCGGCCGGGGCACGAGTACGTTTGACGGATTGAGCATCGCCTGGGCGCTGGCGGAATATCTTCACAATCAGCCGTCGGTCGCCGCCAAAACGCTTTTTGCCACGCATTACCATGAGCTCAATGAGCTTGAGAGCCTCTATGACCGCATCATCAACTACAACATCCAGGTCAAGGAGCACAAGGGGCGGATCATCTTCCTGCGCAAGCTGGTGCCGGGCGGGGCGGACCACAGCTACGGCATTCAGGTGGCGGCCATGGCGGGCCTGCCGCAGCTGCTCATCTTGCGCGCCAAAGAAATCCTCGGCAATCTGGAGTCGCACAGCCTGGACGTAACGCGCTCGTCCGGTACCCTTGACAAGGGCGCCGCGGCGGGTGCGGATGAGGCCGCCGGCGCGGAATCGCCCGGTCGCGGGAAAGTCGCAGCTTCGGTGCGGAAGAAGACGGCGGCACGGGAAGCGCTGCGACAGACCGAAAGGCAGGGCGTCATAGCCCAGATGTCACTGTTTCAGACCGATATCGACCCCAATCTGGAGACCGTCAAAAACAAGCTGGAAAGCGCTGATCCAAACCGCATGACCCCCATCGAGGCGCTCATGCTGCTTACCGAACTGCGCCGGCTGCTGACGCGCTCGGAGGATTGATCCGGAAAACGGACAATTGGGCCCGGACGCGGGCATTGAGCCGGTACGCTGGCTTCAAATGGGCTCGAACCGCGCCTGGAAAAACCGCAGGTATTTCGGTTCGTAGACCATCTTCAGACCGTTGATCTTTTTACGGTTTTCATAGACTTCGGCCACGGATTCGGCAACGACGTCCATATGGGCCTGGGTGTATACCCTCCGGGGGATGGTCAGCCGCACCAGCTCCAGTTTGGGGTAGTTGTGATCGCCCGTCTCGGGATTGCGTCCGGCCGAAACCACACCGCGTTCCATGGAGCGGACTCCCGAGTCGAGGTACAGGGCCGCGGCCAGCGTCTGGGCCGGGAACGCATCCTGTGATATGTGCGGGAGGATCTTGCGGGCATCCAGGAACACGCCGTGGCTGCCGACAGGCCGCACCACCGGGATCTCCCAGTTGATCAGCTTGTCGCCCAGGTACTGAACCTGTCCCACCCGGGCGCGGATGTGGTCTTCCTGTACCGATTCGGCGATGCCGAGGGACATGGCCTCCATGTCGCGTCCGGCCAGTCCGCCGTAGGTATGCAAGCCTTCGTACACCACGACCAGGTTGCGCGCTTCCTCGAATATCTCCTGATCATTGATGGCAAGGAAGCCGCCGATGTTGACGAGTGCGTCCTTCTTGGCGCTCATCGTTGCCCCGTCGGTGAGGTCGCAAAGCTGCCGTACGATATCGGCTATCGGGGTCTCACTGAAACCGGGCTCTTTCATCTTGATGAAGTAGGCATTCTCGGCGACGCGGGTCATATCGTGGATGATGGGGATGTCGTGTTTTTGCGTCAGCTCGCGAACCTGGCGCAGGTTTTCCATGGATATGGGCTGTCCGCCCGCCATGTTGACCGAGGTGGCGATGCTCACGTACGGTATGCGATCGGCACCGTGTTTTTTGATCAGATCCTCCAGCTTTTGTAGGTCGACGTTGCCCTTGAACGGGTGCTCATTTTCGGGATTGTGGGCCTCGTCGATGATGACGTCTGCAAATGTTCCGCCCGCCAGCTCCTGGTGCAGGCGTGTGGTGGTGAAATACATGTTGCCGGGGACCACATCACCCTGCTTGATCATAATCTTTGATATCAGGTGCTCTGCGGCGCGGCCCTGGTGAGTGGGCACCAGGTACTTGTAGCCGTAATAGGTGCGGACGGCCTCTTCCAGGTTGTAGTAGTTGCGGCTTCCGGCATAGGCTTCATCGCCGAGCATCATGCCGGCCCACTGGCGGTCGCTCATGGCCGAGGTGCCGCTGTCGGTGAGCAGGTCAATGTAGACATCATCGGAACGCAGTAAGAAGGTGTTGTAGCCGGCTTCCTGAATGGCATTCTCACGGTCTTCCCGCGTAGTCATCTTTACGGGTTCCACCATCTTGATCTTGTAGGGCTCCGCCCAGGAGCGACGTTTCGGAGGTTTCATAGGGTTCTCGCTTGGTGTGAGGGAAACAAATAATTTCAGACATACCCACGTCCGTCCGCGGGCCTGAACATGACCGCCCGAGGACGACGGGTAACACGTGGCTGTCCGCAGACGTCGCGCCATAAGCAACTGTCCGCAGACGGCCTGCCATACATGACGCCCGCTGGCGACCGGCATTATCTTGCTGTCCGCAGACATCCGGCCATACGTGACCGCCCAGGGGCGACCGGCAAACGCAAATCTATGGCGTAACATACGACACCCCGGTGCAAGATGAAACATCCTTTAAAGCTGGATTACATACTGTAAGCGCTTTTTCTTGCCTCACGTGCCGGTATCATGTAACTTGCGACCGGCAGTTTCAGATATTCCATACCATTATTTATCCGGATTCGGTTTCCTCACGGACTACCCTGCGAACACCCTCGAGATTGTTCCGAGGGATTTTCCTTGTGGCCATCCTGAAGAAATGCGGGGTATCGGAACGCGGGACACCGGAGCCCGGATCATCCGTCATATTCATCTTACTATTAAAAGGAGCAAGCATGAAATCCAGCAGAAAAAACGTCATCATCATCGGCGCAGCCGGCCGTGACTTCCACAACTTCAACACCTGCTACCGCGACCGCGAGGAATTCAATGTCGTCGCCTTTACCGCCGCACAGATCCCGGATATCGACGGGCGGCGCTATCCGGCCGAACTGGCCGGCCCGCTGTACCCCGAGGGCATCCCCATCCACGCCCAATCCGATCTGCCCGCGCTCATCCGTGACCGGCATGTCGATATCTGCGCGTTTTCCTACAGCGACATATCCTACCAGGAGGTGATGCATGTCGCGTCGCTCGTAAACACCGCCGGCGCCGATTTCCTGCTGATCGGGCCGCGCCAGTCCATGATCGCCAGCAGCAAGCCGGTCATCGCCGTCGGGGCGGTGCGCACCGGATGCGGCAAGAGCCAGACCTCGCGCCGGATTATCGAACTCCTGATGGATATGGGACTCAAGGTCGTCGCCATCCGCCATCCCATGCCGTATGGGAACCTGAACGAGCAGAAAGTGCAACGCTTTGCCACCGTCGAGGATCTGAACAAGCACCATTGCACTATCGAGGAGATGGAAGAGTATGAGCCGCATGTCGTGCGTGGAAACGTGATCTATGCCGGGGTGGATTACGAGGCCATCCTGCGCGAGGCGGAGAAGGAGGCGGACGTGATTATCTGGGACGGTGGCAACAACGACTTCCCGTTCTACCAGCCCGATCTCATGATCACCGTGACCGATCCGCATCGGGCCGGACACGAACTGAGCTATTACCCCGGCGAGACGGCGCTTCGCATGGCCGATATCGTCGTGATCAACAAGATCGACACATCAGACCCGGAGCAGCTCCATCAGCTCAGGCACAATATCCTCAAGGTGAATCCGGGAGCCCGTGTGGTGGATGCAGCTTCCCCGATCTCGGTGGATCATCCCGACAGGATCCGCGGCAAGCGGGTGCTGGTGGTCGAGGACGGCCCCACGCTCACACACGGTCAGATGAAAATGGGCGCAGGCACAGTGGCCGCCCTGAAATTCGGGGCTATTGAGTGCATCAATCCGCGTTCCTACGCCGTGGGCAAGATCCGCGATACCTTTGCCACCTATCCGGAGACGGCCGCCCTGCTCCCGGCCATGGGGTACGGCGAACAGCAGAAGCGCGACCTGGAAGCCACCATCCGCGCCATCGACTGCGATGCGGTGATCATCGGTACGCCGATCGACCTGACCCGTGTAATCTCTATCGAACAGCCGGTGGTCAAAGTTGGATATGACCTGCAGGAAATCGGTAAACCCGATCTGTGCGAGCTTCTCTGCGAATTCCTGAAATCCAGGGAGCTGATATCCGAAGCGTGTGCTTGCCGGTGATTGCTCCAATCGCTTCGCTATAATTCCGCAAACGCCGCCGGTAATGGTGCCGAATACGCACGCCTGTAGCCATGCCGGCTGCGCCAGGAACAGATGACACAGATCGCAACGCCGGAAATGCTACTTGCAACGTCGGAAATGCTGCCGGCCGCGCATACCCGGCATGGGTTTGCACAGCTGATTTCTTTATCTTGTGTTCAGAAGGCCGTTGAAAACTGGGGTGCTGGCCGCAAATAGCCTTTATCTTCAAAAATGCTCCCTGAGCCCCTGAGAATCCGAAATAACCAATCCCATGAAAAAGCTAGCGCTGGTCCTCGGAATCATTATCCTTATCCTGCTGATCCTTATCGTTGGTCTGTCGTTCTACCTGACCGACGAACGGCTTCGCACCTGGGTGCTGCCGGTCGTCCAGGATGCCACCGGTCGTGACGTTCAGATTGAGCGGTTGTCCTATACATTCTTAAGCACCTTTCCCCGTCTGGGACTGGTCATCGAAGGGCTTGAAGTGCCCGATCCGCGGGAGGATAAACTGGCGAACGTGGACCGGATCCTGGTTTCCATGAACCTTATGCCACTGCTTGGCGGTGAGGTTAGCGTCCACAGGCTGCAGATTGACCGTCCCGATTTCACCTACATGATATATCGCGACGGAACGACCAACCTGGATGATTTTTTCCCGGAGGAACCCGATGAGCTGCCAGAAGATGAGGTTGTGGAACTGCCCGATCTGGACCTTTCCGAGATTATTATCACCGACGCCCGATTCGGCATGCAGGACTATCAGAACAGGACCTCCGTACTCCTGGAGGATATGGATCTTCGCAGTTCACTGCAGTTTTCCGATGTACTGGAAAGCACGCTCGATCTCACGCTAGGGCGGCTGGATGTGACGCTGGAAGGCCAGCAGATGGTATCCGGACTCGGTTTTTCCCTGTCACAGACGTCGGTGCTGGACTTGGCCGGCGAGGTGCTCAACATCAGCGACGGGACGCTGAACCTGCTCGGACTGGACCTCACACTGGAGGGTAGTGTATCGGACTGGGGCGGAGGGGAGCCGCTGGTCGACATGCGCATCGAATCCGGGTCCGATGACTTTAGTACGCTGCTGGATCTGGTACCGCCGGAATACGATGAGCTGCTCGGCGATCTGGAAACCGGGGGCGGGCTCGATTTCGTCGTGACTCTGCAAGGACGGGTTACGGAGGAGGACGTGCCGGCATTCGAGGCCCGCGCCGCCATTACCGACGGCTATATCCGTCACAGCGACGTGCCCGAGCGCATTTCTGACATCACACTTAGGGCCGATGCCGACAACGAGCTCATCACCATTAACACATTCGAAGCCACGGCGGGTGAGACCCGGCTGAGTGCTTCCGCCGAAATCCGCAATCCCCTCGAGGAAGGGGCGCGGTTCAGCTTTTCCGGATCCATGAACGCCGATCTGTCTACGGCCGGCCGCTATGTGCCGCTGGAGGAATTTGACATCACTTCCCTGGCCGGACTCGTTGAGATCGCCGCGTCGGCCAGTGGTCCGCTCAGGACCCCCGAGGATGCGCAGTTCGAGGTGACGGCAAACCTGTCCGACGGCCGAATAGCCCATACCGAGGTCGAGCGGCCCCTCGAGGATATCCTGGTCGAGTTGCGCGCGACCCATCGCGAAGTGCGGATCGACCGGGCATCGGCCCGCTCTTCGGACAACCGTTTTTCGGTCACCGGCCGGCTCACCTCGCCGCTGGATATGGATGCGGCCACCTTCCGCCTCAACGGTGACGTGACATGGGACCTGGCGACCGTGAAAGAGTATATGCCGATCGACGAGGATACCCTGTCCATGAGGGGCCGCATAACCCTGAGCGGAACGGCCAGTGGACAGGCCGGCGATCCGGAAAACGCCACGTTCAACCTGGATATGGAGCTGGCCGACGGCTATATCGCCTACCATGAACTCGGGCAGCCCATCGAGAGCCTCACGGCACAGGGCAATGTGACCCAGCGCGATCTGACTATCAGCAGCTCGGCCATCCGGTCAGGGTCCAACCGCTTCTCCATGAGCGGCAGCGTCGGTGACTACATGGAAGAGAACGCGACTTTCGATCTTCGTATCAACGGTGTGCTGGCGCTGGACGAGATGGAGCAGTACTACCCGCTGGAGGAAGAGTTCGGCCTGGTGATGTCGGGCCGGGTGGATTCCGGTACGCGTCTGCGGGGACGGATCGATGACCTTGAGGCGATCCAGCTGGACGGGACCGTCACGGCCGAGGCTGTCAACATGAACTCGCCTGACCTGATGCTGCCACTGAAAGACCTGGACGGCGAACTGGTGTTCCAGGGCGACGAGCTGAATGCCGATGGGGTAAGCTTTCTTTTCGGTGAATCCGATTACAATCTGTCCGGCACGGTCCGAAATTACAAATCACTGATGCATGAACCCGGCGAGGCGCCGCCGGCACAGTTCTCGGGAGACTTTCGCTCCGAATTTTTCAATGCGGATGAGTTTATGGATTACGAAGAGCAGCCGGAACCCGAGCCGTTCGATGCCTGGCTGCCCAACATGAGCGGAAGCCTGGATGTGGAGATAGAGCGTCTGCAGTTTTTTGCCATGGAGGCTACTGACATCAGGGGAACCGTGGAAATGGCCCCGGACCACATCCGCTCCGAGGATGCACGCCTGGCGATGTACGGAGGCACCATGGACGGAAGCTTTCGATGGGATGTCTTTGCCATCGACCATACCGGTTTCCGTTTCACCGGAAATCTGGAGGACCTGCGGGTTGAGCAGTTGTTCAATGACTTCGATCTCGGAGGGCAATCGAACCTTGCCGAGCACGTGCGTGCCAACTTCAACGGTTCGACCGATTTCAATGCCGAGTTCGACGAGTACCTGGAAATGGACATGATGAAGCTGCTCGCTGAGGGCGACTTCGGCATGGAGGAGGCGCGCATTACCGATCATCCCATTCAGGTCGAGCTGTCCAACCTCCTTGGCCTTCAGGAGCTTCGCGACCTGGCCCTGGACCAGTGGACCGCCAACTACGATATCTCGGACGGTGTGATGACCCTGGAAGATTTCAACCTGACCAGCCAGGATCTTGGGCTCAACCTTTCCGGAACCCAGAATCTGATCGACGGCCAGCTTGATTACCGCGCCGAAATCGTGCTCCCGGGTGTCTGGGCCGACCGTTTGGGCGACCGGATCCCCGAAGAGGGCCGTGAAGCTCTCAAAAGGGATGACGGCATGCTGGCGCTTCCGGTCACGATCCGTGGCACAGCCGACAACCCGCGTCCGGGCTTCGACGAAAGCGCCATCCGTGAGCGTATTGAGCAGTATCTGCGGGACCGCGTCGTGGATGAAGGCCGCGACATCATCGACGATGTGCTGGACCGCTTCCAGAGAAACTGATCAGCAGTCTGCAGGCTCCTGGTTTTCATCCCAGCAGAAGTTGCGGTTGTCAATGGAAATCATTCCGGTTTGACTTTCGGTGTCCCAGGAAATCGTAAAGGGCTGGGTGATATCGATCCCTTCGAAGTACTCATCCCCTTCGAATTCGGGGGACTGGATCTGTCCGTTGCTGATGGTGGCCTCGGTGCCGTCGAGTGTGTACACAGCCGCTGCTTCCTGAGAAAATTCGGTTTCGTCTTCGGTGAGGCTGGTTGTGATGTCCAGTTTTTCGAGCTTGTCGCCGTCAAAATCCCAGGTGACCGAACTGGCGAAGCTGAATCCTGCCTCGGGAACATTGAGGTTGATCGACCAGTCACCGGCATGGCCGTCCAGCGTGGATGTCCCGTCGACGATCTGCTGTTCCTCAAAACCTCCTTCCTCAAGATCGGCCGAGGCAATCACGCTCCAGTCGACATCCTCTTCCATCACCGTAGCCGTCACCTTGATATCCACGGTTTCATCGAGCTCGGGATTCTGAGCGGAAAAACTCCAGGAAAACTCGTTCCCGGAGATCTCAACGGTACCAGGAACGGCGCTTTGCGTGAAAAAATCGGAATAGATGGTGTGTACCGAGTAGGCACTTTCGATCATCGACACCAACAAGGTGGCCATCAAAAAGGGGTCTGCCTCTTCTTCCTGAACCGTGGCCACAGATATAGCCGGTTTTTCAGTGAATGCAGTCCATATGTCTGATGACAGAAGCCCTGATGGGTGCTGAACCTCTTTTCCGGCAATCTTGCCAAAGGTGAACAAGTCGGTTTCCATCCCCATCTGACTGAAATTGGGTGGAGAGGGCACCTCGGAGGGAATATTCGGTCCGGTGACATCATCTTCGTCACAGGCAGCTAGCGTGAAAGTCAAGGTTAGGAAGATGAGTGCGGCAAACAGTGGTTTTACATATTGCATAGTGTCGATGATTTTATGGTTCCTGTTCCAATTACCCAATGTCGTATACGACCATGTACTCAGGCCATCACGCAGGTTCTGGTGACTGAACATGTTGTTATTCATTCACATGCAAGCCGAAACGGGCAGGGTCGGGGCTTATTGCCCGGGATGGGTCAATTCGACAAAATGGCCGGACCGGGACAGGTCGATTTCCCTGAAATGGGTTACAGGTGCCGGGTCGTTTGCGTCATCATCGGCGGCGGGCCGGACAAACAGGGCGGCGTGGACACCCAGCCTGTAGCGGGCCCCGTCTTCAGCGGTGATGGGGAAAAAGCGCGGGCGCCAGATAAGGTCCTCGCGGTTGACGGTAAATCGGCCCTTGTCGTCCGTGATATCGATTGTTTCGGTGGGAAAGCCCTCCATGCCGTCGCATTCGGTCAGCGGCTGGCCGCGGTCCCATTCCAGATCGGCCAGCTCCGGAACGATGAACGAGACCAGTGTATCAGGCAGGAAGGTGACGTTGATCTCGTATAAGCCGGGGAGCATTTGGTAGGTTATCTGATGCTCGCCGGGTGGATAGGGCTCCTGGAACAGGTGGTCGTAATCGGTGAGCCCATGCAGCGAGCGCGCGAACAGGGTGACGGAGGCCGAGTCGGCCAGTTCAAACCGTACCGACTGGAAGCCGTCACAGCTGGGATTGGGCACAGGCGGGTAGATGCGGTTGGTATCAGGCACGGCTGCGCCATCCGGATGGTCGCTCCCGGATTTGGCCATATCAGCATAAGACAGATCCTTAAACAGGTCCGCAGACAGATCCGCAGACAGGTCCACAACGCCAGCGCTCGTTGAAGAGGAGCGGGGCTCACGTCCTTCCAGCTGGTAGGCGATCATGACCTCGGCGCCGGCCACCGGGGTGCTGTCGGGCCGGGTGACCGTCCCGGAAATATCGGGATCGGGATCATCCGCACACGCAGCAACAAGCAGGGCAGTCACGAAAAAAGCCGTGGCGACCAGTGGTTGAAAGCGCGTGCCGGATTGAAAGTGCATGGATGGTTGAAAGCGAATGGATGGTTGAAAGCGCATGGCATCGCGAGCCGAGTTTTCAAAAAAAAATCTCTCCCGGTTATCGTCTGCCTTCCTGAAACGCCCGGAAATGGCAGGAGCATGCGGCATGATCAGGCATAATCAATGCAGGCAAAATATAACGGGTAGGGATAATACAACGGAAGAGCACTTCATATAACGGTAAAACACGTCGGTTTGTATATCCTGTACAGATATCGGTGACCACATGGTAGGTGTTGCTGGCAATTTCCTGCTATATTGTTAGCTTTGAGTAGCGGAAACCCCATCCAACAGAGATCACCTGTGAAACTGCTGGCAACATCGGACCTGCATCTGGGTCGGCACTCCTCGCTGCCGTTTGAAGAGAGCGACCCCGGCCTGACCGCAAGCGCGCAAACCTGGCACCGAATCGTCGATCTGGCGATCCGGGAGGATATGGATGCACTCCTTCTGGGGGGCGATCTGGTGGACCAGTCCAACCGGTTTTACGAGGCCTCGGCCGAGCTGGAAAAAGGGATCCTGCGGCTGGTGGATGCATGCATTCCGGTCGTGATGGTAAGCGGAAACCATGACCATGAAGTGCTGCCTGAGCTGGTAGAGCGTCTGACCGCCTACCAGCCCGGCAGAGGGCCCGGCAGCAGTGCTGCATCGGATACCCCCACCGCCGGTTCCGATTTCGGATCCCGCGCTGAATCGGAGGGCGATACCGAGGCCGGGCCGCTGGTGCATCTGCTGGGACGCAACGGCCGGTGGGAGACCCGCACGATCACCGTCCGCAACGGGGAGCAACTCCAGGTCACGGGCTGGTCCTTCCCCGAACAGCAATCCCGATATAGCCGCAATCCGATGGAGGCGTACGAACCTCCGCCGCAGAGCGGACTGGTCTCGGTCGGACTCCTGCACTGCGATGTGAACCAGTCCGACAGTGTATATGCCCCGGTGACTTCCGCCGATTTTAACGGGACGGGGCTGGATTACTGGGTGCTGGGACACATCCACAAGCAGATCGTCTGGCGGGATTCGGCGCCGGAAGTGTTCTATCCGGGCGCGCCGCATCCGTTCGATGCCGGGGAAGCCGAAGCCGGTACCGTGCGCATCATTGACACGGCCGGATCGTCCGCGGTGGTGCCTGTGGCGCCCATCCGTTATGTGACGCTGAAATACGAGGTCGCCGATGCGCCCGGGTCCCGGATGCGGGGGGAGTTTCAGGACAAGCTTCGTATGCTGGCGGATGATCCCGCGATCCGGAGTGATGCATTGCAGTTGCTTGTACTCACGGTGTGGTGTCGCGGCACGGCTTCGGTCCTGAATCGTTTTCTGGATGTGCAGAAGGAAAATGAGGGAGAATATATTCCTGTTGCCGAGGATCTCAGGGCCGTGGTGCGGAAATGGGTTGAGGAGCCGCAGCTTGAAACCGATCTGGAAAAACTGGCGGAAAGCAGCAATCCGGCCGGTCTTCTGGCATCCTGGATCCTGCACATTGACCGCAACCTGGCGGCAGGGGTGGCGTCAGGCGGGCAGGACGGTGGACATGCTGACAGCCCGGTCAGCGCGCAGCCTAACGGGGAATCCGGCAGTGCACGGACGAAATATCCGGAAGAACTGCGCGAGCTGCTGGATGCGTTCCGTGAAGAGTACCGGACGCTTGCCGCCAATGGAGTGTTCAAGCCGGTGGTGGAGGGCGGCCAGGTTCCGCCCGAGCCGACCGATGAAATGATCGAGGCGCTGTTCCGATCGCGGTCCATGACACTGCTCCAGACACTGATCACCCAGGCGGAGGAACGGAAATGACGGCGACCAGGCAACTTGCTTTCCGGGAACTGAATATCATCCGCATGCCGGGTCTGCCGGGAAGCATCCGGCTGGAAGATCTCGGTCCGGGAGTGGTTATCGTGGCCGGACCCAACGCATCCGGGAAAACCACATCCTCCCGGGTCATGAACTATCTGCTCTGGCCGGAAGCGGCGGAGCAGGACCTGGCGAAATTCGGCTATCAGCTGCATCACGTCTCGCTGCGCAGCAAGCTTGTCATCGGCGAAGAAGAGTGGTCGGCCGGGTACGAAGACGGCCGGCGACGGCTGATGCGCGGCACTGCCAGTGAGGGTGAGCTGCCCGTCCCGCCCCGCGAGCATCAGCAGCGCTACAATCTCTCCCTTTCCCAGCTGTTGACCGGCGACGATCATGATTTTGCCGCCTGGATACACCGGGAGGCCATGGGTGGATTCGACCCCGACCGGGCCGGCAAGGAGCTCATCCAAAAAAGCGGGATGCCGAAGCGCAACCTGGCGGAATACAAGGCGTGGCAGAAGGCAGCGGAAAAGGTGCGTGATATCACGAAACGGGACCAGCAGCTGCGCCGGGATCAGCAGCGGCTTGACGAGCTGATCCGGCAGCGGAAAAAGGCTTCGTACAAGGCCAGGCAAATCCGGATGTTCGAATCGGTGATCGACTTGAGGGAGACGGAGAGCCGGCTGGAAGAGGTTGCTCTCCGGCTGGAATCATACCCGGAATCGCATGCGCAGTATCATGTCCAGCTGCGGAAATCCATCGAGGAAGCCGCGGGGACCATGACTCAGCTGGACACGGAACTGAATGACCTGAGGAACGATCTGGAGGGATTCCGCGAAGAGCAGGCGGCCATAGGGCTTCCGGACGGCGGCGTGCCGCAGGAGCGGCTGGACCGGCTTGCCCATCTGCTGCGCGACATTGAGGATCTCGCAACGCAGGCCGGGCGCCTTGACCGCGAAATTGGAGCGGCCGATGCCGAGCGTGTGAGCATCCTGAAGCAAATCAACAATGCCGGCACCGGATCGAAAGCAACGGCCGGTTCAGGTTCAGGTTCAGGCGAGGCGGCAGGAGTAAATGCAGATGCTGAAACTGCCACGGAAGCAAATGTGGATGCGGGGACAAATGGCGATCAGGGAATCGATACTGAAACGGGAACCGACACTGAAACGGGAACCGACACAGTTGCTGATTTGCATGCCGATTCAGTACTGAAGAACGGCTTCCATCCGGAGTGGGTGGACCGGGCCGCCGACCTGGTCAGGCGCGAGGCCGAAGCCGAAAACCGGCGCCTTGCCGCTGAAAGTGAGCTGGCCCTGCTGGATGATGCCCCGGGTGAAGAAGAACGTGACGAGGCGGGTGAAAAAAAAGGTGATGACAAAGATGGCTTTGCCCCCAGCGGTGGCTTTGGTGACATGCCGGGCGAGAAAGGAGCCGACGCGACGGGCGAAAGAAAAGCTGATGCCACAGGCGAAAAAGCAGGCAATGCCACGGCTGAAAAATCCGGCGCGTCGGCCGGGGATGTCCGCAAGGGCATCGACCTGCTTACGGAATGGCTGCGCGAGGTGGGTGGAGCGCAGTTGCGCGGCATCCCGCCGGTCAGGGCCGCGGTCATGCTGCTGCTGGCCGCACTGGCAGCAGGCGCCATGCTGATCGAGCCGCTGGCCGGACTGCTGGTAATCATTCCGCTTCTGTGGCTGGGTGCCGAGTGGATCCGTCTGCGGAAGGCAAGGCTGGATGCCGAGTCGGGCCGCATCCCCACACGGTTTTCCGAAAGCGGACTCGCCGCACCGAAGCGATGGGATATCGATTCAGTAAAGGACAGGTTCCTGGCCCTGACCGAATCGTATCTGCCGCTGCGCGAAACCGAACGCAACCGGGACCGCAGGAAAATTATTGAGAAAAAGAGGGCCGATGCCGTTTCCGAACTGGACAAGATCGCATCCGCGCGGCTGCAGCTTGCGAATGAATCGGGTGTGGCTCCGGAAGGTGTCGGATTGCCTGAGCTGCATTTCCGGCTGCACCACATCCACCAGTACAATGAAACCCTCACCAAGCTGGCGGGATTGCGGGAGGAGAGAAACGGGTGTGACGATTCGCGGGAGCGGCTGCAGAAGGAGTTCGTGGCGCTGATCAGTGAGTATGATGATTCGGCAGATGCGGGCACGGTATCGGTATCGGGCTCCGGCTCCGGCTCCGGCACCGGGACAGGTACCCGGGATGTGATATCCGGTCCCGGAAGTCAGCGACAAAAGCATGCCGATCTTTTCAGTCAGGCTGCTGCATTGTCGCATCGCGATCTGCGCGAACAGCTCGACCGGCTGGTGAGCAGGAACAGCAGGTGGCGCGAACTGCAGCAGCAGATCCAGGGTGCGGAAGACCAGATCGAAAAAGCAGAAGATCGCCGGCAGAAGGAGCAGGAGCGGGCTGACAATCTGTACGACACGCTCGGACTCCAGTCCGGGGACTACGCCGGATTGCTGAAACTGGACGAGGAACACGGTGCCTACCAGGAGTGCATCCGGCAGAAACAGGCGCTTGAACAGAAGCAGGAATCGAACCTGGGCAACATCCGGGGGCACGAGGGATATGAGCCGGCTGTTGAGGAACTCACCCGTGAGCAGGCCGAAGCCGAAGTGGCGTCGTGCCGCAGGGCGGAGGATGAGGTCCGGGAGCTGCAGGATCAGATCACCCGCATCGAAACGCTGCTGAAGGAGCGGATCGGGAAGCAGGAACTGGCGGATGCGCTCCGGCTTGAGGATACCGCGCGCGAGCGGCTTGCCGGACAGTTTGAAAACTACCTGTCGGACGCCATACTGTCCCGTACGGTTGACTGGCTGAAAAAGGAGAACCAGCGGCGGAACTATCCCGAGGTGTTCCACCGGGCCAATGAGCTGTTCCGGAGTTTCACCGAAAACCGGTACGAGCTGGAAGTGATCCAGGAGGGACCCGGTTTTGTGGCCATCGACCACGTCAACAACGGGGATATGTACACGCTGGACCGGCTGTCGGAGGGTACGCGCATCCAGCTGCTGCTGGCGGTGCGGATGGCCTTTGTCGAGCAGCTTGAGAGCGGGGTGCGGGTGCCGTTTTTTGCCGATGAGCTGCTGGCCGTGAGCGACGATGCGCGGGCGGGCGCCATCATGGATGCGCTGCTGGCCATCAGCCGGGAGGGGCGGCAGGTGTTCTATTTCACGGCGCAGGGCGACGAGGTGGAGAAGTGGATGCAGAAGGCGGCGGCGACCGGGGACAGCGAGCTGGTGCAGGTCAGGACGCTCGGACGCGGGGAGCTGTTCCCTGCCGGCGGCGGGCTGGGCGAGGGTGTCGGCGTGGGGCCCGGTAGCGGTGATACAGGTGAAGTTGGGGGTGGCCGTGATCTTGTGGATGCGGAAGGTGCCCGTGATGCGACGGACATTGGAGATACGAAGGGCGCTCCTGATATGGCAGGTGCAAGGGATGCTTCGCGTTTCCGGGGTGCCGGAAAGTCACCCCGATGGCGGTTCGGATACGGAAGTGATGTCCCGTCGCCGAAAGGCAAATCGCATGAGAAGTACGGAGAGGTACTGGGTGTGCCGTCGGCCGATCCGATGGCAACCGGGGCGGACCGCCTCCATCCGTGGTACCTCACCGAAGACACGGATCTCATTTACGAGTGTTTGCGCAATGGTCTGATGACCTGGCGGCAGATCCGAATGTTCCTGAAACATGGCGGCAAGCTGGCAGCCACCGAAGAGCAGATCGGCAAAATGAAGGAAGCCGCGACGCTGGCTTCGAAGGCGCTGGAACTCTGGCGGGAAGGGCGGCCCAGACCACTGACGCCGTCAGCGCTGCGAGACTGCAATGCCATAACCGGCGCCTACACCGAGCGGGCCGATGCGCTTGCGCAAAAAGTCCACTACGATCCGGTCCGGTTCCTTGCGAAAGTCGAGCAGGGCGCCTTGCAACGCTTCCGAGAAGATAAAAAAGCGGAGCTGCGCAACTGGCTCGATGAAAACGGCTACTTGCCGGAAGCTGATCCGCTGTCCGACGAGGAGGTGCAAGTGCGGTTGCGCGCCCTGGCCAGTGGGTTCCGGTATCTGGGGCAGGAGGAGGCCGAGCGTATAGTGAAGCGGATTATGCGAACACAGGAAAGTCAGATAGACTAACTGAACCTTTTATGGTATAAAAAATTGATTATACCTGCATTATACGGCTTAACATACAACCTGCTCAAACTCAGAAAAAATATAATTACAATTGATAATGGAACAGAATTATCAAATACAAAAGACACCGCCGAGTTTCTATTTTCTTTTCGCTGCCATCCTGTTCCAGGGATTGAGCGGATTAGCTGGAGGAATCGGACTCATTTTAGACCCAACGGGAAGCAGCTTATCTATACCTATTGAGTGGCTCGATGGTTCTCCTTTTGATAGCTACTTCATACCCGGTCTCATTCTTTTTCTTGCACTGGGTGTCTTTCCACTCCATGTATCATATGGTATCTGGAGATGTAGCGCGTGGGCGTGGCTCAGTGCTCTACTGGTCGGGTTTATGCTAATTATTTGGATCGTAGTTGAGATACTTGTGATTGGTTACCAGCCTATGCCGCCACTGCAACTCATTTATGGTCTTCTTGGATTCTTAATAATTGCACTTCTTCTATTTTCCACTCTGAGACAGTACATGAATGAAAAGGCCGTATACTAACCATTTCCTACGGACTGGTTCAGGTTTCCTGATGAACTTTGATTATGAAAGCCCGGCCTCAGAAATGTCAGGCCGATAGTATAATATGTTATCCAATTTGGAGGTATTGATCTGATCAGCCGGATACGGTCCAGCAATCAGGACACGGTCCGATATTCAGGATAGGGTCCGCTAATCAGGATACGGTCCGCTAATCAGGATACGGTCCACTAAACAGGACACGGTCTGATTTTCAGGATACGGTCCGTTGCATAAATGCTGATCAAAAATCGTCAAAGTACGTTTTAAAACGTTCATCCGGATCATGGAACGTAACCTCGGAAGGGGAGAAGCGTTCGGGAGAAAAATACGGCCCCAGTTGCTCCATCATTTCTTTTTTCTCTGATGGCGTACCATTTTCCAGCAAGTCTAGCATCTCTCCGAATATCTGCGGTCCGCCGCAGTCTTCGGGCGGACATGCCCTGCGTCCACCGGAGCACCGAGGATATGTCACTCCCTTCTCCCGCTTACTGATGGCCTCAAGGGTGATTTTGTGGACCCATCCATCCCCGAAATCATATTCGTACGTAAGCGTACGATGGGCCAGGGTGAGATACGACGCCACGCGGACTTCCCATTCGGGGATAGTCCTTTCGGGATCGATATTCTCTTCGTGCGGGACTCCAAGAAACAAGGGATGCCCGGTGAGCGGGTCGGCCACCTCGAACTGGTGCAGGTGGCTGTCCGTCCAACCCATGGCATCCTGAATGGCCACATGAAGATCCCAGAAAGTGAAGGTGCAGGGAATTTCGATCCGGCGCCAGATGGTAGGCTTGGTGTTCTCAAGGGAGATTTTCAGCTGCAGGAAGTGGTCGAATTTCCGGCTGGGCGCCTTTTTCCTGCCCTGTTTTTTCGGAATGTCGAAAAACGGCATACCTGAATCCGGTCCGGGCTGGTTGAAAAATTGATTGAACGCTTCCTTCAGCAAGTCCAGATTCTCAAAGTCCAGATTCTCGGGTTCATCTGGATCGGTAAAATCCCAGTCTGAATTTTGCCAGTTGGAGATCGCGCCCTCCGATCCGCATTTGGGACATTTCCAGGTTATGGGTGCAGTGAATCCATGGTACTGACCGCTGACCAGTCCTCTGCAGCGATCCACCGGGCAAGTGAGTCCTGAATTGATACCGTTCTTCGCCTCTTTCTGGTGAGATGTGACCGATTCAACCAGTGCGGTGAGGAATGAGGCCATTTTCCGGGCTTCCGGCAACATGTTGGCCGGTATCTGCCCCGTTTCGTCGAGGTAGTGCTGCAGGTTGGTAATAAAGTTATGTGCCATGATTTCTGGAGTCGAAATGTGGTAATCAGGTTGATGTCAGGTGTACTCCACGTTCTGTCAGGTAGTCCATGATGTAGCGGAAGCACGTTTCGTCGCTGCCGAACCGCTCCGGCGGCAGCACGCCTTTTTTGGGGCAGAGCCCGTCCAGCAGCAAGTTGGCCGCGGCGGTGGCGGTGTAGCCGGTGGTTCGGGCCATTGAGGATGTGCGGGTCTGCGGACAGTAGCGGTCCAGCAGGTCGTATGTGATGCGCTTTCGAGCGCTACCGGATGCCGGGTCCGCATCCTTCCGAACCTTGCCGGTGTTGTCGGGGGCGCCGGGATCCGTTCCCGGTTTGATGTCCTTGCCACGGTGTGAAATCCCGGTTTCGGAAGAAACCATCTCGTGGTCCGTACCTGCGTTCGTGCCACTTATCCTGCCTTCGGGTGTGCCCTCATCTGAGCCTTCGATGGTCACGCGCATCACCGTGAATTCCTCTTCCTCCTCACCCGGTTGCCACTGGTCGAACAGCAGTTTTGAAGTGAGGGCCAGGGGTGCGACCTCGGTCCCGTCATCCACCCGGACCTTCTCCCCGCTGAAAAACCCGCAAGCACGGAGCATGCGGATGTACTCGATGTGACCCGGATAGCGCAGCGTTTTTTCTTTCATGTCCGGGATGTGCGGCATGGTGTGGATGAGGGTCCGGAGCCCGTCGGTGTTGAAGGCCTCGAGGGTGCCGATGCGGTCGAAATCGATCAGTTCGGGATCGGAGAGCGCCTCGCGGGTGACCATCGCACCGTTTTCGACCAGGCGGGCTGGACGCACGTATTCCTCGATGACATCCGCGGGGGAGAAGGGGGCCTTGTAGCTGAACGGCCACCGGCGCTCGACGGGGAGTCCGCCGACGAGGCACTCGAACGAGGTGACGGTCATGCGCGCGTCGTGGTAACCCAGCAGCAGGTTGCCCATGCCGGGCGCCACGCCGCAGTCGACGATGGCGGTGACGTTGTTCTCAAGGGCCGGGTCTTGCAGATTCAGTGCGTTTTCAGGGAAGAAGGAGATGTCCACGATATCCCGGCCAGCTTTAATGGCGGTTTGCAGGGTCCGGTAGCCGAGCACGCCGGGCACCGCGCTGATGACGAGGTCGGCCTCGCGGAGGGCATCGCGCAGGGCTTCGGTATCGGTTACATCGAGCTGGCGGGGCTCGAGGGTCCCGGTGGCCGGCGGGTTGGGACCACGGCGGCCGGTCGGATTGGCATCGTGGCGGCCGGTCGGATTGGCATCGTGGCGGCCGGACGCAGGGCCGCGCCACCGATCTGTCAGTTTTTTCAGTGCGGACGCATCCCTGTCGGTCGCGATTACATGATGCCGCTGGGCCATATCCTGTGCCATGGCCCGGCCCACCATGCCGCATCCGAGTAAAAGTATCTTTTTCATACCGAAGAATACGCACCGACGGCGATAGTTGAAAGGCACGCCGTTGTGAAGTTTGGTGTTATTAAGATACAAGGTACTCTTTCCTTTTAATCTTCACTTTTGGGCTTCAGTTACCTATGCACTTCGCATTTCGATCCTTCCCGTCCCGGGTCCTTTTTGGCGAGGGGAAAAGCCGGGAGCTGCCCCGCTTACTTACGCCGTATCGGAAGGTTATGGTGATCGCCAGTGATCGCATGCGGCCGCTGACGGAGCTTGTCCGCAAGGAATTTGGGTCCGACCGGATCGCGGTTTTTTCCCGGATCGTCCAGCATGTGCCGCAAAATCTTGTGGATGAAGCCGTTGCCGTTGCAGATGAATTTCGTCCGGATGTGCTGCTGGCCCTGGGCGGTGGCTCGGCAATCGGTCTGGCAAAAGCGATGGCGATTGCTTCCGGGGGAAGGGATGCAGGAAAGGTGTGGCCGATCATTGCTGTTCCAACGACATTTTCCGGATCCGAGCAGACCGATATCTGGGGGATTACGGTATCCTACGAAAGGACGAGTGGTGGAAGCAAGACGTCCGCAGGAAGCATAACTCCGGATGAAAGCATGACCCCTGGCGGCAGTAATGCTTCCTCCGCTAATCCAGCCTCTACCGGCAAGCAGACAGGCCGGTCCGCGATCGTGCTGCCGGAACTGGTCATCTACGATCCCGCGCTAATCCGTGACATGCCGGCCCGGCTTGCCGTCACCAGCGCCATGAACGCCATGGCGCATCTGGTCGAAGCCGTGTACGCACCTGACGGGAATCCGCTGACCCGGGGGCAGGCCCTGCAGGGAATCGGCTTCGTGAGGAAGGGGCTGTCGTCACTTGCGGATACGATTTCTGCCGGGACGCCAGATGCAGCTATGGACGCCAGGTCGGATGCAACGCCTGGCGAGATGCCCGGGTCACCGTCCGCCACGCCCGAAAAACAAAACGGGTTCAATATGGCCGGTGAAACAGCTGAGAATCTGCTCTTCGGCGCCTTTCTGGCCGGCAAATGCATGCGTGAAGTGTCGATGTCACTGCATCACAAGGTGGCGCATGTCCTGGGCGGCTCGTTTGGACTCGATCATGCAGTAGTTCATGCGGTGCTTTTGCCGCATGTCCTGCAGTACCAGTGGCCGCATCTCGAGGCTGACATCCGGCGGGATCTGCAGCAGGCGCTCGGATCCGATCCCGCCGGCGAACTCCGCGCGCTGGCTGAAAGGGCGGGCGGGCCAGTTGACCTCAGACGGTCCGGTTTCAGGGAGCCGGACATCCCCGAAGCCGCAGCCGCCATCCAGGTCCAATCCAACAGCAAGCAGGCCCAAAACTATGGCATCCAGGCTCAATCCAACGGTAAGCAGACTGAAAACTACGGC
>JAWOCT010000033.1:0-42084 GCA_046483675.1 Cyclonatronaceae bacterium
TCTTTTTGCCTGGTTTTCCAGGCCAGATTGCCTACGTAGATATTCATGGTACAATTCAGACTGTAATAAACGGTTGTTCTGCCTGTTGCGGGATTGGCATCAGCATTGCCATAAATATAAAAAAAGCAGACTGCCCATAAAAGACAGCCTGCTTTCCAGACCGGTTGTTTCCACAACAGGTGTGCCCATCCGGCGCGGGGCCGGAGATCAACCCACCTGCATGCGGGGGGTTGCGTTGTTTACACGTTAAAAGCGTCACGGCCGAGATACTCGGCGCTCAGGCCAAGCTGTTCCTCGATACGCAGCAGCTGGTTGTACTTCGCCAGTCGGTCGGTGCGGCTCATGGATCCGGTCTTGATCTGTCCGGCGTTGGTCGCTACCGCAAGATCGGCGATGGTCGTGTCCTCGGTTTCGCCCGATCGGTGCGAAATGACTGCGGTATAGGCGTTCTTGTGAGCCAGCTCGATGGTATCCAGTGTCTCGGTCAGGGTGCCGATCTGGTTCACTTTGACCAGGATCGAGTTGGCCACGCCCTGCTCGATGCCCCTGGCGAGGCGGAGGGAGTTGGTCACGAACAGGTCGTCGCCCACCAGCTGCACCTTGTCACCGATGGCGTCGGTGAGCATCTTCCAGGCGTCCCAGTCATTTTCGTCCATGGCATCCTCAATGGAGATGATCGGATATTTGTCCACCCAGCTGCTCCAGAATTCGACCATTTCATCGGGCGACTTTTTGGATCCGTCGCTCCATTTGAACTCGTAGAGTCCGGTTTCCGGGTTGTAGAATTCGGCCGTGGCAGGATCCAGGGCCAGCAGGATGTCATCACCGGGTTTGTAGCCGGCCTTTTCTATTGCCTTGAGGATAACCTCGATGGCCTCTTCGTTGCTCTTCAGGTTGGGAGCAAATCCGCCTTCGTCACCTACGGTAGTGGCATAACCCATGTCGGAAAGCACCTTCTTGAGATTGTGGAAGATCTCGCCGCCCATCTGCAGTGCCTGGGTAAAGGATTCGGCGCCGCTGGGCATGATCATGAACTCCTGCAGGTCCACGTTGTTGTCGGCATGCGAGCCGCCGTTGATGATGTTCATCATCGGCACCGGGAGCACCTTGGCATTGACGCCGCCCACATAGCGCCAGAACGGGATCTCCAGTTCATTGGAAGCGGCATCGGCCACGGCGAGGGAAACACCCAGCATGGCATTGGCGCCCAGATTGGATTTGTTTTCGGTTCCATCCAGCTCCAGCAGCAGCTGGTCTATGTCCACCTGGTTGAACACGTTGTAACCAACCAGCTCATCGGCAATGGTTTCATTCACATTTTCTACAGCCTTGAGCACGCCCTTGCCCATATAGGCATCCCCGCCGTCACGGAGCTCCACTGCCTCGTGCTCACCGGTGGATGCACCGGAAGGCACAGCAGCGCGCCCCATAGTTCCGTTCTCGAGGATCACATCGACTTCAACGGTTGGGTTGCCCCTTGAATCGAAAATCTGACGTGCCACAATATCTTCAATAATTGCCATGATGGTAGAATGATTTGTTCGTTGTTTAGGTTGTCATAAATTGCCACAAGGTATGGTTTTTTTTGCTAATTTGGAAGAAAACGGATATGAAACGCGCCTATTTATTTGATATCGACGGGACCCTGCTGAAGGTGAAACACAAGGTCAACCGCAAGCTCATCCAGCGTATCCTGAAGCGGTTCCGGGCGGACTATATCGATGTGGCCGATTTCGACTTTGCCGGCAAGACCGACCGTGACATCTTCAGCGACCTGCTGGGATCGGACGATGAAAACATCTTCCACGAAGTCAAGCAAATCTACCTCCAGGAGCTGGAACGGACCTTGACGCCTGCAGATATTCATGTCCATGAAGGAGTACGCGCCTCCCTGGATTACCTGAAGGAACGCCCGGCCTGGACCGGCATCCTCACGGGCAATTTTGCGCAGGCTGCCCGGGTCAAGCTTGCTGCCATCAACCTGCACGACCGTTTCCGATTTGGCGCCTACGGGGATGACCATCATGATCGCAATGCCCTGCCGCCATCGGCATTCCGGGAACTGCTGCGGGAATCAGGTGAACCGTTCCAGCCTTCCAACCTGGTCATCATTGGCGATACCCCGCGGGATATCGAATGCGCGCAGTCGTTCGGGGCTGTCTCTGTGGCCGTTTCGACCGGAAGTTATTCTTTTGAGGAACTCAAAGCCTGCGAACCGGATGCCGTTCTCACATCACTGGAAGAGTTCCCTGCCTGGGACGAGGCTTCACTGCCCGCTACCACATTGTCCCGAACACAAAAGTGATGTGTGGCGTACCGAAAAAATGTTGTTTGGAAGCCGCATCCTCAATAAATTGATTCCTCAGTTCCGGTTCGGTCAGATAGACTTCCGGGGGGATGTCAGGACGGATTGTACGTTTGGGCTCCATGATCTGGATACCGTCGGGATAATAGTTGAAGAAATAACCGATGCGGATAGACTGGATGTTGCCGAAATCACCTCCGATATTGGCCCCTATGGACAGATGGCCGGCACCTCCCAGAATGAACGTGCCTTCCCCCCAACCCTGGAAAACATCGTAATGCTGCTGAAATCCACTAGGGAAGAAACCCAGTCCGTATAAGTCATGGTCGTAGTACGGATAGACAAACGCGGGTGATGGCCCGCCGGATGCCTGGACAAACAACCGGAAATTGTCGGACAGGTTTTCGGCAAACAGGCGGCGGCTCACCCCGAACAATGCGGGAAACGCAAGGACCCGGTTGTATTTGTTCGGAATCACCGAGTAGCCCAGGTAGCTCTGAAAGGTCTGCTCGGATTCATCCCGGACACCATTGACCTGGAATTCAAAAATCCCGGTGGTATAGCGCGAAAGCACCCTTCGGTACTCACCGCCTACGGCAAAACCGAAATTGTTAAGCTGAAGGCGGAATCCAACCCCGTTACGGATATCGAGATCCATGTAGGAAAGAGGCTGCTCCATTTCAGCCAGCTCGGGCTCAGGCCGATCCTGTCCAATTGCGGCGGTTGGCAGAGAGGCCAGGAGGAGCAAAAAGAAGAATAAAGGGCAGAGTGCGAAAAATCGATTCATATTGATGGGTCTATGGGCAAGTTCGAAACATAAAGATACGATTTTGTTGCAATCGGGTGCTTGCGAAAGAGAAATTCAGTTGTATTTTAACTGCGATTCGATTCCGTTTCGTTTCACGTCCTTAACGCGTTTTCGTAACGGATGGTATTTTCCCGCAAATAAAGATACACATGGCTAACATTTCCAGAATTGAAATTTTCGGACCTGCAACCACATTGAAAAGCATTGGAAAGACCTTGCTTGAGCAGACCCCACATGTTCACCACTACAAGAGGAAGATAACCGAAGATCAGCACGTATGGGTCTATCTCTATGAAGATACCAATACAGCGGTTCACTGTGCACGGTGCGTGACTTGCATCCTCTCGGAATATCCATCCTCGCTCGTCCTTGAGATTGCCGATGTCGGCAAACAGAGCGGTTTTCGCGGGTCCCAGGAGCCCGATGAGCAGCCGGTCTATGAACAGCTGCTTGATTTCATCCTGGACTACAGCAAGCAATACGGTCTGACCGTCCAGAATCGCACACGCGAACTGGAAGAAAAAGACGCAGAGTGAGGCTGGCAGAAGACCCGACAGGAACGGCGGTACCGGACGAATGGACGGTCGTTTCCATGCTGGAATGGGCTACCAGCTTTTTCCGCTCAAAGGAGGTGGCTTCGCCGCGTTTAAGTATCGAGTGGCTGCTGGCCCATGTCCTGAATGTTAAAAGGCTGGATCTGTACCTCCAGTTTGACCGGCCCCTGACCCCGCAGGAGCTGGACGAGCTTCGTCCCCTGGTCCGGCGCCGGGCCACTCACGAACCGCTTCAGTACATCATCGGCACCACCGATTTTTATAACATCACCGTGTGCGTGACCCCCGATGTGCTCATTCCCCGGCCGGAAACCGAACAGATGGTCGAACGCATCCTGCAGGACCATCCCGCGGACAAAGATGAAGGTCCGGTCCGTTTCCTGGATATCGGTACGGGTTCGGGATGCATCGCCCTGGCGGTCAAGAAGGCGCGTCCCCACTGGCAGGTCACCGGCATCGATATAAGTGGCCCCGCCCTGCAGGTGGCGGAGCAGAATGCACGCGAGCTATCACTTGATGTAACCTTTAAAGAAGCCTCCCTGGAACATTACCAGCCTTCCCGGAAATTTGACATAATTGCCTCAAATCCCCCCTATATCGGAACAGAAGAAGCTGAGGGCCTTCCCAGGGAAGTCGCCGGCTTTGAACCCGCCAAGGCACTCATAGTCCCGGATGTGGCCGGAGTCTACCTGAATCTGTTTCGCTTTTGCCACAAGCACCTTGTTCCCAAGGGTTCGTTCTATTTTGAGATAAATGAATCCAGTGGAGACAAGCTGTTGAATTTATGCAGCAAGCACGCGCTGCATTGCCGGCTGGAAAAAGACTATTCAGAGAAGGACCGGTTTATCTTAGGAAAGTTGGAGAAATAGCGGGATAACACATTGCATCAAATAGATTTAACATACTGATAACAAAGGGGTAGCAAATTATCACAAATAAATGTGGATAATTTGTTAAAAACTTTCGTGGCGGGGTCGCTTGTTTTCTGAAAGCGTTCAAGAGCGTGGGCTCTCGCATATTCCATGCTGTTTTCGCCTACATACAAACCGAACATATAAAAACGCAAGTATATTATTATACAATGACTTATGATGTGTTTCGAAATGTGGATAAGTTTGGCGGGAGATGAACTGTTTTTTTTGACAAGTATTACAATTATTGGCATCTTCATTTCTGTACTATCGGGCATTGATATGTCAAATGTGGATAACTGACACTAATATGTAAATGTCAAGCAGAATTTTTAGTTTTTTTCATGGTGGAAATAGAAAAAAAGGAAGGTCGGAAAGAGACGGGGGATAACGTATCGGCAAACGGGGTATGGGCGGAGTGTCTCGAGATTATCCGGGACAACATCAATTATCAGAAATACAAATCCTGGTTCCATCCCATCAAACCCGTAACGCTGGATGGGAAAACATTGACCATTCAGGTACCCTCTCAATTCTGGTACGAGTGGCTGGAGGAACACTATTATAATATTATGCGCTCGACCATCACCAAGGTGCTGGGTGACGGGGCCCGCTTCGAATACTCGATCGTCCTGGAAAAAGCCGATCAGGACCATGACGACCGCTCGGTCCGCATGCCTCAGCGCTCTGCACCGCCCATACACACCGAGCCGGGTCAACCGTCCTATGACCACGGCGGATACCATCCTGCCTATCCCACGGACCAGATACAGAATCCTTTTGTAATACCTGGGATCCGGAAGAGCAAGATCGACCCCAACCTGAACGAAAACTATGTTTTCAGTCAGTTCATCGAGGGTGACTGCAACCGGCTGGCCCGCTCAGCGGCCATCGCCATCGCTGAAAACCCGGGCAAGAACTCCTTCAATCCGTTTTTCGTCTATGGCGGCGTGGGCCTTGGCAAAACCCATCTGGTCCAGAGCATCGGCAACAAGATCCGGCAGGATTTCGGGGACGATTATTCCATCCTCTATATCTCCTCGGACCAGTTCACCAACGAGTTCGTCCATGCGATCCGGAACAACCGGGCGCGCGAATTCTCCATGTTCTACCGGAATATCGACGTGCTTATCGTGGATGACATCCAGTTTTTCAGCGGCAAGGAGAAGACACAGGAAGAGTTTTTCCACATCTTCAACGCGCTGCACCAGGACGGAAAGCAGATCATCCTGTCCAGCGACCGGTCTCCGCGCGACATCCAGGACATCGAGGAGCGGCTCATCTCACGTTTCAACTGGGGTCTGAGCGCTGATCTTCAGATGCCCGACTATGAAACGCGCTATGCCATTCTCGAAAAGAAGTCGCTTGAAAACGGTATCGATTTCGATCCGCAGATATTTGAGTTCATAGCCCACAACTTCAAATCCAGTGTGCGGGATCTTCAGGGGGCGATCATAAAGCTCCTGGCCACGGCTTCCCTGCAGAAGATCGACAACATTGACCTGGCCATGGCCAAGCGCATCCTCAAGGACCTGATCAAGGAGACGAAAAAGCATGTTTCCATTGAGGATATCCAACGGCTGGTATGCGACTATTTCGGTATCGATCCCAACAAGGTGCGTGAGAAAACGCGAAAGCAGGAGGTTGTCGAGGCGCGACAGATCGCCATGTACCTGTCCAAGACGATGACCAAATCGAGCCTGAAGACGATTGGACTGCATTTCGGAGGGCGCGATCATTCCACCGTCATCCACGCCATCAAGGCCGTGGAGGACCGTCAGGAAACCAGCCCCAAGTTTCACCGCATCGTCCGCGATATCGAGCAGCGGGTCGAACTGGCAAGCATGTAAGCCGGCATGGACGCAATCACGCTAAGAAACCTCCGCTTCCGCAGCCTGCACGGGTTTCATCCCGAAGAACGGGAGCGTGGAAACGATTTTGAGGTGGATGTGACGCTCCGCCTCTCCCTCTCGGATGCTGCACGGGGCGACGACCTTGAACAGACCGTTGATTACAGCCGTGTCGCCGCCCTGGTCGGCGAGGTTATGGAAGGCCGTTCGGTGAAACTGATCGAAACCCTGCTCTACGACATCGGGGAATCACTGACCCGGGCCTTTCCGAATGCCCGGAAAATCAAGGTGGCGGTTCGCAAGCTGAACCCGCCGATGTCGCCATCCTGCGAATACACGGAAGTTCGGAGTCAATGGCCAAAGCTGTAATCGCACTGGGTTCCAATCTGGGAAACCGCCTGACGCATTTAAGGCATGCCCGCCGTTTTCTTTCGGGGCTGAGCACGCAGCCGGTCCTGGCGTCCTCCATTTACGAAACCGAACCGGTCGGCGAGGCCTCGACCCATATGTATTACAATGCGGTATGCTGCATCGATACCCGGCTGGATGCCATGTCGCTGCTGGAAGCGCTGAAGGATTATGAGCGGGATTACGGCCGGGATCCATCCGCCCCGCGCTGGTCCAACCGGACGATCGATCTGGACATTATCGATTACGGGCAGCAGGTCATCGAGCGGCAGCGGCTCCATGTCCCGCATCCCGAATACGCCAGGCGGCTGTTCGTGCTGATACCGTTGCAGGAGATCCTGCCGGACTGGGAGGATCCGCGCTCGGGGATGCCAATAGACCACATGATCGCGGATTCACCCAAAATTCAGGTTTTGAAAACGGGGGTAAATTGGTAGTTTTGCATCCATGAACCAGTTTGAATTCATCGCCATAGAAGGGGTCATCGGGGCGGGAAAGACCTCCCTTGCCCGGCTGCTGTCCGAACGCCACAACGCGCGGCTGGTCCTGGAGGAGTTTGAGGAAAATCCGTTCCTCCCGAGCTTTTACGAGGACCGGGAGCGGTATGCCTTCCAGACCCAGCTGGCCTTTCTGGCCAGCCGTTTCAAGCAGCAGGAAAAACTGCGCAATCGCGATCTCTTCCAGGAGATGGTGATCTCGGACTATCTGTTCGACAAGGACCGCATCTTTGCCCGGCTCAATCTCTCCGGCGACGAAATGGCGCTTTACGACAGCATCTACGGCATCATGAACAGCATTGCCGCCAAGGCGGACATGGTGGTGTTCATCCAGTCCTCGGTCGACCGGCTCATGCAGAATATCCGCGAGCGCGGGCGCCCGTATGAAAAGGAGATGTCCCGCAACTATATCGAGGATCTGAACAATGCCTACAACCACTTCTTTCACCACTACTCGCGCTCACCGCTGATCATCATCAATGCCAGCGAAGTGGATTTTGTCCAAAATGAATCGCACCTGAAATACATCGAAGACCAAATATTTTACGAGCCCATACGTAGCAGTACTACACTGATCACTCCGGGTTAATATTACCGGTTGATATCACCGCTCGGGCTGCGTTGCGCTTTCGCTGCCGGCCAAACTGATTCGAAATCATGCTCCGTATTTTACTCATTATCGTCATTTCCTACATCGTAATCCGGATTGCCCTCCGGATGCTGCTGACCGGACCGTCTTACCGGCGCCGCTCCCGCATGTACGGATCGCACGATGGCCATCCGTTTCAACGCTCCGATGGGCGGGGCAAGGGGCCGGGCCGCACATCGCCAACCGGACCCGGCCGCTTCGATCACATCGAGGATGCGGAATTTGAAGAGATCAACGATCCTGAGGATGCCCCCAAAAACACTTCCCGAAAGGACCGCAGTCCAAAAAATAATTGACCGGCTTTTGCCGTTCGAATGGTTGCAAAGATAGGGGGTAACATCGTATATTTGAAGTCTACTCTCAAATGCCCTGGTGGTGGAATTGGTAGACACGCTATCTTGAGGGGGTAGTGCCTTAATTGGCGTGCTGGTTCGAGTCCAGTCCAGGGCACGTGAAGCCTTGCAAGTTATTGACCTGCAAGGCTTTTTTTTATTCCTCCAACTCCACCAGCGTAATTTCACCAATATCGGTGATTTCACCTGCTGTTACTTCGATGCCTGACTCGGTTGCCGTCTGATATCCTTCGCCGGCGACTTCAATGTCATACGTTCCGGCCGGGAGACCGCGCAGCTGAAATTCGCCTGTGTTCTCTTCGACAAGGGAGGATACGGCATAGCCATCCACCTCTCCGACCAGTTCAACGCTGATGTTCAGATCGTTCAAATCGGCTTCATTTTCCGTGGTAACCACACCGCTTATGATGCCGGTCTCCGCTTCGGCATAGGTGCGGATTACCGGGGTCAGCAGAAACGGGGCGCCGACCTCCGTCTGACCCTTGGCGACAACAGATCGATGGGCATCAAAATCCAGCACAATCGTATATACAATACCGTTTTGTATTCCCGCGCTGATATTGAGCTTGATTCCTGTTTGCTGTGCTGAAGGGGTCTGGAGATCATACTCTTGTCCGTCAATGACAACATAATTGTTATCACCCAGGATCAGCCGTATCTGCCGGTATACCCCTGCCTCGAGTTCCTGTTCGCCAAGCATCACCTGTGTTCCGTTGACAAGTTCGAGCAGGTTGTATGACTCACCAGGTTCACTGATGGTAATCCAGCCGGTTTCTTCGTCCTGCTGATTATTTACTTCTACGCGCAACACTTCCACCCATACCTCGTCGAAGTCACCGGGATTGTCGTGCATAATCAGCTGAATTGTTCCGGTATCGCCGGCGGACTGATCGCATGCCGTGACGGAGAATATCATGAGCAATGCCACGATAAATAAAGAAGTGAGTCTATAGATGATATTTTTCATTTTATTCTGATTTATTAATTGTTATCAGTTTTCTTGTATTGTCTGAGATCCGATGTTTTCAAAAAAATAATGGGGGGGCATACCCCAGCCATAAGATATGCCCCCCTGGTCTGTCGCCCTTATCTCGCACATACAACATAAGAGACAGAACCAACTAAAGGATTACTTGAGCAGTGTCAAAGAGCGGGTAATTGAGTAATCATCAACCTGGAGCCTGTATAAATAGACCCCGCTCGGCTGATCTGAAGCGTTCCATATCGATTCATGGGATCCGGCCGGCATCGTTTCATTCCTCAATACAGTGACCGTTTGTCCCAGTACATTTACAATCTCCAGCCTGACTTCGGCCTGTTGGGGCAAATCGAACCGAATCACAGTTTCCGGATTGAACGGATTGGGGTAGTTCTGCTCGAGCGTGACATGCGTCGGGATTTCCCCGTTTCGATCCGCAGTCACCGGATCCTGCAATGAGGTCATTACAATGTTGGAGAAGTGACCGACTTCGGCGCGGACAAACCGGTTTACCTCGTCACGGAATACCGTTTTTATCTCTTCGGTATCGATGCCCTCGCCTTCCTCGTCCATGTAGGCCAGGATGAACTGGCTCACATCTTCACCGATACCTTGCGGCATGTTTTCAGGGATCGGGAGGTTCAGCTCCACCGGCTCCTCGAAATGGTACGGACTCACAAGCTCATCATCCACATACACCTTCACCGATATGGCATTGGCGATCATCTCTCCGAATCCAACCTCTTTGGGCGTCTCCTCGGATATCGTGCTGAAATCAGGCAGGCTTATTTCGATGCGCACCTCTTCATTCAGCGATCCTTCCGGAAAATGCAACTCGGCGCCGTTGAGCTTGTGCAGCGGGAAAGGAAGCCCGTGAAGCACCAGGGTATCGCCAACTTCAACGGCATGGGACTGAGATACGGCACCATTGGGCAGGACTATGTTTACATCGGCCTGGGTGATATCCTCTGCGGGCAGCCCGGCGCCGAAAAAAAACATACTCAATCCTACAATAACAGCTAAGACGATGGGGTAGTATCTTTTCTGTTTCATAGTAAAAAACCTATGTTTATTTGCTTGTTCGACCTTTTATAAGGCCCTTATGATTTAAAAAAACCTAAAAGTTCTGATTCATCGAATTGATTCTGAATGTATGACGCATCATTTTTTAACAGGTTACAAGAATAATTGCCTCCCGTAAAACAGCCTGGATCGGCAGTTCAGCTCAACAGCAGCCCGAACCTTACTCGATCAGCGGCGGAAGGTTGTCATATCATGGCAGGGGCGGCACCGGCGGTTTTCTATCCCTTCCCCGATCTGACTCTCCATCTCTGTGCACATCCGGTAAATGAAAAGCCGGCGGTCCTCCGACCATATTACCCTGAAAAGAATGTTCCATGATTTGCATTGCCGGACTTTTTTTGTACTGTTGCGGATCCATGTGTCCGGTTAACTTTTCCAGGGGAAAATGGTTGCCTGACAGGGTCGAACGCAGTGCACGGGGCAGCTCACGGACCTCTGAAGCAGAGAAGCCGGCACTCATGGCTCCCACCAGCAGTCGAATGCTCAGACCGGGATCGTCTTGTGTCATGGGCATCTCGGACAGTGCCTGCAAGCCTGACGCAATGACTCTCAGGTCACCCTTCTCCATGATTTTGGCGGATATGACTTCATCCAGGAACCTGCGAAGCAGCATCTCGTCCGCCTCGTTTTGCAGGGAAAACGAGGCCCCTTCAAGCAACATGTGCCGATTGTACCTGGTGACCTCATCCGCTGTCTGCGACGTTCTTTTCATCCTGAGTACACCCTGCACTTCCGTGCGCCCCATCCACGGATCGATAATAGCGACGGAACGATCCATACTGTTTTGCATATCCTCCAGGACATACAGGATACCGGGAGCGGGAACCTGTTTGGCCAGTCCTTCCGCCACTTTATGCATCGCCACATGATAGGGAAGATCCATTTCAGCAAGTGAAATCACAGGTATCAGGATTTGTCGAAGCTGATCGGGTGTCATTTCCCGGTTTTGAGCACGTACAACCAGTCGCCCGAGCCGTTCGGCATCAATGCCCGCATCCAGCGCGCGCTTCATGACCGGGTCCTCCCCGTCGATCATCGCCCGCCCAAATGAAGGCGTGAGCGTGAATACCAGCATCAGTGCCAGCAAAACGACCCGACCGGCCAGGGACCGGTAGGAACCGGCCCCTTCAGGATATATGAGCAGACTGTTCATCTGGTGCCTGATTGTAACAAACAGATTATAAAAGAGCGCGCTCAAGTCAGTACCCCTTCCTAATCTTCGTTGTATTAGTTGTCACCGTTGTCATCGTCAGTGTCACCGCCATCTTCTTCCAGTTCAATGACACCAACATCCGTGGTCTCTCCTGCCTCAACTTCAATATCTTCGACGCTTACCGGGGTATAATCCTCGCCTGGGTCCACTACGATGTCGTAGATTCCGGTTGGAAGTCCGATCAACCTGAATGCACCGGTTTCCTCTTCCACAAAGGCAGATACCGTTTCCACCTCTCCTTCATCCACTTCCACTTCGGTTGAAACCATGGTTCCTTCCACATACGGTTCCACCACACCAGTTATGATACCCGTCTCGGCCTGGGCATAGGCGCGGATTACCGGTTTGAGCAGATAGGGCTCCGGTACCGGCGCATTTCCTCTTTTAACGATGGATTTGTTCACATCAAAATCCAGCCCCATTGTATAGGTGATTCCCGACTGTATTTCGGCATTGATGTTGAGTTTGACGCCGGTCTGCTGGGCGGACGGGGTTTTGAGGCCATGGGGTTCCCCGTTTACCACAACGTAATTGTCATCACCCAGGATGAGACGGATCTGACGATAGGTGCCAGGTTCCAGCTCGGCATCGGCAAGCACGGCCTGATTGCCGTTCACCAGCTTCAGCAGATCGTATTGCTCACCCGGTTCGCTGATCACCTCCCAGCCGCTCTCTTCGTCATCCAGGTTGTTGACTTCCACTTGCAGAACCTCGATCCATACCTCTTCGAATTCGCCGGGATTGTCATGGAGGACCACCCGGAACCGACCGGTATCGTCAAGCGCCTGCTCACAAGCGGACATGGTAAAAAACATCAGCAGTATGGCTGCCAGGGTTGTTGAGAAGTGTCGTTTGAATCCGATTTTGTTTTTCATGGCAATATATCTTCAGTTTATGAGTGTCATTGTCTTTATTAACTTCATGTGATTGACCTGCAGCTTGTAGTGGTAACTGCCGGCAGGCATCAGTGAAGCGTCCCACGAAACCTGGTAGGATCCGGCAGGCAGCAGGTCATCTTTCAGCACCGCGACCAATTTTCCCAATCCGTTATAGATTTTCAGATTCACCCGGGATTCCGCAGGAATTTCAAACCGTATGATGGTCACCGGGTTGAACGGGTTGGGGTAATTCTGTTCGAGCTGAACCTTTTCCGGATTCCACTCAATGCTCCCACCCGGAAAGGCATCCTGCATTTCAAATTCAATGGAATAGGCGGCCAACGTTGCGTAATTCTTTTCGATCATACGTATCTCACTGTTGTTTCTCACTGTTTCAGGAAGCATGAAACCGGTCCTGGCCAGGATATTACTTGCATGGTATCCCGGCCTTGATTTCTTCCGCTTTGTTTTCAATCTGCCCGTATGACGCCTGGAACCGGAAAAGGTTACAGAAATAATGTATTCTCCGGATCCACGGTCCTGTAGCAGGCGTTCGATTGGTCGAATCTCTTGACCCGCGCAGACGTTCAACGGGTCGAATCTCTTGACCCGCGCAGGCGTTCAACGGGTCGAATCTCTTGACCTGCAGCCTGCGTTCGGCGGATTGAATCTCTTGACAGGGATTCCTTGATTAATAAACAAGGATATCGGGCGGAAGAAAGATCTCAGTCAAAGGGAGGGGGTGTCGGAGGTCTGCGGCCCCGTCCCCGGCCACGGTCGGAGTCTTTCTCTCCTCTTTTGTCCAGACCTGGAGGGGTGAATCCCGGCGGACCACCGCCGACATTGCCCTGAAACAGGTTTTCCAGGATATGGGCGGCCGGGATGTTTTCACCCAGCTGATGGTCGATTCCACGTGCCACACGGTCTGCCGGCAGTTCCGAGTGGAACTGGGCGGAACGGAACGCTTCGGGCAGCTGCTGCATCTCACCAGGGGTGAAGCCGGCATCCAGTGCCTTGACCAGCAACCGGATACTCGTCCCCGGATCATCCTGTGTAGTCGGCATTTCGGGAAGCGCCCGGAGTCCTGCCGCCAACGAGATGATGGCATTGCGTTTAACGACATTGGCCGTGAGCGCCTGGTCCAGAAAATCCCGAACGGTCTGCTCCTGCGTATCCTGCTGGAAGGCGTAGGATGCATGCTCAACAAACGTCCTGCGGATTTCACGCGCCTGAGCATCGATTTCGCGATCTCCCCTGACGGCTGCAGCCATGGCCCTCACCTCGTTCCTGGCCATCCAGGGATCGACGATTTCTGCCGAAAGCGTTATGCCACCGGCCATGTTCTGCGTCACCATTCTGATGTTTCCGGCAGGAACCCGCTTGGCCATTCCCTCAAGTGCCTTTTGCAGTACGGAATGGTAGGGCAGATCGTTTTCCGCCAGATTGATGGCCGGTCCGATCATGTTCTCCAGCTGGTCGGGGGATACGCCGCGTTGCTGAGCCCGGACAATCAGGCTTTCAAGGCGTTCCGCATCGATACCGGCAGCGGTTCCCTGCTGCTCAACAGTGCGGTACTCTGCGATATCGTGCTGTGCGTGAGCAGGTGTGGAAAGGGACGCTGACAGGACAGCCACCAGGATAAGGGCCATGACATTCCATTTCCTGAAGGAAGGGATGGTGTTGGTGGCGCGGGAAGCGTACTTCGGGAGATATATCAGACGATACTCACCGGTGCTTCCGCTGTTGTTGTATTGAACAAAATACATCCTGTATTCCGTCTCGTTTATATTTGGTATGGTTTTCACAGTTATTTTACTCTCCATAATCAATAATCAACCTTCCGTTTTTGCCACCGAAACCATCGCTGACAGTAGCCACTTCCCCGGGGAATTCCAGCCATTCCAGGCTGCCGTTGTCCCGGATCCCAATTTTGTATTGATAAACTCCTGCAGGTAAATCCAGTTCGGTCCGATACCGGTTCCTTCCTGTTTTCTGCAGGGGGACTCCCGGCACTTCCCAATCAATGAAATCCCCCGTGATATACAACCGCTCGTCACCCCGATAGCGCACGGTCACGATTTTCTCCCTGCTTTCACGCTGATCCCACTCAAGCGAACGAATCTCACCTTCGCGGATCCGTTTTGGTGAAAATGAAACCTGAATGCCGGCAGATACCTGATAATCGGTCAGAATGTCGTCATCTTCGCTGCTGAACCACAGCAGACCGGCGGCCGTGGCCGTTGCCGATACATTATTGCGGATCGGATAGGAGGCCGACAGGGTGGTCCGGTGGAAACGGTCTTCCAGGGTTACGATGCTTCCGTCATCGGCCTGGACGGTGCCGTCTGCAGGCGATGCGCCGCCGTTTTCCGGACTGATCCGGAATTCCTGGGAGTACTGTTCCAGCCCAGTCCGGAGCGTGAGCGCCAACCGGTTCCGCATGAAACGGGTTGCCGACACACTGCTTACAAAACCCTCTGCCGGACTGGTGATATGGCTCAGCCCGCTGAAAAACTGCATACGGAACCGCCAGCGATATCCCGGCCAGTACTCCGCACTCAGGCGGTAGGAATCGCTGCGGATCATTACTGGATCTGGATTTTCATCTTCTTCAGGGCCTGTAACCGATTGCCACCCCGATCCAAGATGGGCTTCCACTTTTGCAAATGGCGAGAAGGCCCACTCTGCACCGGCCTGCAGCCACTGGATATTCCTGTACTGCGAACCGGAAAAGAAATTGACGCCCCCGGACAGGCGCGCCGACAGCGAGGAGGTGAGATGGCGGCGGTACGTCGAGGCCAGGTAGGCGCCGTTCCAACCGTCCCGCTCGTCAAAAAGATGCAGGAAATAGCCGGTCCCACTGGCTGATATGCTGTTTTTGCTGTCGGACCAGCGAACCTGGACAGCTGGCGAGAAAGAACTGAACGCGGAAACAAGACTGCGGTCCCAATCCGGCACATACGGATTCAGATAGATGTTGGAAATATATCCGCTCTCGGCCGTCAGGAAGACATCCGTTCCGATCCGCTGAGAAAACGCGTCATGTCCAATGGTCATCAAGGTTGTCATGATCAAACCGGTAAGCAGGTATCGCATCACAAGTTTATAACTGCATTCTTATTTCCGAATCCGTCGTCAATATATCTGCCGGCCAGCGGATCGGTCGCCCACTGTTCGCCATCTTTCAGGAACATGTAACGGTGCTGCCCCCGCTCCAGGGGTATGATGCCCGTCCATGCCACATCGCCGTTGATGTTCTGCCGGGTGAGTGTAATGGGTTCCCAGTCGCTGAAGTCACCGGCCACGGCCACCGACTCGGCCTCGCGATCCACGTAGACAAACCGCATCAGGACCCGGTCGTGCTGTTCCTCCACGATCTGCCGGACCGGCAACCGAGCCGGTTGCACTTCGTCGGAAGGTGACAGCAGCAGAAGCGGCATCAGCACTATAAGCATCAGCAGTGCGGCGGCGATACCGGCCGACCATGCAGGCCGCCACATGACGGGGCGTGGTTGCCAAAAGCGTTCCCAGGCGCCATGCCGACCACCTTTGAGCGGGCGGAGCCTGCTTTCTTTCTCCGCACTGCCGGGACCGGCATCTGCAGGCGGCTCATCGGCCGCGACCGGCGCACCTGCCGCTTCCATTTCCCTTTGTTCAATGGCCTGCATCACCCTGTCGGCGAAGCCTTCAGGCAAAGTGAAGGCTTCTGTTTCAGCGGATCCTGGCAGACCGGCGTATTCTGGATCATCTTCCTCCCTTTCGAATCCCGGGCGTTCGGCCGCATCCTGATCCGGCATCGCTCCCGGTTTTCCTGTTGCATCGGGTCCTTCGTGCCGTGTTTTACCCGCTGTCCCGCCTTCCGATGGATTTCTCTTGCTGTCCCATGACAGCCGCTTTTGCAGACGAAGATCGAACTTGAGCAGGGCCCGCATTTCCGGATCCACGGCGATTTTCATCAATGCCTTCTGCTCCTCGTTATCGGTGAGTTCGCCATCCAGATAGCGTCTGAGATATTCTTCCTTTTCGAATGTCATAACATTTCTTCCATCATGGTTTTCAATTCCTTGCGAGCCCGGTGCACCCGCACTTTGAGCGCGCCGACGGGCACGTTCAGGTTCCGGGATATCTCCTCGTAGGATAATCCGTCCCGGTATTTCATGAGCAGGGGAACGGAGTAGGTATCATTGATCCGGGTCAATGCTTCCCAGAACTGTACCGACGGCCCCTCCGTGTCTGATCCGGCATCCAAAGTTGCTTCCGCATCCGCATCGGGACCGGGATTGTCGTCTTTCAAGTCTATGACCTGCTCCTCTGGAAAGTCCGTAAAAAAAGCGTTCCTGTGTTTTTTTCGCCGGTATACATCCAGACAGTGATTGTTGGCCAGCCGGTAGAGCCAGGAGGAAAATGCGGATTTTCCCCGGAACGACCCGAGTCGCTCGTACGCCTTCACAAATATCTCGTGCGCCCTTTCCACTATCTGATTCTTATCTGTTTCGTACTTTCCTGCTACGTGAAAGACCAGGGATCCGTAACGCTCCATGATCAGGCGGTACATCTCCTTTTCCCCATTGCTTATACGGGCAAGGATCTCGCTATCCGACGGGTCGACCGTTTTCATATCGGATGTACTGTCTGACGACTGTCTGATGATGGGATGGTTCCGGATCACCGATTGTCCAGGCATACTGTCAGCATCGGTCCGAGACTGCTTGAGTCATCAGTCCGTGACAGCATTCCTGATAGTGTGACGCACGATCTTCCTGAAAGTTACAAATTCGCGGGCATCAATTCTTCGCACACGGTTAACGCAATGACCGGGTTGATTATGCAAGCCGGACGATTGATACAACAAATCCGGCAATTGATACAGCAAACCTGGCAGTTGATAGAGCAAACCTGGCAGTTGATAGAGCAAACCTGGTGGTTGATAGAGCAGATCTGGCAGTTGATAGAGCAAGCACGTTGATTGATACAGCAAGCGCCTGCAAACCGGACATCTGCAGGCGCTTGTCATTAACATCCCGATTGGATGGCGGCTACATCGGCCCGATTGTCAGTTCATCACCTCTTTTGCTTTCCTGCCCTGGATCTGTACGGTTTGAGTATCCGTGCTGGTCTGGGCCGTGATGGTAATGAAAACGGGCCTTGGGTTTTCATGCAATTCCTCGTTGACCCCGGCCACGTTGAAGGAAAACTCCGTAATGCCCTGGCCTCCCGCAAGATGATCGTCCAGCGTCACGCTTACATCGCCGATGACCTCGACATCCTCCCCTTCCACCTCGACTTCGATCGTGCTTCCTTCCGGCAGAGGATTGTTATTGGCATCTGTCACGGTGTAATTGAATGTCTGGTCGCTGAGGAGGGCTATGTCGAAATCGGTTGGATTGACTTCGATCAGGATGGGTGGCACGTTGAAAAGTACTGTTGCCTGCCGTTCGACGCTCTGGCTGTTCTCGTCGACCGTCCGGGCAGTGACCGTAACAAAACCGTCCGGCGGAGAGGGCTGTCCGCGCCGCAGCGTCACTTCGGCCAGACCTTCGTCATTTGTGGCCGATGAAGCACCGATAACTCCGTGATCTGTCGTAAAATAGACCCGGGTGCCAGCCGCGACCGGATTGCCATACCGGTCTCCCAGCATCACACTGATCTGCGAAGTCCCGTCAATCGGCACGTTCAGGGGATTGGGCCTGTACAGGGTGAAGTGGTTGTTGCTCGGCAGTCCCGACTGAATGGATACGCTAACCGGGCGAGACTCCGCTGTCACTTCATCGGTCTGCACCCGGGCAATGACTTGCACCACACCGGATACCGTACCGCTTGTAAGTGTCGTCAGGGCCTGACCGTCCTCATCCGTAGTTGCCGTGGCTGGATTGATCGTCTCCCCGCCATCGGGCGAAGACCCAAGGCGGAATTCCACTTCAGCCCCGGATACCGGGCGTCCGGCAGAATCCGCAACCTGAAATACAAAGTCGGATTGTTCGATTCCACCCGTTTCCTTGACCGTAATCGTTTCTGCGGAAACGGATGAAAGCACGACGCTGGCCGGCTCACCCGCTTCTACATCCGGATCGTCATCATCATCTATGGGAGGATCCGTTTCGTCCCGGATAACGCTGAGCCGGGCAACGGGAAACTCAATATTCCTCTCAGGAATGGCCACCGTTTCAAGTGTCAAGGTCTGATAGCCCTCCTTGGTGATCAGGATCTGCACATCCATCGTGCTGTCAACGTCGGCCTCAAAGAAAAACCGTCCATCGCTGTCTGTGACGGTTGATTTTTCCGGTGTCGGCTGTACCATGCGCACAATGGCGTTGCCAACCGGCTCTTCCGTATCTTCATCGAGGACCTGTCCTGTTATTTCAATGGGGTCAAAAGATGGCCCGGTAGATTCGCAATAACTGAGGAAAAAGGATAACGATACTGCAATGACCAGCAAGAGGACAGGATAGAAACCGGTCCGGGAAATAGTCTTCATATAGCCCCCCAAATTTATTAGAAGCCGTTTGATGATATGTTGTTGTTGCATTTTCAGTCGATCACCGGCAAATCGCAAACCAGTTAGACATGACCGAATCTATAAAAAAAACCAAAAAGTGTCTAATTAATTAAGATTTTTAAACATGTTCTGTTACAGATTGAATTCTATCTCCCATCTTCAATCTTTCCTCCACCTTTTTCCTATCATCTTTCCAACATCTGCCTGCTTTTTTATCCGGATTCCGACTGTTGCTTATCCAGCACTTCCGTGAGCACTTCTACGGCGCGGACAAGATCATCCTTCGCAACGATGAGCGGTGGGACCATCCGGATCACTGTCAATGACGCCGCGTTCACAAGCACCCCTTTTTGTGCCATTTCCCGCATTACAGGCGCCCCGTCGGTCTTAAGTGCCACCCCGATCATAAGGCCCATGCCACGTATTTCATCGACCAGCGGATGTCCATCCAGCTTCGCATGCAGCTCATCCATCAGGAAAGCTCCTTTTTCAGCGGCCCGCTCCACCAGGCCTTCCCGCTCGATCGTGTTCAGCACGGCCAGCGCCGCCGCACAGGCCAGCGGGTTGCCGCCGAACGTGGTGCCGTGATCGCCGGGCTGCAGGGCCGATGCGATATCGTCACGGGCCAGGAAGGCCCCGATGGGCACACCTCCGCCCAGTCCCTTGGCCAGCGCCATCATATCCGGTTTCACACCGCTGTGCTCCCAGGCAAACAGGCGCCCCGTCCGCGCAATACCACACTGGATCTCGTCGAAGATGAGGGTCGCCCCGTGCCGGTCGCACTTTTCGCGGACATAACGCAGGAAACCGGGATTGGCCGGACGGATTCCGCCTTCGCCCTGGATCGGCTCGATGATCACCGCCGCCGTCTGGTCATTGACGAACGTATCCACCGCCTCCATGCTGTTGAACGCGATCTGGCGGAAGCCCTCGGGCATGGGCTCGAAGCCCTGCTGGTATTTTTCCTTGCCAGACGCGATGCCTGCCAGCGACCGGCCGTGGAAACACCCTTCCATGGAAATGATCGGGCCGGTCTTGCCCTGGCTTTTTGCAAATTTCCGGGCGGTCTTGAACGTCCCCTCAATCGCCTCCATGCCGCTGTTGCACAGGAAGACCCGGTCCATCCCGCTGATTTTCACCAGTTTCTCCGCCAGGTTGGCCTGCGGAACGGTGGTGTAAAAATTGGAGACGTGGATCAGCTTTTCCACCTGGTTCTTGATGGCATGGACCAGGGCTGGATGCGCGTGTCCCAGGGAATTGACCGCTATGCCGGCAAGCATGTCGATGTATTCCCTGCCATCAACATCCCATACCCGGGCACCTTTGCCGTGGCTGAGAGTGATGGGCAGACGTTTGTAGGTCTGGAAATGGCTTTGCTGATCGCGTTGTTGGAACTCGTTCATGGTGGTACTTCCAATAGGTCGGTGGGTTGGTTGGCCCGGAATATGTCCGGTGCCGGGCAGATACAGTCCGATTCAAAAGTAGTAAAATCGGCTGCAAGAGACAAAAGCGGCCGGGCTCCGATAGCTTATTCCAGCCAAAAATTTTACATTGGCTGTAGTTTTGCCGTCTGCATCTGGTATGGCCGGACGGTGACGTCCGCGTCAGATTCCTTCATCCATTATATATGAGCAAAAAACCCGGTCTTTTTACCATCTTGCGGATGATCCTGATCCTCATCGCCGAGCTCATCCTGCTGCCCGTGGTCATTGTCATTATGGCCCTTGGCAATCTGGTGTCGCTGGGACGGCTTCAGGATCCCATGTTCCGGATGGTAAGTTTCGTGTTCGGCCGAACGGCCCTGGCCCTGGCCGGTGTCCGGTATGAGGTGCGATACCATGGGGAAAAACCGGAGGGACCGGCAGTCTACCTGTTCAATCACTGCTCCACCCTGGACCTGTTCATCCTCACGGCGCTAAGCCTGCCCCGGGTCCGCTACATCGCCAAGCGTGAGCTGGGGTACAATCCGCTTTTCTGGGCCATTGCCAAAATGTCCGGGCAGATCATGATCGACCGGTCGGAACCGCGCGAGGCCATCAAGCAGATTAACCGGGCCTACAAGTACCTCCGCAAAAAACGGTTTTCACTGATGCTGGCTCCGGAAGGGACGCGCTCCCGGACCGGCAATATTCTTCCCTTCAAGACCGGTGCTTTTCATGCCGCGGTGGAGATGGGCTACCCGATCGTGCCCATCTATATCGAGGGAGCCTACCGGTTGTGTCCGGGCAAATCCCTGGTCGCCCTTCCCGGCAAGGTCATCGTGCATTTCCATCCACCCATCGACACATCGGACTGGAGCAAAAAATCCATCCGGAAACACGCGGAGGAGATGCGTGAGCGCTATCTGACCTGGAATGGAGAAGCCCCGTCGGGGAGCACCGGCAACTGAACCCAGCCGGTGTGTCAACCGGTATGGCCTGCAGCTTATCCACCGTTCCATACACCGCCTTTCCGTTATCGGATTCCCGCCCGCAAAATCACTGCCTGAGCGCCCATCCACCCGGCGCCTGTACATCATTTTAACTTATTTTACATAATCGGATAAACGATTTCGTGCAGATTGCTGTATAGTATTGTGCGACATGCTTTCTGGCAGCACGTCTACAGTACGGCATCAGGGAAAACAGCATGTTACCCGACATTTCGAAAGGGCACGGTTGCAGCATCTTCCACAAAGGACCATGCATTTCGTTCGTCTCATAATCGTTACCGATGACACTACGAATCCACACCATTATTCTGCTGCTATCTGCAGCGATCATCCTACAGGGCTGTTCGGAGGATGATAACAGCAACGGATCCGACCGTTCTTCAGCTGACCGTGTCCACACGGTCGAAGCAGTGAAAGTCATTACCGGAAATCTGCCGTTGGAAGAGACGCTCACCGGTTCGGTCCGGGCACGCAATCAAACCGATATTTATCCACAGATCTCGGCCCCGGTCCTTGAAGTGTCTGCCAATAACGGCGACCAGGTCCGGGAAGGCGACGTACTTGTCCGGCTGCGCGATGTGGAAGCGCGGGAGCAGCTGCGTCAGGCCGAAGCCGGATACGAGATCGCACGCGCCCAGGTCCGCCAGGCTGAAGCGGACCTGAACCGGAAAAAGATGATGCTGGAACGCACCACCCGGCTCCGGACACAGGAGCATGAAACCCAGGCCGAACTGGAAAACATGGAAGCCGAAGTGGAAGCGGCCGAAGCCACCCTGGATTTGAACCAGGCCCGACTGAACCAGGCCCGGTCCGTGGTGGAGGAACGCCGCAATGAACTGGAAAACACGGTCATCCGCGCACCGGTCGACGGTGTGGTGGGACTGCGCAACGCCGAAGTCGGTCAGCAGGCAAATCCATCCACCCGCCTGTTCCAGATCGGCGATCCCGCATCGATGAAGATCGAAATGGTGCTCACTGAAGCCATGACCGGCTACATCTCTCCCGGTCAAACCTCGGTTATCTCCTCTTCCGTGACCGGCGGTTCCATCGAAAGCACCATTACACGCATCTCCCCTTTTCTGAACCCGGTCACCCACACGGCCACCGCCGAGATCGAAGTTGCCAACCCGGACCGTTTCCTCCGACCCGGCATGTTTGTCACCGTTACTGTCAAATACGGGGAAAGCGACCAGGCCATCCTGGTACCGAACAATGCCCTGTTCCATCACCCCGATCACGGTGAACAGGGTGTTTTTTTGACGGAAGAGGCTGGACGGGAACTGGCGTTCGAGGGGGACGATCCTCCGCGCGAGCTCACCGGTCCCATGCCGGTCCGGTTTGTGCCCATCCGTGTTGTCGCGAAAGGCCGCCTGATATCCGGCATCGAGGGCATCCCTAATGACAGCTGGGTCGTCACGCTGGGCCAGAACCTGTTGTTACGCGGGTCCGATGAAGCGAATATCCGTCAGGTCGACTGGGACCATATCCTCGACCTGCAGCAAATGCAAAGCCGCGACCTGTTCGATATCATCCGGGAGAAAATGGTCGACCGTGCCCGGAACAGTGCACAAGACGCCTGATCGCCGCCTTTTCGAAAACCGACCATTTCCGTTTTTCCTGCCGTTTTTCCTCCCGTTTTTTCCGCAACCCGCAACAACCATGTCCATCACCCAACGCTCCGTAGCCCGCCCCGTCACCACGATGATGGTCTTTCTGATCGTCATCACGCTTGGATCCATCGGCTTCCGGTACCTGCCCATCGACCTGCTGCCTCCGATCGAGTATCCGCGGATCAGCGTCGTGGTCTACTACAGCAATGTAGGTCCGGAAGAAATGGAGCTTTTGGTCACCGAACAGCTCGAAAATGCACTGGCCGGCGTAGCCAACGTAGAACAGGTATACTCCAGCTCCGCCGAGGGGCGCAGCTGGGTGTCGCTGAGTTTCGCCCAGGGAATCAACCTGGACGAGGCCGCCAACGATGTGCGCGGGGCGCTCGACCGGGTCCGGCGCTCCCTGCCCGATGACGCCAGTCCGCCCCGCATCTGGAAATTCGATCCCAATGACACGCCCATCGTGCAGCTCATCGCGCGATCCAACCGCGACCTGGCCGACCTGACCCGCATCCTGGAACGCGAAATTGCCAAAAATTTCGAACAAATACCCGGCGTGGGGTCCATCGAGACCCGAGGCGGCGTCTACCACGAAATTCGCGTTGACCTGATGCGCGACCGGCTCATCTCCAGCCGGCTCACCGCCAATGATGTGATCCAGTCCGTCAGCCGTGAAAATATCACACTGCCCGGCGGCAACGTCAAGGAAGGCCTGAGCGACCTGTACGTGCGTTCTGTCGGGGAGTTCCAGGACGTAGAGGACATCCGGCAGACCGTGATCACCACCGTGGACGGGGCGCCCATCCGTGTCGGCGATGTCGCCCATGTCGAGCAGGGCTTCCAGGATATCTGGCGCTATTTCGAGATCGACGAAAAACCGAGTGTGCAGATGCGCATCCAGAAGCAGACCGGGGCCAACACGGTGGCCGTCTCCCGCGACATCCACCGGGAAGTGGAGCGCATCAACCGGCTGCGGTCCGATCTGGAACTTATTGTCATCAGCGACGAAAGCAACTTCATCCAGTCCTCAATCGACAACGTGCGCAATGCGACCCTGTGGGGCGGCATCCTGGCCATCATCGTTCTCATTGCCTTCCTGCGCAACGGATCGACGACGCTGATCATCGGCGTTTCCATTCCCATATCGATCATCGCCACCTTTGCCCTGCTCTATTTCGGCGGACTCACCCTCAACATGATGAGTTTTGGCGGCCTGGCCCTGGGGGTCGGACTCATTGTGGACAACTCCATCGTGGTGCTGGAAAATATCGTCCGGCAGCGCCAGCGCGGCCAGAAACGCAAGGACAGCGCCCTCATCGGCACCCGGCAGGTGTCCGGGGCGATCATCGCGGCCACCCTCACCACCTCGGTAATCTTCCTCCCCGTGCTGTTCATGCAGAACGTGACCGGGCTGCTGTTCACCGAGCTGGCCCTTGTGGTCGTCTTCGCCCTTTTCTGCTCGCTCTTCGCGGCACTGACGCTGGTGCCGACCATGGCCAGCAAGATGCTGTCGGTCAAGCCCGACGACCCCGATCCGGCCAAACGGTCCCGCTTCCAGCGCGGGTTCGAGCGGATGGAAAACGGCTACGCAAACCTGCTTGAACGGGCCCTGGGCCGCAAACTGCTCATTGCCGGCTTCGTGCTGCTGCTCTTCGGCGTTTCGGTGCTGGGTTTCCGGCTCATCCCCTACGAACTCACGCCGCACGTCGATGACGACCAGATCCGCATCCGCATGACCATGGCCGACGGCACCAACATCGCGGTGATCTACCAGTATCTGGACGAGCTGGATCCCATCGTGCAGTCCGTCATCCCCCGGGACGAGATCGTTTTCTACTCCAAAGAGGCCCGCAACGGCAACGGCCGCATCGACCTCACCCTTCTTCCACCCGACCAGCGCAGTATCCCCAGCACCGAACTGGCCGACCAGATCCGCGGTCAGCTGCAGGGGGTTATTCCCGGCGCGGACATCCGGGTCTCGGCCCGGACGGGCATCTGGGCGCTGCGCCGCATCTTCGGCCGGGGCGGCGGGGGCGGCGAAGATGAAGGCGAGTCGCTGCAAATCCAGCTCCGAGGCGAGAACCTGGAGGTGGCCGACGGGGTCTCCCGCCAGCTCATCACCCTTCTGGAGCGCCTGCCGGGCGTCAACGATGTCGAACGCGACCGGCGCGAGGGCAATCCGCAGCAGGATATCCGTTTCAACCGTGAAAAGATAGCGCAGCTCGGCCTCGGCGTGAACGAGGTCGCCCGCGCCATCCAGACGAATGTAGGCGGCACGCGGGCCGGCATGTTCCGGGTGGATGGCGAAGAGTGGCCCATCACCGTGCGTCTGCGTCCCGAGGACCGGCTTTCCATCCAGGATCTGGACTACATTTCCATCCGCAGTGCCGACGGGGCCATTCTGCCCGTATCCTCGGTGGTCACCCAGGAGTTCACGCGCACCCCGCCCAGCATCAACCGCATCAACAACCAGCGGGTGACCTACATCACCGCCAACCTGGAGCGGGGCCTGGCCCTGGGCGATGCGGTCGGCATGATCGAGAGCGAATTGCAGGATTTCGCCATGCCCGACGGATTTTCGGTCTATTTCGGCGGAGAGTACGAAGAGCAGCAGCAGGCCCGGCGCGACTTCATCATGGCGATCATCATGGCGATCGTGCTCATCTACATGGTGATGGCGGCGCAGTTCGAGCGGTTCATCGATCCGCTGATCGTGATGTTCTCGGTACCGCTGGCCCTCATCGGCGTGGTCCCGGCCCTGCTCTTCACCGGCACCACGCTGAATCTGCAAAGTTTCATGGGCATGGTGATGCTGATCGGGATCGTGGTCAACAACGCGATCGTACTCGTGGATTACATCAACCTGATGCGCCGCGAGCAGCAGCTCCCGCTGTACCAGGCGGTGGTCGAGGCCGGCCGTCTGCGCCTGCGACCCATCATGATGACCACCATCACCACCATCCTGGCGATGCTGCCCCTGGCCATCGGCGCCGGCACGGGCGGTGAAATCCAGGCATCGCTGGCGCGGGTGGTGATCGGCGGGCTGTCGGTTTCGGCATTGATCACACTCATTTTCATTCCCATCGTCTACGTTTCGGTGACCACAGGGTTCGACTGGCTCAGGGCCCGGCTTCCCTCCTGGAAAGAGGAACCCGGGGAAGCGGCGGCGCCCGCCACCTCGCTGACGGATTGATGCCGGCCGGATCCGCATCCCCCCCTGATTACGTCGCAGGTAACGGCCATGGAAATGACCACGGCGTTTTTTTTTACGGGTCCGGATCGTCCATTCCCCCTGTTTTATAAATGCCGGAACATCTCTACATTGTGACCTGTTACAATGAATAGCGTCAGGTATTAACCGATATTCAACCAAAATCAGAGCATCTATTATGAAGAAACCGGTCATTATTGGACTCGGAGAGGTCCTGTGGGACGTGTTTCCCGATTACAAGCGTGCCGGCGGAGCACCGGCCAACGTCGCGTTCCATGCCAATCAGCTCGGCAATGAGGGCCTTCCGGCCAGCCGCGTCGGAAAGGACGAAGACGGCAGGGAGCTGGTCGATGTGATCTCATCCAACGGCCTGGACACCTCGTACATCCAGCAGGACGACATCGCCCCAACCGGCACCGTGGAGGTGACCATAACAGACGGCGAGGCCTCCTACAGCATTCCCGAGGGCGTGGCCTGGGACCACCTGGCTCTCACCCCTGAGTGGATCGACCTGGCCCGGCAGGCCGATGCCGTGTGCTTCGGCACCCTTGCCCAGCGCGACCAGGTCAGCCGCCGCACCATCCGGGAATTCCTTGCGCAGACCCCGGATTCGTGCCTCAAGATCGCCGACATCAACCTGCGTCCGCCCCATTACACCAACGATATCATTGAAGCCAGCCTCGATCTGGCCGATGTCGTCAAGCTGAACGAACACGAGTGGAACGAGCTGAAGCGGATTTTCGCTGTGGATGACTTCAAGACGTGGCTGTTCAGTGAGAAGAAGGTGCGCATCATCTGTCTGACGAAGGGCAGTGACGGCGCCGAGATCATCACGCCGGATGCCCACCTGATCGAGCCCGTGCAAGAGATCCCGGACGCCAACGGCGATTCTGTCGGCGTGGGCGATGCCTTCACGGCCGCACTGACGCACCATCTGCTGCGCAATTCCCCGCTGGATGTCTGCATTTCCGCGGCCAACCGCTACGCCGCGCAGATCTTCGCACGCAAAGGGGCCACCCCGAAGCTGCCCGAGGCCGTCATCGCATCGGTGGTTCGCTGAGGTCGCTGAGGTCCGCCTCTGAGCCAACACCGCTGCCACGGCCACAACCGTATCCATCCACCCGTTTAACCTGACCGTCCACCCGGACAAGCCGGTATTGTTTGATCCCCTATGGCGTTAAAAACCTGGAATCCCAGATCTGTCTCGCAATATATCCCCCTGAACATCACCCGGGAGGAGTGGAAGAGAGGCGACCGCCGCGAGATGCTCAAGCAGGATATTCTTGACCGCTATGAGGAGCACTACCGGCGTTACCCCTTCCTGAAATCGCGCATCCGCAAGAATTTCGACGATTTCTGGCGTTTTTACACCGCCATCTACGGCCACGGGTACGAGCAGCAGGTCTGGGTCATTCGTCTTTTTGATTCCATAGTACAGGGGATCCGCGACCGCAAGAAGGACATGCAGCAGCTGGACAATGAGCGCGAGCAGAACCAGCTCTGGTTCCAGAGCGAAAAGCTGGTGGGCGGCGTGCTCTATGTGGACCTGTTCTCCGGCAACCTGAAAAACTTTCGGGACAAGATTCCCTACCTCAAAGAGCTGGGCATCAACTTCCTGCACCTGATGCCGCTGCTGCGCCCGCGCGACGGCCTCAACGACGGCGGGTATGCCGTGCAGAACTTCCGCGACGTGGACCGCCGGCTTGGCACCTACGACGACCTGCGCAAGCTCTCCCGCATGCTGCACAACGAGGGTATCAACCTGGTGCTCGATTTCGTGATGAACCATACCGCCAAGGAGCACGGATGGGCACAGGCCGCCATGAGCGGACACTCGCGCTATCAGCGGTTCTACCACATGTTCGAGGACCGCGCGCTGCCGGATATGTACGAACAGCACCTGATCGAGGTGTTCCCCGATTTTGCGCCCGGCAACTTCAGCTATTACCCGCAGATCGACAAATGGGTGTGGACCACCTTCTACGAGTTCCAGTGGGACCTGAACTACGCCAATCCCGACGTCTTCCACGCCATGTTCGAGGAGATGATCCACCTGATCAACACTGGGGCGGACTGCCTCCGGCTGGATGCGGTCCCCTATCTGTGGAAGAAGCTGGGCACCCACTGCCAGAACCAGGAGGAGGCGCACCACCTGTTGCGTGCCTACCGCGCCCTGCTCAGGATCCTGGCCCCCGGCGTGCTGTTCAAGGCCGAGGCCATCGTGGGCCCCGAGCAGATCGTGCGCTATCTCGGGGTGGATGGGTTTGGCGGCAAGGAGTGCGATCTGGCCTACAACGCCACGCTGATGTCGCACATCTGGCATGCCCTGGCCAGCGAGAACACGCATCTGCTGCGCACGGCCCTCAACAGTCTGCCACGGGCGCCCCGCAACACCTCATGGGTGAACTACGTGCGCTGCCACGACGACATCGGCTGGGGCATTTCCGACGAATTCGCCGGGGCAGTGAACCAGAACGGGCACGAAACCCGCATGTTCTGCTCCAATTTCTATACCGGCAAGACCGCCAATAGCTACGCCGAAGGGTACGCGTTCCAGCGCGATTACCATTCGGGCGAGGCCCGTACCTCGGGCACCATGGCGTCACTGGCGGGGCTGCAGAAGGCAATGGTGGAGGCCGAGGATCTCGGCATCGACGATTCGATCCAACGCATTATGCTGCTCAACAACATCATTTTCACCTGGAAGGGCATTCCGCTCATCTATTTAGGCGACGAAATCGGACAGACCAACGATTACGGCTACCTGTCCAACCCGCTCAAGATGCGCGACAACCGCTGGGTGCATCGTCCGCCCATGGATTGGGATAAGGTCGAGATGCGCAAGATGCCGGGAAGCATACAGCACCGGCTTTACAACGAATTCCAGAAGCTGATCAAGGCGCGGAAAAACACGCCGGTCATCCATGGCGCCTCGCGCGACCGTCTGTTCCTGCTGGATATAGACTCGCTTTTCTGCTTCGAGCGGCAGCGTGAAAAAAACGCCACCCTTTTCCTCTCCAATTTTTCAAGGGAACCGATCCATGTGCCGGTTAAGATGCTGCCCGTGGAGTGGCAGCGGCGCTGCTACCGCGATCACTTCACCGATCGTGTATTCGATTTCAGTTTCGGGGAAATCGTGATGGAGCCCTACAGCTTCTTCTGGCTCACGCGAACGGCCGACAAACCCTCCATGCAGGCGGAAAACACGATTATCGACGTGTTCGTCGAGACGGAATTCGGCGAGCAGGTGTATTTGGTCGGGAACATACCGGAGCTTGGCGAATGGCATCCGGACAAGGCCATCGGTCCGCTCGACCCGTCTTCCTATCCGACCTGGGAGATCCAGATGAAGCTGCCGGCCAACACGTTCTTCGAGTTCCAGTGGATCAAAAAACGCAAAGGTCAGATCGTCGAGTGGGCGCCGGACAAATACTGGATGAAGAGCGGCGACGAGATTTCGTATTATTAGGGAGCTGCGCGCTGTTCCATTCTCATAGTATCACCAAAGTATCGGTCGGGTTGGTAATGTGCGGGCGGATATGGAAGCGCTGGCGGCTTCGGCCATGGAGGTATACCGGACCGGCTCATTTGCGGAAATGATGGAGATCCGGCGTCAGGAACTGGCCTTTGCCTATCAGGGCTTCATCATGGGCGGGATCGGCGTGTTTTACCTGCTGGCGGTGTTCCTGGCCGGGATGTATGCCGGCTTATCAGAAACAAGCTACTTTTCCTCCGGCCCCACCGGCGCCGTGTTCGTATCTTCGATCTCCGGATCCTTGAAATAGTAGTTGAGCAGCAGGAACAGCACCAGGTTGACGATCTTGTGCAGGGCGCTGTAGACCAGCAGCATGCCGGCCACGGAAGCCAGGGTCACATCCACCCCCCGGGCATATTCCAGGCCGGCCCACATGAAAACCAGATCTTTGTTGGGCACGAAGGGGATCCGGTTGATGACAATGAGCATGGCCAGGAAGGTGAGCCAGAACGACAGCGGCGTGCCGGGAATGGCCACCGACCACATGAGCACCAGTCCGGTATGGTGCAGCAGGAAGCGGGTAAAGTAGATGCCGAAAATCTCGGCGGCGGTGCGCAGCGGCAGGCTGAACAGGTACCGGCGGAACTGGATTACCAGGGCGGTGACCACGGCCAGTACCACGATGCCCGCACCGATGTAAAGGGGCGCGGTGTCATCGAGCAGGTGCGACAGATCCAGCTTTCCGGCGGCCAGCAGCGTGACCAGCAGCACAACCGCCACCAGGTTGGAAGTGAGCGAAGAGATGATGCTGTTGTCGCGGATGTGCCGGAATAGCTGGCGGTCGCCCAGACCCACCCGCTTGCGCGCCCACAGGAACAGGTAGAACTCGCCCGAATAACCCACCAGCTCGTGGTTGTACACCCATTTGGTAATGAACGCCTTGAAACCCTGCCACGTGTCGAACGTCCAGAGCCGGCGGTAGATGAATATCTCGGTCACCGGGAGGCTGAAGAGCAGCACCCCCAACAGCACATAGAACCACGGGCTGGCTGGCAGCGATTGCAGCACCTCGCCCCAGCCGATGTCGGTCAGCTGGTAGATGATGAGGCCCAGGATGACCAGCACCACCAGCCGCTGCAGCAGCTTTTGCAGCTTTTTAACGCGCGGGTCGTCCTGGAGCCGCTGCCATCGTTCTTTGTATGCGCTGATTCTGCTCACGGATTTTTGTCCGGGATTGAATACGGGATTGTATATGGAAGTATCTCCGGGGTTACATACGGGGTTACACGGGGTTACATCCGGGAGTGTCGCGGAGATTGTCACCGGGAGCGTATCCGGAAATGTGTATGGAAACGAATCTTTAAACCGGTTGCATGAATGCTGAAAGGTACGCATAATTGGGGGAAGAATAACGCTTAAACGTCCTGCCATGACCCGGTTCCTTGCCGCCGCCATACAGATGAACAGCCAGCCGGACCTGGCCCGCAACATGGACCAGACCGCGGACTTCGTGGCCCGGGCCGCGCGGGAGGGGGCCCGTTTTGTGGCCCTGCCCGAGAATTTCGCGTTCCTGGGCAGCGAAAAGGAGAAACACCGGCAGACCGAACAGATTGCGGATGCGGTTCAGACCGGCATCCCCGCCCTGGCGCGCGAACACGGGGTCTACCTGCTCGCCGGCGGCTTCCCGATGCGCTCACCGGATGACCGCCGGGCCTTCAACCGGTCCATCCTGTTCGATCCCTCGGGCACGGAGATTGCACGCTACGACAAGATCCACCTTTTCGATATCGAGCTGTCGGGGGAGGAAAGCTACCGCGAGTCCGCACTCGTGCGACCCGGCAGGCCGAAACCGGTAGTCTGTGACATCAACCTAAAGGAGCCGACACGGGCATTCCGGGTGGATGAGCGGGTCCCGAGGGAAGGATCGGAAGCCACAAGTGGTCCGAAAGCGGCGGATGAACGGGAACCAGCGGGTGAGCCGGTCTGTGTGGGACTGTCGATCTGCTACGATGTGCGGTTCCCGGAGCTGTACCGGCAACTGAGCGGGAAGGGGGCGGATCTGCTGTGCGTGCCGTCGGCGTTCACGCGTCCGACCGGCGAGGCGCACTGGGAGACGCTCCTGCGTGCGCGGGCGATCGAAAACATAAGCTACGTCATCGCGCCGGCGCAGACCGGCGTACACGGAAGAAAACGCAAGACGCACGGTCACTCGATGATCATCGACCCCTGGGGCACGGTCCTGGCCGACGCCGGCACGGAGACCGGCATCATCTATGCCAAAATCGATACCGGCCATCTGCAGGCCATCCGCCGGAGGCTGCCCTCGCTCGACCACCGCCGGCTGTAGGCCGGCATTCACGTGCCGCTTTTTACCGCGTGCTCGTCCTCGTGGATGAGCTTACAAGTCCTCCTGGATGATTTCCTGGTTCAGCCGGCGGTTCATATCCCGCTGCTGCTCGATAAGTTCTGGCGCGCGCTGGAACTGGCCATCCAGCCGCTCCTGCAGCGAGGGCACCAGGTTGACCTCGAGCAGCACCACCAGCTCGTTGACGTCATAGCGATCCGAGTTATAGCCAAACAGGTAGCGCAGGCCAAAGAACCAGCCGGGAAGATCTTTAAGGATAGGCACGCCCTGGCGGATTTCGCGCTCCTCGGTCTCGTACAGCCCGGCCATAATGGTCGATTCGCCGTTGAGCAGCAGCACCTGCGTCTCGGCCTCCTGCTTGTTGACCACTGTGGTCAGCGCGCCGGGCACGGCCGTGCTCCGCTCGGCCCGGAGGGTCATGAAGATGAACGGGGTCTCCTCGTGGTAGAAAATCTGCGGACGCACTTCCAGGATGGTGCCTACGCTGTAGAACCGGTCGATGACGTTCCCGGCAAAGTCCCGCTGCCGGATGGAAAAGTCCTGGCCGACCTGGATGCGGCCCTCTTCGCCTTCCATTACCTTGACAGTGGGGGTGGAAATGATCTCGCCAAGATTGCTTGATTCAATTGCATTAAATAGAGCCGTGATGTCAATGCCGGATCCGCCGATGTCGTTCAAGTCCAACGCCGCACTAAGGACTTCGTCATTCACCCGGTCAGCAGATGTGACACTGATCCTGCCGTCGCTGGACAGCGTGGACCAGTCGATTCCGAGATCGCGGACGATATCGCGGCTGGCCTCAAAGAACGTGGCCTTGATCTCAATCTCCCGGTCTTCAAACGTGACGACACGCTCATCCCTGCTTGCGGTAGGCCGGCGGGTAAGGTCCCGTTCGCGGGTCCGCTCTTCCTCCTCCGGCTCCTCCGGAACATCACGGAGCTCGATATACCGTTCGCGCTCCACGACAAGCAGGTCGTTGTAGTCCGCGATCTGCTCCAGGGCATCGAACCAGTGCATGCGGGCGATGTCCACACCGATGGGGCCGTCAAATTCGGAGCGGTCGATGATAATCTTGCCCCGGAACTCCTCCGACAGGTCATCAAAAATGGCGAGCGCCTCGGAAAAAGGCACGCTTTCATCAAGCACCACCAGCTCCTCCGGGTTGGTGTACTCCCTTTCGGGCAGACGGTCCTGTGCGAAGGCAGAAGCAGCCGCCAAAAGGGTTACTGCAAAAATGGTTGTCATTGTTTCGAGCTTCATGTATCAACTCCCGTTCATTAGGTTGCGTCCTTAGTCGAGGGCCAGCCTGACCCGATCAAATATTCCGCCGCGGTTCAAATTGAAAATGGCTTCCTGCCGGTCCGTATCGATGCGCTGGAGCGAGCCCAGGTACACCTGATCCCCCACGGTAAGCCGCTTGAGTTCTCCGTTCTGGTCGCGCAGCAGGATAAACTGGGAGGTGATGCCCACCAGCCGGCTTTCATCGACATCCACCAAGCTCCGCTCGTTGGGCGGCACGGGATGGATCAGCGGGAAGAAGGGATTGTGCCCGATGTTTCCGATCGCATCCGCCATAAACATGCGCGGCTGCCAGTCGAGCCGGTCATCCCGGTTGTAGTAGAGCTGGAGTACCATCTCGAAGGTCACCCGGCTCAGTCGGTCCAGTTCCGTGATGTTGCTGATCTGCAGCGATTCGATGTGCATGATGGCGCTGCTGTGCTCGATGCGGTGGACAAAGTTGTTGAGGTTGCGGTATTCCCCTTCGCCTCGCAGGAGCACGTTTACCACGCCGTATTCCCCGTGAGTGACCGAATCCTGGATGGAGTAATTGAAGTTGGTGAAGGAGATGCCTTCGTTGAGCTGCCTGATATAGTCAAAAACGCGTCCGGAGCGGTGATTGTGGAAGAGTTCCTTCGGATGGTTGTCCCGTATGTAATACTGCCGGTTCAGCTCCGTGAGTGTTTCTTCGTACATGGCGGCCGTTGCAGCGTAGCCATCATATTCCTCTTCACGCTCCTGCTTGCGCTCTTCCAGCTCCTCGATCTGAGGGGTGTAGTGGTAGTTCAGGTACAGCCATCCCCCGCCCAGCATCAGGATCAGCGTCGCGGCCAGGATCAGTGTATTGCGTATGCTATGCTTCATAGTGTTGGATTGATACCCCTGTTATTGGGCGATTTGGGGAACTTCGACCTCGCGGATAACGTCCTCGTCCGGTTCCGGGATCTCCGGTGAGAAGCGTTCCTCTTCATCCTTGAAATTGTGCACGCGGAGTGAGAACTCCAGCACGTCGGCCTCCCGCATCATACCCTCGTTGACACTGTTGATGCGCGCATCGTTGAAGACCCGCGCGGCCAGTGGAATGCGGTTCCGGTAGAGCGTATAACCCTCGATCTGCAGCTCGTCGCCGGCCACGCGCAGGCTGGTGAGCCAGGTGTTGGGGATCTGCGCAATGCCGTTGTTGATCTGGCCGAGGGTCTCCGACCACAGCAGGTTGTTCCGGGACAGCGTGACGATACGGTCGTTTACTTCGCGGACCACGGCCTGCTCTTCGAGCATCTGCTCCACCTCCTGCGCCACGGGGCGCGTCTGTACAATGCGCGTGTCCAGCGTCTGGATATCCTGGGCCAGCTGATCCCGTTCCGATGTGAGGTTCTGGTACCACATGTTGATCACCAGCGGAGCCAGGGCGATCATCACCAGCAGCACCGCACCGTGCCATTCCAGCTTCAGGTAGCGCTGGCGCTCCCGGATGTACTCCGGAAGCAGGGACAGGTCCGGCCATTTATTGGTGTCGAATCCCGAGGCCGCCTGGGCGGCGCCGATGGCCGTGATATAGGGACGCAGCGCCTCCGGATTGTTTTTCAGCTCTTCCGGCACCGTCAGTTTGTGGGGGTCGGGGCGGAACATGTCCACGTCCACATCGATAAACTGGTCCCGGAAGAATTCGATGACCTCGGTCCCGGGCTTGGTGCTCTGCATCACGATCATCTGGTCCAGGGCCGGCAGGGTGCCCTTGTCGATTTCGAACAGCAGCTTGCTGAAGAGCGTCTGGAGTACGTTGCGGGACTTGCTGCCTTCGTTGATCACCGGCAGCACGTGGAACAGGCGGTCGCCCTTCATGAAAATGAGCCGGCTGGAACGCTCCCCGATGCTCACCAGGCCGGTGATCTGGTCGTCTGAAAGCTCATAGTGCGACCGAACCATGCCGGTCCAGATGATCTCGTCGGACATCATCTCGCGGATAGAGACACTCCCGTCATAGGTGATATCCGCCAGGTCGATAAGGCTCAGGAAGCTGTGGTCGTTGTCATACGAGATAAGCCAACCGTCGCCCTGCTCGTCCACCTCCCAGGCATACTGGTCTTCGGTCACCTCCTGGTCGTACATGGGGGAGAGCAGCTGGGCCACGTATTCCTTCTGCTCCTTCTTTTTCATTTTTTTCAGGTCCACGGCTTCCAGCGGCTGGAAAATCGTTTTCCCGTGCGCGATATTCACCCCGAGCTGGAGCGACCGTTTCCCGAAGTTGGTAAAAAAGTTCGAGAGCACCTGCTCGTTGGACTGCTCCTCGGAACCTTCACCCACCCTGGTCTCGTCGTCCTCTTCCGTTTCTGAGCCGGTGAATTCGTCGAGATCGATGCTTTCAAAATCCCCGGTATCGTCGTCCAGGCCGAACAGTACATCGTCGTCACCGGGCGATTTTGCTTCCCTGGGCTGGAAATCACTCAGCCGCGGCCTCGCCTGGGTCTCTACGATCTCCGGGAGTTCCATGGTTTCCACGTCGACCAGCTCAAGACGTCCTTTCGCCCTGGTTAGATGCGCCGTGTAGATCTTGTTTTTATCCAGCGCAAGACCTATGAAATCCTTTTTTTTCAATCCAAACCCCTTTTAAATGAACGGTTTACCGTAGCAGTTCCTTCATCCGCTTTTTATTGTTGGCATAATTTAATGCTTCTTCAGGAGAAATGCGGTATTCATATACCAATCTTTTCAGATCCTGTTCCAGGGTATGCATTCCGTAGTTGGACCCTTCGGCGAGCATCTGGTAGATCTCGTTGACGTTGTTGTTGCGGATAGCCGCCTTGACCGAGTTGGTGCCTATCATCACTTCCTTGGCCAGTACGCGCTTGCCGTCCAGCGTGGGCACCAGTTTCTGGCTGATCACGCAGCTGATGACATCGGCCAGGCGGTTGCGCACCCGGTCCTGCTCGCGGGTCGGCACTTCCCCGATGATCCGGTCGATGCTCTCGCTGGCCGAAGCAGTATGCAGGGTGGAAAACACCTTGTGTCCGGAGTCGGTCACCTCGAGGGCCACCATGATGGTCTCGGCATCCCGGAGCTCCCCGATGACGATGATATCGGGATCCTGCCGCAGGCACTGGACCACCCCGTCGCGGAACGAGGGCACGTCGCGGCCGACTTCACGGTGCCGGACGATGGAGCGGATGGAGTCGTGCACAAGCTCCACCGGCGAGGAGATGACCACGATATGGGAATCCACGCTCCGGTTGTTGGCGTCGATGATGGTATCCAGCGTGGCGGACTTACCCGATCCGGTGATCCCGGTCACCAGGGTGAGACCGAATTTCAGGTACTTGAGACTGAGCACCTTGGCGATTTCCGAATGCAGCTGCAGGCCCTTGAACGAGCGGATCTCGGTGTCGATCCGGCGCATGTTCATGGCCAGGTGGTCCAGATCGAAATAGATATCGGCCCGGTAACGCTGGTTGGGACCGTTCTGCCCGGGGATCACGTGGGAAAAGTCGAGGTTGCGATGCTCGAACAAGTGCTCCTGCTGCTCCTTGCTGAGCAGGTTGAGCAGCATGGCATCGGTCTCGGGCAGGGAAAGCGCGGGCGAATCCTCGTAGGGCTTCTTGTCTCCATGGATGCGGAACCAGATCTGCCCGCTGCAGCCGTCGCCGCCCATATCGATATCCGAGGCCTCCATGTCCTTCATCAGGAGCAGGTGGTATTCGACGACCTCTCTCAGTGCGTCCCGCACTTCCAGGGAAGAGCGCTCAAGCATTTCGGCCAGCCACTTCTGGCGCTCCGTGCCGTGCAGGTGATCCGGGTAACGGGTGATTTTGGCACGGAACTCTTCAAAATGCCGGCTGATCTCTTCGCGTAGTCTCATGTCTCAGGTTTTAGTCAGTAAGAAATCCTGTTGAGTGCCCATTTTGAACCTGATCCACCAGTGAGGTTTTCCGCAAGGTTGTTCATCACCCAGCTGCTGTACAAGATTCCCGGAGTTCCCGACATTTCAACATGATCGTCATCGGGATCCTGGATCAGCGCTTCTTCATATGCTCCCGTATCCATAAGCGTCACACCTCCATAAATACTTGGTGTCCCGGCTATTTCGAGTTTACCACCAACAATGATCAACCCATGATAGGTAAAATTTCCGGTGATTTCCAGACTGACATCCGGTTTTATTACCATAATGCCCGAGCCGAAAGGTTCGTCACCTAATTTTGTGTCAGAATCCACTATGCTTATCACAGGATTATTGTCGGTTCCGAGGTTGTTTTTATCAATTGGCGTGCCGATTTCAAGATATTCTTCATACAGTTCCTGTAGTGTGGCAGCGTCCAGATTCTCATCGTGCCGGAAAGGCATGGACTCGCCTTCGTGCTCTCCGTCATAAAAAATCTTGTTGGATGCGGCCCCCGATATTTGACTGAAGAGATCCTCTTCGGAGGTAATAGAGGTGATGCCCGGCAGGTTGCCCCCCAGCTCGGCAGACACACCCTCCGGATTGGTGTCATACCCGTCAACTTTCAGCTGGGCCCCTACCCCGTCCAGCCTGATCCTGGAGTTGGGTCCAAAGACCGACAAGGCTCCCAGCATTTCCGGCAAACGAACGGATCCCTTATCCAGAAATGCAAATGATCGTATTGTACGATTCTGCAGTTGCAGCGTTGACGTCAACCGAAGTTCATTTGCTTGAATGGCCGTCGGGTCGGCATCATGATCATCTACAGCGACAGTTACGATGAAATCATCCAGTTCATAGTCCCAGGTCAGGGGAGCAGAGCCCCAACTGTTGTCATACATAACCCTGTGGATGGCCATCTCCAGCGCGCTTCCGGTTGCATTCTGACCATGACTCACCATGAATGCCTCGATATTGCCTTCGGTCATGGTCGTCTGACGGTTGTTGACCGCCTGCTGGATGATCCCCAGGACGATGAACGAACCCAGTGTTATGATGAGTAATGCGCGTCCCATAGTGGTTTCCTCGGTTGGTTGATATAAAAATCAGTTGGATGCCAGGTTGAACGGGGTGATTTCACCCTGCCAGGTAGAGCGTTCGAACCGGTCGGGGTCGTAGGACTCCCCGCTTTCCGCAATGAGCTGCATGCGGATCTGCCGGATGTTTTCCGGCTGTGCGACCGGAGTGGCCATCACTTGTCTCTGGGCGTTCAGGTATTCAAAACGCACCTCAACGATCCCCGATCCCACTGGAAACGCATCCGGATCGGTAGCCGGATCATAACTGGGATCGGCATCATGTGCGCTTTGACGCCGGTACAGCGGCCGGAAATTGGGGTTGTTCCCCGAAACAGGGGTATCGCCATCGAACCACCAGTCAATAGCGGTCGGTTCTGCATTTCCCTCAAAATGTACCAGGAAACGGATGCGGTCGGAGTCGGCGATGGTAATGGCCGTGCCATCGATCCCGTATCCCATGGACCGCATATCATCTTTCATATAGTCCATCACCATGTCGGAATCAATTTTCGCCATGGTATAGAGCGTCTGCTCCCCGCTGCTCCGCATGATGCGGGAATTCAGGCCTACCAGCGACAACAGGATGAGACTGGCAATGATGGTGCTTATGACATATCCGAGGTTCATGACACCGCTCCGGGATTGGTTTCAAACAGTTTGCGCTGGAGCCGGGCCACCTTGCTGTTCATGGCCTGGATCCGGCGTTGCTGGATCTCCAACAAATTCATGATGAACACTTTGAACACGCGTTCGGGACGGGTCCGGAAAAAGTCGATAACGGCGTCTTTTTCAAACCGGACCATCACCGTTTCGCGGTCGGCCCTGATCGTGGCAATCCGGGCTCCCCTGGTGAACAGAAATTCTTCACCCAAAAAATCCCCCTGGCCCAGCTGCGCAATCTCGATATCCTCCTTCCACACGGAAACCGCTCCGTCAGCGATCAGCCAGGCGCTATGGATCTCATGCGAGCCCTCGGACACGATCTCCTCCCCGGGCTCGTAGATTTCGAGCAGCCCGGTCATGAAAAAGCCCCGAAGATCTTCCGGAGCAAAACGGCGGAATTGCGTCGGGATGTCCTGAAGGACCTGCTGTACCTTTTCGTGCTGGATCAGGTTGGTGGTTGTCAGCTCCATAATGCTGTTCGGTTGTATGCGTGGGGGATTTCAGCCGGTAGATGATGTTTACTGCAAGAAGTACGATTTCATGAAGACCAGGCTCGCACTTTGGCCGTTCGCCAGGCTGGTGGCTTCCACGGTCATGCGCTTGCTGGTGGATTTGCCGCCAATGGCATCATACGGTGGATTGGTATCCGCATAGGTGACGGCTACCGATATTTCGTAGTCGCCGAGCTGGGTCGGTACGGTTTCGGTATACCCGTGATAATCGTCAAAGCTGGTATAATCCTCGCGGGGATTGGTATTGCCGAAGTTCCCCGGATCATTGAAATCGTCCGGGATGCTGGCCGGACTCATTTCCTGGTCAAAGGCCATGGTCCGGGCTTCTTCGATGACGGACTGCGCCAGGGCGATGGCCGTTTTCTCGAATTCGTGGTCCACGGTCACCGTGTCATTCCGCAGGATGAGGCTGTTCGCCTGCAACAGCAGAAACGAAAAGATGACAACAGAAAAAACGGTGTAAAAAAGGTCTGTAAAATCGTTCATGGTGGGGTCTCCGTGTCCCGGTCAGTCTTCCAGGGTAATGGCAAGTACTTCGTCAATGGTGGTAATGCCGGACGTGATGCGTTCGCGTCCGGAAGCACGCAGGGTAAGCATGCCGTTTTTGATCGCCTGTTCGCGTATGAGGTCTTCGTCAATGTCATCGCCGGATTCAAAAATGATCCGTTTGATGTTCTTGTCGAAGTAGAGCGCCTCCATGATCGCGATCCGGCCCTTGAAGCCGCGGTTGCAATGGTCGCAGCCTACCGGTTTGTAGAAGGTGGTCTGCTTGATCTCTTCGTCGGTGAACCCGATATTTCTGGGGAGCTCCGGATCGAGATCCTCGATCGGCTGCTTGCATTTATCACACAGTTTGCGCACCAGGCGCTGCGCCATCACCAGATTCACCGCGTTGGCGATGAGGAAGGGCTCGACGCCCATCTTGAACAGCCGCGCCACCGCGCTCGGGGCGTCGTTGGTGTGGAGCGTGGAGAAAGTCAGGTGACCCGTGTTGGCCAGTTTGATGGCGATCTCCGCGGTAAGCAGGTCACGGATCTCACCGACCAGGACAATGTCCGGGTCATGCCGCAGGATCCCGCGCATGGCGTTGTCGAAGGTCATGCTCTCGGATATCTTGAGCTGGCGTACCCCCCGGATCAGATACTCGACCGGCTCCTCGACCGTAAGCACGTTGACCGACGGATCCACCACGGTATAGAGGGCCGCGACCAGTGTCGTGGATTTACCGCTGCCGGTCGGACCGGTGATGATCACGATGCCGGACGGTTTGCGTATCGCCTTGTTGAAATCGTTGAACGCCTGTTTCTGCAGACCCAGCTTGTTCAGGTCGGTGATTACCTTGCGGTCGTCCAGCACCCGGATCACGATCGATTCCAGCTTGCGGTCGAATTCCTCGCCGACGATGGGCAGGATGGACACCCGGTAGCGGATGTTGGTGCCGTCCACCTTGCGCTGGATGAACCCGTCCTGCGCCGAGGCGCGTTCGAAACGGTCCACGTTGCGGCTTTTGTCCTTGACGACCGCACAGAGGGCCTCGGGCTTCAGGTTGCTCTGGGAGTGCCAGAGCTGCAGTTTGCCGTCCAGGCGAAAATAGATATCGGTCTTGTTGCCGGCCGCGGGGATCACGTGGATGTCGCTCACGTCCTTGCGCACGGCCTCCACGAGCATGCCTTCCACCAGGGAGTTGAGCATGCTCTGGTTGATTTCGGCTTCAAGCTGGTCCTCGTCGATCTCCTCCTTCTGGTCGATGTCCGGCTCCTCATAGTCATACTCCTCGAGCAGTTCCAGGAACTCGTTCTTCTGCTTGTACACCTGGTCGGTGATCTTGCGGATGGTCTCCATCCGGCAGTAGACCAGCTCGTACTGTTTGTAGGCCAGCTTGTTGACGATTTCCGTCAGGCCCGGATCGGTCGGATCGGCGCAGGCCAGCACCAGGTTGTTGTTGCGGGTATCGTAGGGTACGGCATTTCGGTGAAGCAGTTCTTCTTCGACGTGGTCGGGCAGGTCTTCCAGGATTTTCTTGATGTTTTCCAGGAGCGATTCACTGATTTCTCCGCTGGGCAGCACCTCCCGAAAGGCATACATCTCACTGATGGTGCGCATCACCTCGTGCCGATCGGCTCCGATATCATCAATCAGCACGCTGGCCAGCCGGCGGCGGACCGACACCGGCTCCTTGGCCTGTATTTCCAGGGCACGCTCGAGCTGCTGGCCGTCTATGACCTCATTTCTGACCAGGAGGTCCCCGACCCGTCGTCCCACATTGAATTTTACAGCCGTGCTCATAGATAGTTAATTGAATTCTGATCAGTTCGGTGAGATCAGCGCGGATTCGGAAGAAACCACGGTGATGAACACCAGCACAATCAGGATGGTCAAATTGATCGACAGGTTGATCATATGGATGGCCGCGTCCATTTTCTAGGTCGTCTGGACCTCGTAATAGTCCCCCAGCTGCTTGGCGTTATCTTTCAGTGCGCCGGATTCCGCGCCCAGCCGGAACCGGCTGATGGCCGTTTCCGGGAACACTTTCGTCTCTTCCATCGATTCCACCAGTCCGGCGCCGTCTTCCAGCATCATGCGCACCGCCACATCCTTAACC
>JAWOCT010000059.1:0-9117 GCA_046483675.1 Cyclonatronaceae bacterium
AGTGTACGTTGATTTTCTGAACTTTATATCACCAACCGTACTGATCCGGTTCTCGGACAAAGAAGTCCTGTCTCATATTTATGGGACAAATATCGTAACCAAAATCAGGTACTCGAATGTTTTTCCGACCAAACCCATCCTTTTTGAGGGCGTTTGGCTGAAAGGACCGGCAAAACCGCATGAGTACCTGATCGACCTGTATGGAGACTACAATGAAATTCCGCCACCGGAAAAACGGCTCACACACTCTGTAAGGATTGATGTTTATTGATTCCGGACAAACAGCTCCCGCTTTTTTACTTTGATACCAATTCGTGCATGAGGAAAATCAACTTTGTAACTGTTGGGGGATCCGTTACAACCGGATCCACTCCGCTCATTGAACTGCTTCGGGAATACAGGGAACTGAAAGTGGTCGATGGTGAATTCCGTCCGGGAAAGCATGTGTACCGGTTGGCTGCCAATATCCACAATGGAAAAAAAACAGGAGCGGCAGCCATCGGAGAAATGAAAAGAAACACCGTAAACTACGGTGACCGTGCAACCCTGCCTCTCGCCTTGTACTACAAGATCCTGATCCGTCTTCCCGGACCGGCGGCAAACATATTGAAAGGCCACGTTTCGGAGCTGTCCCGATTGATGATGTCCAGGAGAGGGTATGAAAACCGGGTGCCCGGCTACAAAGTAGCCACTGAATATCTCTTTGACCAGCTTGCAGACCTTGACCGACGCATGGATAATCTGTCCCGTGAACAGCGAATGTCGGAGCTGACCGAGGACCTTGAGAGGTTTTATGACACGGTCTCCGCTTCATTTGTTGGCGGTAGTACCGGACTAATTCCGGTTTTCGATCAGATGATCAACCCGAACAAGTTGTTCAGTGAACCGGGTGACATGGTACTGGCCAGGCTTCTGCCGAACACCGCGATCATCGTGGTGACCAGGGATGTGCGAGACCAGTACTGTGATATGATCCGAAAGGGAAAAAAAAGATATCATCTAATGGATTCTGAAGAAAGGGTGGATCGGTACATCAACGAATACAGCAGACGGTATTCCGAAATGCACCGGCATCTTGAAAATCTGCCGGACAACGTGATGCATGTGCGTTTCGAAAATCTGATTTTTCATTATGAGGCCACGAAAAAGTCCATAGAGAACTTCTTGGGCCTTAGCGACCACCACACTCCCGGGAAGTATTTCAACCCGTCCATTGCTGCCCGGAACACACAGCTGTTCAGAAGCTTCGGCAACCAGGAGGAAATCTCCAAAATAGAGAAAAACATGGATCAGTGGCTGTACCCCTTTGATTCGGTTACGGATAAAACGGAGGTACCAGGGCCAATCAGGGTCGGTGAATTATGAAGCTGCTGGTCCTGTCCCCTTCGTTTTATTTACCGGAACAGGGCGTCAGGATTGGAGGCGGAGAGATTTCCAATTTCCTGCTTTTTGAGCAGATGGCAAAGAAAGGGCATGATGTCTGTGTGGTCTCGATTCACGGTAAAAGCGGCAACGGGGAGACGGTCCGTGGAATTCAACTGCACAATATCCGTTCCCGGCTCCCTGTTCCCTTTCTTGGAAAGAGTATTGCGACAGCCCGCTACGCAAGAGAAGCTGCAAAAATTGCCCGCCGGTTCCATCCGGATGTGATACTCGGCATCACCTCGGCCACGGCCACCGGCATTGCACTGAAAAAAATGCTTCAGGTGCCATTTGGTGTGCTGCTCAGGGCCGAAAATGACCTTGTAAAATCACTGGATGGCGCATCGGGAGCAAAATCACTTTTCCTGAAAACATTTTTGGGATCATCAGGCGACCACCTCCTGGATGAGGCGGACTTCCTCATTGTCAATAGTGACTATATGAAACGGGCCTTTTCGGGGAAAACCGGAAATAGCGAGATCCATGTGGTCTATCCGCCCGTTGATGACCAACAGAGTCTATTCAAAACGTTCGATAAAGTACGCCAGATCGTTTCCGTCGGCACGTCACCACGCAAGGGATTTGGACTCATCCGTAAGCTGGCTGAAATGTTGCCGGAAATCCGGTTTCATGTCGTCGGCGATCCCGCCACTCCACCAGGCAGGAGCGAACAGCATGGCAATCTGAAGATCAGCGGTTGGCTTGGCGATCGCTCGGAATACCTGAAGCAAGCCGACCTGGTGCTTGTGCCGTCCGAGTGGAACGAACCGTTCGGACGTATTGCCGTAGAAGCATTGCGCTACGGACGCTGTGTACTGGTGTCTGGCCGGGGCGGGCTACCCGAGGTTCTGGACCATAACCGGGAGTTGATCATTACAAACAACAAAACGGATGAATGGCTGGCCAGGATCGAGGCGGTAAGTGCGTCCCCGGATCACTATATCAATATCTGCAAACAGGCGGCAGCTTTTACCTCCCGATTCCTGCTGATGGAACAAGCCCGCAAACTGGAGCACATCTTGCAGCATCAGATAGTGCAAAACTGAATCCTTGATAAATCACTCCATGCAAAATCGTACTCGTCGGCAAGGACCCTGTTTTGGGGGTCTGGGATCTGACCCCGGCGGCTGAATCAACAGCTAAACGCATGCATACGCTTCTATATCGCAGACAATTCCTGTTCACTCCGGAACCATGCACTGAATTGGAAGGATGGAAGCAGACCCGTCTGTACGGCCACATCCTTTATGTGCACCCCGATTGCGGACTTGCCGTGGCCGATAACGTGGCCGCGGACGAGATCCGGACGGAATCTGCATCCACTTGCCTGGAAGAGGAGGGAATCGAAAGCGGTAGTGCGGGCCGGGTTGCAACTTCCGGCATGAGCTGTTGCGCCCTGGTAGGCTACATCATGGATCCCGAACGTACCGATGCCGGCGACGCGGACATCCTGCAGGAGATCGCCCGGCATCCAACACCGGAAGCCATAACGCGCTGCCTGTACCCCATGGTCGGACGCTTTGTGCTGATCGTCGCAGACAGCGAGCGCATTCTGTTTTTCTCCGATGCCTGTGCGCTTCGGCGCCTTTTTTATACCCGAAGGTCCGGTCGTCTGTATGCCGCCTCCCAGCCGCTGCTGCTCAATCGTGTGGTTCCACTTGTGCGCAGCGACCGCTACGAACAGTACCATGCCCTCAGCAAACGCGATAAAAGCGGAGGGCATTACATACCGGCAGGGTCCTCCTTTTACGAAGAGGTGCACCACCTGGTGCCCAACCACTATTATGACTCACACTCCGGCCGCCAAGTCCGTTTCTTTCCTCACCGTCCCCTGGAGTCCCTGAATCCCCTCCAGGCCGTGGAGGCCTATTCTGCCCTGCTGGTCAAGACCATGAAGGCGGCATCCCGGCGGTTCCGGCTGGCTCTGCCTGTGACGGCAGGATGGGATTCTCGTGTTCTGCTGGCCGCATCCCGACAGATTGCTGACCGGCTTTTCCTCCACACCCTGCAATATCGAACACTTACCCACGATTCCGATGATATCCGCGTCCCAGCACATATGCTTGGTGACCTTGGACTGCGCCATCACGTCCTGGACTGCCGCAAGCCCATGGACCCGGAATTTGCCAAAATTTACACATCCAACACCGATTATCCGCACCTTGAGCACTGGGGCGCTGTGGCCAACGGCATGCGCGGGTTGTACCCCGATAACTATGTGGGCATCAAAGGCAACTGCGCTGAAACTACACGCTGCTGTTACTACAAGAAGACAGGTATCCACCCTGATATCACCTCCCACGAACCGCTTGCTGGATATGTTAGGGGATGGAAGCGGTTGCCGTTCGCACAGGTGCAACTGAAGCAGTGGTTCGAAGGTGCGGCCGGCCCCGTGGCAGCCAACCGATACCTGCTTCTGGACTTATACCACTGGGAGCACAGGATGGGCAGCTGGCAGGCACAGAATCAGCTGGAACTGGATATTGTCCAGGAGACCTTCACGCCTTTCAACAACCGCAAGCTCATCGATATTGGCCTTGGCGTGGATCCCGCCCTGCGTCACGCGCCGGATTATCCGTTTTTTCGTGATACCATCGCTTTTATGTGGGAAACGTTGCTTGACTATCCCGTCAACCCGACCAAGTTCAGCTGGCGATGGAAACTGCGGCGGATGGTAAAAAAAACACTCCGCCCCCGGCACTGAAAACGCCTGTAACTCACTGGAAAAAAAGAAATTAAAAAGTTCTAATTCTACGGGCCACCTAAAGGGATGGTAAAAACGCATCTTACATACCGCTGGCCACACTTTTAGCAGGGGTGTGATTAAGAATTTCTAATGCCCTGAAATTGGATATGGCGGCTATTGGCAATAGATTGGATGCAAGGGTGCTGAAAGGCGCTTCATTGGACACGAAACAGGGGTTGCAGCAGTCACTGTCGGAGTCGCAGCCAGCATGTTTCGGCCGGGAATTTTTAGTTCCTTTTTTACAATCATCAACGGCCGGTACAGGCCGGACCGGATAACCGACCAGGTTTCGGATACATTTTTGAATGGGGTTTCCATCCGGCGGGATCAGTTGGAATGGGACTTACAAGGCGGAGTTGCGCAAGGAGAAAACAAAATTCCATGTTCGCTTACAAAGGAAAAACATACCCGACCGTATTCCTGGACTTTGACGGGGTGATCGCCGACACCAACCCGGTCAAGGAGCGCCACATCCGGCAGTCAGTTGAGAAGCATGCAGAAACGGAGCAGACCGACGCATTCGTGCAGTACTTCATGGAAAACAGCGGAATTCCGCGGGAAAAGAAGGTCTTATCCCGGTTCGACCGGGACACTGGCCAAGCCATCCTGCAGGATTACAACCGTCGTAACATGCAGGCCTTTAGCACCATGGAACTGACCGAAGGCTGCGACGCCTTCCTGGAACAGTGCCGGCGTACCGGAACCACCCTTCACGTGCTCTCCGGCGGCAATGAGGCCGAGATCCGGCATATCCTGCAGCACAACGGCACCAGCCGCTTCGATAGCATCCTCTCAGGTCCGGAAACAAAAGCCGAACATCTTTCCCGCCTGGATTTTCGCAAACCCGCCCTGTTCGTCGGAGATAGCCGGCACGACCATCAGGTAGCCCTCTCATTCGGTCTCGATTTTGTCTTCATGTCCGGCTATACCCGGTTTAACGGATGGCAGGACTATTTCCAGGAGAGCCCAAGTCACCAGATAGTCAGCAATTTCAAGGAGATGTTATGATCAAGATCGGAATAAACGGATTCGGCCGCATCGGCCGCGCGCTTACACGTATCAACATCAGGCACAAGAAATACCAGGTTGTAGCTATCAATGATATCGACCAGGATATCAAAAACCACGCCTACCTTCTCAAGTTCGACACCACCTACGGCAAGTTGCATGAGGTCAAGGTGGATGTGGATAAGGACAAGATCTGTGCCAACGGCAGCATCATCAAGGTGTTTTCGAAAAGCGAAATAACCCGGGTACCCTGGTCCGACCTTGGGGTGGACGTGGTCATTGAGGCCTCGGGCGTGCTCCGCAACGTGCATCTGGCCCGCGACATTATCAACGGGACGGTCAAGAAGGTGATCGTCACGCACGCGCCCAACGAGGGCGTTGACTTTTCCTACATGTACGGCGTCAATGCCGGTGATTATGACAAGGAAAAACACCATGTGGTGAGCAGCAGCATATGCGACGCCAATGCGCTAGCTCCGTTCTACTGGCTTATCGAGAATGCGTTCGGGGTGGAAGCCGGCGAAGTGACCACTCTGCACCCGTGGCTGGCTTACCAGAACTTGCTGGACGGTACGGTACACTCGGTGGCAAGCCCGGGGCATCTCTGGCGCGACTATGCACTGGGACGCAGCAGCATCAACAGCCTCATCCCCAAGCAAACAACCCTCTGCAACGCCATGCAGAAAGTGTTGCCCGAAAGCTATGACAAACTGCACGCCTCCTCGTTCCGGACTCCGACGTCCATCGTGTCGTCCATTGACGGGGTTTTTCTGCTCCGCAATCAGACCGATATTGACAGCGTGCTCAAAGCCCTGGAAGACTACAGGAGGGAGTACCCGGGCGTGCTCAAGCTCGAAGGCCGGTCACTGATTTCCATCGACTATCTGGGCAACGAGTACGCAGCGGTCGTGGACACGCGCTGGCTGCATGTCAACAAGGGGAAAATGCTTAAATTCGTCCTCTGGTACGATAACGAATGGGGATACTCAAAAAGGGTCTACGACATCATCGGGAATCTGATCTGAACAGCATGCAGATAGTACGATTTGAACATCAGGGTTCGGTCCACTACGGACTGGCCGAAGGCACACGCATCACCGGGCTTGATGGTACTCCTTTCGGGAAACTGATCATGCAAGGTGGCCGAAGCTTCGGGGCGGATGAGGTACGCCTGTTGTCACCCGTTCAGCCAGGAAAGATCATTGCTCTGGGCTACAACTATAAAGACCTGGTGGGCGATCGCGAGAACTATGACGAGCCCGTGATCTTTTTCAAGCCGCCCTCGGCCGTTACCGGTCCGGGAGGGGAGATCGTGTTGCGAGAAGACCGGAATGTATGGACCGAAGTAGAACTGGCCATTGTCATCGGCAAAACCTGTCGCAGCATCACCGTGGATGAGGCGCCTGCTCACATCCTGGGTCACACCATCGCCAACGATGTGACCATGAGTAACTGCAACGGCCGCGACCACCACCTGGCGCGGTCCAAGGGTTGGGATACGTTCTGTCCGCTCGGTCCGGCCATTGTCACCGGCGCGGACACATCCTCCCTCAAGATGACTAACACCATTAACGGTACTCTCATGCAGGATAGCTCCACCGACAAGCGCATCCTCGATGACGCCGCCGTGGTCAGCTTCCTTTCCCGTTTTTTCACCCTTGATCCGGGCGATGTGATTCTGACCGGGACCCCGGCCAACGCCGAGAGCTCCGTAATTCGCAACGGCGACCGCGTTGCGGTCTCCATAGAAGGGCTGGGTACCTTGGAAAATACGGTGCGGGCCGAGTTCTGAATGGTGGAGTTAAAACTCTGCAGGCCGGCACAAAGACTTGCGCGCAGACTGCTTGCCGGTCTGCCATCGGGTTCGCCTGTCGCTATGACAACTGATCCGGATACCTCGTAAAAACTTTGAAAAATTATAATCAGGCAACATATAATACACTATGAGACAAGTAATTGTAATACCTGCCCGCATGACCAGCTCCCGTCTGCCGGGCAAGGCGATGATCGCCATCATGGGCAAACCGGTGATCCGACACGTCTGGGAGCGCTGCGCACAGGTGCATCCCCAAGAGGAAATCTTCCTGGCCACCGAGGACGCCGTGATTGTCGAATACTGCGAGAAGAACAACATGAACTGCGTGAACACGGGTCCCGCCGAGTGTGCCACTACGCGCATCAAGCTGCTCAGCGACCAGGTACCTGCCGACGCCTACCTGAACATCCAGGGCGACGAGCCGCTAGTCAACACCGAAGACGTTCGCAGACTGCTGGATTACAACCTGCAGAACCCCGGTCTCATCGTGTTCGGCAAGACAGTATGTTCCGAAGCCGATTTCGGCAACCCATCCAAAGCCAAAGTGGTGTGCGCGCCTGACGGACGTCTGCTGTTCACCTCTCGCGCCGGCATCCCGCTCGATATCCGCGGCAACTTCGTCTCGGCCGAGAAAGCAATCTGGCTTTTCGCCTATCACAAGGAGGCCCTGGACCGATACGTGGCCGAGCGTACCTACTCACGTATCGACCATATCGAGCAGCTCGACATCATCCGGCTTCTGGAGCTGGACATCCCGGTCTACTGCATCGACATGATAGGCGACAGCTGGGCCGTGGACGAACCCAATGACGTCAAGATCGTGGAAGAGCGGATGAAGACCGCAGCACAGAGGTAGCGCATGTCCATAATTGCCATAACCGACTATTTCACCGAACCGGACGTCGAGCGAGAGATCCTCGGCGACCTGGTGGGCACGCAGCCTGGCCCCGACACCGAGGTGCTGCTCGTCTGGCACGACCATATCACCGGCGACTACGTCGACCGCCTGCCCGCCCTGCGCGGGGTGCAGCGCTACGGCGTGGGGTACGACAACCTGGACCTGCCAACCCTCGAGCAGCGCGGCATCATCGCCTGCAACAATCCCGATTACGGGGTGGATGAGGTTTCCGACACCACCGTGGCCATGATCCTGAACATCGTCCGCGGCGTATACACTTACGACCACGCCGCCAGGGTGTACCGCACAAACTGGCAGGAAAACGTCAACCGCGCCATCAAACGCACCAGCGACAACGTGCTTGGCGTGGTCGGCGCGGGCCGAATCGGCGGAAGCGTGCTGCTCAAATGCAGGGCGCTCGGCTTCCAGACCCTGTTCTACGATCCGTACCGACCACGCGGCTACGAGAAGATGCTGCAGAGCCGCCGGGTGGATTCCTTATCCGAGCTGCTGGCCGCCTCCGACATCGTTTCGGTGCATGCGCCGCTCAGCGACGAGACCCGCGGCATGATCGACAGTGCATTCCTTGCCGCCATGAAACCGGGCAGCGCCCTGGTCAACACAGCACGCGGCGGACTGCTTGCCAATACCGCCATCCTGCATGACGCCCTGCGCTCGGAGCACCTGCGTGGGGTAGCCCTGGACGTGCTGCCCCAGGAGCCGCCGGCCGACGACCCGCTCATCAATGCCTGGCGCAACAGCGAGCCGTGGCTGCGCGGACGCTTCATCATCAATCCGCACACTTCGTACTATTCGGCCGCATCATCCCGGGAACTGCGGATCAACGCCGCCTGCAACGCCCTGCGCATCTACGAAAACCAGACCCCCTACAACCTTTTGTACTGAACCGTTTTGCAGCCGTCCGTACTGAGCCGCCAGTCGGCAGAACCGCAGCGCCTGCCCAACGGCATCCCCGTCCCGGCATCCGGAACAACCGGCAAGAGCAGAAGGCGTACATAAAAAAAGCAACAAACGAATACCTGAAAACAGCAGACTATACCTGCAAAAGCTACAGACGCACATGACATTACAACATCATTCACCATTCAGCGACAAACTGGCACAGTTCCGCCAAAAAATGCAGGAAAAATACGTCCTGGGCGTATTCTGCAAGACCACCGACAGCTCGGTCATCGAGGCGATTGGCCATAGCGGCATGGATTTTAC
>JAWOCT010000056.1:0-15233 GCA_046483675.1 Cyclonatronaceae bacterium
ATGTCGTTCGGTCCGCCGTCATCAGGTCCCACAATGGGAACGCCGGCCGAGGCGGCTTCGATAAGTGTGATGCCGAATGGTTCGTTGAACGCGGAATTGACGAAAACGCCCTTGCTGTTGGCGGCCATCCGGAACAGCTCGGGAACCTCGGTGGTCGGGTTGTGCTTTTTGGGCATGGCCATTTTCCCGTACAGGTCATATTTGTCCATAAGCAGGAGCATCTCGGTGAGGACCTCCTTCTCATTTTCGTCGAGATTGTCGATATCTTTTCGGATTCCGGCAAAAACAGCCAGATTGGCAATGGCCTGGAGCTCCTTGTTCTCACCATATGCGGTGATGAGTCCCTGGATGTTTTTGCGGCGGTCCGGGCGGCAGATGGTGAGGATCAGCGGCTTGTCCTTGTTGTAGTAAAACCGGGCGAATTCACCGCTCATTTTCTCCCTGGCCTGGATGTAAGGTTCCGGCTTGTTGAAATTATCGTCATGATCGTAGTAGTACGGATAAAACTTTTCCACGTCGATACCGGGAGGGATTACCGTAAACCGGGCCTTTTTTACATTATCGTACAGACTGTACTGTTTTTCGATCTCGTGGCTTGTGCTGACGATCACATGGGCCGCGGTGCGCAGCACATCTTCTTCGGCCTGGATGCGTTCGTTGATATTGAATTTCTCTACCATCTGCTTCTCGGTCATTCCCTTGCTGGCCAATGATTTCTTTTTTGACCGTCCCAGGGAGTGTCCGGTGAACACATACGGGATACCCAGCAGCTTGGAAAGCTGGCGGGCTACATATCCGGCATCGGCATAGTGTCCGTGCAGCAAGTCAGGCCTGATTTTTTCTTTCTTGTTGAAGCGTACGACGTTGTCCACGAACTCCGAAAGATGAGGCCAGAGCAGCTCCTTGCGCATGTAGCGTTTGCCGCCGCAACGGATGCGGACAATGCGGGACTTTTCCCCCAGTAGCTCGATCTCCTGCCTGTAGTCGGAACTCACGCGTTTGTCATCGACCAGACGGGTGAAAAGATCGACCTGTTTGACCCTGGGAAGCTCACCCAGTGCCCTGGTCAATTCCACGACATATTTGGTCTGGCCACCGGTGTCGGCGTCGCGCCCCAACTCCAGGTTGTCTCCGCGGATCAATCCATGAATGCTGAACAGTTGCAGATGAAGCGACTCTTTCTTTTTACCCTCTTTATTATTGCTCTTGCTGTCGTTCTTTTCCATGGCTGATTTCTTCAAAACGGGTCAGATTTGGTTGGTGTTGATGGTAGCGGTATACCTGCCTAATATAACGATTTGGAAATTCCCCGACGGTGATCAATTCTCCGGGAACGAAATAATCATTTTCGTCGATATAACAATCGTAGGCACCTTACTGTTCAATTTTCGGGATGATCAAGACTTGTTGAAAATGGAAAATGCAAACAATTCGGGCAGTTACCGGTTTCAGTACTTGATTCCCGGGGCCGCGGCACTGTTCTTGATTGTGTTTGCCACAATCTGGCCATCGGGGGTGGCAAGAGCTGGCGGACCGGAAAAACTGCACATGCCGAGCGATATCAATATGGAGCGGGAACGCTTCGAAAGAAGGGCTATGACCACTCTGATGGCATGGGGCGCCGCCAACACGGCTGCCGGTACAGCGCTTCTGTTTACCGATTGGAATGATGGCGGACTCATGACCCTTTCATGGGGTGCTATCAACGCCGGTATTGCTTTTTTTTCACTCAGGGGACTGAATCGTCTGGATCCGGGAAATTCCGGCCTGGATGAATTCCTGAGAAGGGAGCAGCGATTCCAGCGCATTGTTGCGGTGAACGCCGGCCTCAACGTCAGTTACATCACGGCCGGTCTCATGATGGGACAGTACGGCAACCAGAGCAGGACGCGGCAGTTTGGGACTGCCGTCGCGGTGCAGGGCGCTTTTTTGCTGGCATTCGACAGTTATCTGCTGTACCGGTCCACACGTTATCTTGATCGCGTAATGCCCCTGCTGCAAACCACATCCTTTGCCCGTGACAACGTACTGCTGTTGCCCGGGTTACGGTTTTCCTTTTAACGGTTTTCCTTTTAGGCGAATATGCGGTCCGTTATCCTCCATAAGCATCCTCATCCGGCTCATCGGCGTAATATCTGGTGAATTCCGCATGCCTGGCGGGTTTGACCTGCGAGCCGTATCGCATCGTATAGATGTAGGTGAACTCCGCCCCGAGGAAGAACACCATGGCGTTGTAGTATACCCAGATCAGGAAGACCACAAAAGAACCAGCCGCACCGTACGTCGATGTCGTGGCGATGCCCATGTAAATGCTGATGAGCCAGACTCCCAGCAGGAACAGCAGCGCGGTGACTATGGCGCCGACGATCACGTCAGACCAGCGAATGCGGACGTCCGGGAGCATCCTGAAAGTCACCGCAAACAGCAGGACCAGCACCAGGAAAGAGAAGACGGTGTTGAGTGTGGTCCAGATACCCACACCACCCGGCATGATCGGATCCAGGTAAGAACTTAGCGATAAGAGGATTACGTCAATGATCATCGACAGGACAAACAGACTGGCAAAGATCAGAATAAGCGCCAATGCGATGACCCGGTCGATGATGAATCGCTTGACTCCGCTCACCTCCGGCTTGGGGACTACGTTCCAGATGTTGTTCAGGGAGGTTTTAAGCTGGGTGATGATGGTGGTGGCCAGGAACAGAATCAGGCCCAGACTGATGACCGTGGCGATGATTCCGGATGCCGGTTGATAGGCGTTCACGACGAAAGACTGGATCGCCTCTGCCAATTCCTGTCCCATCAGCTGTGACATGTATTCCTCGAGCTGTCCCGTCGTTGCGGCCTCGCCGAAAATAAATCCTGCTACCGCAACCAGGATAATGGCCAGCGGTGCAATTGAGAAGATGGTGTAAAACGCCAGGGCCGCACCGTAAGTTGGTATGTTGTCATCGATCCAGTGATTTACGGTATGCGTGATCACGATTCCGATCTCGCTGAGAATCAATCTGGCTTTATCGTAGAAAAAAGAGCTCATAACAATCCGGAATATATTCTTTCCGTCGATGTGATGACAGAATGGATTTCTTCGGCAGTATTGTATCCATGCGGGGAAAACCGCAGTTTCCTGTCCCGGATGGAGACAAAGATACCTTGGTCGCGCAAGGCGCTTTCAAGGGCTTCATGATCGATGTCTGCAGGAAGTATGTACGTAAGGATGCCCGATTGCCGGGCAGGGTCGGTGCAGGTGTAGGGTGTGAGGCCGGCTGCCTCAAGTCCGGTGTCACGGATGCCATACCGAAGCTGACGGTTGCAATCTAGGACCTGCCTGAAAATCCGGTCGATGCCGGTTTCGAGCAGAAGCCCGAGGGTAGCATCCAGCCCGTAGATGCCGGGAATATTGGACACCCCGCCTTCAAACCGTCCGGCATCTGTGCGCATCGGCTGGTCGTAGCGCAGCAGGTCCCAGGGATCTTCGACCGAGAGCCAGCCTGGATCCGGTGTCGCCAGACGGTCGCAAAGCCGGTCGGAGAGGTAGAGGAACCCGATGCCCATGGGCGCCATCAGCCATTTGAGTCCGCCTGTGGCAAACGCATCGGCACCCCACCGCTGCACATCGACCGGGGTGACGCCGGCCGCCTGGATCCCGTCCACCACAAACAGGAGGTCGTGCCGGCGGCATAGCGCGCCGATGGCCTCCATGTCGGCCCGCCAACCGCTGAGGAATTGCACGGCGCTGATGGCGACCATGCGGGTCCGGGACGTGATAGCCGCTTCGATCCGCTCCACCGGGACCGTGCCGTCGGCCGCATCCACAAAGACACAACGGACTCCGCGGGGCTCGAGTTTGCGGTAGGGATATACGTTGGAGGGAAACTCAATGGAATTGAGTATGATCTCGTCGCCGGCCAGCCAGTCGAGTCCCGATGTGACCCGGTTCAGGCCCTCGGAAGTATTCCCGATGAACGCGATTTGCCGTACGTCCGGAGCGTTTATGAGTATGCGGATCCGCTCTCGGCACCGGGCAATGACCTCCATGTCCATCGGATAGGTCATCATCATGCCGTTGTGGCGCTCGGAGAGATGTTCGTTGATGGCTTCAACGGTTGCGTACGCCAGCGGGGACTGGGCGGCATGATTCAGGTAGCAGATCCCGCGTTCCGTATGGGGGAACTGTGCGCGGAAAGTTACCAGTTGCGTATCGGCTTGCTTTTCCCCGATCATGTGGATATGGGTGTTGCAGGTTGCTTGAGTGAGTATGTTATTCCACACTTGCCGGTGGCACCCGGCCGTTCCCCGATCTTTTTGTTAATTTGCCGGGGAAGGGACCTGGCGGTTATTGTTGAAAGTCTATATGGCAGTTGATCTGACAGGTAATTCAATGGTTGAAAGGACGTTATCCAGCGGTTCAACGGACAGCTGATCTGACAAGTGAACGTCCAATATAGCATCCCCCGGCCACAAAATGCGAATATCCATAAAAATTTCAGGAACCCATGCAAGGCAAGCGGGATAAAAAGCTGATTTTCGGGGCCACGGCGGTGTTGCTTACTTTTTTACTGTTGGTACTCTTGGAAGGTTTGATGCGCCTGAGCTGGGCCGAGCATGCGCGCCGGGACCTGTTCGTAACAGTCCCGGACCATGAAAAGCATGTGGTGATCAATCCCTGTTTTGTCAGACGCTATTTTGCCGGCTTCCTGCCCGATGTGGCCCCGCAGCCCTTTCTGCGCGAAAAACCCTCCGACACCAAACGCTATTTTGTGCCGGAAGGATCAGCTGCTGAGGGATTCCCTTACCACTTTTAAAACGGGTTTCCGGCGTACCTGGAGGAGCTGTTGCAGGCCGGGGCGCCTGACATGCGTGTGGAGGTGATCAACATGGCGATGCCGGCGGTCAACAGCCATACCCTGCGCGACATGCACCGCCAGCTTTTGCGTCACGATCCGGATGGTATTTTGATCTATATCGGTCACAATGAATAATATGGCGCCAATGGTGCAGCCGCAGTGCCCGGGTGGATGCATCCGTGCGTGGTGCGACGGACCATGCTGGGACTCATGAGACTGAATCTGGTCGCATGGGCGATCGGCCTTGTGAAGCGACTGACGGGCAGCGGGTTGTCCCGTGAATCGCCGGCCGCCGGCGCCCGTCTCGGATCCTCCGCCGGTCCCGAATTGGCTGCACGGCTTCCTTCGGAACTCGGATTTATCCTGCCATTCCGCATCCGGATGAAAACCCCGGTCACCCGGGACGACACTTGTCGCTCATCACGGAAACCTTGATAGAACCGGGCCGGTACGATCAGGCTTACCACTGGTTGCAGGTTTGGGAGGGGGCAGAAGCAGGACCACGGGCAGGAGCAGAGCAGGAACAGGAGCAGGAGCAGGACCACGGGGGAATCATGCCAGCCGGCAAGAGCAGAAAAGCGATTTTTGATTGATAAACAGCCGCATTTTCGTATCTTGATAGCAGGTAACGAGCGGGGTTCGATGGTTTCATCCACACTACGGGCTTTCGAGGACAGAAAACAGTTATTATGCATTTAACCAGATTGATTACAGGAATACTTGTCATGGGCGTGTTCATGCTGGCATGCAACTCCGAAGAGGAGATGCCTCGGGATGCAGCCGAGCAGACACCGGTCGAGCTGGAGGATGTGCAGGATGACCTGTTGGAGCCGGAGGCGGAAGAATCCGATATCCACCACGAGGTTCCGTTGGATCCTGAAGACCCGGAACTTCCGGAACCGGATACGGTGGTCGATCCGGAACGACAGGATGAGCCCGCTCAGCAGCAAAGCATACAGGACCAGAACATCCGACCGGATGATGAACGGCCGGTAGTGACCATCCCCCCGGAAGTGATAACCCCCGATTATAAACCGTTGCTGAATGAACGCAATGAACTGGTTGTATCGGGCCGGACGGTCGATGAACTGCTTGAACTGATCGGCGAGCCGCCCCATTTGTTGCGGCAGGGACATCGCGGATCGGGATGGCACAAGGAGGTCTGGATCTTGCCGATCTATCAGGAAGATTCGACCGGATTGTACATCTACATCCGGAATGGCAACGTTGAAGACTGGCGGCTGGATACCTTTGTGGGCGTCGGCAACCATCCGCAGCTGCTCGAGTGGTTTAAATGAGGCAAAACCTCATTTTCAACTGCGGAATCTGCTGAATTTCCGGAAAACCGAAGCCGGTGCATCATGTTCCATTTCATCATGTTCCATTTGTTGATTCTGCCGGGTCTGGCGAAACGCCACGATCGGTATCCGCAGATTTTGTAATAGTTCCTGTTTTTTTCCTGCGGTCATAAAATCAATTCCTGCCCCAATTACTAACTAACTAACTAACTAACTAACTAACTCACTTACTTATTAGCAGAATTATGAACAAAAGCGTTCTTAGCCCGTCGTGGCATGCTATGGTCATGCTGTTTCTTGCTTTCATCATTTCAGGGATCATCCAGCCGGGACCGGCCCGAGCGACTGCCGTCGCGGAAGGTCATTTAGCGTTCCCTGCGAATTCTCCCGCGGATGCAGAAGCATCTCTTCCTGCGGATACCGGGCAGACCGGAATCGACCGGACCGTATCACAAAACATCGTCCAGGTTCATGCTCCGGATGGACTGGGCCGGGATATCAGGACCTTCGTATCCGGGGCGGTGCCAGTGCCGATCGATCAGCCGGAACCATTCCTGGCCGTAGCCGGCAGCTGGCAGGCCGGTGGCGAGGTACCTGACCTTGTGGATTTCGATGTCCGCTTTTCAAAGGACGGGACCTCGTGGTCGGACTGGCTCCATGCCGGATATGATGATGATGGCCAGATCGTCAACGGGTTGCACCACGGCGAGCTGGTTTTCACCACCAAAGAGACCCGCTTTATTCAATACCGGGTCCGGCTGGATGAAGATGCCAACGGGCGCCTTCCGAAAATAGACGAAGTTCGGCTTCACTTCATCAGTCCCGGCGCTTCCGATCCCGAACTGAAACAGACCGTCGAAAGCAAATCCTATCACAACAGGGCCCGCGGGATATCGGCGGTACCTGAATCTTCCGGCCCAAGCGATGCAATCATCCGGAAATCGGTCGGTGATTCGGACAACACGGTACAGGACAGTGGTATCTTTCCCCTTCCGGACTATGTAGACCGCGAGACATGGAGCGCTCACTATGATCTCTCCAATACCGCCAGCCGTACACCGACCAACGTATCCCACCTGGTGGTGCACCATTCGGCCGGCAACACCAATTCCTCCGATTTTGCTGCCGTGGTACGCAGTTACTGGGATTTTCACACCAACGGCCGCAATTGGGGCGATATCGGCTACAACTGGCTGGTGGATCCCAACGGTGTAGTCTACCAGGGCCGCGCCTTCAATCTGGATGGCAACAAGAATGTCAGGGGCACGCATGCCGGTGGTTTCAACACCAATTCCATGGGCATCTGTCTCATCGGCGATTATACCAATATCCGCCCAGCCGAAGAGGGCCTGGCGTCCGTTTACGAAGTGCTGGCCTGGAAAGCCGATGAGCGCAATATCGATCCCATGGAAACCTCGTTGCACACCCCCACCATGACCAATTACCGCAATATCCTCGGGCACCGCGATGTCTCATCCACATCCTGTCCGGGCGACCGGTTTTATCCCATGCTTCCCGAAGTCCGCCATCAGGTGGCGCTGCTTGTGGAAAGCTGGTTCGATCCCGGCGAGATCGTGGTCGAAAAGTCGTGGGAGCGCTCCTTCGACGCCGAAAATGCTTTCGGGTGGATGGGTTCCGGCGCCAGCGAAACCGAACTGAGCCTCGATTACCACGATGGCGTGGTCTATGTGGCCAGCAACAGCGACGGACCGAAGATCAAGCTGATCGACGCCGAAGACGGATCGCAACTGGGAGAGATCGAAGTGACGCCGGCGATACCTACCAAATTGGTATCCGGCAGCACTGCCGGACCGGATGGACAGCTCTCCTCCGATTTCTTTGCCGCCACGGTGCGTGTGACGGACGACGGTTTCCTGGTGGTATCCAACCGTACCGTCAACGCGGCAAACCAGCCCTTCCAGATACTGGTCCTGGATCCCGCATACGGCGGCCTCCTGGATTTTTTTCACTTCGACAAGGAACCCTGGAGGCTGGGTGACCAGCTATCGGTGACCGGTTCGTTCAGTGAAGGGACGGTCGAGATCTATGCACCGGTCTCCCTGGAAGGCAAGGTAATCCGCACCTCCGGCATCCCACTGTCTGTCATTGGCGGTGATGGCCGGCAAATCGCCTCCGACTCGGATTACTACGAAATCCTGGACCTTGCCGGCATGCAGGAGTGGGGACGCCAGGCCGCTATCGCACTCAAGACCGGCGGCGAGCACCACGGCTTCTTTGCCGGTGCACTGCGGAGCGACCTCATCCGCGAATACGACGAGGACGGCAACCCGGTGGGATTTGTGACATTCGGCGAAGGAGAGAATTACATCAGTGCCCTGCGTCACGGTTCCTACCAGGGTCGCGAATTTGTATTTGCCTTCCACCCGGATGACCGCCGTTTCCGCGCCTATACACTGTTCGGAGAGCCGGGTGATGCCGGAACAAATCGGACGGCCTACCCGGTCTTCCTGAGCGAATCACTGGGATCTACCAGCAACCGTACAACCATCAACATCGGTGACCTCACTGTGCGCGATAACCGGAACGGTTCGTTTGACGTCTTTGTACTGGCACCGAACAACGGGATCTGGTCGTTTTATCTGGAAGGTCCCGAATACGATGGAGTGGTTTCCGTGGAGGACGAACTGGCCGGTCTGCCGGAGCACTACCAGCTGGAGCAGAATTATCCGAATCCATTCAACCCGGTCACGGTGATCCGCTATGAGCTCCCCGAATCGGAGCAGGTCCGGGTGGATGTGTACAGCATTACCGGGCAGCGTGTAACGACCCTGGTCAATGAGCGCCAGGCTGCCGGAGCGCACCAGGTGTCCTTTGATGCCTCCTCGCTGGCCAGCGGCGTATACATCTACCGCATCCAGGCAGGCAGCTTTGTATCCAGCCGGCAGATGACGCTTGTCAAATAGGTAGGTGTCTACAGTCCGGTCCCAGGTGTTAAAGGATTCCCGATTCCGGGAAAAATGGAATAATATGAAAGAATAAAGTCTAAAATGAAGGGAATCGGCGAGGAAACCGGTTGCAAATACTGAGGAAAATGGCTACGTTTCGTTGACCGTTCGGATAGCGCTTCCAAACATTCTGAGGAAAAAGCTTTCGAACAGACCATATCATACGCCAGAAGTAACAAGCAATTGACCAGAAGTAACAAGCAATTGACAGGGACTTTATTCAGGGACTTGCACTTTTCTCTGGGCGGGTAGCCTGCCCGCTTCGGAAATGCTGTTACGGATCGCTCAAACAAAAACAAACCAATCAAAAAGGAGTTACTATGAAGAGACTACTACAACAGCTTCTACTGTGCTCGGCAATGTTGGGGATTTTGTCCCTTGCCGGCATGAAGGAAGCCCAGGCACAGGTCGTGCTTGAGGACACCAACTGGGAGGTCCTCGCCGACAGTGTGAACTGGCTGTCCATTTCCGGCAATGAAACCAGGGGAATGGCTGTCAACCCCGTCACCGGCAACATCATCGTGGCGACACGAGCCGGCGGCACGGCCGTCAAGGTAATCAGCGCCGAGGATGGATCTTATGTAAAAGATCTTGATATCGGTGCCATATCCGGCGGTTTTTTTGAGGTAAACAGGATTAGCGTTACGGATGACGGACAGATTTTTGTCACCAACTTCTCACTGAACGGTCCGGATCACCGTATTTACTGGTGGGCTGACGAAGATGCCGACGCCAAGATGGTCTGGGACGGCGATCCGTACGGAGGCCGTATCGGTGACGGGTTCGGCGTGACCGGAACGGGCGCCGACATCAATGTCTATGTCTCCGGTACCTTCCAGACCCAGATGGCCGAATTCTCGTGGAATCCGGATACGGAAATGCTGGAGGACATGCGATTGATCGACTTACCCAATGAAGACAATGCGAACGCCAGCATCGTCCAGGCACCGGATAATCCGGATCTGCTCTGGATCAACGGCCGGGATGCGCCCATCGCCAAAATTGACCGTGATGGCACCCTGATCCGTGAATACGGTGATGAAGTGGTTCCCCAGGGCAACGGCGAGCTGGATATCGTGACACTCAATGGCAACACGTTCATGTTGACCGGTGTCAGGGCACCCGGTGACAATGCCTTTTCAATTATTGATATCTCCAATGAAGAAGCACCGTTTGTTATTGCCCAGACAAGGGACCTGACCATCCACCCCAATGATTTCCGGGTAGCGGATGTGGCTTTTGACGAAGCGACATCAACGGCCTCCATGCTGGTCACCAACAGCGGTATCTTCAATTTTACGCTGGATGTGGGCGAGATCGTAACCGACGATCTGATCGGCTCCTACTACATACCGCAGGGTGACTTTCCTCGTGGATTCCCCTCGCTGGTTGAGGCGTTTGATACGCTGAACTCGGTGGGCACAAACGGTCCGGTGACGTTTTTCATCACCGATGACCTGGATCATTCTCAAGATTCATTGCTCTTGCAGGATGCCGCCATCTCTGAAAACAGTCCGCTGATCATTCGTCCGGCTTCGGGCACCAGCCCGACCCTAACCCTGGGCGCTGCCACTACTGTTGAAGGTGGTACGACCGGACTGGGTATCGTGAACACCAGCTGGGTGACCATCGACGGTTCGAATGTTGCCGACGGAAGCTCGCGTGACCTGACGATCATGACCGAGGCCGAAGGCGTAAACTTCATGTTGGCTGTTCTGGCCGGATCCAAAAACGTGACGATCCGCAACACCAATCTGCTGCACAACTACGAGTCGACGTCCATACCGGCTATCCGCTCCAGAAGGGACGATGCCGACACCGTGGTTCCCGAAGACCTGCTGATTGAGAACAACCAGATTGGAAGTCCGGAAAAACCGTTTGGAATAGGGATAGTGGCCTGGGGAACCGAAACCAATCCAAACCATATACTGGTGCACCACAACGAGATTTATGCTCGTCAGCGCGGTGTGACAACCTTCTGGAACCGGGATAACGAGTTCATCGGCAACACCATTGAGTTGCATGATGCCGCACTGGACCAGGGGCTGCCGGGCGGAATCTACCTGGTGCTTCATGTCGGTGGTGAGACAGTGATCGCCAACAACGTGATCACGCGCATGTCAATCAATCGTTCGGAGACGCCGGGCTATGTCGCCGGTATCAATATCAATGCCAACATCGATGATATCCAGATCTACAACAACCTGCTCGGTGTCTCGGAGCTGGAAGATATCGGTGACGTGAAAGGCAGCCAGGTTTCGGGTATCGTTATATCGAACCCGGCGGGTTCGTCCAACATCGGCATCTATCACAATACCTTCCGCCTGCTGGATCAGCTGGACGCAGGCATTTCGGCAGGTGTTGCCTGGGCAGCCGACGCGACAGCGATGAGCTACGACTTCGTGAACAATATCGTGCACAACGAGATCGACAATGAGCAGGCATATGCATTGCACTGGCCGGTCGGTGCAGGAACGCTGAACTCAAACTTCAACAACCTGGTGGTGGCCGGTGCAAACGCCAACATCGCCTTCTTTGAAGAAGAAGATCGGGAGACCCTGGCCGACTGGCGCGAGGCAAGTGGCAAGGACTTGCGCTCGGTGAGCGTACCGGTCGAGTTTGCCGGTGTCGACGACTGGAGACTGGCCGGTGAGTCGGTGGGCGATGTCAACCTCGCCGGAACACCGATCGATGCCGTCACAGTTGATTTCGACGGCAACGCCCGTGACGCCGACAATCCCTATATGGGAGCCTTCGAAGGTGATGTCCAGCTCATTCCCGAGCCCGATATCCGTCCGTTCTCCCTGCTGGCCCCGCCGGATGGCGCTTCGGTCGATCTGGGCGACGTGGAAGATGACATCGTCATCAGCTGGGAATTCCCGCAATCCACCGTGGCCTGGGCCCATATGAACGGCCAGTTTGCCGACGACCAGTTTGCCCATGTGGGTGACGGAGCAAGCGGACAAGGCCGCTACATCGGCACGCGCAATGACGTGGATGCCTGGCTGCAGACACCGCTTCTGGAGAACCCGGGCACGATCAGTTTCTGGGCTTCCACCTTCAGCGATGCGACCGTTCTCGATGTGGTAATCGAGCTGTCCGAAGACGGCGAGACCTGGGAAGAGCTTGAGATCCTGGAGGCCCGCGATGGCGGCACCGGTGACATCAACGTCACCTGGTCCCTCCAGGAAGTAGAGATCAACCGCGAAGGGGAATTCTATGTCCGGTTCAGCCAGTCAGGCGATGTGACCGGATCGTTCTATCTGGATGATGTCATGGTCGACAGCTTTACCTTTGATGAATTGGTCGTGGATGAGGATTTCGAAGACTGGTCCGCATTCCGCAGTATGAGCTTCACCTGGCATATAGATGTGCCCGGAAGCGACTTCAGCGATCCGGCGCTTAGCCTGGTATCCGATCGAAACGGTCAGGCCAGCACGCTGACCCTTACCGCTGATCAGCTCGATGCCGCCCTGGAAGGACTGGGGGTCGATGAAGGTGCAACCTTTACGGGTGATTGGACGGTCACTGCCGAGGTCGGAGATTGGGTTGAGTTTGCTCAGGAAGTCCATGCTATCAGCCTGACCCGGAAAGTGCCGACCAGCAGTGATGTCGAGCGGGCTTACGAGTTCTCGCTGAACCAGAACTACCCCAACCCGTTCAACCCGGCAACAAGCATTCAGTTCACCCTGCCGGAAACCATGGAAGTGCGTCTGGATGTCTACAACATTGCCGGGCAGCGTGTGGCCACGCTGGTCAACGAGCAGCGCGAAGCCGGTGCCCATACCGTTGAATTTGACGGTACGCGCGTGGCGAGCGGTGTCTACATCTATCGCATCACGGCCGGCAACTTTGTACAGACCCGCAAGATGACCCTGATCAAGTAAACCGTGATTGAAGGCGCCTCAGAATCCAACAGAATCTGTGGTGCTGTCATCTTGTTGACGTAAATAAGATGTGAACGGCTGTCCGGAACCTGTTTCCGGGCAGTCGTTTTTTTTGGTGGTGCGCCCGGGAGGGTGATTTCTGATACGTTCAGCAGTAAGAATTGTAGTCCGCCCGTTGCGACGTAAAAAAAAATGACAATAGTTGAACAATGTTTGATACTTGACTTTTATTTTATCATTTTAAATTTATTATTATATCTAAAGTGCTGGATTATTACGGGGACAAGCATTTCACCATGGTCTCCAAATGTACAGATTCATACTGCATTCATACTGCACCATTTAAAAACATTGAAAGAGGTGATCGGGGAAGTAACCATAAGGGGTGTTTGAGAGATTACAATCGTCAGTGGCAGGAACAGAATCCGGGTAACAGGGTACTAATAGCAGTAATAGTGATAGATCGCAGGAGAAGCAAATAGCTGCCGCTTCATTCGCAGCTATCCATTATTAATCTAATAAACGGAGGAAGTATATGACCGCAAGAATGCTACGAAGCGTTTTGGTATTTCTGCTGGGTATCGGGTTGCTGGGGGCACTGGCTTCCAATACCGAAGCTCAGGTAATATCAGAGCTGCCATACTACGAGGATTTTTCGGATCAAGCCGATCCGGATGCACCGGTATTCCCTGAGGGATGGGAAACAGTTGGGAATGTGTCCATATCCAGCTGGAGTGACATGATTGCCGGATTTTCCATGCGATTCCCCAGTCCCACTGAGGAGCCGATGGCCATCACTCCGGAAATCCATACCGATCTGGATTTTAGCGAGTTGAGACTGCGTTTCGATGCTCACTTCGCGACGTCCGGCGATGCCGGCGACAGTGTGCATGTCGGTTTTATTTCAGATCCGGCCGATCCGGCCACGTTCACGCTCATTGAATCATTCAGACTGGAGAGGGACGCTGTCAATTTTACGGTCGATCTGTCCGTGCATGAAGAAGGTAACGGAAGAAGGATTGCTTTTATGGCCGAAAGGGGCGAAGCCTGGAACTCCCACTACTACGGCAATGTCCTTGTTGAGAATGTGAACGATCCACTGGAAATCGGTCCGTTTGCCCTTTTGAGCCCACCTGATGGAACCGGGGTGTTGGTGGAAGGCGATCCCGAGGCCGAGGTGATCATCACTTGGGAAGAGGCCGCTCTGAATATGGATGCGGATGTGCTCTACACATGGCATCTGGATGTCCGTGGCGGTGGTTTTGACAATCCGGTTGTCAGTATTCCTGCAGATAACGAAGGAACCGCCACGCAGCTCACGTTGACGGTTGGCGCCATTGATGGCGTGCTCGAGGCCAACGATCTGGAAATCGGTGACATTCTGCAAGCCGACTGGACGGTCACGGCCGAATTCGCCGACCTGGTACAGTTTGCTGACGTTGCTTTTGGAATCGATCTGGAGCGTGGGTACGTTGACATTCCCATCGTGGAACCGCCCGAAGGCGATGTGACCCTGCTGCAACCACTGCCTAATGTCTTCAACATGGACACCGAAGTGGTCGACTGGAGCGGTTATACGTTTTTCCCGTTCTCAGGCGCTTTGCTGACGCGTATTGCAAATCCGGATCCCACCGGCCTGAACGAAACCGATTTTGTGCTGGAATACACCAAGCCGGAAGGCAGTGACGCATGGGCCGGTTTCTTCTATCAACTGGGAGATCCCGTCTTGCTTTCCGATGAGGCTGTCTTCAAGCTCAAAGTCTGGTCACCGCGGGCTGATATCCAGGCCATCATGAAACTGGAACAGCAGGACGGCGATGAAACAACCGGTGATCTGTTTGCCGATGTAACTGTGGCCAACGAATGGGTCGAACTGGAATGGGACCTGAGTGCGCAGGATATGGATATCCAATGGGATCTGGTGACTATTATCATGGACCTTGATGTGAATCCCGTACCGGATACCGAAACATGGTACCTGGATGATTTCCAGCTTGAAAATGTGGCAGTGCAGCTTGATCCGCTTGCCGGTGACTACTTTATCCCGCAGGGAGAGGAAGACCAGGGATTCGCCGATCTGGCCGAAGCCATCGAAACTCTCAATGCAGCGGGTGTCTCGGCTCCGGTAAACTGGTACCTCACCGGGGACCTGGACCACAGCGACGCGGAGCTGCCGATCATCCAGCGCGATGACCTGACCGGGGAAACCCCGCTGACCATCGCCCCGGCTCCGGC
>JAWOCT010000023.1:0-9182 GCA_046483675.1 Cyclonatronaceae bacterium
AGCGTCGCCAGCAACGTGTCTGCCGAAGCAGGCCCGGGCAGGTTGAAGACCACAAAGCCCTGGGCGCTACCGGGCTCAAAATAGCCGTAAATCCCGTTTAATGCCGTGTCGCTGGTGGAGTAGAATTCGTCAAAATCTTTGTATTTAGCCATGTTCGTTCCATGAATTAGTTATCATTTCCCCCGGACAAGTTCCGCGAAACCCGTTCTCCCGGTCCAGCACTCCCGGCCCAGTTCCGCGACACCCGTTCTCCCGGTCCAGCACTCCCGGAGCCGTTACCCGGGACCAGTTCCACCGAAATCAGTACTCGCTCGCTCTGCGCAAGGGCACGGTCGAGTTCCTGCTGATCGGTGCACCGTTTTTCCAGGCGAATGGCATCGCAGCGCAGCTCCACGCGATCGTTTACAAACGGCCAGGGTGAAACGGCATACCTGTTTGGACGGGCATGGCTCCCCGCATCCTCCCCCGTTTTGGATACGCGGATTGTTGCTGAACGGTTTGCCTCCGGATCAATCTCCTCCGGACTTTTATCATACGGAGTGTGCTCAGCCGGACAATTTTCGGACGGACTGCTTTGATGCGCACTGTTTTCATCAAGACTGTTTTCATCAAGACTGTTTTCATCCGGACTGTTTTCATCAAGACCGTTTTCAGACGACGGGATATCGCTCAGCCCCGTCTCCTGCGATGCACCGATGATCAGGAAGAGGGAAAGGTAGTCGAAAGCGGACAGCAACCGGCGATGCCAATCCAGGGTCCGGTCCTCGATGAAGTGCCTGTAAAAGTCGTCTTTCGCCAGACCAGCAGTCAGCCTCTTCTGCAGGGCGAACTGCCGCTTTTCGAACTGCCCGGCTTTCTGCCTGACATCCTCAGGCTCACCGGCGAAATCGTGCATGGAGAACAGACCCGAAATGTGCCGCGATACCAGCAGCGCGCCAAAACGGCTGTACTGCCCGGCCAGCGCCACTGACCGGTCCCAAATGGTCATGTGGTCGGATATGGGGATGTTTTTAAAGTCATAAGGTGCGCCGGTATCGGGATTCAGCCCGGGATGTCTGTCACGGCTTGCCCATCCGTCATCATGGCGGGCGGCCGCGAAGCACAGCTCCTTCCAGGGCCCGGGCCTGGGAAAGCCGTATCCACCCCAGTTTTCGGCAAGCTGTCCGGATATCCATGCGTGGGCCGGCTGGGTTACCAGCAGCCGGTACTCGTTTTGTTCCCTGATGACCATGATTTTTGCGAAATACGTGCTTTATGGATGGTCCATATGGAACGCTCCGGATCCCGGAAGCGTATCCCGTGAAATGAACAGGCACGCGGTGTGCCGCCGCTTGCAGCCGCTCATGGCTCTTTGTGAAGCATCTTCAGAGCTTCCCGATTGTTTAAAACCTCCATGAAAGCTCGGCGAAGAAGCGGCGTCCCGGCTCAAACAGTTTATTTCTTTCTTCGTCCAGCATGGGGTTGAAATTGCGGTTCAAATGTTCGCTGTACGCCTCATCGAAAAGATTTCTCACCCCTGCCGTGAAGCCGATACCCTCCGTAATGTGCAGTGTGGAATGGATATCGACGAGCCAGAATCCGGGCGTTGTTTCCTCGCCGAAGCGTTCATCAATGCGGTCCTGCGTAAAAACCCTTCGCACGCGCAATTCCGGACTGATCCTCTCAGCGACGACCCCGTTCAGGTTCAGAGTCAGTTCAAATGGCGGTATTTCAGGTACAGGCGAACCGGTATCACTGAATGATGCCCGGGTCCAGGCTCCCCCGGCTTCAGCCCGCCAGTTGCGGTGGATATCGAATGCCGCCGTGGCCTCGAACCCGGCAAACACAGCATCACCCCTGTTCCGGAATTCACGCACTCCGGGTGCATCCTCACCAACGGGATCCATATCCGGTTGGATAACGGCTGCGATATAATCCTGTGTGAAGGCCAGGAAAACAGCTGCACGCACAGAGGAAGAACCTGACCGGGTAGTGAAAATCAGGTCCGCCTGGTTATTTGCCTCGGGCCGCAGACCCGGATTTCCTGCATACTGAAACGCGTTTCGCCCAATGGCCAGGAAATTGATGAACCGTTCGGTAACATCCGGACTTCGCACACCTCTGCCCAGGTAGAGGCTCAGTGAGGTCTGCGGACCAAGCGCCCGGCTCGTGCCGATGCTGAAACTGAAATTCAGGTGAGAAGAAGACAGATCCCGGTCCTCAAAGCGCGGGGCCGGATTGTCCGAATCCGCCGCATTGTAATCGACCCTGGCTCCGGCACCAAGCGACCAAGGGCCGATATACTGCTCGGTGCCGGCATACATCCCGGTGTTGGAAATCCGCGCATCCTGCCAGAGATTATAGGTCATTTGCCTCCCGGCATTGGGACCGGACTGGATGGTCACGTAACGTGTCCCATCAATATCCTGATAGTCCGTACCGGCCGTTGCCTGCCAGGTACCCGAAAAGAGCGATCCGCCAGCTTCGGCATGGACTCCCCTGGATTTGGTCGCAGCCAGGGCGACGGCATCCCGCATTTGAAACGAAACCCGGTTATGATTATTCATATCGTGGTCCACGAAGTTAGCGTATGCGTTAACCTTTAGCGATTGGACGGCGGACGGACCGGTCGCGCTCCAGGCATACCCTGCTGTCAGCTTCCAGGTGTCATCTGCCGCCATATCCATGGGGAGCGACGGGAAGTTGGCATCCCGGACAAACGACTGCGTCCAGCCGGCGGTGATTTGGTGAGCGCCGGATGGCGAAAACCCGACATCCAGTCCGTAATCATACGATGTGAAGCCGGCCGGTACACGGTCCCCGCTTCCGCTGGAATAATCGCCCATTCCCGACAAGCCGCCACTGATCATCACGTCCCAGGTGCGGTTTTGCAAGACCAGGCGGCCGTCAGCCAGCCGATGTCCGGTATTGGATTCATAGCCGGAGCGAATATCACCATACATCGCGGATTCCGGAGTGTATTCCCGTTTCTGTTTCACAAAGTTGACCGTGCCGCCAAATGAGGGGCCAAACTGAAGTGCATGCGGACCGCGATAGATTTCCACCCGCTCGATATCTGTCAAGCGGATGTGTGAGGTTGGGGGATCCATACGGTTGGGGCACGCAGCTGCTGTTGTAGTCAGGCCATCCACGCGTACATTCAGGCGATTTCCGCTGAATCCCCTGACAACAGGGTCGAGTCCGAAGCCCCCACGGCGAATACCCGATACGTTTTCGCCCTCCGTTAAAAACGACCCGGAATCAACAGGCTTGAAAATAGCGCTGATGGCCCTCATCCTGCTGTCTGGCCGGTGCATGCTGTGATGTGCCATGACCGTTACGGGCTTCATTTGAAGCGTCTCCGGCTGCATGCATATTCTGACAGGGTCCGTCGCCTCCGTTTCATCCAGGCTTATGATCCGATCCCGGAATCCAACATGGGAAATGCGCAGCCTTACCTTTCCGAAACCGGCGTCCATATCGAAAGTAAAAACCCCTGATTCATCGGTAATTGCCGCTATGCCGTATTCAACGATGGAGATATGAGCGCCGGTAAGCGGCCGCCCGTCTTCAACAGAACAGACCGTTCCCTTGACGGTTATTTGAGCCTGACCGTGGGCCGCCGGCACAGTAAACGGGAGAAGGCAGATCATCCCGACTACGAAGAGTATTTGCTTAATACTGTTTATCATATATTTGCTGATAGTCAATAATGGATTTGTGTACAAAAATCGCACTCAGGCTTTCTCGGCTGCCTTTACAAAAAAGTCTTGTTCCGGGCTGTTATTTCGCAAACGGAACGGTAATCAGAAAGACCGCGGTGCTCACCAGAATGATCAGCGGTCCGGCGGGCAGTTCCAGCAGGTTGGAGAGGACCACCCCAAGGGCCGCCGATCCGGCACCGATGGTCGTCGCCCCGATAATGTACTGCTTCAGGTTTCGGGCGAGGTTGCGTGCCGCGCCCGGAGGAATCGCCACCAGCGCTGCCGTGAGCAGGCCGCCCACCATTTTCACCCCGAGCGCCACGATCACGGCGATCAGGAAGAGGTACAGCAGGTTGTAGCGCCGGACGCTGATCCTTTCGGCGGCGGCAAGCTCTTCGGAGATATTCCCGAGGATCAGCTGTGGGTAGACGCGTCGCAATACGAGGATAATGACAAGCGAAACGACAACCGTTAGGACGGTTTCGCGGGAGCCGACTTGTGAGATATCGCCGACCAGAGCTGTTTCGGCCTGCTCGAGGGGCAGAAACAGGAAGGCGATAGCCACACCGGATGCGAAAACGAGAGCGGTCAGGGCTTCCATAGGCAGCCTGGTCATGCGTTCCAGTGACCAGATGACGATGACGCCCAGGATTACGAACGGAAACGCGCCGATGGAAACATCGAGGCCCCAGATCAGCGCAAGGGCGATGCCGGGCAGCGCCAGGTGTCCCAGCGGACCGGCGACCAGCGCCATCCTCCGGCTCAGCATCAGGGTGCCGAGGTACCCGGCGGCGGCGCCGATGAATGCTCCCGATATCAGGCTTAAATAGACTTCGTTCATACCTTCGGCCTGTGTTTGTGCTCATAGAGTTTCACTTCCGTCCCGTAGAGCCGCTGAAGGTTGTCGGGCGTAAGCGTCGGGAGGGGCGGCCCCATGCAGACGGGGTGGTTGTTCAGGCACAGCACCATCGACGAAAGCCGGTGGACAACAGCCAGATCGTGCGTGATCAGCAGCAGGGTGAGGTTCCGTTCGCGCTTGAGTTGCGAAAGGAGCTCGTAGATCGTCTCTTCGCCGCCGATATCGACACCCGCGGTCGGTTCGTCAAAAAGCAGAACATCCGGATCATTGGCAAGGGCCCAGGCAATCAGGATCCGCTGGAACTGTCCGGATGAGAACTCGCCGATGGGCTTTTTGCTGAGCTCCGGCGAAAGTCCGACCGCCCGGAGCATGTCCCCGGCCGGGGTCCCGCCGTTCTGTTTCAGCCCGAGGAAATCCGCCACACTGAGCGGGATGTTTTTGATGTACGGCAGCCGTTGCGGGACGTAGCCGATACGGGTGTCCTTTCTCCAGGTGATCTCACCCTTGTACGGAAGGGTGCCGAGCAGGGTGCGAAGCAGCACGGTCTTGCCCGCGCCGTTCGGACCGAGGATCGTCAGCACCTCCCCCTGATGCAGGGTAAAGGACAGATCCGTGAGGATGCGTTCCTCGTCCAGAGTCACCTCCAGCTCCGAGACTTCGAGTACGCGTTCATTGTCATGTGTCATCGACTGGCCTCTGTACTGCGTTATGCTTCGTTGGATGGAAGAAATGCTGTTCCGGATTTTTTTTGATTAACGGTCATTAACTTTGTGGAATAGTGGAATGAAATAGTGGAATTAATATTGCAACAAAGTTGCACAAAGCTATTGAAAAAACCGACCATTCTCAAGAAATGCTTGTTATAGCCCGAAGCTATTGTTGTAACAACTCCCAAAAGCCCCTCGGAGTTATAATTTTTAGCTCTTCCACTTTCTCTGCAATGTTTAACAGATCCTTGTCCCCTGTGATCAATATATCAGCTTTAGCATGAATCGCTGATGCCAGAACCCAGCGATCATCTTCGTCACGAACCTGAATTGCAGAAGGCTCCTTTGGGACAGGTTCTATATGATGGCGACGAACCAACTGTTCCGCCTCCTGAATGATCTGTTCAGGGACCTTCAATTTTTCCCGCAAAACACGTCGCAACTCTGTCAGGACAAACTCACCGGTCATCAGTTCATGTTCTGCAAGAAGCATTTGAAATACGTCGGCGCTTAACCCCCGTGTAGCAAAAGCACTGACAAGAAAATTGGTATCGGCAAAGACCTTCATGAGACACTCCTGCATTGAAATCGAAAAAGCAAGTAGTTTAATAAATCAGGAGTGCACCATGAGACATATTGAATTATAAGAACAGATCTCATGAAATCTCACGCCAGACATCTTCATCGGTCAACAGTCCCTGAGATTCAGCAAATGGAAGAATACGATTTCGTATTTGCTGAAATGAGTCAATGGACAGCTGACGACGCAACGCCTCACGGACCAATTCACTTTTGGGACGACCGGACCGCCTGGCTGACTGTTCGAGGAGTTTATTGAGGTCTTTATCAATGCGGATGGAAAGTGTTGTACTCATATCATTGGGATTGTGTGTATTACAATGTAACACACTAACAATGTTGAGTCAATCAGAATCTTGCAGGACTATAACTGCTTAATTATGAATGCCAAATTCATCTTCGTGCCACTTTTGTGCCTCCCATTCCGGGAGTATTTCAAGTATCCTATCGATTAGCCAAACGGCATCTTTCGATGTACTATCCAGAGCTGAATTAAAAACTTCAGATTTGTGTTGGCCTATCATCCCGTTAATTCATGACCACGGCACAAACCGGGCACAACTTCAATGGATCCACTCGCTCAATGGACCCACTCGCTCATACACTTTTTGGCGCCTCCATGGCCGAGGCCGGACTCAGGCGCAAGACCGCGCTGGCATCCGTCACGCTGATCATCGGCGCGAACATCCCCGATATAGACGCCGTGGCCATGCTGATCAGCTCCGATTACGCACTGCAGGTGCGGCGGGGCTGGACGCACGGGATCCTGGCGCTCATAATCTGGCCGTTCCTGCTTACCGGCGCGATGCTCGCCGTGGACCGCATGCTGCAGCGCTGGCGTGGCCGTCGGGACCGTGCACCCTCCGCATCCACCCGGACAACAGACAGCCGGACAACAGACACCTGGAATCCCGGTCCGCCCCCGTATACCGGAACTACGTCACGGCAACGGTCCGCATCCACCCGAAAAAGCGGCCCTGATATTGCTCTCGGTCTGAACCAAAGCCCGCCGATGCGGCCCGGCGTGCTCCTGGGCCTCGCGTTTCTCGGCGTCTGGAGCCATCCCCTGCTGGACTGGCTCAATACGTACGGCATCCGGCTGATGATGCCGTTCAGTGACACCTGGTTTTATGGCGACACGCTGTTCATCATCGATCCGTGGTTCTGGCTGCTGGCCGGTGCGGGGGTGGTGCTGGCGCGGTCGGAGTCGTGGCAGGGCCTCAGCGCGTGGATCGTGCTGGGAACCGCGCTCACGGCGCTGGTCACAACTGCCGACATGGTGCCTTTGGGCGCCAAAATCATCTGGATGGCCGGGATCGCGGCCATCGTGCTGATTCGCTGGTCGGGGTGGCATCGCAATGCGGTGCAACCATTAGCGCTGGGGCTTCTGGCCGCCGTTGTGCTCTATGCGGTCTTCATGTTTGCCGGGGCGAGATTGACCGCCATGTACGCGCGCAAGCACCTGGCCGCGGAGGGGATCGGGACCTCGGAGGTGATGGCCAATCCGCTGCCGGCGCGGCCACTGCTGCGCACCGGCGTGGCGGCGTCGCCAACCCACTACTACCTGTTTCGGGTCAACTGGATGCGGCCCGGCAGTTTTGAGCTCGACGGGGAGCCGATTCCCATCGAGCCGCCGGACCGGATCGTGGAGGCGGCGCTGAATTCGCCCGACCTGCAGGGTTTTCGCAACTGGATGCGTTTCCCCGCCTACGAAGTGCTCCGGGTGGACAACGGCTGGCGGGTGTTCATCCGCGACCTGCGCTATGTGCATCCGCGTCAGGAAACATCACCCGGCATCGGAATGGCCGTGGTGGACCTGGACGAGGAGCTTCAGGTGCAGCGGATACGCTGACCGGATTTAATTTGGCCGCCGGTTTTTTGGGGGGGATTGTTCCTGCATTCCTTCTTCATCCAAAAAGTTTCTCATCCACACAGGTAAATCATGGTGGAATCTTGATTTCCGGAAACCGGCAACGGAGTCGGAAATGATAAAGTAGCCTGCGTTGTACTAATAGTAGGACCGGGCGCGTAAGCAGCGTCAAAAAATGTTGCAAAAAGCGTAGCGGAGGTGCGGCGGATCCGTATACGACCGCTCAGGGATAACCACTTTAATCCGAAAAGCCATGCCGGAATTACCCGATGTCGAAGTCTTCAGGAAATATGCCGAAAAACATGCGATGAACAAAAAAATCAGCGGTGTGGAATACAATGACGCCGAAAAGGTTTTGAAATCATCCGGACAAACCCTATCCAGAACGCTGAAAGGACAAACATTCACCCAGTCCCGCCGGACCGGCAAGCACATGTTCCTTAAAACCGGAGATAACCACTGGCTGGCCATGCACTTCGGGATGACGGGCTATCTGGAATACTGGAAAGAAGGGGAACAGCAACCCGGTTATTCGAAAGTAATCATCGGTTTTGAGGGAGGGGACAACCTTTCGTTCATTTCCAAACGCAAGCTTGGCTACATCGAAATAACCGATGACACCGAGGACTACAGAAGGGAAAACGGCATTGGCATTGATGCCCTTGACAGCCGTTTCAGTGATTTCCGGAAAGCCCTGGAAGATAAACGGGGTGGAATCAAAAATGTACTGATGGATCAGAGAAGGATTTCCGGAATCGGGAACATTTATTCGGATGAGATCCTGTTTCAGGAAAGGCGGCATCCGAAGCAGAGGTTTGAAGAGCTGGACGAGGAAGAGCTCAAATCCCTGCACAATACTATACATGGTGTATTGAAAACGGCTATTAACAAGCATGCCAGGCCATCGGACCTCCCCGGCAGCTACCTGCTGCCGAACAGGGAAGAAGGCCAAGAGTGTCCGCGTTGCAAGGGAAAGATCCGGAAAATAAAAATTAACGGCAGAGGGGCTTATTACTGCCCGGATTGCCAGAAGCTTTGATCTGCTATTATGAAACAGATGAACCGAAGGTCGCGAAGCGCTATGCCCATGACAGGGCATAACCCCTGACACACATGACGGCAGTTTTTACGTCATGGACATTCTATGTGACCATATGAATCCAAATTTTTTAAACAGATGAAATGAACATGGCAGCCTCCGGTTGACACACAGGAGCATGATCATATCCTGCCATGTGAATTCATTCTGTCCTTATAAATCCATAATTGATTTGAACAGATGAAATGTCCATGACCGTTGCCCGGTCACACAGGAGCATGATTAAAAGTGTCATGGACATTCTATGTGACCTAATAAATCTTAGAATTTAAACACATGAAATGAACATGGCAGCCTCCGGTTGACACACAGGAGCATGATCATATCCTGCCATGTGAATTCATTCTGACCTTATTAATCCATAATTGATTTGAACAGATGAAAC
>JAWOCT010000086.1:0-38084 GCA_046483675.1 Cyclonatronaceae bacterium
GAAATTCACAAAGATTTCCGGGATTTCACAACGTAAATGAGATTGCTGAATGACATCACTGTTATAACTTTCAACAAAATCACCGACGGCGCTTCCGAGAAATGACAAGTGGTCATTTTTGATATCGGCTATCGCAAACAATGAATTGTTTCTCCCCCTGGATGGAATAAGCAAGAGATGCGGGCTTATAGCTTCCACTGTGAGAGGGATATTGGGTGGAAATCCGTCGGGGTTAACGGGATTTACATCAACGGATATGTCTGAAACCGGATCGCCTTGAAAGTCATAGGTAATAAACTTGAATCCGTTATAATCTTAAATCAAATACCGGTCTTCAAATTTCCAAAATCCGGTTAACGATTGAAACTCTCCTGGTCCCCTGCCTTCACTGCCGAATGAAAAAAGTTTCTCACCATCCATGTCTACTTTGGTTACTCTGTCAAAAGAATTATCGGTGAAGTACAATGCTCCGGTTTCGGCTTTTATATGACTCGGCATTCCGACAAAATCGGCAATTTCCGGACTTAGAAATACGGTCGATTCATAAACCTCATATTTTTCAAAGACGGACTCTCCCTGTTTTTCCTGTTTCGAACAGGCAGCGGTCACCATCACAATAAGCAGTATTATTTTTACAAGTTGCATATCATCAACCGTGCGCTTTTTCCAGTGGCCCAAATTACCATATCCAAGGGTATTGCTGAAAATGACGGTTACTTTTCTCTGGGTCTTGATCACTTTTGAAACGAAGTTATTCATGGTCTTTTACCATTTGTTGACGGAGCATCCGGCCTTTTTCCGAAACCAGGTCGGTATCTCTGCTTTCCCGGACGGTCCCGGTCAACTCGTCAAGACTCAAAAACTATTTCCACTCCTTCGATATCCAGAGGAGATCTCTGCAATTTTATAGGCCGGAGAATGAACGTTTGCCCTTCACGTTTTTGATACCGACTTCACTTTCATGTGGAGCTTCATCCGGCTCACATCACAAATGTTTCGTAATTACTTTTATTGATGATATTTTTTTTATGTTCCGGGTAAGTTCTCAGGAAGACTTTCGGAAATTTACTCTTTGCTTTTTCACTCCATTTAAATTCAAACGCATGTAATACCCCGTCGCGCTCTTCAATGTAATCAATCTCCTGGCGGTCGTGTGTTCTCCAAAAAAAGCGATTCGTGAACCATTCGTTTTTTTGCAGATATTTAAGCCTTTCACCCATCAGGAAATTTTCCCATAAAGCTCCGGTGTCTGATCTCAGCCCGAGAGGGGCATAATTCCGGATGACCGCATTCCTGATCCCGTTGTCGTAAAAATAAATCTTGCGCGATTTTGACAACTCTTTCCGCAAATTCCGGTTGAATGATCCCAGTCGGAATATGACAAAAGTACGCTCGAGCAGTTTGATGTAGCGTTCAACCGTTTCCTTGTCAATGCCGGTCATGCGTGAGAGCTCAAGGTATGAAACTTGATTCCCGAGTTGAAATGCCAGTGCCTGAATCAGTTTTTCAAGTTTTTCAGGCTTCTGCACGTTTTCCCAGGTAAGGATATCCTTGTACAGATAGCTATCGGCAAGTTGATGAAGTGTTTCCTTTTCCAGCCCCGGGCTTGTGACGACCTCAGGATAATATCCGTAAATTAAACGATGTTCGAGCTGCCTTCTTTCTTCTATAATACCGTGGTGCTGAACCATCTCCTCATACGAAAGAGGATACAGAAAATGCTCCCATTTTCTACCGGTAAGTGGTTCATTGATCCGGTTTGCCAGTTCAAATGAGGAAGATCCGGTCGCAATGACTTTTACGTCGGGGATATTGTCATATATCAATTTGATAGTAAGACCTATGTTTTCTATGCGCTGAGCTTCATCAATGATGACCACTTTGTACCTGCCTATATATGACTTCAATTGGGTGGATGTCGGGCTCGTCAGTATCTCCCTGATATCCGGTTCATCTCCGTTCCACCAAAGCACATCCAGCTCATTGCGGCGAACAAGCTCTTTTAACAGAGTGGTCTTACCCGCCTGTCTTGGCCCGGACAGGATGATCACCTTTTTATCAGCCAGCTTTTTTTCGATATTATGCAGTGTAATTCGTGTAACCATGGCATAAATATAATAAATCTCGGAATAAGCCGAAAATTTTATATAAATATTTCGATTGTAAGCGAGAATATCAAAAAAATCGAATTGGACTCCTGTTCATCCTGGTTTTATGGTACTCAACTATCGTACAACCATCCGGTTAATTTCCGACCAACATAAATTTCAAACACATGACTTTCATATGTTTATAATTTTTATTTCTGACGTCATATGAACCGAAGGTCACGAAGTGAAATGCCCATGTTGATTATAATCATGCTCCTGTGTGGCGGAAAGCCGTCATGGCCATTTCATGTGTTTAAAATTTTAGGATTTATGTCGTCAGATGTAATTCCATGACCGTGTTTAATCATACACCTGTGTGTCCGGGCGTTAGCCCGGTCATGTTCATTTCATGACAAAACTCCTGATTAGTTTATCCGGGAATTATACCCGGGGATAGACAGCAGTAGTTTTACAGGTTACCTTACTTTTTCACGGGAAATTTCGGGGAGTTCCACGCCCCCCAAGAGGTGCTGTTTGAGTCGGCGCACTGTCCGCTTGCATTCTATGGATCTTGCATGGCCGGGAGCGAGACCCTCAGTAAATAACAGTACATGACAAACAGGCCAATGGTGATGGATTTCCCCAGCAATACAAAACCGGCTAATTGAGAGTCGGTGGACATATAATAGAACAACAAACCCGGGACTACCACGAATACAAAGAAGAAGAACAGCCAGCCATAGCGTCGCCCCCGGTACAATGCTGTTATAAGAATGGGAATAAAAACGACCGCTAAAGCCAGAAAAATCAGGAAAGCGAGCCCAGGCCTGAAATACAGGAGAACAGCAAAACCGAGTACAGCCGGTCCGCCGAAGTCCCACTCAAGCCAGCTTCGTAAAAGATCAAGATCAATTTTTCTCATGATCATACGTCAGGTTCGGCTTTTCTTTTTGTATGCTCAAGCTGATGTTGAGTATAGAAGGAGTATATCGGATCAATCTATTGTTTGCAAGTTCAAGAGATTGAGGGTCCGCAACTTTCATTTATTGGGAGATTGCAAGTTCAAGCCGCACGTTCGGCATGACCATATTGGGGTGGATGGAGACCGGATTATGTTCCTTCCAGCTTCGGTAGCCCCGGGTTTCTTCAAACATGGAGGTCGGAGTAATTCTGACAATTTTTACCTGGCCGTACACCGATTACACCAGGCACAATGGCTTTTAAAACTATACCAAAAATAAATCCGGTGGCGTTATTTTGAAACATGTACCCCATTATTCCTAATTTTATAACAATGTTGAAATTACCTCAAATACTCACAACCCTGTTGATTACTTTGACGATTTCACATCCTTTTAATTCATTAGGTCAAAGTATGCAAGTGCCATCTGAGATCGAACAGTATATACACGCCAGTAATTTTATTGGTTCATTGAGCACACCAGATGAACGGTATATATTATCCGGATTTGAAACTGCTGAAGATGTATTTGAGCATACAGGCTCAGAGAGGTTAAAAAAAGTATTTTCATATGCACATTTTCTAAATACTCTTGAGGTTGAGATTGGGTCAGGAATTACTGTTCCAATGAATAAAACACGTAAATTTTCAGGTCTTGGCGGTATTCATCAAATTGAGGACATTCAATATCAAAATGATGACTCTAAACTACTCCTGAATGTAGTTGTATATCGACTGCATAAAGAAACCATTACCCATTTCATATCTGCATACGAACAGAATGAATCACCGCCTGAAATCAAACTTCCTTCACCTACAGGACCCGAATACATTGTGCAAACATGGGTCAAAGTGAATGGCAGTTGGAAAAAGAAAGCTGCGGACTTTCATTTTCTTGAACCGTAACTAAGTCGATTGAAAAATATGGGTTTTCATTGATACCATGAGAATTCGCTTTGGTCTTTCTACAATGTATTCGTCCAAGCAACTACCCCCTTGATATTTACATCACAAGTATAAGTTCCATGGATCTTCCGCGATCCTGGCCGGTTCTTACAGGAATGAAAATCGGCCATGATGATCGGCTTTGGATTGCCACGACGGTGGAAGATATGAATGTACTGGAATGGTGGGTACTTGAAAACACGGGCGAACTTATTACAAATTTCGAATGACCGCGTGATAAACCGATTATACGGGTAAAAAACGGGTGCATTTACTTACACCCGGGAGACGCAAGAAGAGACCGGACTTCAGCAGATAGTACGCTACCGTATGGATATGGAAGCAATGTAATTTCCATCATTGCTCCTGTACTGTATAACCTCTGATACTGAAACTAATTCCGGTGTAAACGAGGTCATGTAGATGACCCTGAACGGGATGATGAAAGCCGAACGTAACGTTTTTCTGGAGGACGCTGCGGCCAATAAGGGCAATGGCTATCGTCTGGGCAAAGGATTTATAATAACATCACCAAGGAATTGAGATGATTTTTTCAGGAAATTATTCAGGAAGAAATTCAGCTTTTTTTTCATCAATTTGTCACATAAGAACAAATATAGTCCATTGTGCTTGATATATTAACAATAACATAATAGAAGGTGATAACTATGAAGAAAAAAAAGCTAAAACTTATGAACGTCAATGAAGATCAGAAACTTAACCGTTATGATATGAAAAGTATTATCGCTGGGAGTGGTGGAGGTGATTATGAATGCCCTCGTTGCATAAGACAAGAGAGCGGCCCCGCTCCATGTATTTATTTCGATGAAGAATGTTTACCATACCATAGCTATTGTTGCGTCGATCAGAATCCGGTTTAGAATCAATATTGAACTGCGATATTTGTAATCTGTGTTCATAAGCATTTTTAGGTGCTTTGAAGCCAGTAACCTTCTTGGGCTGTGCGTGGCAGGAATACGGTTATTCTCAAAGTTTCCACTGAAGGAGGCGAAAAAAGGTTGTGCATTACCGAAGATATTCACATTTATTACTCATTTTTGCTGTCATAGCATGCTCTAATGAGGAGAAGCAAGAAGACTCTGTCTTTGATTACCATCATGTCCATGAATCTGCCGTCTTCATTAGCTCGGAGACAACTGAATTTGCAGGGAGTCCGGTTCGAATAAATGCAACCGAAGGGGCTCTGTTTTTTTCTGATCATGCTTATAACAGAGTTACCAAAGTTGGCAGAGATGGGGAAAAGTTATTTTCATTCGGCAGTACAGGGGTTGGACCGGGTGAGTTCCAGTCGCTGGCGGGCTTCTGGGTTTTCGACGATTATTACCTTCTCTATGATTATAACGGTTTTAAATTCATTGCTTATGACCGGAAAGGTAATGCAATCGGTGACATTATGGTAGATTCAGACCTGGCATATCCTGATGGCTTTCCACTGCGTATTCCGATCACTGTTGAAGCGATTAATTCTCATCAATTGCTTATTCCCTCTGGAGGAAAGGATGGTTCGTTGTTTGTAATCGCCGACATAGAAGCCGACACTATGCAGTTTTTTGGAAGAGCGATTGGCGAACATGTGGGAAGCTATGATTTTGCAAAAGTTCAACAGGCATTCTCGGCGGGCGAAATTCCTGAGGTTTTTGTGAATTCGGTATTTTTAGGCAGTAGTGGATCCGGGATTTATTCATTTCAGCAAACAACCGCGATATTGGAGAAGTTTGATGATCAAGGAGAGATGATATGGTCAAAAAAATTGAAGATCCCTGCTCAGGAGGGTATGTTTGATAGTATTGCCCGGGAAAATCGCGAAAGAGTAAAACTTAACGAAGTCCCGCAACTTTTCTACTATGCCAGAAGTTTGGATGTCCATGATGAAGGTGTTGCCATTCTGCTCAAGACACCTTCAGACCATCCGCTAACGGTGGCTTGGGGATCTTCCGACGGAAGCCAATTTGAAGTGGTAGAATACCATGGTATCGAAAATGAAGAGATCGGAAATTTTGGGTCATTCAGTGTTTCTCCCGCTGATTCTCGTGCGTACTTTCTGAATGCGCAGGATGGCAAGATCTATGAAGCCGTATGGCCGTTTTAGTCATACTTGAAAACCCACCTGCTTAGCAGGTGATAATGTTCTTGCGGGCTAAGCCCAAAAATCGTTACTTCCCAATATGGGAAAGTATAAGAAATTATCACATGTTGTTTACAAATGTGAATATCACATAGTCTGGGTTCCGAAATATCGATTTCGGATATTGACAGGTGTGATCAAAGATATGGTAGAGGAAGATATTCGCATGTTGTGTGAATGGAAAGGATGTGAGGTGTTGGAGTTAAATGTTCAAATCGATCATATCCACTTGTTGGTGTCGATTCCTCCACGGGTATCGGTTTCAAAACTGATGGGAACATTGAATTCACAGGATGGATCCTGTCGGTTTATTCATCCCTCGTTTTCCGTCGAGTTTGATCTCTATCGAAGTCTGGAAGTAAAGAATCGATAGCATGGGGACCCGACGAAAAATTAGGAAGTTATAATGTAACATTCTTCAAGATGAGTGCTCCTTCTATATATGGTATAGCATCATAGCATCATAGCATCATAGCATCATAGCATCAAGTTGCTTTGTTTATAAGTGAACAAATTGGACGGGGGTTTCTTTATTAAGAGACCGAAAATTAAAGAGATGATGGGGTATTGTTTTAGTAAGCTATTTCCAGGATCGTCTTTACTCGAGTGTGATTTGACCGGAGAGCGACAATCTGATCTTAAATGATAGCTGAAAGCAACTCCCCGCATTTTTCGTTTCAAGATGAGTTAAAAACCCGGAACTATGACTGACATCAAAAAAGATATTTGTGATTACCTGGAAGTCATTCGTGAGGAGTTGCCTGTTATTGTGGTTAAATCATCCTGGCCTGAGCATATTCAAGAAGCCGTTGTCTATATTAATAAGAACATGTATGATAAAGAACTTACGGTTACATCACTCAGGGAAAGATTATATGCAAGAAACCATAATAATTTTTCTTCTGAATTCTCCTATTACACCGGTGCGACACCCAAGGCTTATATGCTCAATTTACGCCTGGAATCAGCAAAGCTAGTTATGTTACAAGATAGGTACCAGGAGGTGGGCTTATGGACTATAGCCAATGAGCTCGGATTTACGAGTGATAATGCTTTTATCCATGCTTTCCGGAAAAAGGAGGGTGTCACACCATCGAAATGGAGAAAAAGGGAAACGGAGTAAAAAAGGTAGCTGTCCGGAAAGTATTACCAGGAGTTAATCTCTTCTTTGAGTTCTTTTTTGGACATAGCATAGATTCTGTAAATTTCGGACATCTTAAGTTCGTCCTGATCCAAAGCGTGAAAGTATCAGAGTGTATACCACCGGTTCCTGCAGTTACCTTCTTGCCGACCCCATCCATAGTAAAACTCATTTTCCCCGCCAGTTTCCAAATATGCTTATCGATCAGCCAGGTACCTGCCACCGCGTGGATTGGGCAGATAATGCAACTGATCCATTTTAAAAAAATTATTTTTTTTAAAATTCAGGAAATTATTCAGTAAGAAACTCAGGAATATATTCATGAAGCAATTCAGTTTTTTTATTTCGATAATATTTATGAATGTAGGGTAACAGTAAATGATAAAACGTAACCCATAAATTACCTTCTTGTATGGAAGAAGTGGTAGTAAAGTATCTGAAGACACTGAAAATTCCGGTTTCACCGGCCGGCTGCCGGAAGCTGATCCGGTCACACCCGGAATATCCGTCGTTGTTGAGTATTTCGGATACATTGCAGCGGCTGGGCATTCCGCATCAGGCGGCGAGACTTTCCATGCAGAAGGTAAAAGAGGTAGCGTTTCCATTTCTTTTGCAACCGGATAAAGGCGGGGCGTTGAGGCTCGTCCGGGGGGAATCGGATCTGAATAGGGCTGCCTCATCCGTTGATGAGATATCTGAATGGGTGATTCTTCAGGCAGAGACGACCGATAACATTATCGATCAGCGAGCCCGGAAGATGTATAAGCAATTGCGACTTACTATGGGCTACCAGATGGTGTTTTTGATCTCTGTGGTGGGATTACTGGCTGTTGGATGGGGGCAGGTGTTTTCCTGGTACTACAGCCTGCTGCTTGTTACGGCACTCGCAGGTGCGGTAATCGGCTATATTCTGTTTACCAAAGAGGTAGGAGTCAACTATGAAGCCGTGGAGGCTTTTTGCGGAAAAAGTCCCAAATCCAATTGCAACCGGATACTGAAATCAGAGGATGCACAACTTCCGGGCGGATTGACACTTTCGGATGTGGTAGCAGGCTACTTTACTTTCCAGTTGATGATGTTGGGGTTGCTGGTACCGTTTGCCGAAGTAAGTGCTTCTTGGTTGTTAGCTTTATCTGCACTTAGCATATTGGCGCTGCCTGCCGTTTTATTCTCACTGTATTTCCAGGCGGTGAAAGTAAAAGTATGGTGTCGACTGTGTCTTCTTGTGGACGGGATATTGGTCGCACAGGCCGCCCTGTTTGCAGCCATGTACAGCGGTGGAGTGTTATCATGGAGCTCCACCAGTATACCGGTTGTAGTTGCTACCGGTCTGTTGCTTTTCGCGGCAGGCTCCTCGCTCTATTTACTGAAACAATACATGGAGCAAGCCGCTGCTTCCGAGCAGGCCGAGCTGACAGCTAAACGGGTCAAATATCGTCCGGAGGTTTTCCTCCAGTTGCTGAATCAGAGTAAGAAGGTTGATGATACTCTGTTACGGGATGAATTGATCATCGGCAACCGGCAGGCTCCTGTTACCGTACTCATGGTTGCAAGTCTGGGATGCGGCCCATGCCGGGAAGGGTTTGAACGAGGTGTTGAATTTGTAAACGCTTATCCGGATTTGGTTAAGCTTGCCGTTCGTTTCAAACCGGATATTCCAACAAATGGAGACGGTGTGAAAGATCATTCGGATCCTGAAACGCCTTGGAGTGTTACGATGCAATATTGGCTGCAACAAATTGCTGGAAAAGATGAGGAGTCGCAACTCACAGAAAGTCTGATCAGCGATTGGTACTCAATGATGAATCTTGATGAATTTTTGAAACGCTACGAAGTCAACAATAACAATAGTCGAAATAACCTCAAAGAACTGGAAAGGGTTTATGCATTATGGTTCGAAGAAAACGGAGGAATCAGTAAAACTCCCACGTTTTTTATAAATGGTTATGAACTGCCGAAGAATTACAGGTTCGAGGAGGTCATGATCTTGTTACCATCGCTGACAGTCGAGAGCAAGCAATTTGAAGATGGAAATAATAGGTCATACCGGCAGGATGCCGTGTTATGAGAATTGTCAAGCAATCAGAAATTGCATGAAAGTCATGCATGGGGATATTTGATGGACATCCCATAGCAGATGAAGTCCATCAAAAGAAATAGCAACTTAAAAAATGGAGTTGATCATGAAAAAGAAAAAGCTCAAATTGATGAATATTAATGAAGATACATCACTCAGTCGTTTTGATATGAAGAGTATGATGGCAGGGAGTGGTGGTAATATAATTTGCAATGTTGGTGGTAATCATTATTCTTGTCATTCCCCAGGATTGAGTGCCTGTACTGATTGGTGTATTACACACGCTGATAACATGGGAACTGATTGCTTAGGATGTGCAGAGTTCCCGCCGATGTAATCCAATCCACTGTTAAACCCCTCTTCGCAAGTAACGATGAGGGGTTTAACAAAAAAACATCAATCCTTGCTTCATATGAAAAAGATCGGCATTCTGGTCTCATTAACGGTCATATGGGGATGCTCTTCCCATGAAATGAATGATATTCCCGAGGAGATCCAGGGTTTGGAAAACTTGACCGTCTTTCCCGCAAAGAAGGAGGTTCCCCACCAAATCGACTTGGAGCGAGAGCAATCATTTGGAGATACAGAGGAAACGCTCTTCGGAAACCTGGGTGATATTACAGTTGACGAGCGAGGACGGGTTTTCATCGCAGATACCCAAAAAATGCTGATATACGTATTCGAATATGACGGCCGTCTGATAGCCGAACTTGGAAGAGAAGGTCAGGGACCAGGAGAATTTGGTTCTATCAAAAGTTTACATATCAGTAATGATCGTTTATACGCTTTTGATCCAAATCGATTTATGGTACATGTATTTTCACTTGATACCTTGACCGGTAATAAAACCGTAATACTTGCAGAAAACAGAGAAGAGTTTCAGGAATTGTCTCGAGCTTTTCCCTTGATAAATGAATTATTCATAAGGCATGACGATACCTATATTGCAAAATTTATATCAGAAAAAGTTGAAGAATTGGTAGCATGGAAAAACTATGAAGTTAAGGGTTTGTTATACCCACTGAACAATTCCGGAAAAATTTCAGCAGGCAGAATACTGGAGTTTCTATATGAAATGCGCACATTGACTACCTTCAGGGATGGTTTGGGTGGAATAGTATCCGTGAAGCCTTTTTTCGGAAAGGTGTTGACCGTTCTTTCACGTGATAACAGTATTTACCAGGCCAAACCAAACCATTTTATGATTAAAATACACAGCCCCGAAGGAGCCTACCAACGGGCATTTTTTTACCCCCATGAAAAAATTCCCTTAACACATGAATCCGCTGTTGAAGCCGGGGTTGTTGATTATTTCATCGAAAACATGAGTTCCATAGACCTTCCCCAATTCTGGCCGGTACTTACAGAAATGATAATCGACCATGATGACCGGCTTTGGGTTGCCGCGACGGTGGAAGATATGAATGTAATGGAATGGTGGGTACTTGAAAACACTGGTGAACTCATCACGAAATTCGAATGGCCGCGCGATGAACCGATCGAAGCCGTTCAAAATGACTACTTATATACCCGGCAAACCGATGAAGAAACCGGCCTGGAACAAATCGTGCGATATCGTTATGAATGGAGCGCAAAGGGGATTTGAAGGTAATTACCAGGGAAAGGAATCATGACCTCATGTAAGCATCGCAAACCACTTCAAATGGAAACAAAATAGTTAATGAGTCTTCTATGGTTTTATGGGTTACGCCGGTGATTGGTTATTCTGAAAGCATTGAACGGGTTCCTCCGGTAATACAATCAGACGTGTTGAATGTAAAAGTACGCTCAGCTTTGTTTATTGTATGAAAAAATTCCCATACTATCGCCAATTTGACCAGATGGATTGCGGTCCCACTTGCCTGCGCATGATTGCGGGCTATTACGGACGTTCATACTCCACAGATATACTGCGTCAGAAGAGTGGCATAAACCGGGAAGGAGTGTCATTGTTGGGAATCAGCGAAGCGGCTGAAGAGATCGGCTTCCGGACCCAGGGAGTGCGACTTACTTGGGAGCAATTGAAGGAACAGGCCGATCTGCCCTGTATCGTTTACTGGGATCAGGTTCACTTTGTAGTTGTCTATCGGATCAGAAAGAACAATGTCTACATCGCCGATCCGGCAAAAGGAAAAGCAATCTACTCCAAAGATGAGTTTTTGCAGCACTGGTTGAATAATAAGCATAACGGACAGAATACAGGTGTTGTCCTTTTGGTAGCAACCACTCCCAAATTTTTCGATTTGGAGGGGGAACGAGGAAATCGTTTAAATTTTACCAATTTGTTCCGGTATATCCTTCCGTATAAGAAACTGCTTTTACAACTTGCCTTGGGTCTGCTTTTGGGCAGCATGCTACAACTGATCTTTCCGTTTCTTACCCAGGCTGTCGTCGATATTGGAATTCAGAATCAGGATCTGAATTTCATCTACCTCATCCTGATCGCCCAGTTGATGCTTTTTGTGGGACGGACCGGCGTGGAGTTCATCCGTTCATGGATTCTGCTTCATATGAGCACGCGGATCAATATTTCCATTTTATCCGATTTTCTCATCAAACTGATGAAGCTTCCGATGCCATTTTTTGATACGAAAATGGTGGGCGATATCATGCAACGGATGGGTGACCATTCCCGCATTGAAAACTTTTTGACAAGTCAAACCCTGAATTCGCTCTTCTCCTTTACCACCCTGCTGGTCTTTTCCATTGTTTTGGCCTACTACCATATGATGATTTTTACTTTGTTTCTGGTCAGCAGTGTGATTTATGTGATCTGGATTGTCCTTTTTTTGAAAAAACGAAAGGAACTGGATCACCGTCGCTTCAGTATCTCCTCGGACACCCAAAGTGTAGTTGTACAGCTTATTCAGGGCATGCAAGAGATAAAGCTCAGCAACAGCGAGAAGTACAAAAGGTGGGAGTGGGAACGTTTGCAGGCCCGGTTATTTCGTTATCGCATTAAGAATCTGGCTTTGGAGCAATTTCAGCAAGGTGGAGCCATGTTTATCAATGAAGGAAAAAATATTGCGATTACATTTTTTGCCGCGGTTGCTGTTGTAAACGGACAACTCACACTCGGCGCAATGATGGCCGTTCAATACATCGCAGGTCAGTTGAACAGTCCGGTGCAGCAGTTGGTCGGTTTTATCCAGTCCACCCAGGATGCACTGATTAGTATGGAACGGTTGAATGAGGTGCACGGCAAAGATGACGAAGAATTGTCTAGCGAGATGTACACGTATGTTTTGCCGACCCGGAAAAATATCATTATCAATAATCTTGGGTTTACCTATCCGGGGGCTGGCAACAAACCGGTACTTGAAAATATCGATCTTGAAATTCCGGAATATAAGACCACCGCCCTGGTAGGCATGAGCGGCAGTGGCAAGACCACCCTTATCAAACTGCTGCTCAAGTTTTATCACCCCGATGAAGGAGAGGTACGACTGGGGGGGAAGAACTTCCGTCATATCAGTCCCCGCACCTGGCGCGATCATTGCGGGGTGGTCATGCAGGATGGGTTTATCTTTTCAGAAAATATCGCCCGCAACATTGCCGTGGGCGAGGAAGTACCCGATGTCGATAAACTGGAACACGCCGTGAATGTGGCCAATATACGCCCATTCATTGAATCACTTCCTTTGGGTTATAATACGAAGATTGGAGCCGAAGGCAACGGGATCAGTCAGGGGCAGCGTCAGCGCATTTTGATTGCCCGGGCGGTGTACAAAGATCCTGAGTTTCTTTTCTTTGACGAGGCGACCAATGCACTGGATGCCAATAATGAACGTGTCATAATGGATAACATGCAGGAGTTTTTTCTAAACCGGACCGTTGTGGTGGTCGCCCACAGGCTAAGCACGGTTAAACACGCAGACAATATTGTTGTACTGGATGAAGGCCGAATAATGGAACAGGGTACCCACGAGGAGCTTACCGGAAAGCAGGGGGCTTATTACAAACTGGTCAGGAACCAACTGGAGCTTGGGAAATAACGATGGAAAAGCGAATGGAACAGGAAACTTTGTCGAAGGATACGATACCCGGACCCACTGAGCAAGCGGACCCGGCAGAGGTCCAGCCTGCCATCCCGCATGACCGGTCAACCGTAGAAAAAGCTCCCGATGATTCGCAAAGCACAAGTTGGTCCGAGCTGTATGTACGCAGCGAAGAGGTTCGTGAAATTATTGGAAGACCGCCGCCTTGGCTGGTACGCTGGGGAGTAACAGCTTTTTTTGTCGTATTGGCGCTCATTTTATTTTCAACCGTTTTCATCCGGTATCCGGAGGTGATCGAGGCTCCCATCCGTCTGACCGCCGTTCATGCTCCCCAAATCCTGCAAAGCCGTATCGACGGTCGAATTACAAGACTACTTGTGAATAATAATGAAGAGGTCAATGCGGGCCAGATACTTGCCTGGATGGAAAGCACGGCCGATCATGAGGAGGTTATACAACTCGGTGAACGGATATCCAAAATGCGCAACAGGTTGATCCAGGAGCAGCCGTATCGAATTGATGAGCTTAGCCTGGGACAATTCCGGAATCTTGGTGAGTTACAAAGTGCTTTTCAGGGATTCGAGCAGTCATGGCGTGAATTTAAAGCCTTTCTTCCGGACGGGTATCATGACGAACGACGGGAAATTCTGCAACGAGAACTGGAATATACCCGTCAGCTTCTTGCCAATCTGCAGGAACAGAAAGCGATTTATGAAAGCGACCACGAGTTGGCCAGAGCCGAGTATGAGATGCAAAAACAACTTGCCGATCGGGATTTTATTGCACCGATTGAAATAGCCAGGACAGAAAGCGATGTATCGTCTCGACGTCAGGCCGTTCAGCAGGTCGAGTCCTCTATTATTAACAACTATTTGTCGCAAACAGCCAAAATGCGGGAAATCATGGAGCTGAACCGGCAAGCCGAAGAACAAACGGCGGTATTTCTCCAGGAACTGAACATCTTGATCAGTGCCATTGACGAATGGAAGAGAACTCATGTGATCACTGCACCATTTGGCGGTAACATCGTATATACCGGTGTATTACAGGAAAACCAGACCATCAGAGCGGGTCAGGAGCTGTTTTATGTTCAGCCGGACCATGTCGATTTTTTCGGTGAATTGGCTGTTTCCCAACGATCGTTCGGCAAGATTGAAGAGGGGCAGCAAGTGTTGGTACGGTTCAGCGGATACCCGCATCACGAGTTCGGATCGATATATGGGGAGATTGATTATTTTTCAGACTTTCCGGTCAGGGACAGTTTATTTTATGCCAGTGTGAAATTTTCCGAAGGACTGTTGACGAACTATGGGATGGAAATACCTCCGCGCAGTGGAATGACGGGACGTGCGGAGATAATCACACAGGATATGAGCTTGCTGGAACGGGTGTATAATAATATCACTAAGGAGTTGAGATGATTTATACATGAAAATATTCAGGAGGAAAATCAGCTTTTTTTTCATCAATTTGTCATATAGAAACAAGTTCAGTTCATTGTGCTTGATACATTTAAAAAAAATAATAGAAGGTGATAGCTATGAAAAAAAAGAAGCTCAAACTCATGAACGTTAATGAAGATCAGAAACTTAACCGTTTTGACATGAAGAGTATTGTGGCTGGAAGTGGCATATCTGAATGTTCCTGCTCCTATAATGGGTGTGATGTTGTACTACATCAGATGGAAACTGGTTGGGTTTTATATACTTGCGATGGGACATGGAACGGATCTGGCCAGTATGGAGGATCTGCGTGTGGTGGACAATGCCCATGATAATGGAAATCTCCTCATCAGCCGGTATCAGTATTTATAATACTGATACCGGAATTGATATAGAGTGATTACGTTTGCTTTTTTATGAGTTATACATACATCATCATATTGTTCACAACAGCAGTATTTATTATCACGAGCTGTTCCGAGAGCACTGAACGTCTTCCTCCCAATACGCCGTCGGAAGTGCTGAACAAAAAAGTAAGTTCGGCCCCATATCAATTTATTGATCTGGATGAGGCTGAATTAAAAGAGATAGTTTTGTCTGATGAAGACATCATCTTTTCCGTGATTGGTAATGATTCTGATGAAGAACCTCTCTTGGGCGATATCTCCAGTGTAGTTTACTATGATGATAGATTTCTGATTTATGACAGGGCAACAAGAGCTGTTTACAATCTAAATATTGTGAATAACAATCTGGAGGGACCGCTAACCCGTGAAGGCAGTGGGCCTGGCGAATACGAAGCTTCTTACTTCACTCGGATTACTTCCAACTCCAAAAACATTTTTCTTGCAGATTTGCTAAATGCCCGCATCCATCAATACTCATTTAATATGGAGCCTGAAACTACATTCCAGAAACAGCTTTACACTCCAGGTATCATAGAGGTCAGTAATAAGCAACTGCTTATGCAGAACCCAGGGGCTTCAGGTTTCGTACCTGAGCATTCAGGTCAGGGTCTGATTGCAGTTTATTCAATTGATAATATTGATGACACACTCAGCACCATCATGCCTCGCATAATACCAGGTGGTTACCAACCTCAGGTTTATAACAGTCCTGCTTTTTCGATAAATCATCATAATTGGATTGCAGCCATGTACCGGCCATTGCCTTGGATATTTCTGTTTGATGAAAATCTAAATCACATGCACACACTGATTCTGGAGTCTGCAATCTTTGATAAAATGAATATCCCGGAGATGGACTTTTTCAGGCCAACTGAAGGTGAGGGTTTTGGAGGCAGTAATCCGTTTTCCAGCTTCAGGTTAATGGATGATGGAGATATTTTTATTACAATGGCCGGCAAACTTGATGAGTCAGATTTGTCAACAGATCAATCAGGAGTTGTGTCAAGAGTACTTGAAAGGGTACTTATTCATTTGTCCTTATCTGCAGATGGACGGTATCAGATTGCCGGCAAATATACCTTTAAGCATCTAGAAATCACGGAATTTGAATGGGGACCTGAGTCGATGCCCTTTCCCACCGAAAACGATAAAGATTACTTTGCCCATAACAGAGATTACATCTTTAGATTTTCACTATCTAATTAGGCAGGGGAAAAATGAAAACATAAAGATGTTCTCGTAACTATGAACAATAAAAAGAAGAGGCTACTGATTTTTTTTGAAAATGAGGGGCTCTCCTCCTGATTCATTCTTTCTCTGAAAACCAAGCAAGTCATATTATATATAAACGAAAAATATATGGAATTAGCAAAGGAAAAGTTAGATCAAATTAATAATACATTAATAACTAATATAGCAGAAGTCAATAATCCTGGCTTGCTTAATGGTCAAATGGGTATTTGTATCTATTTTTTTCACCTTGCCCAACAATCGGACAAGTTTGAGTATTACGAAATAGCTGAAAGAATTTTAGATAAAGTATTTGAAAATGTTAGTAGTAGCCATACTTCAATGTGTTTTGAAAATGGTCTTGCGGGAATCGCTTGTGGTATAGATCATTTAATTGAAAATGACTTTGTAGAGGCCGATCCGAACATTACCTTAGCTGAGGTGGATGATAGAATTTACAGACATCTTGTTACTACAAGTAATTTGTCAGTCGGTCTAATGGATGGGCTTATGGGATATATGGTTTATTATATTGTGAGATTATCAAAATACGAGAAGTCTGACTGTTCAAATGGCTTTATATATAAAAGGATGCTAATCGATTTAATAAACATTTTATATGCATTTATCGCCGATAAAAAAATTAAATTAACAGATCCATTGTCATTTAACATAGGATGGGACTTGCCACTTTGTCTTATACTTCTTTATAAATTAAAAAATATGAATATTTATTCACATAAAATAGATCGTATCATAGATATACTGTCACCAAGTGTTTTGACACTATATCCAAGCAGATCATCAAATAGATTATATTTAATTTTTGCAATTGAATATTTATTGCAAGCTGGTGATATCCAATCATGGAGAGAACATGCAGCTTTATTGAGGCAGGGGATTAATATCAATGATATAATTGAAAAAGAGTTTAAAAATAAATCACTTTTTTTAGAAGATGGCGTAACTGGTTTTAAATTTGTACTAAACTGCTTATTTCAAATTAAGACTGAGCATGATTATTTTATTGATCCGGAAAAGATTATGGAAAAAATCGGTTCTTCTTATTATTGGGAGGAGATAAATAAAGGTGAAAAGGAGATAAATTTGGGAATATATTATGGCATTTCTGGATTGGGGCTGGGACTTTTGGGTCTCATTAATAATACATCTTTTAATATTTTCTCTACCAAGGTATCTTCATGATTGATAAGAAACTTAGCCTCAAAGAGCTGACCATATATATTCGTGTTAAGATTGACTCTGTTGATCGCCTGGAAAACCTTCAGATGGTTACTAAATTTATTTGCGATCATTTAGAATCCAATGTTCAAGTCATTGAAACAGGTTGCTATGATAATGGTATTCTAAATAAAATACTTCCAGATCAAGTAGAAGTCACATTTATCGAAGATTACGATACTGTATATCATTATACAAGGCATTTTAATACTAAAGCTAGATTTTGTAAAACATCATTTCTTGCACTTTGGGATGCCGATGTTATTGTCCCTATTCAGCAAATACACAAAGCGTTTGATCTATTGCAGAGAAAGGAAGCAGACTTTGTGATACCTTATATGAATCAAGCACTTGATACATCGCCAATATTACGAGAAATCTATTACAAAACACGTGATATAAATGTATTAATGAATAATATGGGTAAAATGAGAGAGATGTATATGCCAAACCCGGTAGGAGGTTGTTTTATCTGTAACTCAAATTTATTTATTAAAGCAGGTATGGAGAACGAAAAATTTTATGGTTGGGGAAGAGAAGACGGAGAAAGGGTTAATAGGTGGGAAGTTTTGGGATATAGATTGAAACGGGTATTGGGCCCTCTCTTTCATCTTACTCATGAAAGAAAAGAAAATAGTTGGTTTCATTCGTCCGATCAGGACAGTATCAAGTTAAATGAAATTTATAGAATTCATTCAATGTCCAAGGAGGAATTGCTATCTGAGATTAATACCTGGGAGTAAATTATAAGAAAGACATAAACCGATGAAGCATAAATCAAGCAATTAAATGCGTTGTATCAAAATATCAAAAATAAAATATGGAAAATAAAAAAAAAGATGAAAATCGTGAGATCCCACTGGTTAACAAAAGCTCTTCATTATCATTTAAACAACTGGTTTTTCCTTATATGGTGGCGAAGTTAATTTTGTTTGCTTATGATAATGGATACAAAGTTACACTTGGGGAGGCGCATCGAACCAAAGAACAAGCAGAGATTTATGCTAAGCAAGGGCGGGGAATTAAGAATTCATTACATAGAATAAGAATAGCAATAGATTTAAATCTATATAAAAATGACAGGTTTTTAGACCAATCAGATGATCATATTGAGCTCGGGGAGTACTGGGAAAAGCTTGGGGGTTCATGGGGTGGTAGATTCGGTGATGGCAATCACTATTCTATAGAGCATGAGGGCAGGAAATAAACGGACAAGTTGTAATATAACATAAAATCTTGTTTGGGAAAATAATGGAGATATAATATCAGCGTCTTTTGTTATGATCATAGTATTGCAAATATTAAAAATCGTATTTGTTTTATTTGTGTCATGGTATTTATTGTGTAACATAGCTATGATATATCTTAAATATTATCATCCACCAATTTCAATGGTTCAGTTGCAAAAAAAAATAGGTGATGCAGCACGAGGAAAATATTTCGGTATAGATGTTGTATATATAAATGATATACCACTGGATATTCAACGCATATTTATTGCAGCAGAAGATCCAAATTTTTTTCTTCATAAGGGGATTGATTGGAAGGCTATTTTTATAAAATGGAAAAAGAGCAGGGAAGATAAGAATAAAATAGTTGGAGCTTCAACAATCACACAACAGTTAATTAAAAATCTTTTTTTCACCACCCACCGAAGTTATTTTAGAAAGATACTTGAGTTATTGCTTGTCTATAACACTGAAATTATTTTAAAAAAAAACAGAATAATTAATATATATCTGAATATTGTTGAGTTTGATAGTGGGATATATGGTATTGAAGCTGCTTCAAATCACTATTTTGGAGTCGAAACAAATAAACTCAGCTTCGATCAAGCTGCAAGATTAGCATCTGTACTACCTGCACCTCGCATAAGGGACCCTCATAAGATGAATATGCTTAGCAGGGATGTGCTTTTGAGATACTCATATATTGAATGGTAATACCGGATATGAAATCAATATCTTTATTACGAAAAAGGTTACTTATCAGTTAAATGAAACGTGATAAAAATACGTATATTTCAGCACGCAGCTAATATATGTTTCATAGTTAAACCATGCTCCTCAAACGCCCCATAACCGCCATCATGCTTGTGCTGGCGACGTTTATCTTCGGATATATCGCCTTGCAGGAGCTTTCAGTGGATTTACTTCCGGATGTGGACGTACCTTCGCTCATGGTCCGCACCGAGTGGCCCGGCGCCTCGGCAAGTGAGGTGGAGACGCGCATTAATGAACAGCTGGAAGCGGCGCTGGGCACGCTGCCCGGCCTCCAGCGGTCCCAAAGCTTCGCACGGCAGGGGATCGGCTTTGTCTCCCTTGAATTTGAGTGGGGCCACAACATGGATCTGGCGTTTCTCAACGCCCGCGAACGGCTCGATCAGGTCCGGTTCAGCCTCCCGCAACAGGCCGAACGCCCGCAATTGGTTTACTCCGATCCCGGCGACGAACCGGTGGCCATCCTCGGAATCCAGCTTCGTGATAATCCCGATCCCGCCTACGAGGAGCGGCTGGAGCTTAAGCAGTGGGCCGATCGTGTGCTCACGCGCCGGCTCGAACAGGAGGACGGCATCGCCCAGGCTGTCGTCGTCGGTGCTGTCACCCCCGAGGTGCACATCCGGTATCAGCCCCACCTGGCCGACCGCTACGATCTTTCCACCGCCGAAATTCAGGCGCGGGTTCGGGAAGCCAATGAGTTTTCGCCGTCCGGGGAGCTGCGCGACGGCTGGTATCGCTACTCGCTGAAAATCGAAAGCCGCATCACCTCGGTCGAACAGCTCCGCCGTCTGCCGCTCAAGACCATCGGCGGAGAGCGTATCCTGCGGCTGCAGGATGTCGCGGAGGTTCACATGGATGAGCGCGATCCGGTCTCATTTTCGATGGTGGATGGCCGCCCGGTCCTCTCCGTCCTGGTGAAAAAGGATTTCGACAGCAACCTTGTGCAGGTGTTCCATATGATGACCCCGGTCCTCGATGAGCTGCGCGAGCAGTTTCCCGGAATCTCCATCGATGTGCTCAGCGAAAACGCCACCTTCATCGAAGCCTCGATCAACAACCTGCTCCAGACCCTGCTCCTCGGCGGTATCCTCACCTTTTTTGTGCTCTTTTTCTTCCTGAACGATCCGCGCAGTCCGCTCACCATCGGGATCGCCATCCCTGTCAGCATCATGCTCACCTTTTTTGTGATGTACCTGGCCGGGATTCAGCTCAACATCATCTCGCTGAGCGGCCTCACCCTCGGCATCGGGTTGCTGGTTGACAACGCCATCGTCGTGCTGGAAAACATCAACCGGCACCGGAAATCCGGACTCCCGCTCTTCGAGGCAGCCGGCAAAGGCACCCGCGAAATTTCACTGGCGGTAACCGCATCCACCCTGACCACCATCTCCGTCTTTCTGCCGCTGGTTTTTCTCGGCGGATTCGAAGGCGCATTTTTCCGGGATCAGGCTCTCACGCTCTCCATCGCGCTGCTCTCCTCGCTGCTGGTAGCACTGCTGATTCTGCCGGTGCTGGTGTTGCAGGTCCAGAAATTCAGGAGACGAAAAGGGCTAGCGGATACCGGTCCGGCAGCATCGGATGAGGCCGAAGCCGGCACTGCAACCGGACAATCCGGCCGCCGGCCCCATCCACCCGAAACAACTTCCCCGGACCTCCCCGATGACCGGAGCACGTTATTCACCCGCGGAATGGATCGGGCCCAGGCTTTCTACGAACGGATGCTGCTCATCAGTATCCGCCGGCCGGTGCTTGTCATCGCGCTTTTCCTGCTCGCGATGGCCCTCGCAGTAGTCGCGTTTCTCTATGTGCCGAAAGAGCTCATCCCGCAAGGGGAGGAGCAGCGGCTGCGCTACCGGGTCACCATGCCCGGCAACACCGCGCTGCGCAGCACTGAGGAGGCGGCGCGCACCTTCACCGCATCCATCCATAATGCTGCGGGGTTGAATCCTGATACAGGCGGGTCGAACCCGGATGACGGGGGGATGAATCCGGCGGTGGGGCCCATCCTCACACTTGGCGGCTACACCGACGACACCAACATCGCCCGACTGGCGGATGAAGGACTCAACCGCTTTGTCATCGAAATCCCACTGGAAAATCCCCGCACGGCCGGACGCATCCGGTCGGAGATCGAATCGCTCCGCCAAAACCAGCCGCACTGGCGCATCGAAGAACTGCAGGCACTTCCGCTCTTCGAAAATGTGCTTGGACGGCAGGCCGCCCCGGTGGTGGTCCACGTGGCCGGACAGGATCGCCGGGCGGGAGCCGCCGGAGCAGAACGTCTGCGCGGGATGCTGGCCGAACGCAACCCGGACTGGCGGCTCGACCTCCAGCACGCCGAGGAAGTGGAGACCTGGCACTTGCATTTCCATCCGGACCGCCTGCTGCGATACGACATCACCGAATCGGAGGTTATCTCATTCCTCGAATCAGCCGCCCGCGGCGTGATGGTCACCGAGTGGATGCAGGAGGATGAAAACATCGACATCCGGCTCTATCAGCAGGTCGGAGCACATTTTGATCCGGCCGAAATGCGCATCCCCAGCCGCGGCCGCATGGTGCGCCTCTCCGAACTGGCGACGGTCGGGCAGGTAGGCGAGCCGGAGCAGATTGAGCGGATCAATCAGACCCCGGTAATCAGCTATCTTGGCAACATCGGCCTGGCATCGTGGTGGTGGCAGCGCGGCGATTTCCGTGATGTGGTGGAGACGTTCCGGATGGAGACCGGCGTGGATGTAATTCTCTCCGGCACCGCCATCCAGGTAGAGTCGCTGCTCCGCGATATGGCGCGCCTGCTGCTCATCAGCGTGATTTTGATCTATGTCATCCTCACCGTGCAGTACGAAAACATGAAATACCCGCTGATCATCATGCTCGGGGTGCCGTTTGCCTGGATCGGGTCGCTGCTGGTGCTCTGGGTGGCCGGACTCAGCCTCAACATTTTGTCGTTCATGGGGATTCTGGTGCTGACCGGGATTGCCGTCAACGACGCCATCCTCAAGGTCGATTTCATGCGGCGCTACTTCCATGACACCGGCAACCTCGACGAGGCGGTGCATCTGGCGGGGCGGCACCGGTTTCGTCCGGTCGTGATGACTACCATGACCACGCTGCTCGGACTGCTGCCCATGGTCATCCCGATCGGGGATGGTTACGAATTTCGCCAGTCGCTGGCGCTCGCTCTGATGGGCGGGATGGTAACCAGTACGCTGCTCACGCTCTTTCTCGTCCCGATGGTTTTCCGGTGGATGGAGAGCAAAAAGCAGGGGAACATACAGGAGCTGAAAGGGAAAATCAGCTGGACTGGTGACCTTGATGACATGAGACGTAATGATTAAGATCTTTTATGAACCTGCCAATTGAAATAGTAAAATAATGTCAGCCATGCCCAAATTATCCGGTAGTCACCGTAATCCGGTACTGTTACTCACCCTGAGCCTGGTTTTCAGCGGATTTGCAGCAGCCTGCTCCGATGACAACGGCGACAACGGGTCCGAAACCCGCCGGGCCGAACGGGAGGAGGTGCGTCCGGTCGTGATTTTTGACCGGGCCGATGACCAACCGCTGTACCACCACATCGAGACCCAGGGCAGGGTTGAGCCGCTTCGTGAGGTCAAAATCTACAACCGACTGGCCGGATTCATCGAAAATAATGTGATCCGGGACGGCCGGCGCGTCTCCGAGGGCGACACCATCCTCGCACTGGACGACCGCGAGTGGCAGATGGCGCTGGAGGATGCCCGCAATGCCCTGGAAAAAGCGGCCTCCGATTACCGCATCGAGCGGGATCAGCGTCTGCGGGGTGCCGGTACGGATACCCTATCGGAGGAAATGGACCGGTTCCTGCGCAATTTCCACGGGTACTCCGATGCGCAGGTGCAGCTCCGGCGGGCCGAGCTGAACATGAGCTATGCCTCTGTCGTCGCCCCGTTTGCCGGACACATCCACACCAGGGAAAACTTCACGCGCGGGCAATATCTGTCGGCCGGTACCGAACTGGGCCGTCTGGTGGATCAGTCGCAGGTGCGGGTCCGCTTCGACATGCTCGAAAGCGAGCTGGCGGATGTCGGGGTGGGCATGACCGTGGAGCTGGAGACCGGATTCGGGTACGGCTCCACGGGCGTCGTGGAGGCGGTCTCACCGGTGGTGGATGGCGAGAGTAAGACGGGCCAGGTGGTGGCGCTGTTCGACAACCCGGACGGACAGCTTCGCGGCGGGATGACGGTCGACGGGCGTGTGCTCATTTCTTCGGTTGAAGGGCGTTCACGGATTCCGCGGGCTGCCATGCTCATGCGCGACAACCGGCCGCTGCTCTTCCGGCTCAGCGGCGATATGGTCGAGTGGGTCTATATCGATCCGGTCGCGGTCACCTCCGAATGGGTGGTGATCAATGATGAAGAGATCTCGCCCGGCGACACCCTGGCGGTCGATCAGCACTTCGCGATCAGCCATATGCAGCGGGTGAACCCGAGATTCCGGTTTTGAAGAGGTGGCCTCTGTGAACGAACTCTTCCGGCGAAAATACCTGATTTCGATGTTCTACCTGGCGGTGGTGGTCGTCGGTGTGATGGTGTGGCAGCGGATACCGGTGGAGATGTCGCCCGATATGCAGCTGCCGAGTGTCACGGTGACCTATCAGTGGAGCCGGACCTCGCCGGAGGTGGTGGAGCAGGAGATCACGCGCCGCGTGGAGCAGCAGGTCCGCCGGCTGCGGGATGTCGAGCGGGTGACATCGGTCAGTGACGAGGGGCGTTCAACCGTAACCGTCTATTTCCACGAGCACGCCCCGGTCGATTTCCGCAGTGTGGAGCTGCAGGAGTACCTGCGTGTGCTGGAGGAGAGCCTGCCGCCGTCCGTGCAGCCGGGCCGGGTGAGCCACCGCGTGCCTCGGGAACTGCAGGCGATGCAGACATTCCTGGTCTACTCCATCAGCAGCAGCGAGCGGGAACCCAATGAGCTGCTGGAGTTCACCCGCCGCCATATCAAGCTGCCGATGCTCGGGGTGCGAGGCATTGCCGGGGTGGAACTTCAGGGAGTGCGGGACCCGGCGTTGCTGATCAACTTCGATGTACCGGCTGCAGATCGGCTGGGGATCAGCACGACCCTCGTGATGCGGCAGGTCAACGACCGGCTCTCGTGGCGGTCGGCCGGGTACCGCGAACATGCGGGACTGCGATACAGTCTGATGGTGCCGCCGGAGTTCCAAAACGTCTCCGACATCACCGCGATGCCGATCCGGATCCCGAACAGCGAGCGGCAGATCCCGCTGGGGGACATCGCGCAGGTATCGGTCGGCGACTACCCTGAGCGGACCGCCATGCGCATCAACGGCAACCCGGCGCTTACCATCCGCTTTGAGCGGGAAACGGGCGTCGACGCCCTCGAACTGTCCGAGACGGTGATCGTCCGCATGGAGGATATCCGGGCCGGATTCCCGCCGGACATCCATCTGCAGATCGAGCGCGACGCTACCGAGGATCTGCGCGAGGAGCTCGCCACGCTGGAGCGCCAGGCCCTCTTCAGCCTGCTCGCCGTATTCCTGGTGCTGCTGCTTTTCATCCGGAAAATCCGCGCCCCGATCGTCATCCTCGGCAGTATCCTCTTCTCGCTGCTCTTTTCGGTGATCATGCTCCATATTCTGGGCTACACCATCAATGTGATTTCGCTGGCGGGACTGACCATCGCGCTCGGGATGATCATCGACAACGCGGTGGTGGTGTTCGAGCACATCAATCCGCGGCTCCCGCTTGCCCGGCAGGAGCGCATCGAGCATGTCCGCCGCCATCTGCCGCACGTTCTGGTTCCCGTTCTCGGCAGCACGCTCACCACGATCGGCATATTCATCCCGCTGCTCTTTGCGATGGAGGAGGTGCGGATGTTTCTGCTGCCGCTCGGGATGGCGCTCACCCTGACGCTGCTCGCTTCGGTGGTGATATCCCTGACCTGGATCCCGTATGCGTTGATCTGGCTGGTCCGGATCCCGCAGGGGTTGGAAACGGGTAAAGCATCGCGGCACTCATCCCGGGCGCGGGACTCATCGCGGGCACGGGCCCCATCCACCCGAAAAAACGGTTTTAACCGGACGCGTCTCTTTCTTGGTATCTTCACCTGGCGGCATCGTCTCCGGTGGCTGATCTACCCGGCGATGGTGCTGCTGATCGGGGTGCCGCTCTATCTCATCCCCGAGCCGGAGCTGGATGAGGGTGAGGAGCCGGGGCGGCTTTACGAGTGGTCGCAGTACTATTTTGATAACGACGATGTGATCAACAGGTATCTCGGCGGGATCGGCTACCGGTTCCATCGCGGAGGGCGTTTCGGGGAAGGATGGAGCGGCTGGCCGGAGTACGATCATGTGATGATCACGGTGCGTCCGCCGGTCGGGACCCCCTTCGAGGAGATCGACCAGATCATCCGGCAGTTTGAGGCGCTGGTCGGGTCGTTTGAGCACGCCATCACCTATTACGAGTCGCAAGTCAATGAGCAGGGGGCATTTGGACGGCTGGAGATCTATTTCAAAGAGGAGTATCTCGACCGGGCGGATCCCTTTCGGCTCTACGGACAGGCGGCCTATCTGGCGGCGCGGACCGGCAACACAAGGATATCGGTCAGCGGGTTTGGCGAGTCGTTCGGGACCGGGTACGGCGGCGGACAGATGCAGCACCGGATCACGCTGTCCGGCTATTCGTATGACCAGCTGGAAGCGGCGGCTGAGGACCTGAGGCGGCGGTTGATGCGGCACCGGCGGGTGGAGGAGGTGGATATCAATCAGTCGCCGATGTTCTGGCGGGACGATCTCTACCAGTATGTGCTGCGACCCGACGACGACCGGATGGTGACGCGCGGACTGGGGCGTCCGGCGGTGCTGAATGCCATCCAGCTGGATATCAACCGGGAGCACTCCCCGTATGGACGGATCGAGTTTGGCGGCACGCAGATGTACCTGATCGCCCGGAATCTGCGGGATCGCGAATATTTGGAGGATTTTCTGCATGTGCCCCGGCAGATGGGCTCGACGGTGTTCACGGTGGCGGGTATCGGGGAGTTGACGCGGGAACGGACCCTGCCGCAGATCCGTCGCGAAGACCAGATGTACTCGCGGGTGGTGGCGTTCAACTTTCTGGGTCCGAGCCGGATGGGGCAGTCCACCGCCGAGCAGGTCGTCGAGACGTTTCCCGTGCCGCCGGGGATGTCGGTCACGACCGGTTTCCGGGGCTGGTTTGGCGGAGAGGAAGATCGCAATCTGCTGCTCATTTTCCTGATGGCCATGCTGAGTGTCTGGATGATCATTTCGGCCCTGCTGGAGCGGTGGCGTGATCCGGTTGTGATCCTGCTGGCGATTCCGCTCGGCGGCATCGGGATTATGGCCGGGACGCTGTACCATGATCTGCAGTTCGACCGCAGCGCGATGGCGGGGGCGCTGCTGGTGATGGGGGTGGTGGTGAACAATGCCATCCTGCTGATGCACGGCAAGCAGAAGATGCGGCTGCTCGGGGTGCACGGCATCCGGAGCTGGCTGTATGTTTACCGCGAGAAGATGCGGCCGGTGCTGATCACCTCGTGCACAACACTTGCCGGCCTGCTGCCGCTGATGCTGCTGGAAGGCGACGGGTTCTGGCAGACGCTGGCTATTGTAGTTGGATGGGGCCTGGGGGCAAGCACCCTGTTCCTGATCTTGTTGATGGGGATATGGGAGAAATAGTTGCGTGTTGAAAAGAACTGGTAACGATAGGTATGGGACCGGGTGTCATCCAACTCACATCACAAAGGTTTCGAAATTGCTTTTGCTGATGTAACGTTCGACCGGAACTAGCCGAAATATTTAGCTAAATATTTCGGATGCAATCGAAAAATTGAGAAATAAAGAGTTGGATATTTTTTCGCCCCTGTCATTTTTTGGAGAATACTGTTTGATACAAGTGCGCTTTTCCAGGCAACTCTTTCCCGCGATTTGGCGGTAAAAAATGATGCGCCTAATCCCGGTAGATCTCGGGGCGCTGCATCGACTCCAGCCCCAGCTCGATCACCAGGTCGCGATAGGTGACCAGCCGCACCCGGTTCTGTTCCAGCGCCTCGCGGAATTCGGGTGAAAGCAGGGCCTGCAGTTCGTGGAAACGGTGTTCGGCCATGTTGGGCAGGCCGAATTCGTTCAGGTCGATCAGATCGTTCATGTCGGACTGCTCCGGTGCGATATGAAACACCTGAAGGTTCACGGCATCCGGATCCAGCCGGTTCACCCGACTGACCAGCGAGTCGGTCTTGACTCCGATTGCCGCCGAGTAAGTTACGTTAGAATAGTTTTCACCATACCAGCGTGAGATGGCCAGGCCGTAATCGGCGGCAATCCCTTCCACGATGGCGCGGGTTTCCGGGGTCTGCACCGCCGCGCCCATGTGGTAGTCGAGGTAGTCGATCTGCAGTCCGCTGTCCACCGCCCGCTGCACCTGCGCGCGCAGCTCGGCCTCGATCTCGTCGAGCTTTGGATCGTTGCCGTACAGCAGCGCACGCGACGGGAAAAAGTACCCCTCGTCGTCGACCAGGCTTGGAACCGCCGAGCGTCCCAGGACCGGCCCCCACCGGTAATGCTTCCACTCGGCATTGAGCGTAAGGTGCACGCCGACAGAGACTTCGGGGTGCTCTTCAAGGATCACCACGGCCTGTTTCCACCAGGGACAGGCAAACATGACGGACACAGAAACGGGCATTCCGGATTCGATCAGCGTCTGGAACGCCTGGTTCTGGCCGTGGCTCATGCCCATGTCATCGGCGCGGATGAGCATGGCCGGACCGTCTCCGGAGTTGCGGGCAAAGGTTTCAGAAAAGATCGAAGAGGACAGAAAGAGTGCCGGGGACAGGATCAGCAGAACGAGCAGCACACCTGTTTTCCCCGCAAGGACGAGGCGCAGATTCATCTTCATGGCAATAATATTTGCAGGCCGCAATGGACATCCAAACCGCGGACCCGGGTTCCTGTAATGAGAAATAAACGGCTATGTTCCGCGCCATGCGGCCTGTTGCCGTTAGCTGATGTCTGCGCGATAATTACGGAAAAAATCAGTTACCGTCAAGGAAGTCCGCGCCCGTGAGCTCACAGGACAGCTCCCACAGCTTGCGGTTATTTTCGGTGCTGAAAAACCGGTGCCTGATGCTGGCCGGTTTGCGGTCGATGAAATACGAACCGCTGGACGCCGGGACGTCAGGCTCGGCAGCCAGATACACGCTGGTCGAGGCACCGTTCTCGGCGGTCCGCAGAAGCGGGCGAAACACCCTGAAAAAAAAGTTTGTCAATCCACCTGCGCTGTTGGAAAAGTTGGTGGCCACGGTACCCGGATGCAGGGACCAGGTCGATATTCGTCCCGCCATTGCACCTGTCTGTGAAGATGTGCTTTTTTCGGGTGAGCCTCCTGTCAGTGGCGATGTGCCTGAACCAGGTGATTCCCCCTCTTGTGACGGCGTACCTGCCTGTGACGGCGTACCTGATTGTGACGGCGTACCTGATTGTGACGCCGTTGCTGTTTGCAATGCCACACCCATCCGGCGGGCCAGCTCATCGGTGAACATGATGTTGTAGAGCTTGGAATTGCAGTAGGCCTTCCATCCGGAGTAGGAACGCTTCATTTGGAAGTCGCCGAAATCGGGCGATGCGCCCCGATGTGCTTCCGAAGCCACGTTGATGATGCGGCCGTCGGGCGACCGGGCAAGCAGGTCGAAAAGCCGCCCCGTAAAGAGAAAGGGAGCGAGATGGTTGATGGTGATCGTCTGCTCATATCCCTCTTCGGACTCCAGGCGCTGCTTTCCCATGATGAGTCCGGCATTGTTGACCAGGATGTCGAGTCTGCCGTGGTTTTCACGAAAGGTATCCGCTGCTTCGCGAACCTGATCCAGCGAAGTAAAATCAGCCAGCAGCACGTCCAGGTCGCCGTTACCCGTCCGGCGTTCGATATCCGCCCGGACCTGCTCCGCTTTTTCGGGATTTCTGGCATGCAGCACCACACGCATCCCTTTTTGGGCCAGCTCAAGGGCGGTGACATACCCGATGCCGGATGTGGCCCCGGTAACCAGGGCAGTGTTTTCAGGTGTAGCTTGTTCAGGCATGGAAGGTGATTTGTGGTTTGCAGGAAGAGTTCGCACTTTTAAACAAATAATGGCCGTCATCGTTCCGGATATGGACACTCCGCCAAACTATTGGTCCGCACGGGAATGGAATGGCCACGCGTGTCGGGCTGAAGTTGTCTGCTGATTTCGCTACCTTGAAAAAAAACTGAAAGATATTTACAATTCAGGAAGCTGCCCATGAGAACACATCGTTCACAATCTACCCCTGGTGTGATGCGCTTACCGATACTGCCAGCTCCGCTAACGAAGGAACCAGACCGATCTGAAGATCCATTTTGTGCGCTATCGCAATCAGACCGGATGGCGCAGCAACGCCCGAAAACGCCTCATGTATTGAACTTTTTCCGTGGATGGATGGATGGTGTCCGCCATTGATCCGGGTAATACCGACCCGGCCCGTATCACCACCCTGTAAATCAAGGAGAATAAAAAAAATGAAAAAAAACGTATTTGTGGTTGGACAGGACGAAATAAACATACAGGATCTCAAAAATATTGAAGACGCAGAAAAGTACGAGTTCATTCCCCTGCTTGAAGCCGAAGACGTGCGTCTGCAGCTGAAAGGTGAAAAGATATCGTATGAGAAACTGATTGCCAAAGCCCGCAAGAAACTGGACAACCATCAGGGCAGCATCGATGCCATCATCAGTTTTATCGATCCGGCCATGTTGCTGACCTACTACCTTTGCGAGCAGTACGGCCTGAAAGCCCCGTCCCTGGAAAGCGCCATCTATTCCGAACATAAATACCTGAGCAGAAAAGCCCAGAAGAAGGTACTGCCGGACCACGTCCCCCCGTTCCGGGAAGTCGATCCGTTTTCAGCGCCCAAAATGGACGATCTGGATCTGCAAACCCCGTTCTGGCTCAAGCCGGTCATATCCTACGGCGGTCAGCTGGCTTTCAAGATTGAAAACCGGCAGGACTACGACGAGAGCCTGGAAATCATAAAAAATGAGATCGATTATTTTTCCGAACCGTACGACTACCTCATGTCCATTTCCGATCTCCCGGAGGAGATGAAGAGCGACGGCGGCAAATACTGCATTGCCGAAGACACCATTTCCGGCTCCATGTACACGATCGAGGGATATGTTTGCGACCGGAAAATGGAGGTCTATGCCTTTTTCGAATCCCCGCTGTACAAAGGGACAAGCTCTTTCATGGGATATGTCACCCCCAGCTCCCTGCCGGATCCCGTGAAGGAACGCATGATCAAGATGGCAGACAAAATCATGACGGAAATTGCGTACGATAACGCACCCTTCAACATCGAGTTCCTGTATGATGAGAAATCGGATCACCTCTGGGTCCTGGAAGTGAATACGCGTATATCCGAATCGCACAGTTATCCTTTCTCCAAAGTGTACGGCCATTCCAATCACCAGTTCCTGGTGCAGATCGCCACCGGCGCCACCCCGGCGCCCCTCGAAGCGCGCGGCCCGTATAATATTGCCGCCAAACTCTACTACCGTGTTTTTTTCGACGACGGCATCGTCCGGCATATACCTTCCCCGGAGGCGGTCGAAACGATTGAGGAGGAATTCGATGCCCGGATCAAGATCCAGGTGGAAAAAGACCAGAAGCTCTCGGATCTGGAGGGGCAGGACAGCTACAGCTACTCCCTTGCCGATGTCTATCTCGGTGCAAAGAATAAAAAACATCTTTTTGAGCGATTTGACCGGATTGTTGAGCGACTCAGTATTGTTGTGGAAGAAACAGAGGACGAAATATAGTCCTGCCTATTGAAACAGGCATAGACTGAGATTGAGACCGAGAATCAGACACGTGATGTATATGGACATGGACATGGAAACAGGCAAAGACATGGCAGACAGCCATCGCCAACAGATATCCGCCACAGGCATCATGGGGGTCTTGAACAATTCCACAATCTGACGCTCTAAATTCATATTATGCGCTACATTGACCATTTTCCCGAAACAGTACAGGAAATTGAAAATGAGTGGATAACGATGCCGGACGGCGTGAAGCTGGCCGCGCGGATCTGGTTGCCGGAAAGCGCCAACGTGAAGCCGGTACCGGCCATTCTGGAATACATACCCTATCGCAAGCGCGATTTCAAACGCCTCGACGACGAAGTAAACCACCGGTATTTCGCCGGTTACGGGTATGCCGGGGTGCGGGTGGATATCCGCGGAAGTGGAGACTCCGAAGGCATCCTCACGGACGAATACCTTGAGCCCGAACTGAGCGACGGGGAGAAGATCATCGAATGGCTGGCCGAACAGCCTTGGTGCGACGGCAATGTGGGCATGATCGGCATCTCATGGGGCGGTTTCAACGGCCTGCAGATCGCCGCCCGGCGTCCGGAAGCCCTCAAGGCCGTGATCACCGTCTGTTCGACCGATGACCGTTATGCCGACGATGTCCACTACATGGGCGGCTGCCTGCTCGGAGACAACCTCTCCTGGGCATCGGTCATGTTCGACCGCAACTCCCTTCCACCCGATCCCGAGATCGTCGGGGACAAGTGGAAGTCCATGTGGCTGGAACGGCTGGAAAAAAGCGGCCTGTGGAAGAAAAACTGGCTGGAGCACCAGCGCCGCGACGATTTCTGGAAGCATGGCTCCATTTGCGAAAATTATGATGACGTTCAATGCCCGGTTATGGCCGTCAGCGGCTGGGCGGACGGGTACTCCAACTCGGTGTTCCGGATGCTGGAACACCTGAACGTACCGCGCATGGGGCTCGTCGGCGCCTGGAGCCACCGTTACCCCCACGACGGCATCCCGGGTCCGGCCATCGGCTTTCTGCAGGAGTGCCTGCGTTGGTGGGACAAGTGGCTTAAGGGCAAAGACAACGGCATCGACCGGGAACCGATGCTCAAAGCGTGGATGCAGGAGTCGATGCCGCCATCCACCAGTTACGAAGAACGGCCCGGATACTGGCTCGGCCTCAATGAGTGGCCCTCCCGTAAAGTCCGGAATATCCGTTTTCTGCTTAAAAACGGGCATACGCTGAAGGTGTACGAAAAAGCGGTGGAGCCAAAGCCGATGTGGGTCCAGTCGCCGGTCAATCTCGGCATGTTTGCCGGGAAATGGTGTTCCTACTCTGCCGCGCCGGACTTGCCGGCTGACCAGCGCGAGGAAGACGGCGGCGCGTTGATTTTCGACAGTGATCCGCTCAAGGAGGATTTGGAGATCATTGGCCGGCCGTGTGCGGACCTGCAGCTGGAGGTCAACCAGCCCGTGGCCATGGTGGCGGTCCGGCTGACCGATGTGCGTCCCGACGGCAAGGCAACGCGTGTCACCTACGGCCTGCTGAACCTCACGCACCGCAACGGCCATGAATCCCCGGAAAAGCTGGAACCGGGGAAAAAGTACAAAGTCAGGGTAAAGTTGAATGAAATAGCCCATATTTTTCCGGAGGGGAACCAAATCCGTGTTTCGATTTCCACTTCCTATTATCCCATCGCCTGGCCCTCACCAGAACTGGTGATGATGAAAGTCTACGGTGAGGAAAGCTCCATTGACCTGCCTATCCTGATGGAGGAAGGCGATGCCCCGGTCTCATTTGAAGAGCCGGTGGCTGCCCGTCCATCCACCCGGAAAGGGGTGTTGCAGGCGCCTTCGGTCAAGTGGCATGTGGACAGGGATTTGGTATTCGACCGGTCGGAAATGGATGTCCTGAAGGATGAAGGCCGGTATTATCTTGATGAGATACAGCTGGAGATGGCGGCAGGCAGCCGTGAGAAATACGCCATTACCAGCGATGACCTGGAATCCATCAGGGCCGAGGTCAACGCCAAAAAATCATTGAAGCGCGGCGACTGGCAGATCACGACCAGGACCAGGACGATCCTGACCTCCGACAAGGACTGCTTTTATCTTCACGCTACGCTGGATGCATTTGAGGGTGACGAGCGCGTCTTTTCGAAAAACTGGCGCGAAAAAATCCCGCGCGATCATATCTGAGTGGATTGGCTTAAGCGATCCGGTCTTGGCTTCGGCGAGCCCGGTATGGCTTCGGCAAGTGAAGCATCTGGATTCAGCATTAATATTCAGCATAAAGCTGCCGTATGAGGGCGCAATATCGTTGCCGTATGAGGGCGCAATATCGTTGCCGTATCAGGGCGCAACATCACTGCTCATCAATCCGGAAAGCTACCCTGACATCCTTCCAGTAAAGAACGGCTTTGCCAGAGCTGTCCTTCACATCCTCAAATAAAAACAGCATCTGTTCGGTATGCGGGGCTTCCGTTGCGGAGACATTCACACGCAAAATATCCTCGCCGGGATCGTATCTGTACGCGCCCCACTGTTCCGCTGTGTTGTTGAAGATGAGGGTCCACTCTCCGTTGTCCCGGGGGATGGTGAACAGGCCGTAGGTTCCGGCGGCAAGGGGCTCACCCTCAATGGTGACGTCTCCGGTAAAAGTGATGGTGGTTGCCTCGTTGGCGCCGGTACGCCAGACAGCATCAAAGGGTACAAGTTCGCCGAAAATCACCCGGCCGCGAACAGACGGGCGTCCATAAGTGATGGAGATGTCTGTTGTGCCGATCGTTTGTCCGACGATTGCATTGGGGCTCGATCGGATGGATTCGGAAGGGCGCACCTGTGCCGATGCGGCCGGATTAAGGAGGATGCTTGCCAAAAACAGACACGCGGCAGCAGTGGTGGTAAGGGCATTATAGCCAAAAAGATGTGCAGACATGAGTTTGAATTCCGGATAGTGATTGATGTGTGAAATCGTGCCAGATCAGAAACCAATTTTTACCTTGAAAAAAACATATCATGATAGTAAAAACAATTCATTTTGCACAAACAATTAATTACCCTATGAATAAAAAGTGAAAGTTTGTGACAGAGACCTTGCACCCATTGGTCATGCATAAGTTGTTGTTAGCATTAAATATAAGGAAAACGAACAGAGGAGAGAGGAGTAATATTTACAGCGCAAATTTGCAACCGGGATGATTTTCAAATAATTTACGTTGTTAAAAAGCACTGCATCGGCAGCTGAATGACCAGGTGCACTGCATTTCAGTAAAAATCAAACAGATGCCGGATAACCGGAATTTTGCAGAATCCTGTGGTATCTTATGCATTTACGTTGAGTCATATCCAGATACAGCTCCGACTAAGTGAGAACAACAGAAATGGAAGAAAAAAACACAAATAATTCTCCACACTCATTCCGCCATTATTATTTTGAATCTGCAGGCACCGGGAAAAGGTATGAGGATGTCGACTGGATTCTGGATCCCAAAGATGAAGAGATGCCCTCCCTCTTGCGAAGTGTCTATCGCGAACGGCAGCTCAAACTGAAAGACCGCGAGACAGGATTGTTTCGTTATGCGGGATGGTTGCCGGTACATCAAACGCTTGGCCAATCCTCCGCGACGATTACCTACAAAAGCACCGGACTGGCCCGCCATCTCGGACTTGAACACCTCTATATTGCCTTCAGTGGATACTGGCCAGAGAGAGGGGCGCACATGCAGACCTGCACATTCAAGGAAACAGAAGCGTATCCCGTCTGTGGAAGGTTGAATGGGTTGGGTGACAGAACGCTGGTTGTGGCTTCGGCAGGAAATACGGCACGTGCATTTGCGCGCGTCTGTTCGGACAACCGGATTCCCCTGCTGGTATTTGTTCCTGAGCGGAATTTTTCCTCCCTCTGGTTTCACAAGCCGCTCGATGATTGCGTAAAGCTGGTGAAGGTCCGGGACGCCGACTACCTTGATGCCATCAATCTTTCGAACCGCATTTGCGACGGTGAACGGTTTGTGCCCGAGGGCGGGGTGAAAAATGCGGCTCGTCGCGACGGCATGGGTACGGTTGTTTTATCGGCCGTCCTGGAAATCGGTCACATCCCCGATTATTATTTCCAGGCCATTGGAAGCGGCAGCGGTGCCATTGCTGCCTGGGAAACCAATCTCAGGCTACTGGCAGACGGCCGGTTCGGGCGAAACAAAATGAAACTTATCGTATCACAGAACAAACCATTTACCCCTGTCTATCATGCGTGGCAGGGAGGTTCCCGGCAGCTGGATTTGGATAAGATCCGTGAGGAGCAGCACCTCATTCCCGAATTGTATTCCGGGGTACTGTCGAATCGGAAACCGGCTTATTCCATGTATGGTGGATTATATGATGCGCTTGTCGATACCGCTGGCGATGTGCTTGCCGTGGACAACAAGGAAGCCGACGAAGCCATGCAACTGTTTGCCGAAACCGAGGGAATTGATGCCCATCCGGCAGCGGCGGTGGCTGTGGCCAGCCTGATGCAAAAGGTCCGCGCGGATGAAATTGACCATGATGCCCGGATTCTGTTGAACGTCACAGGAGGTGGTGAACAACGATTCAGGGAAGATCATCAGGTCATGCAAATGGAGCCTCATATCGTAATGGACAAGCATGTTGAAATGGAGGAAATCCATGACCTGGTTAACGATGCCTTGTCTCAATCGTGATCACAAGCCCACGAAACCTCCCGTTTTTTTCATAATCACATAATTTCCAAGATGTCCAAAACGGTTGAATCAGCCCAGAACAAGGTGCTTTCGAAGCTCCTTCGCAAGGCGGCGAAAACAGAATACGGCAAGCGGTACGGATTTTCCAAAATCCGTGATTACGAGACGTATGCCCAAAAAGTGCCGCTTATTACCTATAAAGATATCGACACTTGTATTGAGAGAATGAAAAGGGGGGAGCCGGATATCCTGTGGCCGGGCAAAATTCAGAACTTTGCCGTTTCGGCAGGGACGACCGGAAAAGGGAAGCATATCCCGCTAAGTCATGAGAGGCTGTACAGCGATCAACGGTTCATGCGCCGGGTGGTATTCAATTATATCAAACAGAATCCCCGGTTCATTACCCTGTTTTTTGGCAGCCATTTGAGTCTTCCGGGAAGGATTGAGCGTCCCGACTCCCGCTCCAATGTACGGCTGGGTGAAATAAGCGGGTATCTTGCCAAAATTTCGCCAGGATGGCTGGCGATGTTTCAGGTGCGCAGCCCCCATTCCATGACATTGGAATCCTGGGGGGACAAGTTTGAGCGGACGCTTGCCAAAGCGCTGAAATCCGATGTGCGACAGATTTCCACCACTCCCTTTTGGGCTTTGCAGTTTTTCCATCGGGCCCTGGAAAAGACCGGAAAAAAATATATCCGGGAGATATGGCCTAATCTTTCCCTGTTCATCAGCGGCGGTGAAGCCTTGAGTACCTATCGATCCCATCTGGATCACTTGCTGGACGGGCTGGACATGGACTATGTAGAGAATTACGGAGCATCCGAATCCTATTTTGCATTTTCGGATGATCTGAAGCGGAAAGATCTTCGCCTGGTCATTGACAATGGCTGTTTTTATGAATGGATACCGAATCCATCAAAAAATCGGGATGATTTGCAGACACAAAAGGCCGTGCCGACCTGGCAGGTGGAAAAAGATGTTCCTTACGGTCTGGTTGTAACCAGCAATTCCGGGCTATACCGCTATATCATCAACGATGTCATCCGATTTACTGATGTCGACAGCCCGAGGATTGAAGTGATCGGTCGTGTTTCCGAAGTCTTCGACCAATTTGGGGAGGCGGTGGAATCGTATGAAGCCCGGCAGGCCCTGGATGAAAGTGTGGAAATGAGCGGTGCCAAAATATCGCTGTTCACGATGGGCGGAATGATCGATCCGGTAATCGGTTTGCCGCGCCATTACTGGTTTATCCAGTGGGTCAAACAACCGGAAGATCTGAATCAGTTTGCCCACTTGCTGGATGAAAACCTTTCCAGCATCAACCGCCATTACCAGATCCGGCGGGAGGTTGGGTTGGAGATGCCTGTGATAATGAACCTGAGCAACGAGGCCTTGAATAAATGGTTTAAAAAGCATAAAGAGGTCAAGGCACAAACCAAAATCCCGCGGATTCTGCAGGATCAAAATCAAATCTCCGATCTGGTGGATTTGTGCAGTGAGGGCTCGAACGCGCAAACTGCCGAATCCTGAAGCAGGTCGCCCCCGGTATTTGTGGCAGAACCCAGCTTGCGCCAGGAACACCGTTGCGACAGGATCTCATTTGTGACAGAACCCAGCTTGCGGCAGGAACTCTGTTGCGACAGGATCTCATTTGGAACAGAATCTCAATTGTGACAGGAATGATCCCTGTCAATCGGGCGTATAATTTGAAAAGACCAGCCAGGCTATCAGGAAGGTGAGCAGCACATTGAAGGTCTGTCCAACCAGATAAAGCAGGAGGGGTTTTCCGCCCTGAATCTGTTTCACCAGTTTCCGGAAATCGGTTTCGAGACCGATGCACAGAAATGCCAGGCAGA
>JAWOCT010000096.1:0-6517 GCA_046483675.1 Cyclonatronaceae bacterium
CTCGTAAAAAGTCGCAACCAGACGGCTTTGTAATCACGCCTTTGGCGTGACAAGAAAGCTCAAGATCAAGGCTTGCGCGATTTTCGAAGAATTGAGCGTACTTAGCGTACGTGCATGTTTACAAGGCGTAAGCCGCAATTTCTTCGGAAATCGCGCGTAACGCAGATATTGGCCTTTTTACGAAGTCGTCAAGTTTAAAAACCTCATAATGACCGATACCCGTTTTACCCGTCGGACAAAAGGGCGTTGGAAACCATTGATCCTTCAACCCAGGGTCTTGTTCTTACTAAAAACGACATTGTTACCGCCAAAAGGACCCCCGAAAATCCCTGGATGCGGGTAAATAAAAAAAGGCTATAAACAACCCCCTGTTTTAAAATCACGTAGCAATGCCTTCACGCGCAATGGATTATCAACACGGCGATTTAGCAGCAACCGGATTATACATAACCAATTGGAACAGAAATGGAACTTTTAATAATAGGCGGCAGTGACGCGGGAATAAGCGCTGCATTGCGTGCAAAGGAAGTAAATCCGGAAGTTCGGCCGACCATTGTGTTGGCGGATCAATATCCGAACTTCAGCATATGCGGCCTTCCCTTCTATCTTTCCGGGGAAGTGTCCGATTGGCAAAGCCTCGCCCACCGTGATATCGCAGCGATTGAATCCCATGGCATTTTCGTGCGCAAAAAATCCCGGTGCATTGCCGTTGATCCTCCCCAACGGACCGTTTGCCTGGACATCGGTGCAAAAAAGAACGCAGTCATGGCCTATGACAAACTCGTATTGTGCACCGGAGCCCGCTCGACAGCCCCGAAGATATCCGGATTGAATCTGCCCGGTGTCTTTTTCCTGCGGTGGATGGACGACTGCTTTGCCATGGAAAAATACATAAACGACAATCAACCGCAATCCATAATTATCGTCGGGGCCGGTTATATCGGCATGGAGTTAGCCGATGCCATGACAAAGCGGGGATTGGCGGTAACCGTACTCGAATATGCGTCTTCGGTTCTGACGACATTGGATGATGACATGGGAAAGCATGTGTTAAAAGAGCTGGAAGATCACGGCGTAAAGGTCATGACCGGCGTTTCAGTCAAAAAAATCGAGGGCCGGGAGAATCGGTTGATGGTTCAAGCAGGTCGTATGGGACTGGAAGACCTTGAAATCAAAGCAGACATGGTCCTGGTGGCAACCGGAAGCCGGCCCGAAACCCAACTATGCCGGCCGGCCGGCATTGAAACGGGTGTTGCCGGCGCCATACGCGTCAACTCCCGGATGGAAACCAACTTGCCGGACATCTATGCCGCCGGGGATTGCGCGGAAACCCGCCATCGCTTACTGGACAGAAATACATGGCTTCCGCTGGGCACGACCGCGCACAAGCAGGGAAGCGTTGCCGGTGAAAACGCCGCCGGCGGAAGCAGCGTATTTGCAGGATCGCTTGGGACCCAGTGCGTCAAGATTTTCAGCCTCGTTGCCGCCCGAACCGGCTTAAATGACACCGAGGCCGAAAAGGAAGGCTTTTCCCCATTGCGCGTGGACACAGAGGCACCTGATCACAAGGCCTATTACCCCGGTGCGAAACAACTTCATATCCGCATCACAGGAGACCGCATTACCGGGACGCTTCTGGGAGCCCAGATTCTCGGCCCGCATGGTGCGGAAATTTCAAAGCGCATTGATATTTTTTCAACCGCGCTATATCATTCAATGAAAGTCAGGAATATATGCCACCTGGATCTCAGTTATACGCCCCCGCTCTCCAGCCCTTGGGATCCGGTGCAGATGGCTGCGATGGCATGGGAGCGGGTACGCGAGCGTATTTGATGCACTTCTAACAATAACCATACCGGCACCCGCAAAAGAATGGAGGCGTATCATGGAAACCCCGATTCCGTCCGCTTTGCAATTCACTCACCAGCAGCACTATGTCAAATTGACGCCAGGATCTGTGAAAAAAATCACAATCATTCAGGCAAGCCCACGAGTAGATCAAGATCTCATAGACCCGATCCATAATGGAATAAGCGTCTTCAGGACCGATCTTCTCGGAAAGACCCGTAAACCCAACCATGTCGCAGAACATGACCGTAACCGGTTTCCGTTCGCCTTCGATTTTATGTTTCTGAGCAAGGATTTTCTCTGTCAGCCCCTGAGGCAGGTAGCGTTGAATTTTTTTAAGCTTTTCGTCAAAGGCGACTTCCTGCAGCGGGGACTCAAAGGCCTCTGTCAAACAGAGGCCGCACTCACCACAGAACTTATCACCGGGCACATTCTCGGTTTGGCAACTGGGACAAATTATTGATAATTTTGCGCCGCATTCCCGGCAAAATTTTCGGGATGCTTGATTCTCAATACCGCATTTTGAACATTTCATTTTGCCGTCCCCCCAAAATGGCAAAATTACAATTCGCGCGATTTTTAGATAAGCCGTTGTTGATAGTCTTGAATCGTTTGGAATGGATAGCTGTTTCCATGGTTCCTCCGGTTTACGGATTGCCCTGAAAAAGCGTCATGCAACAGCGCGGAAAGGGATCAGGAAAAGCATTAAAAAAGCCGGACGCCCATTTTGTAATGGCAGTCCGGCTACCTTCGAACGTAAAAGAAACAACAGGGCCGAGGAGGCCCGTGACTTTCCGTCCTATTCTCACGAATAGTTTGGCTTTTTACGGATAATTTACCTTTTTTAGAAAGAGTATATATGGTGAACCCAAAAGTCAAGACACCTTTTTCACTCATCTCAGGCAGAAGTACCTTGGTGTATGCTTGTCGTCGCTGAGCGAAGCCCACACGTAGTGAAAACGCAGCGAGGACACCCGGCAAAGCTCGCATCGGCCTTGTTATGCCGCCTTTTGGATTGCATCCTCACCCCGGTAAACCGCAGTCCGGTCCGTCGTTCCACCGGCCAGTCATTCCACTGGCCGAAAAGAAACCACAAGCCATCTCAAAGAATGAGCAATGCTGATCAAAAACAGGGCTGCGGATTTTCCGAGAAGATGCGAAAGGTTTTTCAATCCGGGCCGGCAGGTGTTTTTGATATTTATCATATCCGGCATTATTATTTATGAACGAAGCCATGTTTTTGGCTGGGCGGTAAGTGTTGGACCCTCGGCAGGCGCGCTTTGTATTGCCACAATGCTTGTTTTCCTATTATGGTACCCGTTTTATGGAGATGGATGTGCCTCAAAGCGTTTCCATATCCGTCGCTGGATGTTTACGCCTGGACGCCCGCCAATTCGCAGCCATCAATATTCTTTTGCATAACCATTTTCTCGGCTTGACCGATGTTCAACTGCTACTGCACACCCGCCAATGAGAAATACGGTATGCGATATCATGCAAAAGGGGACTCGATGAAAGATGACATGATGTATTCCGCAAAGAAATCCTTGTCACGACGGGAATTCCTTTTCACGACGGGTTTGGTCTTCACGGGCGCGCTATTGTCGTCATTTCGTCCGATATGGGCAGCTCAGCCGGCCGCGAAGAGTGCAGGCGAGTTCGGCGAACTCAACGCGACCGATCCCGGCGGCATTGACCTCTACCTGGAACGCAAAGACCTGCTGATCGGCGGCAAACCCGGCCGCGCCATTGCGATCAATGGGTCTATTCCCGGGCCGGTCATTCGGATGCAGGAAGGCGAAGAGGCGCTGATCCGCGTACACAATCGGCTGGACGAATCGAGCTCGATTCACTGGCACGGCATCCTGCTGCCTTTCAACATGGATGGCGTCCCAGGCATCAGCTTCCCCGGCATTCCAGCAGGAGAGACCTTTACCTACCGCTACCCCATCCGGCAGAACGGCACATATTGGTATCACAGCCACACTGGTTTGCAGGAGCAGCTCGGTCATTACGGCCAACTCATTGTCGAACCGGCCCAACCGGATCCGGTTGGGTACGACGTGGCGCATTCGATCGTTCTGTCCGACTGGACGTTCGAGAAACCGCACCGCGTGTTGAGGAAACTCAAGACCATGGAGGGCTACTACAACTTCCAGCGGCCGACGCTGGCGAATATCGACGATCAGATGAAGGCGACCGGTATGTCGCTTGGCGAGGTGCTTGAGAAACGACTGGCGTGGGACCGGATGCGGATGGACCCGACCGATATCGCCGACATTACCGGAGCGACCTATACCTACCTGATGAACGGCAAGGCGGCCCACGAGAACCCTACGTTCATCGTCAAGCCTGGCCAGCGGGTGCGCCTGCGGATCGTCAACGCCTCGACGATGACTTTCTACGATGTCCGCATCCCGGGCCTGCCGATGACTGTCGTGCAGGCAGATGGTCAGAACATCAAGCCGGTGGAGACCGACGAGTTTCGTATCGCAGTGGCCGAAACATATGACGTGATCGTGACGCTGCCGGACGCACGGGCGTACACCCTGTTCGCGGAGACCATGGACCGCAGCGGTTATGCACGCGGCACGCTGGCCCCGAGACAAGGAATGTCGGCGGACGTGCCCGAACAGCGTCGCCGGCCCATGCTCACCATGGCCGACATGGGCATGATGATGCACGGCGAGATGAAGGGTATGGACGGTGAGGACCATGAGGGCATGCATCACGACATGCCGCAGCACGCTTCCGGCGACGGGCACGGAAAGGAATTGCCGACGACCGACTTGATCCAGCGCATCAAGCACGGCCCTGACCAGCACGGCCCGGCCAGCATCACCATGGCTCAAACGGCATATCGCCGGCTCGACTATCCCGGGGCGGGACTTGGCCACGACGGCTGGCGCGTGCTGACCTACAGCCAGTTGCGTGCGTTGGAAGAACCCTATGATCGACGGCCGCCTGCGCGTCAATTCGACCTGCATCTGACCGGCAACATGCACAAGTACATCTGGGGCTTCGACGGCAAGAAGTGGTCACAGTCGGACATGATCCGCTTCCAGTACGGCGAGCGACTGCGGATCAACATGATCAACGACACCATGATGAGCCACCCGATCCACCTGCACGGCATGTGGATGGACCTCTACGCAGGGGCCGAGGACTACGGCGACAACCCCCGCAAACACACGGTGATCGTCCAGCCGGCGGAGTTGCTCACCGTGGACATCACCGCCGACGCCCCGGGACAGTGGGCGTTCCATTGCCACCTGCTTTATCATATGGAGGCCGGCATGTTCCGCACCATCGCCGTCGTCCGCTCGCTGGAAGGAGGTCCGATCAATGTCAAGTCGTAATCCCCGCCCTCGGAAGATGGTCGTGCTCGCCATGCTGCTGGCGTTTGCCGCCCCGGCATGGGCTCAGGACGAGCCCGACATGCCGAGCACGGCGGATCGCCCGATGCACGGCGAATCGGCCGCGCAGCATGACGAATCCGCGCCCCGGGCGCCGGAGAACAAACCGGCGATCCCCGCAGGCATGACACTGGAGGAGGTGTTTGACTTCTCCGGGTCACCGCCGCCCAGCGACTTCCCCGAACCGGTACCCGATGACAAGCTCTACGCCTTCACGCTGTTCGAGCAGCTGGAATATCGCGTCGCGACCGACGACGAGACGGCCGATCACCTCGGCTGGGAGGCCCAGGGCTGGATCGGCGGCGACTTCAACAAGTTCTGGTGGAAGAACGAGGGCGAGGCGGTCTTCGATGGTCCGGATGAGGGGGAAACGGAGACCGACCTGCTCTATTCCCGCCTGATCACGCCGTTCTGGGACTTTCAGGCCGGCGTGCAATACGCCAACGAGTGGCACAGAGACGACTACGAAGACCGGTGGTCCGGCGTGATCGCGCTGCAGGGCCTGGCCCCCTACAAGTTCGAGCTTGATAACTCGCTCTGCATCTCCGAGGACGGTGATGTCACCTTCGAGATCGAAGCCGAGTACGACCTCCGCATCACCCAGCGCCTCGTGCTTCAGCCGCGTGCCGAAATGGGATTTGCCTTTCAGGATATTCCCGAACGCAGCCTCGGCGCGGGCATGACCGACGTCAAGCTTGACCTGCGCCTGCGTTATGAGATCAAGCGCGAGTTTGCTCCCTATTTCGGCGTTCGCTCCCGGTTCCTCGTTGGAGAAACCGGCAGCATCGCAGAGGCCAGTGGGGAGGATTCCGAACAGCTCTTTTTCCTGGCAGGCTTTCGCTTCGCCTTTTAGTGTTAATTGGCGCCAAGCATGGGAGTGTTTACCGGTCAACCGAAAGCCATTTGTTGGTCATCCCCGACTGGGTGGCCAGGGTTCTGGCCGGTCAGCTCTTTGAGACGCTGTTTGACTCTCTTAAACGCCTTGTCTGACCAGCGAATGCTGGCCCCCTTGAATGTTGGCCAGAAGCGGTGAAAGTCGAAGAATTTCGACAGATCAGCGTCTACCGCGAAACGGCATCCTCTGCGGATGTAATCCCGTACCTGGTAGACGGCATCGTGGGCCGATCGTCCCACTCGGAACCCGAAGCCTGATTCCGAGAATTGGGGATCGAAAATCGGGTGAGCATATTCGGGAGGGATAAAATCCGTTCCAGCAGGTCTTCGGTGGGATAGGGCTTTGTCATGTTGTGCTG
>JAWOCT010000068.1:0-13853 GCA_046483675.1 Cyclonatronaceae bacterium
ATCAGGGAGAAAGGTGCTCTTTCTTCTGGTTACAGCAAGTTGCATGTTTTATATTTATTGAGTAGAAATATGGCAGTAAATGTACTCAATATCTGTTTCATGTGTTTAAAATTTTTGGATTCACAAGGCCACATAGAATGTCCATGACGCTTTTAATCATGCTCATGTGTGACCGGGCTACGGTCATGGCCATTTCATTTGTTTAAAAATTCAGGCAAAGCATACCAAAGTTTCAGTAGATTTCGCCTTGCTCTAGCCTGACAAAGTGGTTGTTCATTTTGCGGGCCTTGCCGCCATCCGCCGCAGCTTAGACCCCTTTTGTAGTTGCCCGGACCATCGTACGTTGCTCAAGTACCTGCACCTGCTTGATGAGGCAGCGTTGATCACATTGCTTCGAAGCGAGGGTAAAGGCAACAAAATCGTCCATAAACCGGATAAAATCTAGCTGAACAACACCAATCTGTTCCGTGCGCTTGGCCTGACGGAATCAAACACCGGAACCGAACGCGAAACATTTTTTTCTCAGTCAGGTATCGTCGTGGGCAGGTCCACTATTCAAAAACCCTCACAGGAGGGCGCCAGCACGGGTCAAAAACCCTCACCAGGAGGGCGCCAGCACGGGTCAAAAACCCTCACCAAGAGGGCGGCAGCACGGGTCAAAAACCCTCACCAAGAGGGCGGCATCACGGGGCTACATCCGTTTATATCTCGGTCCCCCGTTGCCTTCCGGAACGGTCCACTGGACATTGTGGTAGGGGCATTTTCTCTGGCAGCATTTGCAATGCAGGCAGTTTGACGGATTCGCCGCTTTGAGTTTCCCGTCAATTATTTCATAAACCCCGGCCGGACAGAATGTCAAACATGGGATGTCATAGTTATCGCGACATTCCTGAATACAGATATCCGGATTCAATATCTGCACGTGGTTTGGCTGGTCTTCCCTGTGTGCGGTGCCGGCCATTGCAACAAAGGTATCTCTGTCGAAATCCTTTTCTGGTTTATATTTATAATGTACCTGTTTCAACGCCTCCGAGTCGTCTTCTACGTCAAGGTGCGGCAGTATCTTACCCAGTGAGCTGAGCGGGGCTCCCATGAGCAAACCGAATTTTGCAATCATCTGGCGGTAATTCTTCGCTGATCGCATCTCTTTTCCGATATTCCCATTGTCCACCAGCTCCGTATAGCGCTTGGCCGCTTTTCCCGGCTCACGGACATTTTCAAGTATGGCTTGTGCCGAATGGATGCCGGATTCCACGGCATTATGCAGCCCCTTTATTTTAAGCATGTTGACAAAACCGGCGCTGTCGCCAAGTATCATGCAGTTATGCTTTCCGATTTCCCCGTTTTCGGCCCGGGGGATCGATGCCAGTCCGCCTTCCGGTATCATCTTGGCACCGGCCTCGACAACTTTCCCGTTTTCAATGTGCTTTCGCACAAAATCATGCTTTTTGAAATTACGAAGAGCCTGCTGGGGTGAAAAATCATAGTACTTCCAGTCGATACCGACAATGATGCCCACGGAAATATGGTTCTCTTCAGCGGCGTATATAATTCCGCCTCCAAACATATCCGGTCCCGTCAATGGTGACCACAACGGGTATCCCATCGCATGTACTACCCGATTGGCACCGAATCGCTCATACTGCTCGTCACTAACCCTCACCAGCTCCTTGACACCGATGGAGTACAGCTGGGGATTTTGCCTTTTCAGCCCTGCTCTTTCGATGAATTTTTCGGTGAGCAGTCCTTCAGCACCTTCGGCAAGCAACACGAAATCGGCTTTTATCTCTTCACCTGCGACAAAATTGGGTTGTTTGTTGTTCTCATGATCTCTGCCCCGATCCACCAGTTTAATTGATTCAACGCTGTTATCTCCGGCCAGGATGATTTCTTCAGCGGCAAACCCCGTCAAGATTTCAACACCTTTTTCTTCAGCGATGCCGCTGAGCCAGGAGCACAATGCACTGATGGAAACCGAGTAATCTCCCTTGTGAATCATCTGACCGAATCCGAGGTGGAAGATTTTAGCCAATTTTATGGCAGATATGATATTAAGGGAAAACTTGTCTCCCATGAACAGCATCATGTCATCGTCCTCGATCGGGTTGCCGAGCACTTTTTTTGCTGCTTTGGTTTTTTCCCAGCCGGGCGAAGCCTCGTCCAGCAACGTTTTTAGTGCATTGATTTCGAGGACGGCACCGGAGAGATTGTGATTGCCGGGTTCCGCCCCTTTGTCAATAATACAAACCTCCAGCTCCGGGTTTTCATGTTTGATTTTGATGCCGGCCGCAAGTCCGGCCGGACCGGCGCCCACAATTAAAACATTGGTTTTGGAATAGTCGTTATCAGCCATAGTTGGTTACACCTCAACGCTTTTTGAAATATTTTCAAGTTCTTCCGTCAACTGAGGTATCACTTTTTCTGCTTTTGCCACCATGTAATAATCACAGTGTTCAAATATCGGTGCGCCGGGGTCGCTGTTAACGGCTATTATGGTTTCGGAATTGGCAACACCGATCATATGCTGTATGGCTCCCGATATGCAGAAAGCAAGGTACATCCTGGGTCCCACAGAGGTCCCGGTCTGCCCCACCTGATACCCCCTGTCAATAAAGCCCTGTTCCACCGCAGCCCGGGAGGCGCCACGTTCAACCGGGATCTGGAAACAATCTTGCAGCGCCGAACACATTTTACCGATATAATGCTCGTAATTCTCCCTGTTTTGCATGCCTTTGCCTCCGCTGACAATAACATCGGCATCAAAATTGGCCCCGCTTCCGCCGTAATCCGTGCGGATGATGTTCAGACTGACATCCTCACGGGTCAATTCGGCCTTGAAGGTTATTGCTTCACCCTTTCTTGAATAGTCCATCCGGGGTTTTTTCATGACGCCCGGCCGTACCGTCGCCATCTGGTATCGTGAATCTTTCGTGCAGATGGTTGCCATGATATTACCGCCCAGCGCAGGGCGGGTCTGCATCAATATCGCAATTTCCCCTTTTCTGGATCTGTCCTTGATTTCGAGTTCGGTGCAGTCGGCTGTCAATCCGCAGCCCAGACGGCACGAGATCATGGGTGCCAGTACCCGGCCCTGGGGGGTTGCCGCAAAAAGCACGATTTGGGGGTTGTGCTTTTCAATGCAGGAGGATATGACTTTCCGCCCGGCACAAGGATCAAGCTCATCCAGGAGTGGATCTTCAATCACATAGACCTTGTCGGCACCCGCGGCAAACAGCTCATCTTTCAGGGATTCCACATGATGGCCCGCAAGAACGACCCCGACGTGCACGTCCAGGGAGTCTGCAAGTTTGCGGGCTTCACCGGTGAGTTCCAGCGTACCGGTGTGAAGGCCCTCCTCTGTTTTCTCGGCAACGACCCAAACATCCCCCTCGTAGGAAGGTTTGGTGTACTTGAAGCCTTCGATAAGCTCTTTCAGCGCCTTCTTCGGCAAGGTATCTTTACAATCCTCGATAAGTTTTTCTGCAAGCTCGTCGGTTATTTCATCAGGATGATTGATACCCTCCTGCTTCAGTTTTTCCGCAAGAAATTGGAAATCCTTTACCTCCTTCTGCTTGCCCTCATAGCTTCGGTCAAGGAGGCTGGCTCGATGTTCGGGTAACACATATGCTTTATGCTCGCTCTCCGGTTTTTCGGTGTCTTCCTGATCATTGCCGGTCAGCTTATCCGATATGATTTTCGCGAGTTCCCGGACGTCATCGACCTTTTGTTGTTTCCGGGTCGTCTTTTCAGGAGGAAATACCTGAATGACATTGGTTTTCGAACCCTTGCCCCCGATGTGGGATGCCTGTATGTCGTCATTGGACCATTGAATGACATCACATTCTTTAGCCCACCGTGTTCTTTCAAACGTGGCGTAAAGCGGAAACTCGAAGTCAGCCACAGTGAGCATCGCCGGTTTATCTTTCAGGCTCACCTCCTGACTCCCGCCTGAAATGATTTTTGTAAAAACAAACTCTCCATTGACGTAACGGCATTCGGTCAGACAGGCCGCACAGCTTATCTGAAGTTCCTCGGCTACTTGTGCGGGAACCTGGGCAGTATCCCCATCTACAGACTGCATGCCGGCTATCACATAATAATCCTCGTTGCCATCAAAGAAATCCTTAACGATTTTTCTGATGGAGCAGGCAAGCGGGTTGGCTGTCGCGAAGGTGTCGGCTCCGCCAAGAGAACGATCGGTCAATAGTATGGCCTGGTCTGCACATCTGCCCAGGGAATACCGCAACACCTCCTCCGCCATAGGCGGACCCATGCTCAAGGCTATTATTTTCCCGCTTTTGTCATTTGACTTATTACGCATATCATGGGCAAAAGCGAGTGCCTTGGTATCCAGCTCATTGATGGTGTTGGCTAATTTATTACGGATGAGATTCCCGCTTTCAGGATCAAAGGCGTTGTCGGTGATCTGGCTTACATCTGGCACCTGCTTGACTAATACAATGTAATTAGACATCAGAATCCTTCTTTAAGAGTGGTTCTTGATCATCCTGGCTATTGGAATAAAAAATGTCTGTCTAACGGATTAAATAATGTTTATACCGTTTTACTGTTCAATTCCATCTGTCATAGTAACGGTATTGATGATAATGTAATGGATTACGTAGTTTATATCGAGAAATAATTATGTGATTCATCAGTGATCACATAATGCGCTATCATTTTGTTTTTTTTGTACTAAAGGAAAAGGAACATGGTAATATTACAATGCCGGCTCAAAATTCTGTCCGTTTGCAAAAGGTATGATAGCACAAGAAGCTGAAAATTTCACGGCTTCGGGCGGTACTATGGCAATTTAATTTGATGGTGATGCCGCTTAGTGTGATATTCTGTCAAGATATTCCATGAGGATATTTCGTGAGAAACCAGTAAACGGGTTTGTACCCAGAGAGGAGGGAAATATGAGGATTCATTATGGGATGGTTGGGATTTTGCTGCTGCTTCTGGGTGGATGTGCGTCCGGATTCGCAAATGCGGCTTATGGTGAAAGCGGGGCCGGTATTGGGGACGACGCCGTGCCGGCGCGAACCATCCTGGCCATCGGCGCCCACGCCGGCGACATGGAGGTTTCCTGCGGGGCGGTGTTGGCCAAGCATGCGGCAAACGGGGACCGCGTGGTGATGCTCCACCTGACACTCGGCGAGCGCGGACATCCCGGCATGCCACCGGATGCGTACGCGGAACAGAAGCGGCGGGAGGCCAGGGAGGCCGCGGAGATCCTCGGCGCGGAAGTGGTTTTTGGTCCGTACCGGGATGCGGAAATACCGGACAGCGAGGAGGCTCGCCTGTATGTGAACGATGTCATCCGCCAGGTCAAGCCGAGCCACATCATCACACACTGGGAAAACAGCATCCATCGCGATCACAGCACAACATGGGCCATCGTCACCGACGCCATCCTTCTGGCTTCCCTGGAAGGGATTGATAGCGAACATCAGCGGCACAGAGGGGTGCGGGGCGTCTATTTTGCCGAAAACTGGGAAGATATGGAGGGCTACGAACCATACATCTTCGTCGATGTCACGGACTCGTTCGACACCTGGAAGGAGGCGATATCACGCTACGAGTTCATAGTCGGCGATATCTCGGCCTTCCCCTACTTTGACTATTATACCTCGCTGGCCCGGGTGCGGGGCGCCCTGGCGCGGTCGACCCATGCCGTGACCTTCAATATCGGTGCTTTCGGCAAGCGCAGGAACATGGATCTGTTTCCGTAAATGCAACCTTAACAGGGATCACAATATGGCGGTAATTGGAGTGGATCTGGGAGGCACCAAGCTGGCTTCGGCTGTCTTCAGCCGAACGGGGGAGATGCTTGCCAGGAGGGTCACGCCTCTGGCTGGCAGGTGCGGCCGCGAGGTGGGTGCACTGATTTTGAAGGAGATTGCCGGTTTGATGGAGGGTGGAGGCGGTGTTTCGGAAACGGTCAACACTTCCAGTGCAATATCCGGCAAGGAGCAGGTGACTGGTATAGGGATATCGGTGCCGGGCATCTACCGCGCGGCGTCGGGTACGGTCTGGGCACCCAACATACCGGAGTGGGAGGATTATCCGCTGCTGGAGGAAGTGACGCGAACCGCAGGGGTGGACGGCGTGACGGTGCGCATCGACAGCGACCGTGCCTGCTACATCCTGGGCGAGACCTGGCTGGGTGCGGCCAAGGGGTGTCCGAACGCCATTTTCCTCGCTGTCGGGACCGGCATCGGTGCCGGGGTGCTTTGCGACGGTCGGATTATCCGTGGTCACGGCGACATCGCCGGAGCGGTCGGGTGGATGAGCATGCATCCGGATTTCAGGGAGGAGTACGCATCCTGCGGTTATTTTGAGTACCACGCTTCGGGTGCAGGGATCGTGAAATCCGTGCGGAACCTGCTGGACAGGGAACCCGGCCTTCAAAGCGTGCTCCGCTCGATGGATGCCCGGCAAATCAGCACCCGGGATGTGTTCGAGGCCTCGGATGAGGGAGACCCTGCCGCCGGGAGGATTGTGGACCAGGCCATCCGGTGCTGGGGGATGGCGGCTGCCAATCTCGTGAGCACCTTCAACCCGGCAATCATCATTTTTGGCGGCGGTGTGTTCGGTCCGGCCGAAAAATACCTGGACGATATCGCTGCCGAAGCGCGAAAATGGGCTCAGCCCATAAGCATGCAGCAGGTCCGTTTCCAAAAGTCGCAGCTTGGCGGAGACGCCGGGCTCATCGGAGCCGGTCGGCTTGGACTTGGGGAGGATGGCAACGCTTGAAAAATTATCGGTAGGTTAATCCGGATATTGCTATGCTTCAGGTTAATTTGACTAAAAATGTAAAAGAATGGCGCAATTCAACAAAAAACTGATTTTCTTGTCCGCCTGCTTTGGCATGCTGATCTTTGGAATCGTGATGGCCGTATTGGGCTCGGTGCTGCCGTCGGTCATCCTCAAATTCGGGATCGGTACTGCCGATGCCGGCTCCCTTTTTGTGCTGCTGAGTCTGGGAATGCTTGCAGGATCCCTGGTATTTGGCCCGCTGGTAGACCGGTTCGGGTACAAGGCGCTCCTGGTCATCTGCGCCGGCGTCATTGTCGCCGGGTTCCAGGGAATCGCCTTTGCGCCGGACATGAATCTGCTGCGCCTGGCACTGTTTTTCACAGGTTTTGCCGGCGGGGCGATTAACGGCGGGACCAACGCTCTCGTATCGGACATCAGCGAAGGAAAGCGGGGGTCGAGGCTGACCTTGCTTGGTGTTTTTTTCGGAGTGGGGGCATTCGGCGTGCCGCTGCTGCTTGGGAGCATGCTCGACCATTTCAGCTATGAGACCCTTATTTCCGGGGTCGGGGCCATGATCATCCTCCCGTTCCTGCTCTTTCTCCTGCTGCGGTTTCCCAATCCGAAACACGCCCAGGGATTCCCCCTGGCCGAAGGGTTTGCCCTCGCCAAAGACCGCACGCTGCTGCTCTTCGGACTTGTCCTCGTACTCCAAAGCGGTCTTGAGATGTCCATGGGCGGATGGTCGGCCACGTTCTTTGTGGATGAGCTGGCCGTAGATGCCAACCGTGCCGTGCTCTTCCTTTCACTGTTCTGGTTCGCACTGATGATGGCCCGGGTCGTGCTGGGATATCTGCTGCTGAAAGTTCCCGCTGCGGCTGTGTTGCGCGTCAGTTTCCTGATTTCATTCAGCGGATCGGCAATCATGCTACTCTCCGGCAGCACGACGGCAGGTGTCATCGGCATGATCCTTGCCGGCGTCGGTTTTGCCGCGGTCTTTCCGGTGATCCTGGCGTTTGTAGGAGACCTGTACGCCAGGTTTTCCGGCACGGCATTCAGTGTGGTGCTGGCCATGGCCCTCATCGGCGGCATGCTTGTGCCGTGGACCATCGGCATTATCGCCGAAGGATACGGGCTGCGCAACGGCCTCCTGCTGATACCTGGCAGCATTGTCATCACCTTTCTGCTGTTTCAGGTGATCACGGCACGCCTGGCGGCATCCGGCAAACCCTAACCCTCAACAAACCATCATTAATTACAGCGAAACCCGTATTATGAAACTTGCAAAACAGTGGATGAGCAATACCAGAAACGTTCTGGATACCATAGAAGAGACGCAGATGGAAAATATCCGCCAGGCTGCTGAACTGATGGCCGATTCCATCGAGGCCGAGCGCTGGGTGCACACGTTCGGATGCGGACACGCCACCCTTCCCATCGAGGAGATGTACCCCCGCATCGGCGGATTCGTAGGTTTTCATCCGATGATCGAATTACCACTGACCTTTTTCACCCGCATCACCGGCGAAATGGGCGTGCGCCAGTTTGTATTCCTGGAGCGTGTCGAAGGCTACGGCAACGAGATTATGAAGAGTTACGATTTCGATCCGCGCGACACCATGTGGCTGTTCTCTCATTCGGGCATCAACAATGTCAACATCGACGTGGCTATGGAAGCCAGGAAGCGCGGCATGAAAATCGTCGTAACCGGATCGGCCAGGGCCTTCCGCAATGACAGATCGCGCCACTCCTCCGGAAAGAAACTGGAGGACCTGGCTGATGTGCTCATCGACTCCTGTGTGCCTGCGGTGGATGCGTCTGTAGACCTGAAAAACCATCCGGACAAGATCGCACCCATATCCACCATGGCCTTTGTAAGCATTGTGTGGATGACGATCGCCACCACGGCCGAAATCCTTGCGGATCGCGGTGTGAAGCTCTACATCCATCCGTCCCATAACGTTCCCGGTGACACCACAGCGAAGGAACGGCTCGAAGCCGCCCTGGGCGAGTACAAACGTCGTATCGCCGGGGTGTAGCGTGTGGGGTACGGCTATCCGGCATGGGCGAGGAGGCATTGCGGCATCCTGCGGCATCCGCTTTTTCTGGCGGCATATATGACGGGGGTTTGTCGCCATGGCCGGCAGCATGGCAAAACGAATCAGACAACCACGGCTTTGTAATATTCCAGGTCATCCAGTACGGCGCCGGTTCCCCGTACTACGGCCGTCACCGGATCTTCCGCTATGTGCACGGTCAGACCGGTTTGCTCTGCAATGCGCCTGTCAAGGTTTTTCAGGAGAGATCCCCCGCCGGCAAGCACTATCCCGTTATCCAGGATGTCACCGGCAAGCTCGGGCTGGGTTTGTTCAAGCGATCCGAGGACCGCCTCCACAATCAGGTTCACCGATTGTGATATGGCATTGCAGACATCCACTGACGATACGCGCAGGGTTTTTGGAATGCCTTTTACAAGATCACGACCCTTGATATCCAGCTCTAGTTCCTCTACAAGCGGAGCTGCCGACCCGATTTCACACTTTATATTTTCGGCGGTCTTGTAGCCAATCAGCAGATTATGGGTCCGGCGGAAATAATGCATGATATCTTCGGTAAGTTTGTCACCGGCAAGCCGCACGGACTGCGAATGCACAATTCCGGATAGCGCAATAACAGCAATCTCGGTTGTTCCTCCCCCGATATCAACAATCATGTGTCCCTGCGGCTCGTGAACAGGCAGGCCCACCCCGATGGCCGCAGCCATAGGCTCTTCCACCATATAGACCTCTTTTGCTCCGGCACTTTCAGCACTGTCCCGGACCGCGCGTTTTTCAACATCCGTTATGCCGCTCGGTACACATATGACCATTTGACGCGTAGAAGCGTACCATTTTTTCTTCGCGCATTTGATCATTCCGCGGAGCATGTGTTCCGCCGCTTCAAAATCCGCAATGACCCCGTCTTTAAGCGGACGAACAGTACGAATTGCATTATGGGTTTTTTCATGCATCTGCCAGGCTTCCCGTCCAATGCTGACAGGCGATCCCTGTGTATTAAACGCGATCACCGATGGCTCGCTGAAGACAATCCCGTTTCTTTTGGTTGCTATCAGGGTATTTGCCGTCCCAAGATCAATGGCGATATCGCAGTAGAACAGGTCAAACATTCCGGCTTTTTCCCCTTTTACATGGCCATTGTGATGTTGATGATGTGCTCCGACTGCCGTTGATTTCATGTATGCTGTAGATGTAGGTACGAGGTGGAAAATAATCATGTATTCCGGAATGATCTCCGGTATTTATTAAGACCTCGTTGCAACATGTTTGTTACAGAACCGTACCGATAGCCTCCTGGTTAACTCTTGCTGGTTAACTCTTGCGCAAATAATACACATGAAAAAACGCTCGGCTGTCCATCCACATGTTTTCAACCTCAAAAAGCCCTGAAATCAGGGATCGGAAATCTTCCTCACTGTATTTGCAGGAGTTTTCGGTGTGGATGGTTTCTCCCTCGCGGAAATGAAATGTTGCATCCCGGATTGTTACCGTCTGTTCGATATCGCTTATCAGATGCATTTCCATGCGCTTTTCTTCGTAATTGAACCAGGCCTTGTGGGTGAAGCGATGGATGTCGAAATTGGCGTCCAGCTCTTTGTTGAGCCGAATCAAAATGTTTTTGTTGAATGATGCGGTAATTCCCTGCGTGTCGTTGTAGGCCGCTTCCAGAACAGAGACGTCTTTCAGCGCATCCACCCCGATCAGGAGTCCATCTCCCCGGGAAAGCATGCCGGACAGGCGTCCAAGAAAGGCACGGGCTTGTGCTCTCGGGAAGTTTCCTATGGTGGACCCGGGATAATAAAGAACCGTTCGCCCGGCATCCGGCAGGTCCGGAATGTCAAAGGCCCTGGTGAAGTCCCGGGCAACCGGCATGACCTTCAGTCCCGGATACTCTTTTTTCAGCTCAGTGACGGTCTGCTGCAAGAATTTTTCGGAGATATCCACCGGCACATAAGCCGTCAGATCATCCATGTTTTCAAGCAGAAGCCGGGTCTTCAGACTGCTGCCGCTGCCCAATTCCACCAGTAAACATCGTTTGCCCAGAGAATGGCACATTTCACGGATATGGCGCTCCATGATCTCAAGCTCGCTCCGGGTAAGATAGTACTCGTCAAGCTCGCAAATGGCTTCAAACAGCTCCGAACCCCGTATATCATAAAAATATTTACTGGATAACGTTTTTTGATCACTGGAGAGCCCTGCTGTTACATCTTCCAGCATGGCGCTGCTACGGTCTTCAAATTGATAAAGGAACATGTGACCCTACTTGATACGATTTCAATTGGACGAAACAGACACTCTAAACAAATGACTTTCACGCCATAGAAGTTCCGTTTCCACTTATGGACAGACCAGGCGGACCAGAGGTACCGGATGGCCTGAATGGGTACACGTCAGCGGTAATCGGGATTGGGATGGTCGAAGCGGCAGCCGGCATCCCATTCACTGCGCTGGTTGCCGTGTGCGGGTATGCCGTTGGATTCCTGCAGCATACGAGCCATGTGCATGAGATTCCAGGTCATGAAGGTGGTATTGCGCTGTGTAAAATCGTTTTCCGGTCCTCCGGAACCCTCATCGGCATAGGACTTGCCCGGACCGGCCTCTCCGATCCAGCCGGCATCGGCCTGGGGAGGGATGACATAGCCGAGGTGTTGAAGGGCATACAAAATGGTCATGCCGCAGTGTTTTATGCCGTCCTCATTTCCCGTCACCAGGCAGCCGGCCGTTCTTCCGTAATAGGCATATTGTCCATGGTCGTTCAACTTGCCCGATTCCCCGTATAAACGCTCTATGACCAGCCGGCAGACCGAGCTCTCCTCACCAAGCCAGATTGGAGTGCCAATCACCAATATGTTGGCATCCATAACCTTCTCACAGAGTTGTGGCCAGTCATCCTTTTTAAAACCATGCTGGGTCATATCCGGATACACACCCGGCGGAATGGTAAAATCGACCGGACGAAGGATCTCTGTCCGGATCCCGTTTGCCTCCATGATGGATCGGGATACATTCATCAGTGCTTCGGTATGGGATAGCTCCCCCGACGGTTTAAGGGTGCAATTGAGAAACAGGGCCTTCAGCATGGTGAAATCGAAATCGTGATTCTTGCACAGTTCTTCCTGTCGGGGATCCATATCAAGCTCCATCTTTTTTCAGGTCAGTATCCGGCATCACCATCAATATCGCTCTTTGGTGAATCCGGACGGGAAATGAATGAACAGATGTGGTATCTGTAAGTCATTGTATTATCTTGTGGAACGCAATATGTTCAAAGAATTGCTATTTAACAAACTGTCAATCCGGATACACGCAACAACCACATCCATACATAAAATTTAGCCAGGAGCAGCTATATGGAACATTTCGAGTATGTGATCATCGGAACAGGGCAGGCTACGGGAGTGTTGTTGGGCAGATTGATTCCTGCCTCAAAAAAAATTGCGGTGATTGAACAGCACAAGGTCGGAGGCAGTTGTGTGAATTATGGATGCACCCCTACAAAAACCCTGGTGGCGACCGCCAGGGCGATACACACGGCACGCCGGGGTGATTTTTTTGGCTTTGATGCGGGCTCCCTTGCCATTGATTTCGACAAAGTCAGACAACGTATGGACGAGATCCGCAATGGGTCGAATCAGGGTCTCGAAAAATGGATGAACGACACATCCAACGTCACGCTCCACAAGGGCCGGGGCCGGTTTAATGAGGACAAGTCCATAACGATCGACGGCCATACCATTACAGGGGATCAAATCTTTATAAATACCGGAACCCGTCCGGCCGCTCCCCCGATCAAAGGACTGGAAGAGGTTCCATGGCTTGACAATGAACGCCTGCTGTCACTGGAAAAGCTTCCGCGGCATCTCATCATTATTGGCGGCGGATATATTGCTGTGGAATTCGGACAGATTTTCAGGCGGTTCGGCTGCGAAGTTACCATTTTGCAACGTGACGGACAGATTATGTCGCATGAAGATGACGATGTCGCCCATGCGATTCAGCAGATACTCGAAGAGGAAGGCATCCGGGTGATATGCGATGCCGGCGTAACAGAGGTGTCTGGCAGCGAGGGAGATGTCTCCGTGCAACTCGATAGTGGAGAGACCTTCGCGGGCTCGCATGTACTGGTGGCAGCCGGAAGGGTCCCCAACAGCGATACGCTTAATCCGGACGCGATAGGCCTGGATCGTGACGACCGGGGTTTTATCAAAGTGGATGATCACTGTCGAACCAGTGTGGATGGCATCTATGCCGCAGGAGATGTCAACGGGCATGGCGCGTTTACACACACGTCGGTCAATGACGCCGAAATTGTGCTTGATGATCTGTTTGAAGGGGACCGGAAAATCTCCCACCGGGTCCCGATCTATGCGCTTTTTACCGATCCGCCGCTGGGACGCACCGGCATGTCGGAAAAGGAAGCCCTCGCCAGCGGGAAACGGGTGCTGAAGGCGGTCCAGCCCATGTCCAAAATCAATCGCGCGAGAGAGATGGGTGAAACCAAAGGATTTGCCAAATTGCTGGTGGATGCCGATACGGATCTCATCCTCGGGGCATCCATCCTGGGACCGGGCGCGGATGAGATCATCAACATGATCGCGGTCCTGATCCATCAAAAAATCCCATGCAAGGATTTCCGCAAGGTCGTGCACGTGCATCCGACTATTTCGGAACTCTTGCCCTTTATTCTGGACGGACTGGAGCCGGTTGCCGGCTGAATACCTTGAACCATCCATCTTCCCGTTTTGGCCAGATCCGGAACAGCTTTGCCCGGAACAACCTTGCCGGAACAGCCTGGCCCGGAACAGCCTTGCCGGAAAAAACCGGGACCGGAACAGTCTGGCCCGGAACAGCCTTGTATTGTCATCCAACAGGAAACCTTATAAACATCCTCAAGGTTCTACATATAGCCCTGCGACCCGGGCTCTACCAAATTCATTTAACCAATAAACGTGAATATGCCGAACGCTGCAAGCATCCCCCGGGGGATGCTTGCAGCGTTCGGCATATTCACGTTTATTGGTTAAATGAATTTGG
>JAWOCT010000094.1:0-25693 GCA_046483675.1 Cyclonatronaceae bacterium
CGGAGGATCCGGAAGAGAGTGGACCCAAGGCACAGTTTATGGAGCCCTCGGACGCGCTGCAATCGCCAGCGGTAGTTTCAACCGAGATGAATCGCTGATTGGGACCGATTGATTCGGATATACGTACCTCTTCGGCTGTATCCGGGCCTTCGTTAGTGACGGTAATGTTATAGTGAATCTCATCGCCAATAAATGGTTCGATTGAACCCGCGTTTTTTTGGACCGTCACATTGGCTCCCGGGGTATCGGTTGGTATGAGAAGCCATACATGGTAATGTATATCCTCATTTTCATCCTCGTTTCTGGATTCCGTAAGGATCTGTCCGGGGTTGTTGATGTCCACGGCATAATTCAGTGTAAAATCGGGAGCCATATCCGTCACGAGGCATTCCAGCGGCCAGCTGCCCTCTTCGGTGGTCAGGACGCCCTGATTGATGGAGTAACCATTCATTTCAAAATCGAAGGTTGCCGTTCCGACAATTTCCTCATGGTCGTTGATGGCGGAGGGATACTGTTGAAATGTCTGAATTGGCGGGAGTATCTCGCTGAACCCGCTCTCGGTCATACGGAAGATCTGAGTTGTTCCGCCGGTCCAGGTGTTGTGGTTGTTTATGTAGGAAGCATCAGGCCATGAGCCGTAAACCCGCGGGTAGTAGGCCAGGCCGAGATCAAATACGGCGGCAACGTAGGGATTCAGGAAAGAGGGAGCACCGTATTTTCGCCCGCCGCTGGCAGCAACGATGCCAGTTTCATTGATATCACGGGCTGTGAGGGCGTAGTACCCTGCAAGCTGATCATCCTCACTAATCAGTTCCTCAGGTTGTCTGCCGGACCACCGGACCACGGCGCTGTTCATATCCTCCGTAGTATAATTGCCTGCTACCTGACCCCTGTTGTTTATAGCGGCAATCGTGACAAAATCAGGGTTGATATTAAACGGGATTGCCAATCTATGACGGACGCCATCTTCCCATACGGCGAATTCACGGTTGTTGATGACTTCCTGGACGGTTCCGGCAAATTGCCCCCGGTCATTGAAGCTGCTTATGTTTGCCCGCATGCCTTCGGGTACGGCGAATTGCATGGTGCGGAACTGGCTGTTCTCCCACAGGTAATACATGTTTTGCTCTCCCGAGTAGATGAGTACCTGGCCGGTTTCATTCAGACCGATCGGTTCATTCCAGCTGGATTCCGGCGGGGTGATATCTGAAACGGTGTACTGTACGGGTGGTTCGATCAATGTCAGTTCCTGTTCCAGCACCTTATGCCGGTATGCAGCCTGAAAGGGGACGCTTTTTGAAGTGGTCACCGGCGCCGTCGTGACCTGGAATGATACCCACCTTGCATATTCCGGTATTGAGATCGTCGACGGTGTAGTTACAAGTTCGGGATCACTGCTGGTAAAAGTAACGATGCCACCATCTGGAGGCGCCTCCCCGTTGAGCCGGGCCTCATAGCCGATGGGGCGACCGCCAATAGCTACATTATCTGCCCACTTGAGCAAACAGGGTGAAAAAATCTCGTGGCTGTATTCCAGACTTTCCAGTTCAGCAGGCATGAGATGCAACGTATCGGAGTGTGTTTCAAAAAAAGTCCCTTCAACCACGATATCGAAGGATTGAGCGATACCCCTTGTTTCGAAATATTCCGTTGCTGTTGTGCTTCCACCCCAAACACGTACACTTTCCGGCAGTTCCAGTGCAGCAGATTCGGTGAATTCAAGCGGTATATCGATGCCGTCCTCTGGTGCAGGACCGTTAAGCTCAAGATGCAGTCTGCCGTCGTTGCCGCCGACAAGAGAGTCCGGAGAAAAAGACATGGCAATAAGCCGGGGCGGGAAAATCGTCAGATATTGGCCTATGGAGGTGCCTTCTGCCGATGCCATTATGGTTGCCGTGGTCTGATCGTTGACCGGTGATGTTGAAATTTCAAAATCAGTCTGGGTCTGACCCTCGGGTATCGTGATGCTGGAGGGAACGGTTGCAGCCGACCGGTTGCTGGACAGTGACACAGTGAAACCGCCGGAAGGTGCTGGCAGGGTAATAGTGACGGTTCCAGTGACGGTGCCCCCTCCGGCAACCGACGTTTGCGACAGGGTGAGGCCTGAGAGCTCTGGCTCGGGGTCGTCGACAACCGGACATGAACCGGCAGCGGTATTTGGTACCAGGTTGTAAGCTGTGGTTCCAATGGTGATTATATGGTTGGTCTCGTCAGCCGAGAAAACAGTGTAGTCCAGCGAAGAAAAACTGCTGTTGTACAGGCTGTGTCCGTCCCGGGTGCGGAAAAGAAGGATGCGAACAGGATGCGGATATGATGGAGATGCATAGCCGGATTCCTGGATATAAAGGCCCATGATATCACCGCAACGGCTGAATCGCCAGAATGAAGCGACAAGAGTGGTAATATTGATATCCGGATGCGCCTGCTGTGCCGCCAGATTCACCATCCGATAGCGGACGCTGTTGTCGCCTGTGGTCCAGGCCAGGACCAGGGTCCGGTTGTGATCGTCGCGGCTGAAGCCCCAGGTGGCATTTCGAAAGGTGTCGCCTTCCAGACCCGTGCCGGAAGAGTGGGTAAACGTGGAGGTGTGTGCCACGGTGCCTGCCGTGTCGACCACGGTCACAGCACTGTTGTTGTTGTGCGTTTCGGAGATGAAAAAGAGATAGATCCCCTTGGGGCTGAAACGGATCTGGGAGGTGTCTCCACTCAGCTGCGTTTTTTCTATGGTCTTGACTTTGGCTGCCGGACTCTGTCGCAGATCGTAAAGCTCCACTGTGTGTTTTCCGTCTGCGATATAGTGAAAGACAAACCGGTGATCGTCCGGACTGAATCCCCATCCCACATTGGTTTGGGTGTAGGTGATGTTCAGGATTTCCGCTCCGCCCTCCGTATTTTCATGGATGGTGATTTGACCGCTTGTGGCCACAAGGCGGTACACATCATTCGGCGAGGTGCCCTCTTCCACTGTTTCTACTTTTGTAGCGATGAGTGTCCCGCGGTGTGGAGACTGGTAATCACCTGTTTTGGTGCAGAGGCAATCGATACCCTCAACCGGATCGTTGACCTCCTGAAGAAGGTGATATGTTCCGGCGTTTGCGTCTGAGATCAGTCCTGAAATGAAACCAGCCGGAATGAGTCCGGCAGAAAGAATTACAGCAAGCAGAAAAAAAGCTTTGGTGTGTTTTGCGAACAAACGGGTTGTGATGGATAGTGATTTTTTTTTCATACCCCGATCCTCCCCGGAAAGTTAAAAGCATGGAAATCAATTTGAACGGACCATTCCCGTTCCGGTTTGATTACTCCATCCCAAAAGCGATGGATCACATCGGTTCATCCCCTTCGAACCGGCGATTTGCCAATAAAAATGGCTTACTCAGATAACGACATTTGCCTGCGTGAAATAAATAGCTTCAGGTGATGTAATGCAGAATAGATTACTGGTTGATATCGCTACTGCAAGACTAATATAGCAGATCATGCAATATAGTCAACTATTCACAACTTGAATGTGAAACAGTCGGAGACGAGGGGTGGGTAATTAAGAATTCCGTTCACGTACGACAAGCCAGGAGCTGCCAAGGGCCGCCAGTGCGGCGGGCAGCGCACCGGCAATCACCGTGACGGCAAACACCAGCCAGGGATGCGGCAGTTGCAGCAGTCCGGCAATTCGGGGCAGTATGACGGCGGATTCGGTAAGGGTGATGTAGAGGGCCGCGCCGAACCAGAGAAGTCCGATTGCAGCAAAGACGACCGCGAAGTTCTTCCACGGAGGCTGGGCGCTGATGAGCCCGGCCGCCAGACCGATGAACACCACGATCCACCAGGGGAACATCAGTTGCAGCAAGAGGGCGCTGATCAAAACCAGGAGGAACAGCAGGGGGACGGAACGCAAAATGTTCATGAGAAAGAATCTGAGCCAGGCAGTGAGTACTGGTTGTTGGATAGTGACATCAAGTTTCGGGGTTCGAGGTTCGGGGTGCGGGGTGCGGGATTCAATGTAGGGGATTCAGGATTCAGCGTTCGACGTTCAGTGTCAGGTGTGGATGGTTCAGGTTCCCATTAACTCAAGGATGCTGTTTGGATGTCAGTGGCCGGAAGGCTGAAGGCGCAGGGTGGATGCGGTCCTCTCCGGCTCATCGCCCGGATCACGCAGGAAATGCAGGTTGTAGAACCGGCCGTCGGACCAGTCGCGGACAAACCGGGCATAATCAGGATGGCCGGGGTTGCCGGTCTGCCCGCCGGGAAAATGGCCGCGGGCGCACACTTCGGGACCCAGTTCCACGATCATGCGCCAGGATGGGGCATGACGGCTGCCGGTCGCATTGATCGCTTCGGGGGTGCCGGATGCGTCCAGCTCATATTCGCCGAATCCCGGCAGCATGGCCAGGTGACCTATCTGTGCGTTGCGGTCGCGGCCGTATTGCCACTCGTCCGGATCGTAGCCGTACCGGCGTGTGAAGCGTTCGGCACTTTCACGGAAAGAGCGGTTAACCGCCTCGCTTACATCGACGGGAAATACATGATGCTCCCCGTCCAGAAGCAGCCGGAACGTAGTGGATGTCGCCGGTCGCAGCACGTACACATCCCCGAAAGAATCCAGCAACGGATCCCACAGCAGCTGAAGCAGATGGTCCCGCCAGTTGGTGTAGAACAAGGCGATGGGGCTGTCGGCATCAAAGGTATGGTCCCATTCGCCGAGCAAACGGGCCAGGGTGCTTTCGGAAGCCTCCTCATCCAGCCGGGACAGCAGGAACGGCAGGATGCGGCCGGCCGGCAGGGATTGGGCATCCAACTGCATATCCTCAAAAAAATCCACGGTGATGCTGTCGGCCGATTCCAGTATCTGGTTGATGCGCGCTCCGCGGGAGTACCCCGCATAATGGCGGCCCAGATAGTAGGGATAATCGGCGGTGACCGGAGCCTGGTTGGCCGAACTGACGTAGCCGCGCCCCGGATTGAAGCTGCGGGGCAGATGCTCGAACGGGATGAAGCGGTCCCAGTCGTAGGCCGGGTCGCTTCCGTCGCTAATGTAGCTGCCCTGTCCGTGAAAGCGCACGGGAAACAGTCCGATGTGGCCGATAGAAATGTTACCGTGCCGGTCGGCATAGGTCATGTTTTGCGGGAGGATGGTGAAGTGCCTCAATGCCGATTCGAACTCCTCCTGGTTGCGGGCGCGGTTGTATTTGTAGATCGACAGCATCACATTGTGGCCCGGCTCATGCGCGATCCACCGGATGGCGTGGCCTTCGGGGAAATTCCGGGAGGCTACCTCCTCGTCGAAGGGCTGGGTGACGGGCCCGTGATGCGTGTAGCGCACGGTGTCCGTGAAGGCCTCGCCGCCCCGGACAGGAATGCTTTCAATACGCTGCCGGACCGGCTTCCACTCGCCGTCATGCAGGTACTCGGTGCGCCGATCATCGCTAAAGGTGATCTCGTAGACATCCAGCAGATGGGAACCGGTGTTGGTCACACCCCAGGCCACATCCTCGTTGAATCCGATGACGACGCCCGGTGCGCCCGGGATGCTCACACCATAGGTGTTGATGCCTTGGCTGTGGAGCTGCACCTCATACCAGATGGAAGGCAAGTTAACCGAAAGATGCGGATCGTTGGCCAGGATGGGATACCCTTCGGCTGTCTTGCTGCCGTCGACCGCCCATGAATTGCTACCGATTTCGGGATGGTGGTCGGCATAGGGCAGATCCCGCACGATCCGGGGGATGAAGTCCGGGTCGGGCGTTTTGGGAGTGAGGGGGTCGAAGTTCCAGGACTGGTCGGGCGGAATGACCGGATCGGTCCATGGCAGCATGTCCGGATAGAGCAGACGGTAGGTGTCGGGATCCAGCAGCGCCCGTGCATTGGTCTGGGCATGGGCCCGGGTGCCGGAGGTAAGCGTCTGCGACAAATTCATGATCATCAGGGCCGTGCCCAGCGGTGACAGCGGTTCGGGCGCATAATCCAGTATCTTGAACTCCACGGGGTATTCCGAAGGCCGGAGTTGCTCCAGCCAGGCGTTGTAGCCGTCGGCATAGGCCTGCACCATGGTTGCGGTCCTGGGATCCGCGGTCATTTCAGCGGCCTGGATCTCTGCGCCGTAGGTCATGCCCAGGCGCCGCTGGGCGCGGTCATAGGAAATCGCATCCGGACCGATGACTTCAGCGAGGCGTCCCGCCGCCGCCCGGATTTGAAAATCGATTTGCCAGAGCCGGTCGCGCGCGGTCACCAGCCCTTGGGCAAAGTAGAGGTCGTAGTCGTTGCGGGCGAAGATATGCGGCACTCCGCGTTCGTCATAGCGCACGGTGACGGTGGACTGCAGGTTTTCGTCATCCAGTACCAGATCGGCGATCCCCTCGGCTTCCATGTTCTGCCAGAAACCGTGGAACGGATTCAGAAGGTGCCCCAGCGGCGGCATCAGGCCCACACGGTGGCTCAGGGCCCAGCTCAGGAGAATGGCCATACCAAGAAAGGCTGCGGCAAGGATAAGCCGGACGCGTCTGGATGGACGGTTTGCCATGGATCTCATGTAAACATCATGTAAGCGGTCTGGTGGGTATGCGTTGGCATATGAACGATCAGAAAATAGCTCCCGGTCAAGATAGTAATACGCCCGGTTCGTGTCCAATTGCCGATCGCTTCCATTTTGAGTACTTTACCCGGGTCGCAGGTGCCGATATCGCCCTCGCGGCCACGAAAAACGGAAACAGAACGCCATTTAGACTTATTTTGCTTATTGATAGCGGAAAGTGCGAGGCTCACCTTTCGGTTCCGCCGGGAGGGAGATCAGGGTTCGGCTTATTTACTTGTCTGGTATGAATGCAATGGTAAAAGTTATACGATGCGACGGGATCTCCAGCATAGGCCGGTTTGCCGCATCATGTTTTCTCCCGCGCGGGTGGATGTGGTTTCTTTCGCGCAGGGTGATGTGGTTTCTGCCACGCGAGCGGATGTGGTTTCTGCCACGCGGGTGGATGCGTCTTCCAACGGTGGCGACGGTTCTCGCCTTTATGTTGCTATATGGCTGCGGCGGTGATCCGGGCGCTCCGGGTGATACGGCTGATCCGGGTGATGATCCAACAGCCGTATCCGGGGAAGAACATACGGATAAACCCGTGCTTTCCTACCGGATTCCCGAGCAGCCGGAGATGGCCACCGGGTACACCCCGAAGCCCGGATGGGAGACCGGGGAATTCGCCGTGGCGGCAGCCAACCCCCTGGCAACCGATGCGGGCTACCAGGTCCTGCAGGCCGGCGGATCGGCAGCTGATGCGGCCATTGCGATCCAGATGGTACTGACGCTGGTCGAGCCCCAATCCAGCGGCATCGGGGGCGGGGCGTTTGTGATGCACTGGGATGGATCTGAAGTGACGGCATATAATGGGCGCGAGACGGCTCCGGCCGGAGCGGATGAGGAACTGTTCCTGGATGCGCAGGGGGAGATGCTGCCATTTTCCGAAGCGGTGCACAGCGGCTTGTCGGTGGGAGTGCCGGGTACCGTTGCCGTGCTGAAACAGGTCCATGAGAAACACGGGAAACTGCCGTGGGCCCGGCTTTTTGAGCCTGCCATCACTCTGGCTGCGGAGGGGTTTCCGGTCAGCCACCGCCTGCACCGCCAGCTGGACAACGACCAGCGTTTGAGGAACGACGAGATCGCCCGGGCGTTGTATTATGACGAGGAAGGACGCGCCCGTCCGGTCGGTTACCAACTGCGTAACCCGGCGCTGGCGGAGGTGCTGCGGCGCATTGCCGGGGAGGGCGTGACGGCTTTTTACGAAGGGCCGGTTGCTCGCGACATCGTGGACCGGGTCCGGCTGCACCGGTGTCCGGGTCCCATGCGCGCCGATGACCTTTCCTCCTATCCATTCGAAACCCTTGAGACGGATCCCCTTTGCACGCCGTGGCGGCAGTATACGATATGCGGGTTCCCCCCGCCATCCTCCGGACATTTAACGATGTTGCAGATTCTGGGCATACTCGAGCAACTGGCTGATGTCGATGATTATGACCATCCTGAAGCGGGTCTGCAGTACATAGTTGCGCAGGATATGGTTTTGGATGATACGAGTCTGCAGGATACGGTTTTCCAGGATATGGTTGTGGATAGTGCGGTTGTGGAGGATACGAGTCTGGAGGACAGTGTGCTTTTGGACACCGTGCCATTGCGTGGTGATCCGACTGGACGGAAGGATGAAGCGTCCATGGGGCCGTTGACCGGACCGGTGACGGGGGCGGTGCCCGAACCGGAGGCAGGACCAAAGCCGGGCCCGGTGCCCACAGCCGCATGGCTGCATTCCTATTTCGAGGCGTCGAAGCTGGCCTACGCCGACCGCAACCGCTATATCGCCGATCCGAGGTATGTGGAAGCGCCGGCCGGAGACTGGGAGCAGATGCTGGATCCGGCTTATCTGGCCGACCGGGCCGCTCTTGTCGGTGCGGAAGCGATGGAGCAGGCCGAATACGGCGAGCCCGGTGCGGTTACGTCATCCTACGGGATCCATCCGCGCCAGCCCGACAGCGGCACCAGCCATATCAGTATCATAGACCGGCAGGGCCGGGCCGTTTCGATGACCACGACCATCGAGCAGGTTTTCGGCAGCCGTATCATGTCCGACGGCGGAACCAGGTTGCCCGGTGGCTTTCATCTGAACAACGAGCTCACCGATTTTTCACTGTCGCCCGTGGACGGGGAAGGCCGTCCGGTGGCCAACCGGGTGCAGCCGGGAAAACGGCCGCGTTCGAGCATGGCTCCCAGCCTTGTTTTCGATACCGATAGCAGTGAGCTGGTCGCCGCCGTGGGATCGCCCGGCGGCGCGGCCATCATCCATTTTACGGCAAAGACGATACTGGGTATGTATGATTTCGGCCTGAATGCCCAGGAGGCCATTGATCTGCCCAATTTTGCGAACTACAACGGGCCTTCGATCCTGGAAGAGGGACGTTTCCCGTCCGGGATCCTGGAAGCCCTGGAAGAACGCGGGCATGTGGTGCTGGAACAGGCGCTCACCAGCGGCCTGCAAGCCATCCAGCGCACCGATGACGGATTCTTCGGTGGAGCCGATCCCCGGAGGGAAGGCGTGGTCATGGGGGAGTGATGGAAAAACCGGCCGTCAACATATCGATCCTTTGGCTGGTGCTGCTGCTTCTGGCGCCGGCTTTTGTCACTTCGTGTGAAATGAAGGACGGGGAGGATGCGGATGTCGTGCTGCAGGAGGGTGTAGCCAGCTGGTACGGACCGGGGTTTCACGGCAGACGCACATCCAACGGAGAAATATACGATGCGAATGACAGCACGGCAGCCCACCGGACGCTGCCGTTCGACACCATTGTACGGGTGGTCGATACGGAGACGGAGCGGTCCGTCCAGGTGCGCATCAATGACCGCGGGCCGTATGTGGGCGACCGCATCATCGATCTGTCGCGGGCTGCAGCCGAGACGCTGGACATGCTCGATTCCGGCACAGCGCAGGTCCGGCTGGAACTGGTGGAAGCGGGCGGACCGATTCCCGACGATCTGGACCAGGAGCGCTATACCATCCAGCTTGCCGAGTACAGCGGTCCGTTTTATGCCCACCGCTTTGCGGAGGAGATTGGAGGGGATGTGCGGGTGGACAGTGTGTACATGTTCCAGCGCTCCCGTTTCATGGTCTATTACGGGTATTATGACAACGTCGAAAGCGCTCGTGCGGAACTCAGGGAGCTCAGGGAGCGGGGACACCGCGGATTTGTGAAGCAGATCAATTGACGATGGCAGGAAAAGTCGTGGAAAATGCTTGGGGCAGAAGCGGACGTGTCAAGGAGTGACGCACTCGTGGGGCATTATGAAGTTACCTGCGCGACCCGCGGATGTCGATGGCAAAGGCGCCGTGGCCATCCTCCAGAACATAGAGCGGGTTTATCTCCATTTCGGTGATTTCGGGATGGTTGACGGCGATGTGGCTCATGCGGACGAGGATGTCGGTGACCGCGTTGCGATCGCGCGGCGGCATGTTGCGCCAGCCGGCGAGTTTGCGCCCGGCCACGGTGGCGTCGATCAGGCGCCCGGCTTCGATGGTATTGAGCGGTGCCACGGCCGTGAAGACATCGCGGTAGAGCTCCACTTCGGTTCCACCCGTGCCGAACACGACGAGTCCGCCGAACTGGTCGTCCTGCCTGATGCCGATTATGACTTCCTGTCCGTCGCGGAGCATTTCCTGGACCAGTATGCCCTGCATGTCGGCGCCGGCTTTGCGGGCGGCATCGGCGATCGCGTCCCAGGCGCGGCGCACCTCTTTCTCGTCCTGCAGCCCGACACGGATTCCGCCTATGTCGGTTTTGTGCGTGATTTTGTCCGAGATCAGCTTCATGACGACGGGGTAGCCGAAGGTTTTGGCGGCGCGTACCGCTTCATCCGGGTTGGAGGTGGTGGCCTGTTCGGGCAGCGGGATGCCGTAAGCGGCGGCCAGGCCGGTCCAGTCGCCGTCCGCGATGAGCTGTTCGGCATTGTCCGGAATCTCAGGTGGCCGGGTGGTGAGTTTGCCGGCTTTCTTCATGGCATCCAGCCATAAACGGCGCTTGTCCATGACGGCAAGGATGGATGCGGCCCGCTCGGGAAAGGCGACATTAGGGATGCGGCGCTTGTGGAGCAGGGCCAGGGTGTCTTCAGCGTCTCTTTTGCCCATCAGGCAGGTGATTACCGGCTTTTTGTACAATGTGGCGCCTTCCCCGATCACTTCGGCGACACTGGATTGGCGGAACCAGTCTTGTGGCGCCTGGATCACGATGACCGCATCCACGGTTTCGTCGGCCAGCAGGGCATCGAGCACCAGCGCATAGGTGGCCGGACCCGTACCGGCAACGACATCGACCGGGTTGTTTACGCTGCCTGCCGGCGGAATGCGTTCCCTGAGCCAGGCCTTGGTCTGATCGGTGAGTGGGGCCATCTCGAGCCCGTGTTGCAGGAGCGCATCGACCGCGAGGATGCCGAAGCCGCCCGCGTTGGTCAGGATGGCCACCCGCTTTCCGGCAGGGAGGGGCTGCCAGGCCAGGGCGCGGGCCTGGTCGAACATCTCCTGCATGTTGTTGACCTGCAGGACGCCGGACTTGCGGAAGGCAGCTTCCCAGGCTTCCATGCTGCCCGACAATGCCCCGGTGTGGGAGGTTACCGCATCCGCACCCTTTTCCGACTGGCCGCCCTTAAGGGCCAGAAACGGTTTTTTCAGGGATATTTCCCTGGCCACATCCAGGAATTTCCGGCCATCGGAGATACCCTCGATGTAGGTGGTAAGCACGCGGGTGTTCGGGTTGTCCGCCACCGCCTGCATGGTCTCCATGGCCGATACATCCATCTGGTTGCCCATGGTGGCGATGCGGGAAAAGCCGATACCCTTGCTCTGGGACCAGTCCATCACGGAGACTACGACAGCGCCGGACTGGGAGACGAAGCCGATGTCGCCACGGTCGGGTACGCCGACCACGAAGGTGGTATTCAGCGGGGTGTGGGTGTCGATGACACCGATGCAATTGGGTCCCATGACGCGGATACCGTACTCGCGGGCGATTTTCTGCAGCTCTTCCTCGCGGGCGCGGCCCTTGTCTCCCGTCTCGCTGAACCCGCCGCTCTGGATGATCACGTGTCCGATCCCGGCCTCGCCACAGTCGCGCAGCACCCCAGGCACCCCCGGAGCCGGTATGATGACGATAGCCAGGTCCGGCTTCTCCGGCAGCTCTTCCACCGATGGATAGCAGCGCAGGCCTGCGATTTCAAGGGCGTGACGGTTAACCGGGTAGATTTCGCCGTGGAAACCGAAACCGATAAGGTTCCGGACGACATTGTTTCCCATTTTGTTGGGATCGGAGGAGGCCCCGATGACTGCTATGCGTCCGGGTGAGAAAAACGGTTCCAGCATGATGCATATGATGATAGGTTATGGGTCAGGGCCTGGAGCGCCCGCAATCCGAAAACAGGAAAGAAAATGGTCAATTTTGTTATCATTTGCACTAAAAAAAACATTATGGATTTTAAGTAGTGTATATTGGGATTAGAATCAACCTCCAAAACAGACTAATCCATACCGCCATGATGAGAAGACTTCGCGATGCAATGATCCTTGTGATGCTGGTGCTGCTCACCGGCTCGTGTACCATCCAGAAAAATCCGGTTACCGGCAAATCGCGGCTGCTGGCCTATACCTGGAATCAGGAGATAGAGATCGGCCGGGAGGTGGACCAGGAATTGACCACGCAATACGGGCTGTATGACAACGAGCGGGTAGCAGCTTACGTGGATGAGATCAGTAAGGTGATCCTGGCCGAAAGCCACATGCGCCGGGAGGATACGGACCAGAAATTCCAGGAAACGGAGTTCTTTTTCCGGGTGTTGGACAGTCCTGTCGTCAACGCCTTTGCCCTGCCCGGCGGATATGTCTATGTGACGCGGGGGCTAATGGTGCACCTGAACAACGAAGCGCAGCTGGCCGTGGTCATGGGGCATGAGATCGGCCACGTGGCGGCACGGCACGCCTCGCAACGGGCGATACGGCAGACGCTCGGACAGATCGCTATCATCGGCGGTGCGGTGCTTGGCGAGGAATTCCTGGGCCTGCCCGGTGAAAGCATCCTGAACCTTAGCAGCCAGGCCGCCCAGCTCATATTTCTGAGCTACAGCCGGGATGCCGAACGCGAGTCGGACCGGCTAGGGGTGGAATACGCTGCCCGCGCCGGCTATGCCGCCGAGGAAGGCGCCGCCTTTTTCACCAGCCTCAAGCGGATGTCCGAGCAGTCCGGACAAGCCATTCCGACGATGCTGTCCAGCCACCCTGATCCGGGCGAGCGCGAGAAATCGATCCCGAAGATGGCGGCCGAATGGGCGGAGCAGGGATTGGAGCAGACCAAACGCAACGAGGAGCAGTATTTAGAGCTGGTCGACGGGATGATTTATGGTGAAAATCCCCGTGAGGGCTTTGTGGATAACGGACAGTTTGTGCACCCCGAGCTGGCGTTCCGCTTTCCGGTGCCAGACCAGTGGCAGCTGATCAACCAGCGAAATGAGGTGATTCTGCTGAGTCCTTCGCAGGATGCGGTAATGATCATGCGCATCGACGGGGAGGCCGCCACGGCCCGGGAGTCTGTCCGCACTTTCATTGGTCAGGATGGTATCAACACCAACAGCCAGTCCGAAACCCGAAGCAGCGGTCAGTACCCGGCCTATCAGGCGGAAGTGACAATCCCGCAGGACAAAGGGGACCTGCAGGCGCTGATCTATGCCGTTGAGTACGGGGACCGGGTGTACCGGTTCATCAATTACACGCTTCAGAGCTCCTGGGATGCCTATGAGTCTGCATTCCAACAGGTGCCGGAACAGTTCAACCAGCTTACCGACCGGCGCATCCTAAGGATCCGTCCGGTACGGCTGGAAGTGGTGCCGGCGCCCCGGGCCGACCGGTTCGGCAACCTGCTGCCGTCAACGTTGCCGATGGATATAACCGAAGAGGAGATGGCTATCGTAAATCAGGTGGATCTGGATGAGCAGATCCCGGCCGGGCGATTGCTCAAGTTGCCGGTGCAATAGATGTAATACCCGGTCAGGACCAATCGGTCGATTTCCGGTACTACTCGGTCGATTTCCAGCAAGAATCAGTCGATTTCCAGTACGACTCAATCGATTTCCAGCAAGAATCAGTCGATTTCCAGCACGACCGATATGCCTTGTCCGACACCGATACACATGGTGCACAAAGCGCGTTTGGTTGTGGATTTTTCCAGGCGTTGCAGCTGCCGGAGGGCGGTCGTGACGATCCGTGCTCCGCTTGCGCCCAGCGGGTGGCCCAGGGCAATGGCCCCACCGCAGCGGTTTAGCCTCGGGTCGTAATCATCCAGTTCCAGTTCGCGGATGCAACCCAGCGCCTGGGCCGCGAACGCTTCGTTGAGTTCGATGATGTCAAAGTCATCGAGGGTCAGATCCAAACGTGGCAGCAGTTTCCTGGTGGCCGGGACGGGTCCCATGCCCATGATGCGCGGCGGTACGCCGGCGGTGGCCATGCCAAGGATTTTTGCTATTGGCGTCAGTTTGTGCTTTTCGACCGCTTCGGCCGAGGCGAGGATAAGGGCCGCAGCTCCGTCGTTGACACCCGACGCATTGCCGGCCGTGACACTTCCGTCCTTGCGGGAAACGGGCTTGAGGGTGGCCAGCTTCTCCACGGAACTCAGGCGCGGGTGTTCGTCGGTATCCACCACGATCGGGTCGCCCTTGCGCTGGGGGATGGTCACGGAGACGATTTCTTCGCTCAGGTGGCCGTTTTTTTGGGCAGCAGCAGCTTTTTCCTGGCTCCAGTGGGCAAAACGGTCCTGATCCTCCCTGGAAATACCAAAGTCCTCGGCAATGTTCTCGGCGGTAATGATGAGCGGCTCGGTGCCGTACATCTTGTCCATCTTCTTGTTGATGAAGCGCCAGCCGATGGTGCTGTCGTAGAGGTTGACCGATCGGGAAAAAGCCTTGTCCGATTTGTCCATGACGAAGGGGGCGCGCGACATGCTCTCCACACCGCCGGCGACGATCAGGTTGGCCTCGCCCGAACGGATCATGCGTGCGGCGTTGCCTATGGCGTCCATGCCTGAGCCGCAGAGCCGGTTGACGGTCATGCCGGGGATGGTTTCGGAAAGACCGGCCAGCAGCAATGACATGCGGGCAACGTTCCGGTTGTCTTCTCCGGCCTGGTTGGCACAGCCCAGGATCACATCATCCAGTTCCAGCCAGTCCACATCGGCGTTGCGTTCCATGAGCGCCTTGATGGGGATGGCACCCAGATCGTCGGGGCGGACCTGCGAAAGACAACCGCCATAGCGGCCGACGGGGGTGCGGACAGCATCACAAATAAAAACTTCTCTCATACCGTAACATATTTAAGCGTAATGGATTGAATTCTAATAACTATAAAAATTGTACATCGATCGGGTTTGGATTGTTCCCCGGCAACATGCGATTCTGCCGGTTTGGTCACCTGTTTGTTCGGGCTTCCTGCCGGATTGGGCTTTTTGCCGGATTGGGCTTTCTGTTGGGTCGAACTTCCTGCCGGATCGCGCATGCTGACATATCAGCCGCTCTGAGTCGCCTTGTCGTGCAGCTTGTCCAGCATAGGTTTGATATGCCGGAAGCCGTTAAGCATGGCTTCGGACAGCCGGTCAACCTCGTTGCGGGTAATGGCGGTCGAGAGCATGCAGGTTCCGGTGTTGATCATCATGATGTGCTGCCTGACGTGCATGTAGTCAAGGAATTCCTTGAGTATGGTGATTTCCTCCTGGGACTGGTATACCTCGCGGTACCGGGTCGGTGGTGTGGAGCGGAAGTGAATCCGGAACATGGAACCCGCACCGGTAAGAGACACAGGGATGTCAGCTTCATGAGCTGACGTCATGACCTGCTCTTTGGCCAGACTTGTGAGCTCGTTGAGGTTATTTACCGCTTCCCGGTCGAACAGCTCCATGGCAATGCGCCCGGCGGTCATGGTGATCGGGTTCGCAGAAAAGGTGCCGGAGTGCGGGAAAAGGAGCCGCTGTTCGCGCGGATCCAGCACTTTCATGATATCACCGCGTCCGGCCAGACCTCCGACAGGGAAGCCGCCGCCGATAATCTTGCCGATGGAGGTGAGGTCCGGCTTCACCGAAAAACTCTCCTGGGCGCCACCATAATTCACCCGCAGGGTGACCACCTCATCGAACGCAAGCAGTGCCCCGTTGCGGCGTGTCCAGGCGTAAAGCGCATCCACATATTCCTGGTTCGCCCCAAAAAGGCCAATGCGGTGGGCAACCGGATCCATGATCACACAGGCGATCTGATCGGCGTATTTGTCAAGCAGGGCAAGGGTGCGTTCGGTGTCGTTGTACGGAAAGATCACGACGTTGTCCAGCACTCCCTGCGGGGTACCGTTGACCAGTGGCACCCTGTTGGGCTCGTCCAGGTCCCCCCAGTTGGATGGGTTGGACGTCTGGCTGACTTCGGCGAAATCGTAGGTGCCGTGATAGGCTCCCTCGGCTTTTGCGATCATGGGCCGGCCGGTGAAGGCGCGTGCCGCTTTGATAAGCGCCATGACGGCTTCAGTGCCCGAGTTCACAAAACGGATCCGCTCGAAGGACGGCACGCGCTCGTGAAGCAGCTGGGCAAAGTTGACTTCAGCTTCGGTGGCCATGGTATAGGCCGTACCGCGCATGAGCTGTTCCACGACGGCGCTGACGATGGCGGGATGGGCATGGCCGTGGATAAGCGAGGCCATGTTGTTCGCGAAGTCGATGTGCTCCACGCCGTCGATATCGGTGACGTAGCACCCGGAAGCGTGGGAGGCGTAGAATGGATGCGGCCTGCGGAAGACGGTGTTGCGGCTGACACCGCCGGTTATCACACCGCATGCCTGTTTATAGATCTCTTCGCCGCTGCGTTTTTCTTTGATCGGTCCTGCAGCCAACATATCGGTAGCGATTTGAGGGTGTGTGCCGCGGGTCGGGAGCCGTGGTCCGCGGCGGAGTGGGTAAAGGGTGACTGGTGACTGGTTACTGGTGCAGCGTGGCCCCGGTGCGTTCCTGAACATACTCAAACGTGACTCCGGGGGCCAGTTCACGGACGAAAAGTCCGTCTTCTTTGACATCGATGACCGCCAGATCGGTGTAAATCGTGTTCACGACCTTCTTGCCCGTGAGCGGGAAAGTGCACTCCTTGACGATCTTCGGCTCACCGGTCTTGGTGGTGTGCCGGCTGATGACGAAGATCCGTATGTCGCCGGCTACCAGGTCCATGGCCCCGCCGACAGCCGGGATGGCCCCCGCGGCGCCGGTTGACCAGTTGGCCAGGTCGCCCTGTTCGGAGATCTGCAGCGCGCCGAGCACGCAGAAGTCGATGTGGTTGCCGCGGATCATCGTGAAACTGTCGGCATGGTGGAAAAAGCATGCGCCGGGGATGGCCGTTACGCATTTTTTGCCGGCGTTGATGAGCTCGGGATCTTCCTCGCCCGGCGCGGGGACCGGACCCATGCCCAGCAGTCCGTTTTCAGTGTGATAGATGACTTCGCGTCCTTCCGGCACATGATCGGCCACCAGTTCCGGCATGCCGATGCCCAGGTTTACATACGAGCCGTCCGGGATATCCAGGGCCGCTTTCTGTGCCATCTCGCCGACGCTCCAGCCGGTTTTTTCTTCTTTGCTTACCATGGATACCTCCTGTCTTCTGCTACCAGTTTCGATTCTTCGGCCGGGTCGCGGACCTCGACCACGTTGCTGACGAAGATGCCGGGGGTGACCACCGCCTCGGGATCCAGATCGCCCAGCTGGACGATCTCCCTGGCCTGGACGATGGTAGTCTCGGCGGCCGTGCACATGATCGGTCCGAAATTCCGGGCGGTCTTGTTGTAGACGAGGTTGCCGTAGCGGTCGGCTGCCTTGCACTTGACCAGCGAAAAATCGGCCCGGATGGTGCGTTCCATGATGTAGGTCTGCCCGTCGAATTCACGTGATTCCTTGCCTTCGGCCAGCGGGGTGCCGACCGCGGTCGGAGTGTAGAAAGCCGGGATACCGGCCCCGCCGGAGCGGATCCTTTCGGCCAGCGTGCCCTGGGGCACCAGCTCCAGTTCAATTTCACCGTTCTTGTACAACTCGGGGAACACTTTGGAGTTGGCGGTCCGGGGGAAGGAGCAGATCATTTTTTTGACGCGGCGGTGTTCAATGAGCGCCGCCAGCCCGACATGACCGCTGCCCGTGTTGTTGCTGATGACCGTCAGTTCTTTGGCGCCCTGGTCGATCAGGGCATGGATGAGCTCAATGGGGCTGCCTGCTTCACCGAATCCGCTGATCATGACGACGGCCCCGTCAAAAATATCGGCCACCGCCTCAGCCGGTGAGGCAACGATTTTATTTATCATGTGTTAAGGACGCATGGTTTGGGTGAGGGGATTCAATGCTGTTCGTCGATCTTCTTTTGAAGGTTTTGCTCCAGGGTCTGTTCGATCTCTGCGAGCTCGTCTTCGTAGAAATACCTGTCTGTGTCGTATGGCTCCAGATTTTCAATAGTGTTTTCTTCTTCGTCGTATTTGGCCAGGAAGACGCGGTCCATCCACTCCATGTTCCGGGCCTCATTGAATTTCAGGACGAAGACTTTCTCGCCCCTGACTTCAGCGGTACCGATCAGCGACACTTTGCCGGCCGAGGACGTCATGGTGATGTACCGTGACGGACGGTTGATGGACGGCAGGGTGCGGTAGACCTTGTTGAAGATCTTGTCGATATCGGCCAGCGGGGCGGTGAAATAGTGGTGTTCGCCGGTCGGACGCGCGCAGTACATCGAGTGGAAGCCGACGCCCAGCATGCCGAGGGCCAGTCCCAGGTCGATCCAGTTTTGCGCGGATTTGTCTACATCCACCTTGCCCTCTTCATCCTTGAACAGGCTGATATGGTTCATTATTGGGCTCTGGCTGCGGATGGTCACGCCGTTTGCCCTGAGGCGGCGGATGGCCGCGACGGTGGACGGATTGAGCACTTCGCGCGGTGTGGAGAAGTGGGCCATCCACACGACCTGGATGCCGTTGTCGTAGAGCGTGCGGAAAATCTCCAGGTACGGATCGTAGTCGCTGCTCAGGACCATTTCCGGGTGGAAGGTGAGGGCGCGGGAGCCTAGGCGGAGCGTTTTGATGTGCATCAGCTCGTCGTCCTCGATCAGCGGCATCGCATACCCGGCCAGCCGCTTGTGCGGCAGGTGGCCGGCGTCGCCGCCGGTGATCAGCATGTCGGTGACCTCCTTGTGCTTTTTGAGGTACTCGTGGACCTGGTCGATGTCGTCCTGGGCGAACATGTCCTCGTCGCCGCGCACCTGGGCGTGACGGAAACAGTAGGTGCAGAAAGCGAAGCAACTCTGCGTGGTCTTGTCGAAAATGAGCTGACAGGGTGGATATTTGTGCTGGCTGCCGCGCACGATCTCCAGGTCGCCCTCCTCGTTGATGTACCACGGCTTGTTGAGCAGCTGCTTGCCGTCATGCGGATTGATGCGTTGCTGGTGTTCGCGGACCACCTGTTGGCGCTGCTCTTCGGTTTCGGCTTCGAGATAGGCGGTGACCACATCCTCCCGGATCATTCCCGGCTGCGGGATGACCAGCTGGAAGAGCGGATCCTTGTGGGGATCGTTCCAGTCGATCTTGTTGAGGACGTGCTTGGTGGCCAGGAAACGGTAGACGTCGATGAAGAGCTCGCGCTCTTTGATGTGTCCGATGTCGATGTCGTTGCTCTCCAGGATTTCGACGATCTCGCGGAAGCCTTTCAACCCGGAGTAGTGGTGCTTGCCGGTGAACATGAATTCCTTGGTTTCCAGGATGCCAGAGTGTTGCGGGAAGGAGGAGTGCAGGCGGGTGAGCACGCCGGCCGGCAGCAGGTTTTCCTTCTGGATGATGGAGCGGGTATCCTCGGAGTAGTGGTAACGGTCCATGATCATGGCGATATCGGCCTGATCAACGACCCGTTTGCCTTTGGTTTGAATGTCTTGCACCTGATTTTCGGCGGTGGCGGTATGTACGCTGGAGTCGGCCATGGTCTTATCCGGAATGTGGGTAGGTTGTTCTATGGAACAAGGTTGATAGTTATTGTAAATATTTCATGAAAAAAAGCGGTTTTTTCGCAGTTTTTTAGCTGTTTTTCCGTGATTCATGTCCCTTTCGGACGCGGTGTCCTGTTATTGTAACGCATACATGGGAAAATAATGGTCATGCATCCGCCGAATGGAGAAAAAAAACAGGGTCCCCGATCTGTTTTCAAATTCCTGCTTTTGGGTAAATAAAATCAATGAATATCATACATATGATCTATCTGCCATCAGGCAATATACATAACTGGCCGGGCAATGAAAATCAAAAATGTACCATGTTTTAAAAAGTTTTGGCCAATCCGAGCAGACCGAAATGGATCCACGAAAAATTGTAGACCTGTTCCACGTCAGCCCCGCCTTCCAGCAGCCGGTAACCTGTGAAAAGGGTCAGGTTACCGGGCAATTCATAATGTACGGTGAGAGCGGCATCGGTAGCCCGGCCCTGCGGTCCCGCCAGGGTCTCTGCATCCAGCCGGACGGATAGTGCCGTGGAAAGGTTTCGACGGGCGTACAGGTGGACCAGAGGGACGAATCCAAGATCGGTGTTTTTTTCCAAGAGGTCTTCCTGCTGCAGCTGCACCTTGGCGTCACGGATCAGACCGGCCACTCCGGCACCCAGTTGCCACGCCTCACTGTCATGGAAGGTATACCTGTAGGTGAACCGATAGGTACTGAAGCGATAGGTACCTTTCACCGGAATACCACCTGAAAACGTCGAGGCTTCAAAGAATACATCATTATGAAAGATTCCGGTACCACTTTTTGTAAATGGTGCATACAATATTCTTGCAAGATGCCGTCCGGAAAAAGAGATGTTAAATCGCACACGGTAGTAGGGGGTGGCATCGCTGCCGATGAGGTCGATCATGTCGAAGCGGGTGCCGCCCTCGTTGGGGATGCGCACGTCGTTGCGGGAGAACCAGGCGCCTCCTGCTTCCACCTCAACATTGAACTCCCGGGCACGTACCGGGTCGGGGAAAAACACGGTTGAGACCGACAGGAGCAATGTCAGGACGATAGCGGTCAATGAAAAACGGTTTGAAGTGAAGTGGCTGAAAAGTGTCATGGGATTGGAAATAACTTTAGATGGATGTTGCACGTGATCAGGGCCGGTCAACCTGCCGCCATTCCATATAGCGGATGAAAAGTTCGCCGGTTTTATGCAATTCACCGGGTGAAAGGGTTAGCGGACCAGGGCTGTCCGGTCCGCCGCTCAACGGCTCCAGTAAAAAGGTCACCTTGCCTGCGGCGTCCACATCGAGCAGATACACCCGGTAATGCGGGGTCAGTCCCGAATGGCTCCACGGCCACAGGGTGACATCGTTGTGCGTGGGGCCAAACCGGCCATCATTCCAGACAAAACGAACGGGTGCGCGTTGCCGGACGGGCTCCGGAGGCGGGGGCGGATCCGCCCGGTTGCTCAGCTGGATGACGGCCTTTCCGGCCGGTAGCGGCAGATGGTGCTGCGCCTGGAAGTAGCCCCGTGTTTCCGAGGCGGGTATTTCGAGCTGGTGACCACCGGGCATGCGGATGTGGTAAGAGGCAATATCACGGAAAAGGGGACTCAGCGTTCGTATAATCCGGTTGATCCCTCTCCATTCGCGCGCCAGTGCCCGGATGGAATCGGGATGCATCAGGGCTGGATCCGGCATGGTGGCAGCATCGGTTGCAGTGGCAGCATCGGTTGCAGTGGCAGCATCGGTTGCGCCGTATCCATCGGCCGGGTCTGTGATGGTTCCGGTTTCTGTAGGACACGGCTCTTCCTCTTCCGATTCGGTCGGGCACGGTTCGACGGGGGCAAGCGCATCCGCATCAGAAAAGGAATCAAAATCCGAAAAGGAATCAAAAGAAGTCTCAGGGGCTGCGGTGTCGCTGTCGGGAAAGGCATCAGGGGAAGTCTGAGCGGATGGGACTTCGCTCCCGGAATCCAGTCCGGAGTGCCAGAGCCACAGGGCACTGCCCCGCATTTCGGTCTGGATATGCGCCGGTCGATCCCGGGCATTGATGGATTCGATAACGTGATCTATATCGGCGCGATCCGGGTAAGGTGAGATGCCGGCAGCCGCATGGTCCAGCCGCACCTGGTCCCATGGATTGCCGTCGCTTTCGTGTGTCCAGTCCAGCTGCGCAAAAGTGCGGCCGTTACGGTGCATGCGGAGTTCGAGTCGGCCGGTGTCATGGCGGCCGGTCAGGCGTGTGAAACGATCGGACAAGGTACGTATGCGCGTCAGCTCCTCGTAGCTGGACCGTCCCGGGGATCGCCGCCAGCTCAGGTCCGCCTGAAGAAGATCGCCCCAGTGACGCCATTCCAAATCGATATCATCGGGTATGAGGTGCTGCCGGTAGTGCGCAAGGGTTTCCTCCAGCGAGACCCGGTCGAAGCGGGCATCCCGGTAGTCGTGCACGGCCGTGGCGGCAAGCATCCCGAGCAGTCCGGCCAGTGCGGCCGTACCGATGCGCAAGACAAAGCGTCCCCGGCCGGTCGGACGCCAGTTTTCTCCCGGTGCCCGGTAAAGCGAGATGAAAGCGATCCCCGGCACCCAGAACAGGAAGGTGCGGGCAATTTCCAGGCCCAGACCGGCTTCAAACGTCCCGGCATCCAGGGAAGCCCGGTACCAGTAGGCGAGAGACAGGAGGAAGGCACCGGTCGCGGGCAGGAGCAGCCGTTTGACGGCGGTGCCGGTGGGATCCTTTTCTTCAGCCGAATGGACACGGGCAGTCATGACTGCAACCAGGACGGCCAGGCACAGGGCTGCAAGAAAAACGGCCAGGATTTCCTCGCGCAGGATCCGCGGGTCCGCCAGCAGAGCGATACCCAAAAAGCCGAACAGAAGGAACCCGTTCCACATAGTATGCAAAGGGTGTTTTCGGAATTGATGGGTGGCGGTCATGATCCGTACCGAGATCGGGATTATGTCTGTCCACTATGGTTTTTATGCAACCGGGGCCGGTTTACTCGCGGTATCCGTGAACCAGGACGGCTGCAGCAACCGTGCCGGGATTATCCGGTCGGTCATAAAATAACAAAAAAATGGCAGGACCTTCAGTGAAGATCCTGCCGCTTTTCCCGGATGGCCATGGGCCATAGCGGCAACCGCTGTGCCACAGCCCACACTGGCAAACCGCCAGGGAACATCCTACTTCATCAGCATCATTTTGCGGGTCTGGTTGAAATCGCCTGCGGTGATGCGGTACAGGTAGACGCCGCTGGTGAGCGCGGCGGCGTCGAAGTCGACGGTATAGGCTCCGGCCGGACGCACCTCATCCACCAGCAGAGCCACGCGGCGGCCCAGCAGGTCGTAGACCTCCAGACGCACGTGTTGCTGTTGTGGCAGGGTGAACGCGATGAGCGTGGACGGGTTGAACGGGGTGGGGTAGTTCTGCTGCAGTGCGAATTCGCGGGGCAGGCCGTCAGCGTATTCTGAGGATGTGGCATTGACGAAGAGCTGGCCGGATACGTTTTCTTCCCCGTCCCAGAATCCGCCGCCATCCGGACTGTACCCGCCGTAGACATATTCCTGATCCAGGTATTGGAAGCGGGAATAGTAATAATGGAAAGGATCCTGTTCAGACTGGATGCCATTGGAGGATGGCGCCTTCTTGCCGATGTACTGAATTGTGCTGCCCATATCGAACATGTACCGGTGGCGGCCGCTGCCCAGGTCTTCATAGTCGGAGTCAAATTGTGCTTCCTCCCACGCGACATCCTGCAGCTCGGCAGGGTCACCGTCCTGCTGACTGTAGCCGATCCATGCCTGCAGGTCCTCCGAAGACCCGGCGGCGTCGGTGACGCCGGGGATTTCCACCTGGGCATAGACCCATGCTTCGCCAAGTTGTTCTTCAACGGTGGCCGTCCCGTTTTCGAGGTTGGCAAAAGTGATGGATGACGGGTCGGGTTCCATGTTGGTCCGTACCACCTTGAAGTTGTCCCAGTAGGAGGACTGGTTGGCCCAGCAATAGACCCCGGCCTTGCCGGCTTCGAATGTCGAGTCGGTGACTTCGTAGAGGATCTCGTCATCCAGCCAGACGGTGATTTCGGGTCCGTTTGCCTCGATTTTCAGGTTGTACCACCGGTCGACGTCGTATTTCGCGGTGTCGGCGGCAAGGTCGATTTCTTCGCCATCCACAAATTTCTTCAGCGCCCGGTGTTCCACTTCTTCCCGCCAGTAAAACAGGTAGAAGTTGTTCTCGTCCTGGTACCGGAAGATGGCGCCGATGCCGTCATCATCGGTGGAGCGGAAATCGACATCCAGCAGGTAATCGTCCCAGTACCGGCTTCCGGTAATCCCGAAACAGGCGCCCAGCAGGTTGCCCGCAACGTGATAGTTGCTGGTCTGGGCGAGGGTTTCGTTCTGAATGCTCCAGTTGCAATTGCCGCGGAAGGACCAGCCGGGATGGATCGGGGAGCCGGTGAATTCATCCAGGAACAGCAGTGAGTCGCTGATGCCGGCCACCTCTACGAGGGACTCTTTGACCAGGGTGTTGGTGCCGAACCGGTTGGTCGCCTCCAGGCTGACGTCGAACACCCCGGCGGATTCATAGGTGTGCCAGGGGCTGGATTCGGTGGATGTGTTGCCGTCCCCGAAATCCCATAACCATTCAGAGGGGGCGAAACGGCTCTGGTCCGTGAATTGCGTAGAATCACCGGGAAACAGGAAGGTCGGGGATGCCGTGAAATCGACTTCGGGCGGATCATCGGTGAACATGACGTTGTCCAGTCCGATGGTTTCGCTGCCGCTGATGAATTCTACGGTAATGATGAGTTCGGTTACGTTTTGCATCAGGTTGTCCCAGGATCCGCTTTCCATGATCCAGTCATCCTCGCTCAGGAAAAAGGAGAACGTCTTCCACTGCCCGAATGATTCGGTGATATCCGCAGGCAGGGCGACGCGTGCGGTGTCGGCCGGTCCGCTTATCCTCACGAAATAGTCCAGGTCCAGCACGGAGCCGCTGTGGTTGAGTATGTTGATGTCGAAATTCAGTGCGGCGCTGCCGTCGAGGCCGGTCCAGTCACCGAGAAAGTAGGGCGGGGCGATGGCCCGGGAAATGACACCGGATCTGTCGCCGATGCGGACGTATCCGTCCGGATTGCCGCCGGAGTTTTGGACGGAGGCCGGCCCGGCATCCACAAAATACCACCCTTCGAAGCTGCCGTTGTCAAAGGTGGACCGGATGTCGGTGCTGGCGCTGGTAATCTGTGGTGAGAAAGTCATGCCGATATTGTCGAGGCGGACGAATTCGGGACCGTTGATGAATTCGGCAGTCAGTTCAAGCAGGGTGACATTCTGGATGAGATCTTCCCAGGTTCCGGACTGCATGACCCAGTCGTCGGGATCCAGGCTGATGGCATAGCGCCTCCATTCCTGGTCAATGGCATTGTATTCAGAGCCGAGCAGACCCCATGCGCGACCGCCGGGACCGGAGATGCTGAAGATACGGGAGGTGCTGAGGAAGCTTCCGCTGATCCTGTTCAGGAACAGATCGTAGTACAGTGAATCTTGCGGCGTGGTCTGGCTCCAGTCGCCCAGAAAATGGCCCGGGGCGATGGCGTAGAGTATGTTGCCGGTGGCATCATCGTCGATGCGCATGGTGCTGCCCGGATTGCCGGTGTCTTCTTCCAGGTAGAACTGACCGTCCCCTACGGCGGTCCAGCCGTCCAGGCCGTCTTCAAAATCGGTGAGCACCTGTGCCATTGCCAGACTCCAGGGCCCAAACAACATCAGCAGGCACATACATATTGTCTTTTTCACTGCGACCATAATTCCCTCCGTCAAAAGGTGTTTGCAAGTATTATTTAGTATAAGCGCAAGTTACTGTAATATAATAAGTAATGTAAAATCAAATTTTTGACTTATCGTCCCTTGGCGATTCTTTTAGCCCTTGACGATTCTTTTAGCCAATAAAAAAACGGTATGACCCTCATGTGCTGGATTATCCCTCATGTGTCGGATCATACCGTTTCATTGCTGTTCAGGCCGCTATGTGTTAAGTGGCCTGTTGGATTGTGCGGCGCAGCTTGCACAGCTGCTGCTCATTTCATCAGCATCATTTTGCGTGATCGGGTGAACTCACCGGCGGTGATACGGTACAGGTAGACACCGTTGCCCA